>JBEKZP010000004.1:0-179633 GCA_049509755.1 Terriglobales bacterium | reverse complement strand
GTACCGCTCAAAGCCGGTCATCATCGCCAGTGTCCTCTGTTTGTTGTGAGGCTTCATCTGGCTGCACTTTAGCTTGAGTACTTGTGGAAAGTGGAGAACTTAATCAGAGTCTCCCTAGACAGATTCGAAGAATTCTCACCCTCTTTTGAGCTTCTGGAAGGTGGTGTACTACAGCTAAGATTGCCACTCGATATGCTCGCTCTCATAGTGCAATCTCCAGATCGGCCAAAGACAGTGATTCACTAGCGGGAATGAAAGTATCGCATTCGGGGATTGACACAACCCGGCTCCGGCGCTAATGTGCGCTTGGGTACGCCGCACAATCCCAAGGCCCCGACTGGCATCGGGGCTTTTTCTTTCTTCCCATATAGCACGGTTTCATTACCGCCGCACCTTCGTTCTCTTGAAGCCGCTTCAAGTCCCATATCCAGCCCTGGTGTGTGAGGGTCAGCACGAAAACAATCCCCTTCGCCGAGGAGCGCGGGGGTGGGGCTTGGCAGTTTGCAAATGGGACCCCAGAATGGGCGCTCCGACTGCGTTGCGGATTCGTTGCCGGGGCCGCAGTCTGCCCGGCGCGAAGCAACACGCACGCGGTGGCGACGTGAGCCTGGCTCCCCCGCTGGAATCTCTGAAGCGGTGGCCTGGCCCGCTTTTTCCCTACGCAAACGACTAAACTGCTGTTTTATCGTGACCGCAGCGTGACCGGTAATTTGGGTGACAGATCGAAGCTGAGCTAAACACCTTTGGAATCTTGGCGTCCCCGGCGGGATTCGAACCCGCGTTACCGCCGTGAAAGGGCGATGTCCTAGGCCGGGCTAGACGACGGGGACGCTTGCTGGGCGGGAAATTCCAGCCGAACCATTCATCGTAGCAGTCACTTTCTTCCACTGTCAAAGCTCAACCGGTCTGCGCAGTCGGTGTCGTTGGCAGGTTTCACAAATCACCAATCTTCTCCTCGCTCATCGCCATATAAAATAGTCGGCATGGCCGACCCGCTTTATCTCAGCCTCTGGTTTCCTCAGTTCCGTGAGTCCGCCATCATGCCGCGCATGCTCTCGGTGCTGCGCCAGTTCTTGTTCTCGGCCTCGCGGCCCGGTGTGTCCGCTGTTGCCGTGCACCCCGTCTCCTGGAGCGAGCCGACCATCCTGGAGCGGCGTTTTCATCCGGGGATCGATCCCGAGCTGGCCATCGCCATCGTCGCCGACATGCTGCACGACGATCACGCCTACCTGCTGGAAGGCTACTGGGACCTGTGGGTGCAATCGGAAGGAAGCGCCGAGTGGATCGTCGAACCGCGCCAGGTGAAGTTCATCGCCCACGGGGTGGAATTCGACGAAGGAATCTACCAGGAGAGCGGTCACATCCAGGTTGACTTCGGACTCGACACGCCCTTCCTCTTCGAGGGCGTTGACCTCACCGAAGTCTCCGAGCCGCGCATCCGCGCCAACGTTCAGAAGCTGATTAACTTCAGCAATGCGGTGGAGAAGAACTGCGGCGTAACCGGCCGCGTGCTGTGGTCCGAATCCGAGGAAAACCTGGCGCAAAAACTCATCGCGCGCCTGCAGCAAACGCACTGAATAGTTGCGAGTCGCGAGTCCCGAGATCCGGTTTCAAGAATTATTTTGGCCTCAGGGAAAATATTCCTCAGGGGCTAAAGCCCACTATTTTTGCGGCCTCGAGCGGCACGGCTCCCTCGGCTTCGCTCGGGACAAGTTCCGCCGTGCCCTACCCAAAAACCGATTTTTAAAACCAGTTCGAGTTACTCACAACTTTACCTACCAGTCCAACAGCGCGTTATCCACCGGACACCTGGTGCCGCGCTTGCGGTTGTCGCCGCCGGCGATGCGCGGCGCCGCGCTGTTTACGATGCGCACCACCGCATCGGAATCAAACGGAAGATCCGGCGTGGCCAGGTCTTTCTTGTTGTCCTGCGCCTCGCGCAGAGTGATCGCGACGTTGGCGCCGTCCACCTTGCCGGGATAGGTCTTCCAGCCGTCCTTGGCCGTCACCATGAACATATCGAAGCCGCGCTTGGCCGTGTTCTCGATGTCCACGCGCGATCTCGCGCTCAGGCTCTTCACCTGGATGGTTCCACTGGACCCGGCGGGGAAATTCACCAGGATTTTGTCGCCGTTGTCGAGCAGCAGGAAATCCTTCTGCGTCATCTGCGCCGGCATCATCACCACAGCCAAAAGAATCACCGTCACACACAGCACGACTCTCGCCTTCATTTCACGCCCTCCGAACTCTTTGCCCAAATCGTACAACAGAACTCGCCAACGTCAACCGAGTGTACAAAACGAAATTGTTTTGTGAAAAAGCAAAAGGCCGCGGCGTTTCTGCCCGGCCTTTCGCTGACAACTAGCAACTGACAACTATTTCGTTCTTCCCGCCTCCGCTCCCAGCTTTTCGCCGGCCGCGGCCTGTGCCGCCGCCAGACGCGCCGTGAGTACGCGGTACGGGGAGCAGGAAACGTAGTCCATCCCGACCAGGTAGCAGAACTCCACCGAGGCAGGCTCGCCGCCGTGCTCGCCGCAGATTCCGACTTCCAGGTTGGGCCGCGTTTTGCGCCCGCGCTCGATGCCCATCCGCACCAAATCGCCCACGCCCTCGCGATCGATGACGGCAAACGGGTCCTGCTTCAGGATCCCTTCCGACAGGTACGTCGGCAGGAACTTGTTGATGTCATCGCGCGAGAAGCCGAACGTCGTCTGCGTCAGGTCGTTGGTGCCGAAGCTGAAGAATTCGGCGTCCTTGGCGATCTGGTCGGCAATCACGCAGGCCCGCGGCAGCTCGATCATGGTGCCGACGAGATAGTGCACGCGGAATTCCTTCTCCGCGAACACTTCCTCGGCGACGCGGCGGCAGATGGCAGACTGGTGCTCCATTTCCTTCATCGTGCTGGTGAGCGGGATCATGATCTCGGCGTGCGTCTTGACCCCTTGCTTCTCCACCTGCACCGCCGCCTCGATGATGGCGCGCGCCTGCATCTCCGTGACCTCCGGCAGAGCAATGCCCAACCGGCAGCCGCGGAAGCCCAGCATGGGATTGAACTCATGCAGCTCTTCCACGCGCGCCAGGATCTTGCGTAGGTTTTTCAGCTTGGGAGATCTCGGCTTGGTCGCTTCCAGCACCGCGATCTCCACCATCAGTTCTTCGCGCTTGGGCAGGAACTCGTGCAGCGGCGGATCGAGCAGGCGGATGGTTACCGGCAGCCCTTCCATCGCCCGGAACAGCCCGGCGAAATCGGCGCGCTGCATCGGCAACAGCTTCTTCAGCGCGGCGCGCCGGTCTTTCTCGTTGTTGGCGAGAATCATGGCGCGCATGTGGTCGATGCGGTCCTCGGCAAAGAACATGTGCTCGGTGCGGCACAGCCCGATTCCTTCCGCTCCGAACGCACGTGCCTGGATGGCGTCGCGCGGAATATCGGCGTTGGCGCGCACCCCCATCTTGCGATAGGGCTCGCTCCAGCTCAGCAGGGTTTGCAGCTCGGGATCGTCCACCGACGCCGGCACGGTGTTCAGCCGCCCCTTGATGACGCGCCCGGTCGTTCCGTCCAGCGAGATCCAGTCGCCCTCGTGGAACTCCTGCCCCTTGACCGTCATTGTCTTGTGGTGCTCGTTGACGCCAATGTCGCCGGCGCCCGCGACGCAGCACTTGCCCATGCCGCGCGTGACCACCGCCGCGTGGCTGGTCATGCCGCCGCGCGAAGTCAGAATGCCCGCCGCCACCTCCATGCCGTGGATGTCTTCCGGCGTGGTCTCGGCGCGCACCAGGATCACCGGGTTCTTCTTCTTGCCCGTGCCCGCTTTCACCACCGCTTCATCGGCGGTGAACACGATCTGCCCGACGGCCGCGCCCGGCGATGCCGGCAGGCCCGTGGCCAGCACTTCGATCTTGACGCCCTTCTCGTCCAGCCGCGGAACCAGGAAGTCGTACAACTGGTTCGGCTCGACGCGCATGAACCCCTCTTCCTTGGTGATCAGACCTTCATTCACCATCTGGATCGCAATTCGCACCGCGGCGCGCCCGGTACGCTTGCCGTTGCGCGTCTGCAGCATGTAGAGCTTGCCGTCCTGGATGGTGAACTCGAAGTCCTGCATGTCCTTGTAGTGCGTTTCCAGCCGCGTGGTGATGTCGCGGAGCTGGTCGTACACCTTGGGCATGATCTTCTGCAGTTCGATGATGTGCACCGGAGTGCGCACGCCGGACACCACGTCCTCGCCCTGCGCGTTCATCAGGAACTCGCCGTAGAACTCCTTGTCGCCGGTGGCGGGATTGCGGGTGAAGCCCACGCCGGTGCCGCTGGTCTCGCCCAGGTTGCCGAAAACCATGGCCTGCACGCTGACCGCGGTGCCCAGGTTGTCGTCGATGTTGTTGATCCGGCGATAGGTCTTGGCACGCTGGTTCATCCACGAGCGGAACACGGCGTCGCGCGCCATCACGAGCTGCTCTTTCGGCTCCTGCGGGAAGTCGCGCTTGGTGTGCTTCTTCACCACCTTCTTGTACTCGGCAATCACGTCCTTCAGCGCCGCGGCATCAAGGTCGGTGTCGAGCTTGGCTTTCTTCTTTTTCTTGATGCTCTCGAAGACCTCGTCAAATGCGGGTTTCGGGACTTCCAGCACCACGTTGCCGAACATCTGGATCAGCCGGCGATAGCTGTCGTAGGCGAAACGCGGGTTGTTGCTGCGCTTGGCCAGCGCTTCCACCGACGTGTCGTTCAAGCCAAGGTTGAGAATGGTGTCCATCATGCCGGGCATGGAGAACTTGGCGCCCGAGCGCACGCTCACCAACAGCGGATTTTTTCCCTCGCCCAGTTTCTGGCCCTGGATCTTCTCCAGACGCGCCAGCGCCTCGTTGGTCTGCCGGTCCATCTCCGGCGCAACCTGCCCGCGCATGTACTCGCGGCAGGCCTCGGTTTGAATGGTGAATCCCGGCGGGACCGGCAGAGCGGCATTGGTCATCTCGGCCAGACCGGCGCCCTTGCCGCCCAGCACGTCTTTCATCTTCCCGTTGCCGTCGGCCTTGCCTTCGCCGAAAAAGTAAACGTATTTGGTCGCGCCTGCTTGCGGAGTCGTCGCCATTTTTTCAGTCTCAACTTCCATCGTGGGAGTGCTCATGTGTTCATCCTTTTCTATTAAGCCGTATAAATTTCAGATCCCGATATCACAAACCCAAAGCCGCCAAAAACCCTAAACCCTTGTCACCGTGAGCGAGGACGCGCTGCTTTTCCGCGTCCGAGTCCTTCGTGCTCCTTCGTGCCCTTCGTGGTTATCTCTTCTCCGTCACAATCTCGGAAAAATCCGCAATCGTCGAAAACTCGTTCAGCAGCGATTGCAACAGCGCCAGCCGGTTCGCCCGCACGCGCTCGTCCTCGACCATCACCATGACCTTGTCGAAGAATGTATCCACCGCCGGCCGGATGGTAGCAATCTCCGACAGCGCGCCCGCATAATCCCGCTGCTGCGACAAATCGCGCACGCGCGGCGCGACGCGCTGCACCTCACTCGCCAGCGCTCGCTCAGCGTCATCGGCAGCCGCATCGGCCTTGAACTCCGGCGCGATCGCTTTTCCCGCCTCGTTTGCCTGCCGCAAAATGTTCTTGATCCGCTTGAACGCCGCCGAAATGGCCTCGAAATCTTCTGACGGCCGCACTTTCGCAACGGCCTGCGCCCGCGCGACCACGTCCACCACATCATCTCCGCCGGCCGCGAGTACCGCATTCACCACGTCATAAGCGAAACCAAGCGCGTCGCGAAGATAAAATTCCAGCCGCTCGCGGAGGAAGCTTGCAACCGCGGCTCCGTACTCTGCCGTCGCCGTGAATTTCTGGGCTGCCTGCGACCCCTCATAGCCGGTGAGCGCATCGGACATTACCTGCCCCAGATTGAGCGCCAGTTTGTGCTCTGCGATGATCTTCACGATCCCGTTCGCCTGTCTCCTCAGCGCAAACGGATCCTTCGAGCCGCTCGGAACCAGTCCCAGGGCGAACATCCCGGCAATCGAATCGGCCTTGTCGGCAATCGAGAGCACCGCTCCCTCCAGCGTCCTCGGCACCGCGTCTTCCATGGACTCCGGCTTGTACTGATCGTAGATAGCGTCGCCAATCGCAGCGTCGAGTCCCTGCGCCGTCGCGTATAGCCCGCCGACGATTCCCTGCAGCTCGGTGAATTCCTTCACCAGTTCGGTCGTAAGGTCGGTCTTGGCCAGCAGCGCCGCCTTGTGCACGATGCCCGCTCGCACTTTGACGCCAGCATCCTCTAGCGTCTGCGAAATCTGGCTCGCCAGCTTCTGCACCCGCATGGTCTTGTCGAAATAGCTGCCGAGATCTTTCTGGAAGGTGACATTCTTCAGCCGCTCCACCCGCTCGCGCAGCGGCTGTTTCTGGTCCACTGTCCAGAAGAAGCGCGCGTCGTTGAAGCGCGCCCGCAGCACGCGCTCGTGCCCGTGGCGGATAATTCCGTTGGGATCGCCGTCGGTGTTGAGCACCGCCAGGAAATGCGGCGCCAGCTTCCCGGACGCATCTTCGACGGCGAAATATTTCTGGTGGTCACGCATCACCGTGACCAGCACCTCTTCCGGCAGTGACAGGAACTCGCGCTCGAAATTGCCGAGAATGACGGAGGGGGATTCGGTGAGGTTGACCACTGTTTCCAGCAGTTCCTTGTCTTCCCGCCAGCGCGCGCCCGCAACCGTCCGGCACGCCCGGTCCAGCTCTTTGCGGATCAGCGCCAGCCGTTCCTCGCGCCGCGCGAACACTCCGGCTGCTTTCAGGTCCGCGGCGTACGACGCGGGCTCCTTGACCTCAACATCGTGTCCCAGCAAACGGTGCCCGCGCGATTTTCGAGCCGCCCTGATTCCCGCGTACTCCAGCGGCACTACCTGATCTCCAAGCAGAGACACCATCCAGCGCACCGGGCGCACGAACCGCTCCGGCTTACCCTCGCGCCAGTACATGTTCTTCGCCCAGTAGAGCGCGTTGATTTCCTTGGGCAGCGCCTCCGCCAGGATTTCCTGCGCGGTGCGCCCCTTGCGCGTCACCGTGGCTGCCAGGTACTCGCCCTTCGGCGTGGTGACTGACTTCAGTTGCGCCACATCCACATTCACCTTGCGCGCAAACGCCTGCGCGGCCGCGGTTGGCTGGCCGTCCTTGTATGCAACCTTGACCGACGGCCCCAGCACCTGCTCTTCCGCATCCGCCTGTTTCTCGGCGATCCCGCGCGCCAGCACCGCCACACGGCGCGGCGTGGAGTACGGCTCCACCTCGGGACTCTGCGCCAGCGACTCGCGCTGCAGCACGTCGGCGACGCGCTTGCGCAGCTCCGCCTCGGCGCCGTCAATCATGCGCGCCGGGATTTCTTCCAGTCCGATCTCAAGAAGGAAATCAGGCATTGTGCAAACCGCTCATTCTCCCACCTGCTTGCCGGGGCGCGCGTGACGTGGGTCACATCGGGGTGTAGCCCCGGACACGTCAAATCGTTTAAGCCTTCTGGACCGCCGCTTGTTTCTCGTGGCTGATAGCTGAGAGCTGACGGCCGGCAGCTTCCTGTTGCGCCACCCACGCCTTCGCCACTCCGACCGCCAACTGACGTATGCGCGCGATCACGCCAACGCGCTCCGTAACCGAGATCGCCCCACGCGCGTCGAGAATGTTGAACAGGTGCGAGCACTTCAGGCACAGGTCCAGTGCCGGGAGCACCGGGAACCGGCGAATCTGTTCCCGCAGGTGCGCCGGAAAATCCTCATCCACGGTGCGCTCTTTCTTCCCTGCTTCTTTCTTCTCCGCCGTAAGTTTTGCGAACTCGCCCAGCAGCTCTTTGCACTCGTCCTCGAACAGCTCCAGGTGCTTCCAGGCGCGGTCCACGTCCGCCAGCTCGAAGTTGTACACCGAGAACTGCAGCTCGTCGGCCAGGCGCACGTCGCCGTAGGTGACCTCTTTGCCGGTCTTGGGATCGCGTGCCCAAACAATCTCGTAAATCGAATCCACGTCCTGCAGGAAAGCAGCGATGCGCTCCAGCCCGTAGGTGAGCTCCGCCGAAATCGGGTCGAGATCAACCTGGCCGCACTGCTGAAAGTAGGTGAACTGCGTGATCTCCAGGCCATCGAGCATCACTTGCCAGCCGATTCCCCACGCGCCCAGCGTCGGCGATTCCCAGTTGTCCTCTTCGAACTTGATGTCGTGCTGGCGCAGGTCAATCCCGATGGCCTCCAGCGAGCGCAAGTAGAGCTCCTGCACATCTTCAGGTGGAGGTTTAAGGATTACCTGTAACTGCGTGTGTTTATAAAGGCGATTAGGATTCTCGCCGTAGCGCCCATCGGCCGGACGCCGCGACGGCTGCACGTACGCCACCTTGTACGGCCGCGGCCCGAGCACGCGCAGAAAGGTTTCCGGCGCCATGGTGCCCGCGCCGACTTCCAGGTCATGCGGCTGTTGCAGCACGCATCCGTAGTCGGCAAAGAAGTTCGACAGCCGCAGGATCAATTCCTGGAAGGTAGGGGCGTGTTGCTTGGCTGGATTCAAGTGCTCTTTCGTCAGGCAGGACTCTCGTTTCGCTAATTGCCAATTGCTAATCGCTGAGTTTTTCCAACATTGTCGCCGTCACCAGCTTCTTCTCTAAATGCCGCTCCAAAATCTGGATCACGAATTTCCGCAAATCGCCAGCCTTCGACTTCGGCCACACCTGCTGCGCCATCGTTTCCACCGGCGAACGGAACATTTCCGCCGCCAGCGCCCGCGATTCCGGCGTGATTTCACTCGACGCCAGCCGCTTGTCGCTCAGGCACATCAGGCCGTCCACCAGCGCGTGGTAGAAGGCGCGCTTCCACCCCGTCGAGTCAAAACCGGACTCGCCGGGGGCCCCGGTGTTTCCATTCAACGACGCGCCGCAAACCACGCATTCGCCAAGCTCCGGCAAAAATCCGACCAGCCGCGTCAGCCACACCTCGAAATAGGTCAGCGGCATCCAGATGGCGCCGGCGCGCAGCGACCGCAGCACCGAAACCGTGAGCCGGAAGATCGCATCATTCGCCTCGCGCTCGGGCAGCAATTCATCCAGCAATTCCGCAATGTGTCCCAGCGCGACCGCCCGCGGATAATCCACCGCGCTGGTCAGCGGCGATTCCAGGATCTCGCACGAATCGATGCGCGCCAGGTCCTGCCCCTCGCGGTCCTCGTAATACAGCTTGACGCAGGTCAGCGGCTCCAGCGCGCCGCCGAAGCGCCGCTTCGACTTCTTCGCCGAACGCGCCACCCCGCGAACCTTGCCTTCGGCGCGGGTGAAGAACGTCACCAGTAGGTCGGCCTCGCGCAGCGGATAACTGCGCAACACCACCGCCTCGGAAACCTTGAGCGGCATAAGCTGGCTAAATCGCCTGTTCGAACGCGGGCAAACGATGATTCTAACTGACGGGCGCAGGGATGGAAAGCGGGCCGAGCTACCGACTACCAGCTATCAAAAATCGAAGCGCGCACCCCCACCGGGAATGCGCGCCGAAATCCGAGTCTCGCAGGCTGAATTACGCCGGAGTGCGGCCGTAGTACGCCGCATTGCGCTCGGCGAACGCTTTCCACTTGTCCGGCAGGTCATCGAGGGCGAAGATCGCCGACACCGGGCACACCGGCACGCAGGCGCCGCAGTCAATGCATTCCACCGGATCGATGTACAGCATTTCCTCGCCGGCGTACGCGGGTTCATCCTTCTTGGGGTGGATGCAGTCCACCGGGCAGGCATCGACACAGGCCGTATCCTTGGTGCCGATGCAGGGTTCCGCGATTACGTATGCCATTTCTATCTCTCCCTGGTTCTAGGTCTCTCTAAGAATCTATATCGAAACTGGGGATTGTAGCAAAGCAGGCGAGCTCACAACTAGTCCTGATCCGGTTTTCGATCACCCGATCATCCGATCACCCGATCGCCCGTCTTATGCGGTCACGGGCTCCCGCTCTGCAGCCGGTTCGTACACTGTGATATACCCCGCCACCGCGCTGGCGGCCACGGTCAAAGGACTCGCCAGATACATCTGTCCCGGGCCGCTGCGTCCCGGAAAATTGCGGTTCTGCGCGCTGATCACCACCTGGTCGGGACGGGTGGAAACGCCCGGTCCGGCATTGATGCAGGCCCCGCAACTAGGCTCGATCACGATGGCGCCCGCCTGCTTGAACACGTCGAGATAGCCCTGACGCACGCAGTACTCGCGCGTCTCCTGCGACCCGAACTGGATGTAGAACTTCACCGAGCCGGCCACGCGCCTGCCCTGCTTGAGCGCCTGGGCGAGCACGCGCGCGTACATGTCCATGTCTTCATTCTTGCCGGCGGTGCAGGTGCCGCCGTAGGCGATCTCGATCGGCACCGGCGTGTTCAGGTCGCGCACGAACTTGCCGTTGCCGGGATCGCCGGGCGTGGCAACCATGGGATAAATATCTTCGGCGTTCATTTCGATGACGTGGGCGTACTCGGCATCGGAATCGCTTTGCAAGCCGGCAACCAGCTTCTGCGCCTGGGCGCGATCCATGCCGCGCCGCTCCACCAGGAAGTCCACCACCTTCTCATCGGGCGCAACGATGCCGGTAAACCCACCGATTTCCGCCGCCATGTTGGTGAGGGTGGCGCGCTCATCCACGCTCAACTCTTCCACCGCTTCCCCGGCGTATTCGATCACCTTGGCCAGCGCACGGCCGCTACGCACGTAGTCCATGGCGAGGATGGCGAGGATGAAGTCCTTGGCAGTGACGTTCGGCTTGCGCCTGCCGCGGATCACCACTTTCACCGATTCCGGCACCTTCACCCGCACATCTTTCGTGATCCATGAATTGAAAACATCGGTGGTGCCGATGCCGAAGGCGATGCAGCCCATGGCGCCGACGTGCGGCGTGTGCGAGTCCGAGCCCACGTTTACCTGTCCCGGCAGCGCGTAGGTTTCCAGCATCACCGAGTGGCAGATGCCCTCGCTGCCCTTGCGGTCCTTGAGCTCGCCGTGAAGCTGGATGCCCTGGTCTTTGGCGAAGTCCTGCTGCTTGAATTTGAGCTGCGTCGCCAGGTCCAGCAGGCCCATCTTGCGCTTTTCTTCCGACATCACCTCGTCAAGAAATGTCAGGTGATCGCGGAAAAACTTGATGGAGTCGCGATCGTTCACCGGCACGCCCTTGCCGACGAAATGCTCGTAGAAGATCGCCGCCATCGGGGTGACGTACTCGTGCGAGAAGCGCAGGTCCACGCGGGTGAAACCGGTGTCGCCCGGTTTGACGTAAGCACCGTCGTTGGTCGTTGGCCGTTGGTCGTTGGCCATTGGCTTTTGGCTTTTAGCTGACGGCTGATGGCTGATAGCTGACGGCTGGATCATGTGCCGCGCGAGAATTTTCTCCGCTACCGTCATCGGGCGCGGCTTCGTCGTAATCGGTGGCACGGAAACCTTGGACTGCATGCGGGCGACGTTGAACGGGAACAGGCCGCCGTACTCGATGACCTGGCGCGTGATCTCGTCCTCGCCCTGGGTAAACACGGAGAGCGGAATCTGGTCGCCGCGGCGGATGCAGTCGATCAGCGAAAAATCGGTGGAGGTCAGCACGCCCAGGTTCTGGCAGTTCTGCTTGTAAATGCGCTCGATGTTTTCCGCGATCACCAACTGAATTCCGGCAGAGCGCTCGGCGTAGGGCGACTGCTCGCGGCTGGAGCCCTTGCCCCGCCGCTTGCCGCTCACCGCCGCGACGAATCCGCCCTGCTTGACGTCGCCGCGGCGGATGGGCGTGTCGTTTCCTTGCCCGGCTCCGCTGGTTCCGCCGGGGCCGCACTTCAGGCCGGTGTAGGGAAATTCGCCGAGCGTCTCGTCGAAAAAGAAGCAGATGTGCGCGGGCGTGATTTCGTCGGTCGAGATGTCGTCGCGCAGCTTGGGATTTTTCTCCGGATGCGCCGTGTCCCACGGCAGGTCCCACCCCGCAAGCTGTTTGCGGATGAGCTCAGGATCTTCGGTCAGAAACAGTATTCGTCCCTGCAACCGCACCTGCTGCGGACGCTTTTCAATCTTGCGATCCAGGAGTGACTTGATCACTTGGCCATCCTCGGCGAGGCGCGAACCCACGGTTCTATTCTACGATGCGCGAGGGTTTTCGGTGATCGGTTTTCGGTTTTCGGTTGCGGTGGCCCGGGCGAGTGGTCGGGAATGAAAAGACCCGCATTTGCAAAATTCGGGCCACCACTCAAATTATCTTAGGTAGCCGTGCATCATTTCATGCAAGGCATTCTCTTCAGTAACTGCTCTCGCGTAAACCTCTGGTCGGTCTTCAGACTGCGCGCAGAGTCAAACACCCACTGCTGTTGACTGGAGTGGGAAAGGTTTTTCGGTACGAAGCGCAACCTCACAACCGGTTGCTTGTACATCAGAGTCCGAACGGCGGTGGGTTTGCCGGTCTTATTCACGGGGGCTGTCTTGTCGGAGTCCGGCTTGCCGCAGTTCGCTACAGCACGCGCCACATCGTCCTGCGATATGACCGGCCGTTGCGGCTGCTCCTGTTTCGGCGGAGGACTCGGTGGTTTGAAATCTGGAGACCTGACGACTGCTCCTATTAGGACAATCACTCCCAGCGCCACTAAGACTGTCACTGTGGACGCCAGTGACGGCCTCAACGTCTGTCGTTCAGCAGGGATGCTGCCGCACTGGTCACAATATCCGGCGTAGTTGTCGAACTGTTTGCCACAGACGGCACAGGTGCTCATGGGGTGTTCGAGCGCGAATCCTACCACAGAACTTCCGTCCTAGCGGTGACCACTGCGGCTGCGGTACACTCCATGCTTCTCCCCCTTCAGAGGCACGCATGGGCTGGTACTTACGGAAGGCATTCAGCTTTGGTCCATTGCGGTTAAACCTATCCAAGTCTGGACTGGGCTATTCGTTCGGAGTGCGCGGTGCGAGGATAGGAGTCGGACCACGCGGCACGTATGTGCACATGGGGCGCGGCGGCGTCTATTACCGCCAGTATCTTTCAAGCCCGTCTGGTGGCAACAACCTCAGTCCTGCCGCTGTCCCCCAGGCACTTCCTTCCGTTCTCACCCAAGAACTACCTCCAATTGAGACTGCAGACGCATCCGCCCTGAGAGATTCGACAGCAGCAGAACTAATGTCGGAATTGCAGGAGAAGAATGCCAAGGCGAGATATGCAATTGTCGTGATCGTGGCGTCTGCAGTGGCGCTCGTCGCGATGTTGGCTGCAGGTGGACCACTGCTTGTGTGTGGCGCATTCGTGATCGTATGCGCCGTGCTCCACTATGAAGCACAGAAGCTCGACATCGAACGGAAGCGCGTGTCACTGCGCTACGAACTGGACAAAGATGCGGCTGGCGATTATGCGTCGCTGCTGGGTGCTGTCGCGACTTTGTCTCGTTCGGCTGCGCGGTGGCGATTGACCGCCGAAGACTGGTGCCGTGACCCAAAGTACCACGCAGGAGCTTCGAAGACCGTTGATAGGAAAGGAGCATCGCTCGCGGTATCGGCGCCTAGCGGTGTTGAGACAAATCTGGCTATCTGGCGACTTGATGTTGGTGAGCAGGTTGTCTACTTCCTTCCTGACAGGCTGCTGGTCACTCAAGGCGGTTCATTCGGCGGTGTGGAGTATCGGGATTTGACCGTGCAGGACAGCACAATTCGATTCATCGAAAGCGGTGGAGTTCCTTCGGATTCACAGGTCGTAGACTGGACATGGCAATTTACGAACAAGGGTGGTGGGCCAGATCGTCGCTTCGCCAACAACCGCCAGATTCCCGTGGTCAACTACGGCGAGCTTCACCTGCGTTCCGCATCCGGTATGCACATTGTTCTGCAGGTATCCGACCCTAGCAAGTTGCAACAGTTCGCGAGCGGAGTTCGCGACTATGCCCGGCACCACAATGCTTCGGCAGCCAGCGAGGGACGGAAATAGACGCGGTTGAAGGGCATTTGTGGATCGGTTCCGGCCGCTCCGCAGCACCGAATCAGAACAACCGGAGCAAAATATGCGTTTTAATGGATTCCTAGTATTTCTTTTGCTTTTCGCGTTCCCTATTGCCGGTCAGCAGAATGTTGCTGTGAAGGTGCCAGAGGGAACTTTCGAGTTCCGCCTCATTCGGGTTACATACTCAAATCTCTACGGCATCAGACGCGACACGTTGACAGGCAGCATCAGCAATAATACCGGCAAGCATTGGTTATCTGCTTCATTTCGGATCCGGCCGTATGATGCGGCTGGCAATGAGATTCCTGCTCAGTTCGGGGGCACAATAAGTGCGGGCGAACTTAAGCCAGGGGAAAACAAGCCACTGAACGAATACGATTTGTTCCTGAAAGGTCCATCGAGGGCAGCTTCGCTTAGGCTTGAATTCATAACTGGGGAGTATCCAGCCGATTATTCATTTGTTTTGCTAGAAAAACCCACGCTGGGATGGTTGACGGGATTCCTCGCGGGGTGTTCGACTCGGACCCCGGACTCTGCTTATGTCGAAACGAGCGAACCCGTTTATCAGGATTCGGATGTACGCGTTAAATTCTCAGTGGGAAAACAGGAAATCGACTTCACCCTTGAAAACAAGACCAATAATCCAGTCACGATCGATTGGAACAGAATGTCCTACGTGGATGCGTTCGGAAAAGCACACAAAATCATCCATTCAGGAGTCAAGTTCATCGATCGAGCGCAAGCGCTGTCCTCAACAACGGTCCCGCCTAATTCAACGGTAGAGGACATGATCTTTCCGTCTGATGAAATCTACTACGAGGAAGGGAGATATGGAGGCTGGCGCCGGCATCCGCTCTTCCCGGAAGGACCTATTGCTGAAGCACTCAAGGGACGACAATTCTCGGTCTTTATGCCTCTGCAGATCGGAAATAAGAACAAGGACTACAGTTTTCGTTTCAAGATTAAGGAAGTGAAGATGTAACGCTATTGCTGCTTGCGGGCGGCGGCGTACTCCGCCGGGCTGGGCAAGTCTTCCAGCCCGCGTCCGGCAAGAATGTCTTCCATGATCCTGACGAAGTCGGCGTGTACCAGGCCGTTGGTGGCCAGGGTTTCGCGGCTGTCGAGGCGCCACGGGCCGCCGGTCATGTCGGTGATGGTGCCGCCGGCTTCTTCCACCAGCAGCACGCCCGCCGCCGTGTCCCACGGGTTGAGGTTGAATTCCCAAAAAGCGTCCAGGCGCCCGCTGGCCACCGACGCCAAGTCCAGCGCCGCCGATCCCGCCCGCCGCACGCCGTGCGTCCTGAGCGTGATCTGGTGATAGAAGTGGATGTTGGGATTCTTGTGGCGCTTGTGGCTGGGAAAGCCGGTGCCGCACAGGCATTCGGCCATGTTGTTGACCTTGGAAACGTGAATGCGGCGCTGGTTCAGGTAAGCGCCGCTTCCCTTCTCCGCCGCGAACAATTCATCGCGGGTGGGATCGTAGATGACACCCGCCACGCGCTTGCCCTTGTGTTCCAGCGCGAGCGAGACGCAGAACACCGGGAAGCTGTGCGCAAAATTTGTGGTGCCGTCCAGCGGATCGATGTACCAGCGGTAGTCGCTGCCGGTCTCGACGCGCGCGCCTTCTTCGCCGATCAGGTCGTGGCGCGGCCAGCGGGCTCGAATGCGCTCGGTGATCAGCGCCTCGGCGCTGCGGTCTGCCTCGGTGACCAGGTCGACATCGCCCTTGTACTCGAAGCCGATGCGCCGCCGGAAGTGGGTCATCAGCAGCGCGCCCGCCTCGCGCGCGATCTCGCTGATGGCAGGAACGAATTGGTCGGTGGAGTTCAAGCAGTCGTTGGTCGATGGTCGTGGGAGCGAACGCGAACGATATTATGACGGGTCGTTGGTCGTTTGTCGTTAGTCGTTCGCAAATACTGGGTGGATACAAGCCTTCTTGGACTGGGCGGCCAACGACTAACGACTAACGACCATCAGCCGCTTTCACCCGTTTCTGCGGCCCGCCGTCCTCGGCGATATACATGATCTCGTGCTTGAAGATGAACAGATTGGGCGCGCCCTCGCGGGTCAGCCGGATCATGCTCTTGTCGTAGTACTCGATCCAGCCCCGCACCACTTCCCCATCGAGCAGCTTCACCTGCACCGGCTTCTGCTTCTCGCCCAGCGTTTTCAGGTAAGCGGCCTCTTCAAAAGTCTCCTCCGGCGGCGGCGCCTTCGCCTTCTTCAGCGGAGTCGAGTTGCCCGGAGTGCGAAATGCCATGCCGACATTGTACACGGGGAGTCGTTGGTCGTTAGTCGTTGGTCGTTGGTCGCAAACTCGGGATCGGATTTGCCAACGACTAACGACTACCGACTAACGACCGGCTATTTGAATTTCGACGTGAAGTATCCCGTGCGATGCCGCGCTCTCAGGCCCCCGGTGGCCGGGCCTTTCAGCTCGACCTTGATCTTGCGGAAGTCGGAGTCGGCGATCCGGCGCACGGGGTAGTACGCCAGCAGATACTGCGCCCGCAGCTCTTCGCTGATTTGCTGGAACGCCTGCTCCAGCCGCGGCAGCGTGTCGGCGTAATAATATTTTCCGCCGGTATCGTGGGAGAGTTGGATGAGCGCGTGCTCACCGCCCAGTTCGCGTCCGGCGCTGGCCTCGATGGGCACCACGATCATCGAATAGACCGTCGCTTCCGACTGCTGCGCCGCCCGCAGCGCCTCCTGGTAAGAGGTGCTGCTCATGGTGTCGCCGCCGTCGGTGATGATCACCATGACCTTGCGTCCCGGCCGCTTGTACAGCGCCTCGGCGCCGAGATAGATCGCGTCGTACATCGCCGTCGCCGAACGCACGTGGACGCGCTCGATGCCGGCATCAATCCGTTTCAGGTCGGAGGTGAACGGCACCAGCTCCTCCACTATTTCACTGAACTGGTACAGCGCCAGCGCATCCTGCGGGCGCATGATTTCGTGCGCGAACTTGCGAGCCGATACCAGCTCCAGCTTCAAGTCTTTTTTCGTGCTCAGGCTGGCATCCACCGCCATCACGATCGAAAGCGGCAATTGCGACTCGCGGTTGAACACGGAAATCGCCTGCGGCACGCCGTCTTCGAAGAGAGAGAAATTACCCTTGGTCAGGGTGCGGGCGGGTGCGCCGCTTGCGTCGGTGACGGTAACGAACACGTTGACCAGCTTGACGTCAACGCTGATCGTCGGTTCCTGCGTGTCCTTCTGCGGATCGGCCGCCGCCACTGGTCCGGCAGGCGCTTGCGCCAACACCGCCAGAGTGGCAAAACACAACAGCAGAATTCCCAGGGATTTCTTCATGCACGAACCAGGAAGTTAGATGCGAAACCGTGCTGCGCCTGCTGTGCGATCACCCGATCACCTGATCACCCGATCGCCCGATCTCCGGCGGGAACGGCTCGCCGTCGGCCCAGACCGCGCCGTCTTCGAAGTGCTCTTTCTTCCAAATGGGCACTGTCTTCTTCAGCGTGTCAATCATCCAGCGGCATGCGTCGAAGGCCGCCGCGCGATGCGCCGAGCAGACCACGATCGCCACGCTGGTCTCTCCAATCTGCAGCCTGCCCAGCCGGTGCGCGACGGCAACCTCGCGCACCTTGAATTTCTCGAGCGCCTGCGCCGCCAGTTCCTCGAGTTGCTTTCGCGCCATCTCTGCGTAAGCTTCGTAGTCGAGGTAAAGCGTGCGCCGGCCGCGGCTGTTGTCGCGCACGATGCCTTCGAACACCACCACCGCGCCATCTTGGGCGCGCTTCATGCGCTCGGCGAGCCCGGCGGTGTCAATCCGCTCGCTCCCAAGTTGAACCCGCGCTTGGGTTGCGGGTTGCGCGGCCGGGGCCCCCGCCGCGCCCGCTTTTGGCGTGGTGGGGTGGTCGCTATCCGCCCCGCCGCTGACCGGCGGCAGCAATCCCACCTCGTCCCGGTCGCGCAGGCTGGCTGTCCGCGCAGCGTACTCCTGGTTCAAAGCCACCGCAATCGAGCCCAGCACGGCTTTGAGTTTCGCGTCTTGCGCGTAATGCGAGAGCAGATCGCGGACGGTGGCGCCCTCCGGCAGCGACACCTCGTCGCTTGCCTTTCCGGCGATGTCTTTCAGGATTCCGAAGAACAGAACGCGAACCTGCATAAAGAGAGTGGCGAGTGGCCAGTACTGGCGCCTACTTCGATTGTAATGGAAGAAGTTCAAAGATGACGTTGGCGTCGGTGCACTGAAAGGTCCGCGCGACCCGGTAATTCGCCTTCAAGGCCTGCACCGTGCCGGCGGAAAAGCGTTCCACGCCACGCCGCAGCGCATCGGGCGATTGGGTGTAATCGCGGCGCGTCACCACCATGTCGAACCAGCCCGAGCGCAGCCGCGGCTCGATCACGTCGTCCCGCCATGTGCCGTGGATCGCAATCTGGCTATAGACGAACGGATCCAGCACCCACACGGTTTTTCCGCCCAGCAACAGCGCGCTCACGTTTTCCGATAATGCGCGGTCGCCGGCATGCGCCCCGATGTAAGCGTAAGCCTCGGGGCACTGCTGCAGTCCGCTGGACCAGTCGAACATGGATTGCGCCGGCCAAACCAGCATCACGGCCAGCCATGCGGCGAACAAGACTGCCGCCGGGCGCGCGCGCCTCACCACATCCCAGCCCAGGCCGGCGCACAGGCACAGCGCCGCCGTCCACTCCAGAAAATGGTTCCAGCCGGAACCTTGTTTGCCGGCCGTGATCGCGGTCATGGTCGCCAGCAGAAACCACCAGCTTGCCACCGAGAGCTGCTTGCGCCGCAATTCCCCGATGATCCGCACCGCGGCCATCGCCAGCAGCGGCGCGGCGCCGATCGCCAGGCGGGTGATGCGCAGCGCGTAGCCGTTCCAGGAAAACGGGTCGGGATGCGTAAGGAAAAGGTGCTCGGCGAAATAGCCGCGGGTCAGCCATTCGGCGATGCCAAACGCGGCCACGCCGAGGGCGGCGCCGGCGCCGGCAAAGTTCGCCGCCGCGCGCCAGCGCCGGCGTGCCACCAGGTACAACGTGCAAGCCGCGGGCGCGGCCAGCAGGCTGTGCTTACAGAAAACTGCGGCGACAAACAGTGCGGCGGCTGCATAGGCGAAACCGGGGCGAAAATCATTTTCGATTGTCGATTTTCGATTGTCGATTTTCGAAGAGTCCAGCGAACCGGCGACCATTCCTCGGGTGAATAAGTACAAACCGCCGATGCTCAGCGCCAGGCCGACCAGGTCCACGCGCAGCAGCGCGCCCATTCCTGCGACCAGCGGGAGCGCGGCGTAGATGGCGCCGAAGATCACCGCGGCCGCAACCGAGCGCGTCGCCCGGGCGATGGTGAGCGCGAGCAAGACGCAGATGGCCACGACCGAGGCGATCACCAGCATCCGCGGCGCCAGCAACGAAACGCCGAACAGCTTCACTGGAATGGCCAGCAGGTAGTACCCAACCGGGCCGTAAGGATCAATGGCGTTGGGGAAAGCGCGCGGGTCGGGATAGGGCGTCAGTCCATGGGCGATGCGCGCCAGCGTGGCCAGCACGTTGCCTTCGCCGTAGTCGAACTGGAAGGGGCTCAGGGCGCGAGCACGCAACGCGAGGGCCGCGCCCAGCACACGCCACGCCACCAGCGCCAACAGCGCCAGCTCGCATCCCAGCACCACCGGCGAGCGCGCACCGTGCCCGGCCGCATCCGCGGACTTGTTCCCATCCTCCCGCTGTGTCGCCGTAGTCGCCATTGAGCGCTCGTGCCTAATTGCTAATCGCTAATTGCTAATTACTTCCTTTCAAAGATCACGCGCGCGTCAGTGCAGGCGTACAGCCCCAGCTGCGGCGTCAACTTCGAGGTCGGGAGGAGGAAGTCCTGCTTAATTGTCTCCCGGCGGGCGATTTGGGTTCGTAGATGACTCCGATGTCTTTGCAATGGAGACGGCGGGTGATCGTATAGTCGTTGAAAATGGCCTGGAGTTCGGCGGGTGAAAACAGTTCGACGCCAGAGGCACGGAACGCCGGGATGCCAGCGTAATCGAAGTCGGTAAGGATGGCGTCGAAGCGGTGCTCGCGGATCATGCGTGTGAGTTCCTGGTCGGACCATCCAGCCTGCTGGACCAGTTGACTGAGTACGAACGGATTCGATACCCAAACTTTCTTGCCGCCGAACACCAGCGCGCCCACGTTCATCGAAAGGATGTTGGGGCCGGCATCATTCTTGACCCAGGCATAGGCGCTGGAGCAGGACTCGACGGGGCCGAAAGCGTCAGGCCGGAGGTTCGGCTGGAGAGCGAACCAAAGAAGCCATGCGCTTGCGATGGTCGTTGTGCTGAAGGCGACGGAGCGAGCGGGAAGCTGCGTCAGGGTGAAGAGTCCGAGGCCTGCACAGAGGCAGAGCGCGGCGGGCCATTCGAGGAAGTGATTCCATCCGGAGCCAAGTTTGCCGGCGGTGACGGCGTTGAAGGTCGCGAAGACCAGCCAGAGGGTGGGGACGGTGGCGCGCCGGTGAAGTAGGTCGCCGATGACGTAAACGGCGGACAGGGCGTAGAGCGCGCGATTATCCGCGAAAAGTGCAGACATGCGCAGCAGGTAAACAGTCCAACTGAATGGGTCGGGGTGGGAGCGGAAGAGGTGTGTCAGGATCGCACCGTCTGTGAGCACGGCGAAAATGGAGACGACGACCGCGAAGTCGCCGACGATGATGAGTGCAAAGAGGGCGGCTTGCTTCCACTTCCGCGTGACGAGCAAGTAGGCGATGCAGGCGGCGGGCGCGGCGAGGAGCGAGAGCTTCGTCAGGAGCGCCGCGGCGAAAACGGTGGCGGCGAGACCGCGCATGTCCGGGTAATTGAGGAAGAACCATAGGCCGGCGAGCGTCAGGGCAATCCCAAGAAAGTCAACGCGGACGAGAAAACACCAGTCCTGCACGATCGGGGAACAAAGGTAGATCACTCCGAACGCCGCGGCAACCGTGAGTGAGCGGGTAGCGCGCCATAGTGTGAGTGCGAGCAAAAACGCGATGAGTAGTGCGCAGGAAAAGATGAGGATGCGGGGCGCGAGAAACGAGAGTCCGAACAGCTTCACCGGGATATACAGCGTGTAATATGCGACTGGGCCGTAGGTATTGAAGACGCTGGGGAACGCGTGCGGATCGGGGTAGGGCGTCTGATGGTGCGAGATGCGGAGGAGAGCGTTGACGATATTCCCCTCCTCATAGTCAAACTGGTAAGGCGCCCGAAGGTAAGCGGGGATGAGTTGAAGGAAGTCCCAGGCGCGCCAAAGGACCGCTGCAACAATGGCAAGGATGATGAATCGCTCCGGGCGAAGGGCTGCACCAGTGGCAACGCGCGCTTCTCGGACCCCTGACTTTGCGGTGGGCATGCCAGTGTCAAGTTATCACAGGAAGAAAACGCTGTTGGCTTGAGGTTCTGGATTCCACGATCGCTTTATTTCGCGAAGGCAATGGCGATTTCGCCGCGCGGGACGACACGCAAAGGCACGCCCAGTCGCTGAAGTTCCAGGAAGAGACGAGCGTCGGGCTGCAGGCAGGCGATGATGGCGCCGCTGGAGAAGCGGCCGCGCAAATCACGGGAGGATAACAGCTCGGGGACAGAGACGTATTCCGGCTGCGGATGGCCGTAGGTTCCGAACTCCACGGCATGGCGAAAGTAGGGGTCGGGGGGAACGACTATGAAGCGCCGGATGGCGGCGGGTTGTGAGTTCAATTCCCGGGCAATAGCGGCATCGCGGCGGCAGAAAGCTTCGGTCGCTGCGACGGCGGGCGAGTACTCTCCGAAGTAGTGCGCCAATTCACCCGCGCCGCCGGCAACGATCACTGCCAGGATGCCGATGCGAAGAACCTGGCGATGCGCGGCAACGCCGAGCGCGGCATCGGCGCCGAGGGCGCACAGCAGGTAGGCCGCGGGCGTGACGATGGCGGCGCGCACGGCGTGCGGAACATCGAAGGTGATGACGCTCGGGATCAGGCCGATGCACAGCCATGCCCACGGCAACCAATGCCAGTTCGCGCCCTTGCCGCGAAGGGACCGCACGCTGACGACAGCGCCCGCCAGGAAGAATGCCGCCAGCGGCCAGCTCAGTTCAGGCGCGCCCGAGTAGTTGTGCCTCCAGTTGAGATCGCCTTCCAGGGCAAACATGCGAATCGCTATGAGGATGCCACGAAGGATGCCCGATACCGGAGGTTCATAATTCCACACCAAAACACCAGAGCGGGAGATGGCGTCGCCGGGATGGCGCGCGAAATAGAGAACGATCGGCGCGGCGCTGGCGATCGCGACTGCCGACATCACGCTCCACAGTCGCAACAGCGTCTTTCGTTCCACTTCAGGTCCGGCACGCCATTGCGCAACCAAGAGGCACACGAGCAGAAGCGGAACCAGCCGAAACGTCGGATACGCGTGAAACCCAAGACCGCAGGAGAATCCGGCGAACGCACTAAGCGGCATACTGCGTTTCCGAACGGCCGCCACCATGAAATAAACGGTCGCGGCCAGCAACAAGGGTGTGAGCACGGCGCGGAAGCTGATGCGCGAGATCAACACGGCCCAGAAACCGCTGGCAGAGAACCAGGCGGCGAGGAGGCCCACGGACGGCGAGTACAACTCACGTCCCAGCAAGTAAACAAAAGTTACCGTGGCAATCCCGGCCAGGGCCGCCGGCAAGCGCAGGGCAAACGGGTTCACGCCCAGCGCGCGCTCGGAGAGTCCGACAAGGTTGATATACAGGCCTTCGCGGCCGAAATTGGCCGGATAGAAGACGGGAAAGAGGCCGGCGAGAGAGGATGCAATGCCCTCCAGTCCGTTCAAAGCCTCATCGTGCCAGATACCGTTGGGAATGCGCCCCAGGGCAAACAACCGCGCCGCTGAGGCGACGAGCATTATGGGCAGCAACAGCCAGCCACTGCCGGAACGCGTGCTATCCCGTGCACTGGGTCGCCGTGGATCGGCCGGGTTGGCAAGCAACATTGGCACGCCGAAGGGCCATTCTGTGTTCGTGGATCGCGGATGTCAAGGAACGCGAGATCCCGCCGGCGAGGAAACGCCGCATCTAGCCTCGGCGACCTTGGTGAGCAGCATGTGCTGCAAACACTAGCACGGAAACAGTCGATGGCCGACGGTCCCCTCGGCTACGCTCGGGGCAGGCTATGGCCGACGGCAGGAAAGCAAGAATCCAGGTTGCGAAACGCGAACTCCTGGGCTGGGCGCCGCGAGAATAAGACCACGAACCGCTGGCCACGACTTACGTAAACACCTGATCTGCGCGAGTTACAATTAAGCCACTCTCATCAGGCATGCGGAGGAGCAGTCGTGTTTAGACGCTTTGTTGCTTACGTGATCGTCTTTTCGCTACTCGGCCTGATGCCCGCTCATTCGCAAAATACGTCGAACCCTGCCGACGGCCCGCGTCTGTTCGATCAAGGCATGAATGGGATTCGAGGCAGCAGCGTCAATCGCAACGACCGGGACACCGTCGAATTCTTCCGCCGTTCAGCGGAACTGGGCTATGCCCCCGCACAGGTTGCGCTCGGATACATTTACGAAACCGGCTTCAGCGTTGCGAGGGAGCCGAGGCAGGCAGCGGATTGGTACAAGAAGGCCGCCCAGCAGGGCGATTCGCTGGCACCGTGGCTCCTGGGCCGCGTCATCTATCTGGGAGCGGTTCCTCCGCTCGACGTGAACGATGCCATCAGTTGGCTTCAGCGGGCCTCGGACGCGAACAATCCGTTCGCGCAACATCTGCTCGGCTTGATCAAGCTGGAGAAGAACGACTACACGAAAGCAGCAGAGTTGTTCCAGAAGGCCTCCAAGCAGGGCCTTCCGCAAGCGCAATACGAACTCGGCAAACTCCTGCTGCAGGGCCCGGGCACGATCAAGCGGGACAAGTTCGAGGCTTACGTTTTGCTATTGATGGCCGGCGACGCAAACTACGCACACTATCCCGATCTGCAGTCGCTGGAAACTGAGCTGGGCAAGACACGTACGGAAGAGGCCAAGGCCGAGGCTCGCCGGCGCGAAAGAGAATCTGCCCGTACCGTTATCGCCCACGGCTGCACCGGATGGGATGGCGAGTTTGACCGCATCCCCAGTCCACCGCCGCTCGACGTTCAGCAATTCTGCCGCTGACCGCGAGGAGCCGTGCCGCAAATAACAAGGGCCGCGTTTCGCAACGCAGCCCCGCTGACTTCTGACTACTGACTCCTGCTTTTACGCCACCGGCACGGCGGCGCCGCTGAGCACCTCGGCGCGCGCGGCCGCATCCTGGTTCAGTTCCGCCTTGCTGGCCGGCAGAGCGACCTCGAGCACGTCGTCAATGGTGCTGACGTATCTCACGTCCACGTTGTGCAACTGTTCCGGCGTCAGGTCTTCCTCGACGTTGGTCTTGTTGTCCGCCGGGATGATCACCGTCTGCACGCCGGCGCGCTTGGCGGCCAGGAATTTCTCCTTGATGCCGCCGATGGGCAGCACGTTTCCGCTCAGCGTGATCTCGCCGGTCATGGCCGTCAGCGGCCGCCCCGGGCGGTCGGTGAGCAGCGAGACCAGCGCGGTCGCCATGGTGACGCCCGCCGAGGGTCCGTCCTTCGGAATGGCGCCCGCCGGCACGTGGATGTGGATGTCGTGGTCCTTGAACCAATCCTCGCTGATGCCCAGCTTGCCGGCGTTGGAACGCACCCAGGTGAGAGCCGCCTGCATCGACTCCTGCATCACCTGGCCGAGCTGTCCGGTCATGGTGAATCCGCCTTTGCCTTTCATCTTGTTGGCTTCGACGAACAGGATGTCGCCGCCGGTCGGCGTCCACGCCAGTCCCACCGCCACGCCGGGACGCTTGGTGCGCTCGGCGATTTCGGTGTCGACGCGGATTTTTTCGCCGCCCAGGAACTCGCGCACCACCTGCGGCGTCACCACCAGCTTGTCGTGCTTGCCTTCGGCGATGCGGCGCGCCTTTTTGCGGCAGATGGTGCCGATGGTCCGCTCCAGGTTGCGCACGCCGGCTTCGCGCGTGTAGTGCCGGATGATGTTGCGGATCGCTTCTTCCGGAAATTCGATCTGCTCCAGCGTGATGCCGTTCTCATCCGTCTGCCGCTGGATCAGATAGCGCACCGCGATGTGGACCTTTTCGTCCTCGGTGTAACCCTGGAGTTCGATGATCTCCATGCGGTCGCGCAGCGGATCGGGCACCGGATCGAGCTGGTTCGCGGTGGTGATGAACAGCACCTTCGACAAGTCGAAGGGCACGTCCAGGAAGTTATCGCGGAAGGTGTTGTTCTGCTCGGGATCGAGCGTCTCCAGCAGCGCCGATGCCGGATCGCCGCGAAAGTCGCGTCCCAGCTTGTCCACCTCGTCCAGCATGAATACCGGGTCGTTGGTCTCCGCCCGGCGGATTCCCTGGATGATCTGCCCCGGCAGCGCGCCGATGTAGGTGCGCCGGTGGCCGCGAATTTCCGCCTCGTCGTGCACGCCGCCCAGCGACAGGCGCACGAACTTGCGTCCCAACGCCCGCGCAATGGACTTGCCCAGCGAGGTCTTGCCCACGCCCGGCGGTCCGACAAAGCACAGGATCGGCCCCTTCATGCTCGGCTTCAGCCGCCGCACCGAGAGGTGATCCAGAATGCGGTCTTTCACCTTCTGCAGGTCGTAGTGATCGGTGTCCAGGATTTCCTTTGCCTTCAGGATGTCCACTTCCCCGCCCGAAGACTTGTTCCACGGCAGCACCGCCAGCCACTCGATGTAGTTGCGAGTGACGCTGTAGTCGGCCGCCATCGGCGACATCCGCGCAAGCCGCCCCAATTCCTTCAGGGCTTCCTTCTTGACCTCGTCCGGCATGCCGGCCTGTTCGATTTTCTGTTTCAGATCTTCCGAGTCGCGCGTGGTTTCGTCGCTCTCGCCCAGTTCCTTCTGGATCGCCTTCATCTGCTCGCGCAGATAAAACTCGCGCTGCGTCTGCTGCACCCGGTCCTGCACTTCGCTCTGGATCTTGTTGCGAAGCTGCATGACCTCCAACTCCTTGGCCAGGTGCTGGTTGATCTTGTCCAGCCGCGAGCGCACGTCGGCGGTCTCCAGGATTTCCTGCTTGTCGCGCGTCGACAGCGTGGGCAGCGAGCTGGCAATGAAATCCACCAGCCGCCCCGGTTCCTCGATGTTCATCGCCACCGTCGAGAGTTCGTCGGAAAGCGTCGGCGACCCCGCCACGATCTGCTGGAACAGCGTCATCACGTTGCGCTGCATCGCTTCCAGTTCCGACCCGGTCTTGGCCGGAATCTCCGGAATGGTTTCCACCGAGGCGCGCATGAACGGCGCCAGTTGCGAGTATTCCTTTAAATGCACCCGATCCAGGCCCTCGGCAAAAACAAACAGACTCTGGTTGGGCATTTTGACGACCTTGTGCACCACCGCCAATGTGCCGATGGCGTACAGGTCCACAGGTTGCGGCGAATCGACCCTCGCCTCGCGCTGCGCGACCACGACGATCGTTTTGTCCTCGCCCAGCGAGTTGATCAGTTGCACCGAGCTTTCCCGGCCTACCGTCAACGGCAGGACCGCGTGCGGAAATAGCACCGTGTCCCTTACCGGCAGAACCGGCAGATTGCCGTTGACCGGCGCCACTTCGCTGGGAGTTTCGTGGCGCTCTAAGTTGCGCGTTTCGTTAGCCATATGACTCCCTTGAGTGCATGATACTCAAGTTTTGATGCTGCCCGTTACCAAAGGATTCAGCCGGCCCTCTTGGGCTACCCGCCAATCTCCGCCAGTCTCGCCGCAGCTCTAAATAATGTCATCCTCTTCAGCGCCCGGATTCTACTCCGCGCCGCCCCCTCCGGCAACGTAACCAAGGTTGGATTCTTGGTTCCCATTCCTTAGATGGAACGAATCCGGATCGGCATCTTGCATTCGCCTATCCTGCGGCGAATCTTTAACCCAATAAAACAATGGCCCGCGCTCGCGCACGGGCCGCCCAATCGGAAACGTAACTCCTACTTCACCTTGGTTGCCTTACCCTCAAACATGTTCGCCCAGGTCTTGCCATTGTCGGTGGACATATCGAGTTTGTACGTGTACGAGGTTGGAGATACTTCGTTGAGAACGAATTTCGCCTTGGCGATCTTGCCACCCATCTCCTCATCCGATGTCCACGTCCAGGTTTTGCCGGACACCTGCCCCGTGGACTTCTCGTGCTGCCCCATGCTGTTGAACGCGTCGTAAGTGTAGGCCTTCTGCTTGGCATCGTCGCCAATGATCGCCTCCTCGGTCATCGGCCCCATCGGGCCGGTGCCTTTCGAGTGCGTGACCAGGAAGAAGTCGCCCAGCATGTGGGCGTCATCCATGCTGCTAAACTTCCCGGCCGGCCCGTAAGGCGAGGCCTTCATTTCGCCCTCACTTTTCCACTGGCCGGCGAAGTAGTGCAGCCGCTGCTGCTCCGGACCCGGTTTCGGCATCGGCGGCGCCTGCGCCAGCGCGACGTTTGCCACCATCACTGCCATCAGACCGACGACGCATGCCACTACCCTGATCTGTCGCATCTTTAGTTTTGCCTCCTTCTGAAAGTGCGCGGCAGCATAGCAGTACATTCCCGGGTTTTCAACGTGCGAGGTCAGTTGTTAGGGAGACTCGCATGAACCCGTTCCTGTTTTGTGACACTCTGAAGGGCACGGTTTCCTCTGAGAGTCTCGGATTCAAGGAACTACCGGCCGTCTAGTCGGAAGAAGACAACCGACGGCTTTCATGTGCTCTGGCGTTACTAATTCGAATGTCCGCTTCCCTTCTGCAGCAGTCTCCCCCTGTACGGATTCCGGCAGAGAGATGCAAGCCCATCTGTAACTGATGTTTGCAACATAAAACACGAATGCACGGTCTGGACCAGGGTCTATTTTTGGAATGCTGATTGGCCATTCGCGGGAAAATGTTGTATTTCCTGTCCTTAATGATCCGGCATTGCTGCCCCTGATGGCTTCCTTAAAAGTTATATGCAGAGACATTGAGACGTTGAACAGCGTTGCCTGAGCGTAGTTTGTTATGCTGTACTTCTGAACCTCACCCGCCCATCCGACTTCAGTTCCGGGAGCGCCTAAACTCTCAGTTAGACCGTCATTCTGGTAGGCAGGTAGCTCCCATAGTTGAATGCCGTAGACTACTCCGTCTGACGGGAACACGATTGCATGTCCGGAAGAGTGCCACTCGGCTGACAGTAGTGCAACAGACGTCTTGGGTGAAGGGCGCGGGCGTAAGTGTATTGCTAGCCATCCAAGAGCGGGGAACACTAGCAAAACAGTGACGATGAACGCAGTTGTCTTTAATACGTGTATTCGGGGTGCCGCTATCGGCCCACCAGATGGATGAAGAAGGCTCGACCTCACGACGAATGCGCTATTGGCGATTTCCCGTACTTCACTGCTGTAACTCAGCCAATAGACACATGCCGTTCCCGCAGCGACAATTAGTAACCAATCGGGAATCCACGCCAAGCGGCCCTTGGCTACCGCGACCTCAAAGACGAGGAATATCACGGTGGCTGCAATTCTGGGGCCGACTTTAGCCATCTCACACACCCCCGCTCCAATTTATTTGAGGTTAGTGATTGTGCAGACATAATCCCCCCTGATCAAGGGGATTATCCCGAAGGCTAATGGCTAGCAGCCAGTTTTCACACCACAAAATACTTCGCCGCCGGATGGTGCACCACGATCGCCGAGGTCGACTGCTCGGGATCGAGCATGAATCCCGTCGTCAACTTCACCCCGATCGCCTCTTCCGGCCGCAGCAGCTTGAACAGCTTGGTCTGGTCTTCCATGTGGGGACACGCCGGATAACCAAACGAAAATCGCGATCCGCGATACTTCTGGTGGAACAGGTCGCTGATTCGCGGCGCGTCATCGCCCGCGATTCCGAGTTCCTGACGCATGATGCGGTGGTGCAATTCGGCCAGCGCCTCCGCCGTTTCCACGCTGATCCCATGCAGGTAGAGATAGCGCGTGTACTCGCCGCCGTGAAACAGTTTCTGCGTCAGTTCGCTTGCTTTGTGCCCGATGGTCACCAGCGACAGCCCGATCACATCCATCTGCCCGCCGGATTTCGGCGCAAAGAAATCGGCAATGCACAGCCGGCGCCCTTCGCGCTGGCGCGGGAAAGTAAAGCGCAGCAGTTCCTTGCCGTCGACGGTCGACGGTCGACGGTCGGCGGCACCAGTGTCGTACACGATCACGTCGTTCCCTTCACTCTGCGCCGGCCAGTATCCCCACACCACCTTCGGCTCAAACCATCCCTCGCGAACAATCTCCTCTTCCAGTCCGTTCAAGATCGGCCGGTATTTCTCCTCCACCACGCGCAGATAATCTTCCTGCGACGCCGTCTTCAACTGCCACTGGTTTTTGAACAGCGCGGTCTCGTTGATGTACTGGAACACCTCGCGCAGATCGAAATCTTTTTTCACGCGCGCGCCCCAGAACGGCGGACGCGGAAGGTTCGGCGCCGGCCCGACCGCCGTGCTGCGCTCGGTGGAAACTTCCGCTTCGGCCATCGCCGCCGTCTTGGCAAAATCCTTCGCGACGCGGCCTTCCGCCAGACGCGCCTCGCGCTTCTCCGCCGATTGCGTCAGATCGTCCATGACGTGCAGCCCATCGAACGCATCTCCGGCGTAGAACACCGCGTCCGCATACTCCCGCCGCAAATCATCCTCGACGTACTTCCTGGTCAGCGCCGCACCCCCGCACACCACGGGGAACTTCAGCCCCTGCTGCTGCAAGTCCTGGATCACGTACTTCATCTCCAGCGTGGACTTTACCAGCAGTCCGCTCAGCCCGATGACGTCGGCCTTATGTTCCTGCGCCGCCTTGATGATGGTGTCCGCCGGCTGCTTGATCCCAAGGTTCACCACCTTGTAGCCGTTGTTGCTCAGGATGATGTCCACCAGGTTCTTGCCGATGTCGTGCACGTCGCCCTTGACGGTGGCCAGCACCATGATGCCCTTCTCGCGGCCGGCAACCTTGTCCATCTTGGGCTCGAGGTGCGCCACCGCCGCCTTCATCACCGACGCCGAATCCAGCACCGACGGCAACTGCATCTTGCGCGCGCCGAACAGGTCTCCCACCGTGCGCATGCCGTCGAGCAGCACGTTGTTGATCAGGTCCAGCGGCGTGTACGTCTTGAGCGCGTCCTCCAGGACTTCTTCGAGCGACTGTTTGTGCGCGCCCTCGCCGATCGTCTTCTCGCCGTGCACGATGCAGAACTTCAGCTTGTCCTCCACCGACAGCGACTCGACGTGGACCACTTCCTCCACCGTCTTCTCGCGCCCGGCGAAGAACGCCATGTAATTCTGCAGCGGATCGCCCTGCGACCGATCCTGATAAATCAGCTTGCGCGCAATCTCCACCTCGGCCTCGGGAATCTTGTACAGGGGATAGATTTTCGAGTAGTTCACGATCGCCATGTCGAGGCCGTAATTCACCGCCTCGTGCATGAAGACCGAGTTCAGCACCCGCCGCGGGTAGGTCGCCAGGCCGAAGGAAATGTTGCTGACGCCGAGGATGGTTTTCACCTCGGGCAACTCCTCCTTGATGCGCTTGACCGCGTTCAGCGTTTCCATGCCCGCGCTGCGGTACTCCTCCTGCCCGGTGGAGATGGGCAGAGTGAGCGCGTCGAAAATCAAATCCACGGCCCGCATGCCGTACTTCTCCGTTGCCAGTTTGCAAATGCGTTTAGCAATCGCGACTTTCTTGTCGGCGGTGAGCGCCATGCCCTCTTCGTCAATGGTCAGCGCGATCACCGCCGCGCCGTAGCGTTTGGCCATGGGCAGCACTTTCGAGGTGCGCTTCTCGCCATCCTCCAGGTTGATGGAGTTGATGATCGCCTTGCCCGGAATGCGCTTCAGCGCCTCTTCCACCACGTCGGCTTCGGTGGAATCCACCAGGATGGGCGCCGGGACTCGCGTCGCCACCTTTTCCAGCACGCTGGTGATGTACTTCTTCTCGTCCTCGCCGACGATGGCGCAGCACAGGTCCAGCATGTGCGAGCCCTCGGCCGCCAGCTTTTTCGCCACCGCGAGAATGTCGTCGTACTTCCCCTGTTGCAGCAGGTTGCGGAAGGTCGCCACGCGCGTGGTCGCGTTCATTTCTTCCGCCACGATCAGCGGCTTGGGATCCAGATCCAGCGGAACCATGGAGTAGGCGCTCGCTGCCGCCGCCGTCGGCTTTACTGCCCGCTTTGCCGGTTGCAGGTTGGCGCACACTTCCACAACTTTTTTCAAATGCTCCGGCGTGGTGCCGCAGCACCCGCCGACAATCCGCACCCCGTACTCGGTGATGAACAGCTTGTGATATTCCGCCAGCTCTTCCGGCTTGAGCGCGTACACGGCGTGCCCGCCCACGTTCTGCGGCAGCCCGGCATTGGGCAGCACCGAAACTTCTTTCGGCGAGTTGATGCCGAGGTAGCGCACGGCATCGTTCATCTCTTTCGGCCCGGTAGCGCAGTTCAGCCCGATGGCGTCCACATCGAACGGCTCCAGCGAGGTCAGCGCTGCCCCGATTTCCGTCCCCAGCAGCATGGTTCCGGTGGCTTCCAGCGTCACCTGCACCTGCACCGGCAGCCGCTTGCCGGCCTGCTTCATGCCGTCGAACACCGCCGCCAGCGCCGCTTTCGCCTGCAGCAGGTCCTGGCAGGTTTCCACCAGCAGGATGTCCACGCCGCCTTCGATCAGCGCCAGCACCTGCTCCAGGTACACGGCCGTCATATCGTCGTACGATATATGCCCCAGCGACGGCAGCTTGGTGGTCGGGCCGATGGACCCCGCCACGAACCGTTTCCTGCCGTTGGAAAATTCCGCCGCCACCTGGCGCGCCAGTTGCGCCGCCGCCCGGTTGATCTCCCCGACTTTGTCCTCGAGTTGGTACTCGCCCAGCACGATCCGAGTCGCCCCGAAGGTGTTGGTCTCCACCACGTCGCACCCGGCCTGGTAATAGCCGGCATGGATGTCGCGGATGATGTCCGGGCGGCTCAGCACCAGAATCTCGCTGCACCCTTCCTTGCCCCAGTAATCATCCACCGACAGGTTCCGCGCCTGGATGGACGTCCCCATCGCGCCGTCGTAAATGACCACGCGCTCGCGCACGGTTTTTAGAAAGTCAGACATATCTGGCGAATTTCCAGTGTACTAACGACTGTTTAAGGCTGTCATCCTGCGGTAGCCAAGTGCTAACGGCTAATAAAAACGCCCGACTCTCGCCGGGCTTTTTCTGAAACTGAAACTGAAACTCGAATTCAGATCTTCGCCGGCACTTGGTTGAGCTTCCTCAGCTCCGGATTTTTCTCGACCTCGGCGCGGTTGTAGACCGCGTTGGCCCCGAGGTGGGCCGGCATGGACGACAGCAGTTGCTCCTTGCGGTACACCAGGTTGCTGGCGTTAAACGTGGCAATCTCGAACCCGTGCCCGTGCGTGATCGCATCCGTCGGGCACGCCTCCACGCAGTATCCACAAAAGATGCAACGGTTGTAATCGATGTTGTAAACGCGGGCGTAGCGCTCGGCGCCGCTGACCCGGTGTTCGGCGGTGTTCTCCGCGGCCTCGATGTAAATGCAGTTCGAGGGACAGGCGGCGGCGCAGAGAAAGCACGCAACGCATTTCTCCAGGCCGCTCTCGTCACGCTGCAGCACGTGCACGCCGCGATAGCGCTCCTGGAATTGCGCGCCGCGCAGCGGACCCGGCCCGTCGGGATAATTCTCCACGATGGTGGGCTGGAACAGCTCGCGCAGGGTGACGCTCATCCCCTTGGCGATCGCCCCGATGTTTCTGAACACGGCCATGACCGTTGAGTATAAACGAAGACAGCGACTTCCGAGTGCTGGCGCGGTAACTGGTAGTTGGCCGCTGGTAGCTGGGGATCGAAACCGCATGGGGCGCGGGAAGCCCAGCTACCAGCTACGAGCTACCTCCCGTCTGACAGCAGATACCCGAAATAGGCCCGCAAATTCGAAATCGAAGCATCGTAGAACGATATATCGCGATGCGTGCGTGCCTGCATGACGGCGCCTTCCATGGTGGTCAGGACGAAGGTCGCCAGACTGTTGCGGTCCACGCTGGCGGGCAGACGCTCCCCGGCCTGGTCGAGGCAGTCGCGGATGTGGTCGCGCCAGGCGGCGAAGTTGGCGGCGATCTTCTCCCGCGCCTGCGGGGAATGGCGCGCCACCTCCAGCGCCAGCTTTCCCACCGGACACTCGTAATCGAGATCTGTCATGACCAGGCGGCCGCGATAGTCCTCCAGCACGGCGAAGATGCGCTCGATGGGATCTGCCTCGCGCGCAAAGGCCGGCTGCATCACGATCGGGTACAGCAGGGTCTTGAAAAACTCCAGGCCCTCCACCAGCAGGTCGTGCTTGTTATCGAAGAAGTAGTACAGGCTGCCGCTGTTGACCCCGGCGCGCTTCAGGATCTCGGCCACGGTGGTCGCTTCGTAGCCGTTCGTGGTGAATAACTCCATGGCAGCCATGAGGAGTCGTTCGCGGGTGGAGGCGGAGGGGGGCGGGTGGTGGAACCGCTCGCGAGTTAGGGCTTACTTCGACATTTGATTGATTGCTCAACTAAATACAACGGCGCGCTCCGCATGTCAATCCATTTCGCAATCCAGGAGAAGCTTGTCAAACCATCCCCGGATCACAAGTATGGTCTAACCGGCTGATTTAAATGGAAATAGTTAGTATCGGGAGGCATGGTAGTTACTGCGAGTGACGAGTGAAGGAAGCAGCGTAAGCGGAGACGCGGAATGCTCCGCTGGAAGTAACTATGGAGCGGGGTACGGGAGTTGAACCCGTTTCACAGGCTTGGGAAGCCTGGGCACGACCGATATACCAACCCCGCTCTTGAAACACGCGTTTGTTAGGTCCCTCGTCGGCCCTGCGGGCCTCGCTCGGGATTTCGCCAGCGGGCTCAGACGCCCGCTAAGCGGCTCAACCTTGGCACGACCGATATACCAACCCCGCTCGCGCGAGCAGCTTGAAACTCCCACATCGGCCAACTGCGGGAAGATGGCGGGCGCCTTGCGGCACAGTCCGTAGTGTAGCAAAAGGAGGTCTCGCGCCCAAGGCCTCAGGCGGTCGTCCTGCTCCTACGACGAAGTTTGCAGCTTGAACTTGCGGCTGGCGGATTTGCCGCGGTGGCTGGCCTGGATGAGCAGCGCGGTGGCGCTGAGGTCCAGATCCTTGAGGGTGAGGTGCACGTCGGCAACTCCTTCGGCGCTGGTGGTCGCATAGACGTAGTTGGCGTGGGTTTTGCCGGAGGTGATGCGGCAGCTTACCTGGGCGCCGGCGGCGGGACCGTTTTCATCGCCAATCTGTACGCAAACGATGACCGCGTTTTCGTCGGCTCCGACCACCGGCGGCAAACATTCCAGCGAGAGACCTTTTCCGATCAAACTGCCGGCCGGGGTCAAGCTCAATCCGGGATCCACCGGCTTGCTGGCTACGGCGGCGGCAAATTGGGCGGCGAGATCGTCCATCCGGACCGTGGCAGGCGCGGCAGCAACCGCTTCCGGCATCTTTTCCGGTTCGATGACCACGGCAGAGGGTTCCTCCATCTTTTCCGGTTCGACGATCACGGCAGCGGGTTCCTCGAGTTGAGAGGCGGCGCCGGCAGCCGCCACATCCGGTACGGCAAATTCGGCAATGTGCGCCGCGGCTGCGGGCGGTGGCGCTTCCGCCTGCGCGTGCTCGGGGCGCTCCCCGAGTTCAGCTTCGATTCTGCCTTCGCGCACGGCGGCCACGAAGTGCTTGTGCTGATCCTTGAGCATTTCGTGCATGTGCTCTTCGGAGAAGCCGAGCTGTTTGGTTTGTTCCGCGTAGGAGTTGGTGCGTTTGCCGATACACCGGCCTTTCAGGAATACCAGCGTTTGCAGCACGAGTTCGTGCTGTCGAGCCTCGCTCTGCACGTGGTACACGGTGTCAGCGAATTTGACGTCGGTATTGAAGCCGAAGATCACGAACGCACCTTAGGGAAATTTTGGAGCTGAACTGCCGCTGATTTTCGGCCTTCCGGCACGGATTGAAGGCCGCACTGAACCCGCTCGCCATGGCTGCAAACCCGCTTCCCACGGCCCTGCGGAGCGTGCTTGACACTGCACAGGAACGAAATCTATATTCGATGGTTTACCCAGTGCTTGGGCGCGAATTATATACAGCTCCCCTATGCCGGACAACTACTTTGCCCGCTACTTGCCGCTCTTGATTCAGGTGGGAGCCGCTTTGGCATTGGCGGGCGCGATGGTGATTCTCTCCACCTTCGTCGGCAAGCATCGCTACAACCGCGCCAAGATGTCGCCCTATGAATGCGGCATGACCCCGGTGGGCGACGCGCGCGAACGCTTCTCGGTGAAGTTCTACCTGGTCGCCATGCTGTTCATCCTGTTCGACGTGGAAGCGGTCTTCCTCTATCCCTGGGCGGTGCTGCTGCGGGAGCTGAAGATGTTCGGCTTCTGGGAGATGCTGGTGTACATCGGCATCGTGCTGGTAGGGCTGTTCTACGTGTGGAACAAGGGTGTGCTCGACTGGTCGGACACGGAGCGCATCGGCGCGCGGGCTGGGCGCACTTCGGCCCTGATGCCCGAACCGGCTGCAACCACGCCGGTCTTCTCCGGGCCGGTGGAGGGGAGCAGGCCCTGAACATGCCGCTAGCGCCCGCCATCACCGACGTGAGCCAACTGCAGGACCGGCCGGAGCTGGCGCGGATGCTGGCCTGGCGCGCGGACGCCGTGGAAGGAGCGAAGTTCGACCGCGGCGAACTCAGCATTTACATCCGGCGCGACGCCATTCGCGAAGCCTGCGCCATCCTGCGCGACGATCCCGGGCTGCAGTTCAATTTCCTTGCCGATCTCACCTGCGTGGACTGGTATCCGTCGGATCCGCGCTTCGAAGTGGTCTATCACCTGTTCTCGATCCCGAAAAAATTCCGGGTGCGGTTGAAGGTCAAATTGGGCGGCGACGACCCGTCGGTGCAGTCGATAACCTCGGTTTGGCCGGCGGCGAACTACTTCGAGCGCGAGGTTTTCGACCTGTTTGGCATCCGCTTCGAGGGCCACCCCTACCTGCGGCGCATCATGATGCCGGAAAGCTGGGAAGGCCATCCGCTGCGCAAAGATTATCCCGTCGAGGGCTACCGCTGATGGGCCACCTTCCGCACATTGCCTCGCTGGAGGAAACCAGCGACCGGACCATGATCCTGAACATGGGCCCGCAGCACCCGTCCACCCATGGCGTGCTGCGGTTGGTGCTGGAAATCGACGGCGAGAACGTGGTCCGCATGATGCCCGATGTCGGCTACCTGCATACCGGCATCGAGAAAACCTACGAAGCCAAGTTCTACCAGCAATGCGTGCCGCTGGCCGACCGCATGGATTACCTGGCGCCGTTCAGCAACGAGCTCGGGTTTGTGCTGGCGGTGGAAAAGCTGCTGGGCATCGAGGCGCCGCCGCGCGCGCAGTGGATCCGCGTGCTGATGAACGAGCTGACGCGCCTGAACTCGCACCTGGTGTGGCTGGGCACGCACGCCATGGATATCGGCGCGCTCTCCATGATGCTGTACTGCTTCCGCGAGCGCGAGGACATCCTGCGGCTGTTCGAGGCGCTGGCCGGGCAGCGCATGTTCGACTCCTACTTCCGCGTGGGCGGGCTCAGCATGGAGCCGCCCATCGGCTTCTTCGGCCGGGTGAAGCATTTTGCCGATCGCTTCCCTTCCAAAGTGGATGAATACGAAGACCTGTTGACCGCCAATCCCATCTGGGTGGGTCGGACCAAGGGCATCGCGCACATGAGGGCCGAGGACGCGATCGCGCTCGGCGCCAGCGGTCCGACGCTGCGCGCCAGCGGCGTCGATATTGACCTGCGCCGCGATGCTCCGTATTCCGGATACGAGAAATTCCAATTCAAGGTGCCGGTTTCCAGCGATGGCGACGTGTTCGCGCGCTACATATGCCGCGTGCAGGAGATGCGCGAGTCAACCGGAATCATCCAGCAATGCCTGGCGGGCGTGCCCGAGGGGCCGATCAAGGCGGATGCGCCCAAGGTGGTGCTGCCCGATCGCGAGAAAATGAAGACGCAGATGGAAGCCCTGATCTATCACTTCAAGATCATCACCGAGGGCTTCACGGTTCCGCCGGGCGAGGTGTACGTGGCGACAGAATCGCCGCGCGGCGAGCTGGGTTTCTACATGGTCAGCGACGGCACGCCGAAACCGTACCGCGTGCACGTGCGCGCGCCCTCATTCGCTAATCTGCAGACGCTACCGAAAATGTGCGAGGGCCGCTTGATCGCAGACGTGGTGGCGGCGATCGGAAGCATTGATATCGTGCTCGGAGACGTGGACAGGTAGATGGTCGTATCCGAACAACTCGACCAGTTCTTCACCGAGAAGATGAAGGACTATCCGACCCGTCGCTCTTTCCTCGTCCCGATGTTGCTGTACACGCAAGATGATCTCGGATTCTTGTCCGACGAGGCGATCTCATACATTGCGCAAAAGGTCGACTTGACCGAGCTCGAGGTCCGCAACGTGATCAGTTACTACTCGATGCTGATTACCAGGCCTCGCGGCAAGTACAACGTGCAGGTGTGCCGCAATATCTGCTGCATGCTGCGCGGCTCGGACGAGATCAGCGCGCACGTCAAGCAGCGCCTCGGCATTCCGCACAAGGGCACCACGGCGGACGGAATGTTCTCGTTTGAAGAGGTGGAGTGCATCGGCGCGTGCAGTTGGGCGCCGGCGATGCAGGTGAACTACGACTTTCATCAGAAGCTGACGGCGGAGAAGGTGGACGGGATCTTGGAACAGTACCGAAGCAAGCCGAATTTGTAATTTGCAATTTGTAATTTGCAATTTTTATGGCGACAGCATCCGAGATAACCAGTCCGGAGCAGTTGCGCGACAGAACAAAAGCATTCGCTAATCGAATCATCCGGCTGTTTCGAGCTTTGCCGTCGAAACCGGAAGCCCAGGTGATCGGCAGACAGTTGTTGCGAGCCGGCACCTCGGTGGGAGCGAATTATCGGAGGGCATGCCGCGGGCGTTCGCGACCGGATTTCAATTCTAAGCTTGGGGTCGTCGTCGAGGAAGCGGATGAGACGATCTACTGGCTGGAGCTGTTGGGCGAGAATGGCATCATGCCGAAGCGCAGGTTGGAGGGCTTGTTGAAAGAAGCACATGAATTGACTGCGATTTTCACGGCGTCACTCGAGACTTCGCGGTCGCACAAGTAAATTACAAATTACCAATTACAAATTACAAATGGCAGACCTGGTTTCCCATCCCGACGAAGTACGCGTGGTTTCGCAGCGCTTTGGGCAAGGTGCGGCCGATATTGACCGCTACCTCGCGCTTGATGGCTACAAAGCGGTGCAGAAGGCGCTCGCGCTGGGCGCCGACGGGATCATCAACGAGGTCAAGGCCTCCAACCTGCGCGGGCGCGGCGGCGCCGGATTTCCCACCGGGATGAAATGGTCGTTCGTTCCCAAGGATTCGCCGAAACCCAAGTACGTCCTCTGTAACGGCGACGAAAGCGAGCCCGGCACCTGCAAGGACCGGTTGATCCTGGAGCACGATCCGCACTCGGTCATCGAAGGCGTGGTGATTGCGGGCCTCTCGATTCGGGCGAAGGTCGGATTCATCTACATCCGCGGCGAATACCGCTACGTGGTCGACATTATGCGCAAAGCCATTGCCGAGGCCTACGCGCGCGGTTTTCTCGGCAAGAACATATTCGGCAGCGGCGTGGATTTCGATGTGTACTGGCACACCGGCGCCGGCGCGTACGAGGTTGGCGAAGAATCGGCGCTGATGGAATCGCTGGAAGGTAAGCGCGGGGTTCCGCGCATCCGTCCGCCCTTCCCGGCGGTGGTGGGACTCTGGGGCGGGCCAACCATCATTAATAATGTCGAGACCCTCGCCAGCGTTCCGCACATCATTCACGGCGGCGCGCAACGATTCGCCGAGCTGGGCACGCCCAAGAACGGCGGCACGCGCCTGTTCTGCCTCAGCGGGCATGTCAACAAACCCGGCGTGTACGAGCTTCCGCTCGGCTACAACCTGCGCAAGATGATTGACGATGTCGGCGGCGGCATATGGAAGGGCCGCAAGGTAAAGGCGGTCACGCCCGGCGGATCGTCCACCCCGGTGCTCAAGGCCGACGAGATTGATGTCGGCATGGATTTCGACCAGCTCATGAAAGCCGGTTCCATGCTCGGCTCCGGTGGCGTGGTCGTGCTCGACGATCAGACCTGCATGGTCAAGTACGCGCAGCGCATCATGATGTTCTACCAGCACGAAAGCTGCGGCTGGTGCATCCCGTGCCGCGAGGGCACCGACTGGCTGAAGAAAACGCTGAACCGCTTTCATGCCGGCGGCGGCGTCAAGAAGGACATCGACAACATTCAGTACCTGGCGGAAAACATGCTCGGCCGCACGTTCTGCCCGCTGGGCGATGCCGCGGCCATGCCGATCATTTCCATCGTGAAGAAGTATCGCGAAGAATTTGAGGCGCACCTGGAAGGACGGCCGTGTCCGTACGAGGCGGCGAGCGTGCAGCAGTTACCAGTGCTGGCGTAAGCGAATTTGTAATCTGTAATTGGTAATTTGCAATTCGACCGACGGTACACAGCAGAGTTGATGGCCGGTTTGGTTGCTGTTCAAATTACAAATTGCAAATTAGAAATTACAAATCATGGCAGACGTGAACATCACGGTTGACGGCAAGAAGATCACAGCCCCGGCGGGGACGCTGCTGATCGAAGCCTGCAAATCCGCCGGCATCGAGATCCCGTCGTTCTGTTATTACCCGGGGCTGTCGCTGCAGGGCGCGTGCCGCATGTGCCTGGTGCGGATCGAGAAGATGCCGAAGCTGCAGACCGCGTGCACCACGGTGATCAGCGAGGGCATGTCGGTCAGCAGCGAGAACGACGAAGTGCGGCAGGCGCGCAAGGCGATGCTGGAGATGCTGCTCGGCAATCACCCGCTGGATTGCCCGGTGTGCGATGCCGGCGGTGAGTGCGAACTGCAGGACATGACGTTTACCTACGGCGCCGCCGAGTCCAAGCTGATTGACATCAAGAACCATCGCGAGGAGCAGCAATGGTCGCCGGTGGTCTACTTCGACCGGCCGCGCTGCATCATGTGCTACCGCTGCGTGCGCGTCTGCGGCGAAGCCATGGACGTTTGGGCGCTGGGCATCCAGAACCGCGGCTCATCGCAGGTGATCGCGCCCAATAAGCAAGATTCCCTGTGGTGCGAAGAGTGCGGCATGTGCATTGACATCTGCCCCGTGGGCGCTCTTACCAGCGGAGCCTACCGCTACAAGACGCGCCCCTGGGAAATGCACCACGTCGGCACCATGTGCGCCCACTGCGGCGACGGCTGCAAGACCACGCTGGGGGTGCGGCGCGCCGACACCGGCATGGACATCGTGCGCGGCGACAATCGCGACAAGAGCGGCATCAACGGCGATTTTCTGTGCATCAAGGGCCGCTACGCCTTCGATTTTGCAAACGACCCGCGCCGCCTCAAGCAACCCATGATCCGCCGCGAGGGCAAGCTCCGGCCCGCGACCTGGGAAGAAGCGATCGACCTGATTGGCGAGCAATTCAAGCAGATCAAGGACGCGGACGGCGGCCAGGCGTTCGGCGTGATCGGCTCCAATCGCACCACCAACGAAGAAAATTATCTGCTGCAGAAGTTCGCGCGCACCGTGCTGGGCACCAACAACATTGACCACCACCGTACCGCCGATTACCCCGGGTTCGTGAGCGCGCTCGCCGGTGAAGATCGCACCGCCAGCATGCGCGATGTTTCCCTGGCGCCGGCCATCCTGGTGATCGGCAATAACCCGACCGACCAGCATCCCCTGCTGGCGTGGCAGATTCGCAACAACGTTCGCCTGCGCCGCGCGCGTTTGTACGTGGTGAATTCCACTCCCATCAAGCTGCGCCGCCAGGCGGCGATCTTCGCGCAGATTTCCGAAGACAACGGCGAGAGCGCGTTCGCGCACTTCCTCGCCGGAAACGAGGCCGCGCCTGCGGGCTTGGCCGCCGGCGAGACCTCGGCAGAGATTTTGACGCAACTGCGCGACAAACTTCGCGGGGAGCAGCAACTGGTGGTGGCCTTCGGCTCGGAGCTGCGTGCCGACGGAATCGCTGAACTGGTGCGCGCGCTGCCCCAGGCGAAGTTCATCTGCCTGGGCGACTACGCCAACTCGCGCGGCGCTGCCGACATGGGCCTGTATCCCGACCTGTTGCCCGGTTACGTGCCGGTCGCCAACGCGGCGGGGCTCAACCTGCGCGAGATGTTCGAAGGCGCGAACGACGGACGCATCAAGGCGCTCTACATCGTCGGCTCGAACCCGGTGGCGCGCTACGGAATTGACGCCTTCGTCCTGTCAAAGCCGTTCGTGGTGGTGCAGGACATGTTCCTGACCGAGACCGCGTTGCCGGCCGACGTGGTTTTGCCCGCGGCCTGCGCCTACGAAAAATCGGGGACGTTTACCAACACCTGCGGCGATCTGCAGATGTTGCGCAAGGCGGGCGAGGTTGAAGGCGCCAAGTCGGATTTCGAAATCATCGTGCGCATCGCCGGCAAGATCGGCTGCGACATCGGGCAGTTGGTGCCCTTCGGGCGCCCGCTGCGCGCGGACATGGGACAATCGCGCGGCGTTCAGTCCGGCGAGGCCGACCGCCACGCGGTGTGGCTGGAGCGTCACGGGCTGGAGCCGAAAATGAGCCCGTTTGACCCGCTGGCCATGCTCGACGAAATTCAGCGCCTCGTCCCCGGCTACGACGTCTCGCGCTTGAACCTGGTGGCGGGAAACGATGAGCACACCCGCATCGTGCCGGTGGGCAACCTGGCGAGCCATCCCGAGCTGATCGTGCCCTCCGACGACACGCTGTTTACCTCGGGAACGCTCGGACGATATTCGAAGACGCTGAATGCCGTGGTCGAAAACGATCGCAGGCAGCCGGAGGATGAACAGGATCAGGAAGTGGCGGTTTAGATTTTAGGTTTTGGGTTTTAGGTTTTAGGCTAATCGCTAATTGCTAATTGCTAATCGCTAAATGACATCTGGCAATCTCAGTCTCGGTACGTTTCTCCTGGTCTCCGTGATCAAGGTTGTGATCGCGATGGTGATCCTTCTGACCATCGTGGCTTACACCGTGTGGCTGGAACGCAAGCTGGTGGGCCACATCCAGAACCGCTGGGGACCATCGCGCGTGGGCCCGTTCGGGCTGCTGCAGCCGATTGCCGACGGCTTAAAGTTGTTCTTTAAGGAAGACCTCACACCTCCTTATGTCCACAAGACCTTATACCTGCTGGCGCCGATCCTGTCGCTGACCCTGGCGCTGACTTCGATCGCGGTCATCCCCATCGGCGGTTGGATCGTGGTGAACGGCGCCGGCATTCCGCTGCAGATCACCGACGTGAACGTCGCGCTGCTCATCATCCTCGGCATCACTTCGATGGGCGTGTACGGCGTGGCGCTGGCGGGGTGGTCGTCGAACAGCAAGTATTCCCTGCTGGGTTCGCTGCGCGCCAGCGCGCAGATGGTCAGCTACGAGGTGGCGCTCGGGCTGTCGCTGGTGGGCGTGCTGATCCTCTCCGGGACCTTCAGCCTGCGCGGCATCGTGGAACACCAGCTCGGAGGATTCTGGCACTGGAATATTTTTGGTGGCGGACAGATCGTGGCTTTTTTCATTTACCTGTGCGCCGCGTACGCCGAAACCAATCGCATCCCCTTCGACCTGCCGGAAGCCGAGACCGAACTGGTGGCCGGCTATCACACCGAGTACAGCTCGATGAAGTTCGCCATGTTTTTCATGTCCGAGTACGCCAACATGGTGACGGTCGCCTGCCTGGCGAGCGTGCTGTTCCTCGGGGGATGGAGCGGACCGGTCTTCGGTCCACCCCTATTGCGGGCGCTGCTGCCCGTATTCTGGTTTTTCCTGCGCGTCGTGTTCTTCCTGTTTGTTTATATCTGGGTGCGCGGCACGCTGCCGCGCTTCCGCTATGACCAGTTGATGGCGTTCAGTTGGAAATTCCTGCTGCCGCTGGCGATCGCCAACGTGGTGGTCACCAGCCTGGTGGTGGCGTTGCGCTCGTAATCGCAGCCGTAACGGTTTTGGTTTCTTACTCAGGTACTTAGGTACTAAGGTACTCGGTACTCAAACATGCTTCATCTCGCCCTATTCGCGTTCTTCGGCGCCATCTGTGTGGCGGGCGCCATCAACCTGCTGGTGCAGCGGCACCCCATCAGCAGCGCGCTGTCGCTGATCGTGGTGATGGGCTCGCTGGCTGTCGAGTACATGCTGCTGGGCGCCGAGTTTGTAGCGGTGGTGCAGGTGATCATTTACGCCGGCGCGATCATGGTGCTGTTCGTTTTTGTCATCATGCTGCTCAATGCCGGCGAGGAGGAACACAGCCCCGGAAGCCGCATTGCGCTCATCTTCGGCGTGCCCGGGATGCTGGTGCTGATGGGACTGATCGCCTGGGTGCTGATCCGCCAGAACCCGGCATCGGGCTCGGTTCCCGCCGGAGCGCTGCCCGGCACCCCGCAGGAGATCGGCCGCTTGCTCTTCCACGATTTCCTGCTGCCCTTTGAAATCACCTCGGTGCTCATCCTGATCGCCATCATGGGCGCCGTGGTGCTGGCGAGAAGGGAGCACTGATGGTCCCGCTCGCCTATTACCTGTTGCTCAGCGCGGTGCTGTTCGGCTGCGGCGTAGCCGGCTTTCTGATTAAGCGCAACATCATCACCATTTTCATGTGCATTGAGCTGATGCTGAACGGCGTGAACCTGGCGTTTGTCGCCTTCGCCGCCCACTGGCACCAGCTCAACGGACAGGTGTTCGTGTTTTTCGTCATGGTGGTCGCGGCCGCGGAAGCTGCGGTTGGACTGGCCATCATCATTTCCGTTTTCCGCACCCGCGAAACGCTGAATGTGGATCGCGTGAACCTACTCAAGTTGTAGCAGTGATTTTCACAGCTTCGGCGGGACATTCGCTGAAACTGAAACTCGAAACTGAAACTGCTTTATGAATCTCTGGCTCATACCGCTGTTGCCGATGGCCGGCGCGATCATCAACGGCCTGTTCGGGCGGCGCTTTTCCAAGAACGTGGTGACGGCGATCGGGCTGGCGTTCCCCGGCGCGGCCATGCTGTGGGCGTGGAAGGCGGCGCTGCAATTCGCGCAGCTTCCGCCGAGCGCCATTCCGCACATCGAGAATTACGGCCCCTGGCTGGGCGCCGGCGATTTCCTGGTCAATTACGGCCTCTACCTTGACCAGCTTTCTCTGCTGATGGCGCTCATCGTCACCGGCGTCGGCTTCCTGATCCACGTGTACTCGGTCGGGTACATGGCGCACGAAGGCGGCTACTACCGCTTCTTCGCCTACATGAACCTGTTCATGTTTTTCATGCTTACGCTGGTGCTGGCCAACAACTACCTGCTGATGTTCGTGGGATGGGAGGGCGTGGGGCTGGCGTCGTACCTGCTGATCGGCTTCTTCTTCCTGCGCGATTCGGCCGCCGCCGCGGGCAAGAAAGCATTCATCGTCAATCGGATCGGCGACTTCGGTTTCCTGATCGCGCTTTTCCTGCTGATCAAGAATTTCGGCACGCTCGAATTCGGCGGCGTGTTTCACCGGGTTTCCGGGCTCCCCTCGGAAGCGACCGCCGGCCTGCTGACTACCATCGGGCTGCTGCTGCTGGTGGGCGCCTGCGGCAAGAGCGCGCAGCTGCCGCTGTATGTGTGGCTGCCGGACGCGATGGAGGGTCCGACGCCGGTCTCCGCACTCATCCACGCGGCGACCATGGTGACCGCCGGCGTGTACATGATCGCGCGCTCGCACGCCATCTTCGACCGCGCGCCCATCGCGCTCACCGCGGTCGCCATCATCGGCTGCGCCACCGCGCTGTTTGCCGCCACCATCGGCACCGTGCAGCACGACATCAAGCGCGTGCTCGCCTATTCCACCATCTCGCAGCTTGGCTACATGGTGCTGGCCTGCGGCGTGGCGGCGTATTCGGCGGGCATGTTCCACCTGTTGACGCACGCGTTTTTCAAGGCGCTGCTCTTCCTTGCCGCCGGTTCCGTCATCCACTCACTCGGCGGCGAGCAGGACATGCGCAAGATGGGCGGCCTGCGGCATCACATCCCCGGAACTTTCTGGACGATGACGGTGGCCACCTTCGCCATCGCAGGCATCTTCCCGCTCTCCGGCTTCTTCTCCAAGGACGAAATCCTCTACCGCGCGTGGGCAAGCCCATTCGGGTGGTGGGGATTCTGGGCGGTCGGCATCTTCTCCGCCTTCCTGACCGCGTTCTATATGTTCCGGCTGTGGTTCCTGACGTTCTTCGGCGAATTCCGCGGCGGGCATGACGCTCCGTCGGCGGCGCCTGCGACCCGGCACGACCCCGGGCTCGCTGACATCGATCTGATCGTGCCCGAAACACATGTCGCCGCCGTGCTGAAGGAATTGCAAGAGCGCCGAGCGCATGTCCTCGCCACCGATCCACACGGCGACGGCAAGGCGATCCGGGCGCAGGTTCCAGCGGCGAACATGTTGTACTTCGAGACGGAGATCCGCCACATCACCGAGGGCAAGGCTTCCATCAGCGTCCGTTATGCGGACCAGGTGCCTGCCGGCCAGGAGCATAACGCGCATAAAGGCCACATCCACGAGAGCCCGCGCGTGATGCTGATCCCGCTGGTTGTGTTGGCGGTGCTCTCCTTCGCCGGGGGATGGATCGGATGGCCGCAAGCGCTCGGCGGGAGCAATCATTTCGAGCACTTCCTCGCGCCCGTTTTCCTCACTACTGGGGGCGAGGCCGCCGCAACGAGCCCTGCCGAAGGCCACGCGCCTTCCGAGATCGCGTTGACAGCGGCCGCCACCGGCGCGGCGCTGCTCGGCATCGCGCTTGCCTGGCTGATGTACTACAAGCGCCGCGAATTGCCGGAAAAACTGCGCCAGCGCTTCCAGGGCGTCTATAGCGCGCTGGAACACAAGTATTACGTGGACGAAATTTATGGCTGGCTGTTCGTGCGGCCGCTCATCGAAGGCTCGCGCGCTGTCCTTTGGCGCGTGATCGATGCCGGCGCCATCGACGGCACCATCAACGAAGCTGCCGAGGCGGCGCGCGACGTCTCCAACGGTGTCCGCCGCATGCAGTCGGGCAACATTCGCTCCTACGCCGGTTGGGTGGCGCTAGGCGGCGCCGTCGTGGTCGCGTACATGGTCTGGCTGGGTGTGAAATGAGCACGTTGAACGCCTACATTCTCACCATCGTCACCTTCGTTCCGCTCGCCGGGGCGCTGCTGCTCGTGGTGTTCCCACGCCGCGACCACGACATCCGCGTCTTCGCGCTCTCCACTTCCCTGGTGACCTTCGTGCTCTCGCTCCACCTGCCGGTGCACTTCGCGCGGAATCACGGCGGATTCCAGTTCGAGCAGGACTTGCAGTGGATCTCGACGCCGAACATCCACTACCACCTCGCGATTGACGGCATCTCGATGTGGCTGGTGCTGCTGACCACGTTCCTCACTCCGCTCTGCGTGCTGATCTCGTGGAAGTCGGTGCACGACCGGGTGAAGGAATTTTTCATTCTCCTGCTGGTTCTGGAGACGGCGCTGATCGGCGTCTTTGTCTCGCTCGATCTCTTTCTCTTCTATTTCTTCTGGGAAGCCAGCCTGATCCCCATGGCGCTGCTGATCGGCGTTTTCGGCCACGAGCGCCGCGTGTATGCAGCCGTCAAGTTTTTCCTCTACACCATGATCGCGTCCGTGTTCATGCTGGCCGCCATCCTGTGGCTCTACGCGCACGTCGGATCGTTCCAGTTTGCCGATACCCAGATATGGCTGCGAGCGCACGCCACGGAATCCGCTGACGCGGCGCGCTGGCTCTTCCTCGGGTTCTTTGTCGCGTTTGCCGTCAAGGTGCCGCTGTTCCCGCTGCACACCTGGCTGCCGGACGCGCACGTGGAAGCGCCGACCGCAGGATCGGTGCTGCTGGCGGGCGTCCTGCTGAAGATGGGCACCTACGGCCTGCTGCGCTTTAGTGTTGGGCTGTTTCCCGAAGAAGCCCGCCACAACGCGCCCTGGATTGCCGCGCTGGCCATCATCGGCATCATCTACGGCGCGCTGGTCGCGATGGTGCAGCCCAACCTGAAAAAGATGGTGGCCTATTCATCGGTCAGCCACCTCGGCTTTGTGGTGCTCGGCATTTTCAGCTTCACGCAGGCAGGACAGGTGGGCGCGGTGTTCGTCATGCTGGCGCACGGCATCTCCACCGGCGCGCTGTTCATGCTGGCCGGCATTCTCCACGAGCGCCGCCACACTTACGAGATCACCGAATTCGGCGGCCTGGCCACGCCCATGCCGATTTACGCGACTTTCTTCCTGATCATTACGCTGGCATCGATCGGGCTGCCTTTGCTCAACGGATTCGTCGGCGAGTTCCTGGTGCTGAGCGGCGCCTTCCTGGCGCATCCGCTTTGGGGAATCCTCGCCGCCACCGGCGTGATCTGGAGTGCGTGCTACATGCTGTGGATGTACCAGCGCGTTTTCTTCGGCAAGGTGAGCCACGACGTGAATCTCAAGCTGCCCGATCTCGACCTGCGCGAGCGCATCGCGCTGTGGCCGCTGGCGCTGGCGGCGCTGGTGATGGGCGTGGCGCCGCTGATCTGGATCAACGCCGTGGATCCCGCCGTCCGCCATGTGCTTGCCACCGCGGCGCAGTTCACCAGCCAGGTGGTGGGACGATGAACGCCACCGACTACATCCGCATCCTGCCCGAGTTGGTGCTCTCCGTCTTCGGCATGCTGGTCATGCTGATTGACCCGCTCCTGCCCGAGCATAATGACCGCAAGGGGATTGGCGTTCTGGCACTGGTCGGTTCCCTTCTCGCCATCGCCGCCACGCTCTACCAATCCGGATATCCGGGCCAGGCGTGGTTCGGCATGGTGCAGGTGGACAGCTTCAGCATTTTCTTTCACCTGATCGTCGGATTCGTCGTCGCGGCCGTGATCCTCGCGTCGTTCGAGTACCTGGCGGTACAGGGCATCCGGCTGGGCGAATACTACGGGCTCATCCTGCTCGGCGCGGTCGGCATGATGCTGATGTCGTCGGCAGTCGAGCTGGTGCTGATTTTCATCGCGCTGGAAATCTCCTCGATCTCGACTTACATTCTCGCCGGCTTCCGCCGCCACTCCGCCGCCAGCGCCGAATCGTCACTCAAGTACTTCCTGCTGGGTTCGTTCGCGACCGCATTTTTCCTCTACGGCGTTGCGCTCATGTTCGGCGCCACCGGCTCCACCAGCATTTACGCGATCGCCGCGTCGCTGCGCGCCGGCACCTCCACGCTCGCCTATGCCGGCGTGGCGCTCATGTTCATCGGCCTGGGATTCAAGGTGGCGTCGGCGCCGTTCCATGTGTGGACGCCCGACGTCTACGAAGGCGCGCCCGCTCCGGTGGTCGCGCTCATGTCCACCGCGCCCAAAGCCGCTGCCTTCGCCGTGCTGCTGCGCATCCTGTTCGCCACCGCCGCTCCGGGATGGTTCTGGATCGTGTGGTGCTCGGCTGCGCTCTCCATGACGATAGGCAACATCGGCGCGCTGGTGCAGACCAACATCAAGCGCATGCTCGCTTACTCCTCGATCGCGCACGCCGGATACCTGCTGTGCGCCTTCGCCGCCGCCAAAGATATCGGCATCTCGGCGGCGATATTCTACGCTGCCTCCTACGCCGTGATGAACGCGGGCGCATTCATCGTGATCGCGCACTTTGCCAGCCACAACGAGCGCTACGTCAACGTGGACGACTACGCGGGGTTGGGCCGCCGCGCGCCCGGTTTGGCCGCCGTGCTCACCGTCTTCCTGCTGTCGCTGATCGGGATTCCCATCACCGGCGGGTTCTTCGCCAAGTTCTACGTGTTCAGCGCGGCGCTGAAGTCCGACCTCGTCGGCCTCACCATCATCGGCGTCCTCAACAGCGCCATCGCCTCCTACTACTACCTGCGCGTGATCGTCGTCATGTACATGCGCGAGCCCAAGGAAGACGCGCCCATGGTCCCGATGCCGTTTGCGCTCGGCGTATCGCTCACCGCCGCCGTCGTGGTGACCATCTACCTCGGCGTGCTGCCGGGGCGGGTACTGAACTACGCTCTGCAGGGCGCGCGGGATTTGGTGAAGTAGCCGCCTACTAACGCGACGGCAATAGCTTGGCGAGCTGCTGCAGCTCCTCTGCGAATCCGCAGAGAGACACGGCGTCCATGCCGGATTCACTAAGTAACAGGCTTTGCAAACTGACGGGAGTCCCGGTGGCTGCATCAGCTAAGATGGGAAACCGCACGACAGCAGCAGCCGCTTTGGGGTCTAATCTTCTGAGAAGTTCATTCTGAACATTTAACGCATCAGAACGAAGATCATTGTGGAATTCATCGCTAATCTGTTTACTTAGTGCTTGCTGCCGCTCCCATGCACCCTTGTCATCGAATTTCTTGGCGTCAAGTTGCGCTTTGATTTCGCCTGCTTGCTTGTTCAAGCGGGTGCATAAGCCCTGAACGCGCGATGACACAATTAGAGCCTTGCTTCGAAGTTCTGGATTAGTCAGTTCAACTAGGGCATTCGGGCTGCCATGCTCAATACCAAGCGCCACGCGATAGCGCCGTAACTGGTCGTCTTTATCGTTTAGCTTGTCGCTGTCATACCAGCGCGTAAGGCCGATTCCAGCAGCGAAAAACACAATTGCCAAGCCGACGAACGCCAGTGGGGCTTTTGTCAGCACACCCCACTCCTGGCGGACATAGTCGAATGGTTGCATGGGAATAACGCATTATAGTTCCGCCTTCATGCGAGTTCCATCCGCGCCGCTTTGTGAGCGGAATTATTCTGGAAAAAAAGCCCTCGCGCTTTCGGCAGGTTTATTACTTCGACAGCCAAATGCCAATTGCTAATCGCTAGTTGCTCAAAACACATCGCCCCTGTCCGGGAGTTCCGAACAGGGGCGAAATCTTGTGTCGAAAGCGGTTATTTCACTTTGGCAAAGATGATCACCAGCGTGTACAGCGCCAGCGACTCGATTAGCGCCAGGCCCAGAATCAGCGAGAGCTGAATGCCGGGGCGGGCGGCAGGGTTGCGGGCCAGCGCCTCGACGGAAGCCGCGGTGGCCTTCGCCTGGCCGAGTCCGCAGATGGCGGACGCGATCGCCATGGCGAAGCCGGAGGTGATCGCCACCCAGTTAGTACCGGGCGCGGTAGCAGTGCCTTGCGCCAGTACCGGCACGGCGAAGCACATAATCGCCAGCATCAGGAATACAAAGCTCATTGTCTTGCGCATTTTGTTCTTATCTCCTTCTATGATTTGCCGCCAGGAGGTGGTTGACCTCATCCCGTGCAGAGGCCCTCACGCTGGAAGCAGTTTCAGTTTCCAGTTTCAGTTTCGGGCGAACAGCCTCGGGTATTCGGCCGACTCGAACCTGAAACTCGAAACTGAAATTTTCTTAGTGTTCCGTCGCCACCGCGCCCGACAGATACACGGTCACCAGCAGGACGAAAATGTACGACTGCAGAAACGACACGCCGATGTGCAGCCCCATGAAAATTATGGGAATGCCGATCGGCACCAGTGAAAAGAACACCAGCGTAACCATGTCGCCGGCGAACATGTTGGCGAACAGACGGATGGTGAGCGAGAGCATGCGCGCCAGGTGGCTGATGATCTCGATGGGAATCATCAGCGGCGCCAGCGCCGGCATCGGCCCGGCGAAATGCTTGGCGTAGTGCAACACGCCCTGCCGCTTCACACCCTGCACGTGATAGTAGATCCATGCGGCAATAGCGCAGCCCAGCGGCACGGTCGGACTGAGGCCGGTCGGCGATTCGAACGCGGGAATCAGGCCGATCAGATTGCAGGTCAGAATGAAGAGTCCGAGCGACACCAGGAACGGTGTGTAGCTCTCGCTGTGGTGGCCGATGATCTCGCGGCTCTGCTGCGTGACAAATCCGTGCAGGCCTTCGAAGATGTGCTGGATTCCACCGGGATTTTCCACCGACAGCCGTGCCCGCAGCAGCAGGAAGACCAGGATCAGGAAGCCGACCACCAGCACTTCCATGGCGACGGCGTTCGGGATCGGCGCCTGCGGGAACTCCGGCTGAATGTGAAGCGCGCGCAAGAGCGCGTCCACGGGCCCGGCGAAGATCCGGTTCAGCAGCGCGGTAAACGGAAGCTGTTCAGGCATGAAAAGCAGTTATGAGTTGCTAGTTGCTAGTTTCTAGAAAGAACCGGCTACAAGCCGCGGCGCAACGAAACCACAACTTCATACACGGCTTCGCAGAGAATCGCCGCCACGGTCAGAAACAGGCCGCCCAGAAGCCCGTAGAGGCTGTCCCGGGAAACACTGAATATAGCATAGCCGGCGAGCGCGATTAAAGCGTAGCGCAGCAGGAAACGCGCCACCACACCGCTGCCCGATTGCTTGCGCCCGGTGCTGGTGACGCGGTCGGCGAGCGCGCTCACCGCCTGCTTCAGCCAGTAAAAATTCACCCACGCGATCCCGCATCCCAGCGCCATGCCGGCGCCGACCTTCCAGCCGAAAAAGATCGAGACCACCACGGTGGCGACCACGCCGATGGCGGCCATGAAGCGGCGAATGCGGTCCAGGGCGCCGGAGTAGAACTGCTCGGCGGCGGGATCGGGTGGAGCGGTTCGGGGCTCTGTTAGATCTGGCAAGTTGATTGGTGATTTAGTGATTGGTGATTTAGTGATTTAGAACTACCGCAACGCTGTCGGTTTCAAATCACTCAATCACAAATCACTAAATCACAAATGGAAGCAAATGCCGTATTTTTCTTCGAGAAGGTCTCGACTCTACTGCTTCGATTCCGCCGACATGACCGTGCGCACCAGCTCAACAAACCCGGCGGCGATGCCAAGGAGCAGGCCGACCAGGTAAATCCAGGTCGTGTGTAGCCAGTGGTCCAGCGCCACCCCGATCAGCCATCCGACCACGGTGCACGCCGGCAGCACGAAGGCAAGCTGGCTGTAGCGGGCGAGGGTGACGAAAAAGTTCTTGTTTCCGCTGCGGTCGTCGTTAGTCGTGGGTCGTTTGTCGTTGGCCATGCCGTCGTCGTTAGTCGTTGGTCGTTTGTCGTTGGCCATTCAGTCCAGCGGCGGAGTAGGCGTCCTTCGACTCGGGCGGCGAAAACCACACCGCCCTCGCTCAGGATGACATCCGTTCAAGGTAAATGCAAAACCCCGGCATTGTACCGGGGTTCTGAGCCTCTTTTGCTCCGTGTCTCCGTGTCTCCGTGCCTCCGTGGTGAAGGAACTCACCGCAGGAAGCCGAGCAGCGAAGTCCCGGTCTGCTGGATGCCGAGCGACCAGCCGGCGGCGCGGATGAAAAATTCGGGAAAAATTCCGATGCCGACGGTACCGATGGCGCTCACGGCGAGCGCGACTTGCATGCCCGCGCTGATCACCACCGGCTCGGGATCGGTGGCCGGGCGCATGAACATCGCATTGGCGATCCGCATGTAGTAATAGAGCCCGAGCACGGCATAGAGCACGGCAAACGTGGCCAGCGCGTAATGTTGCGTCTGGATCAGGCTGAGGAAGATGAAGTACTTGCCGTAGAAGCCCGCCAGCGGCGGGATTCCGGCGAGGGACAGCAGGAACAGCAGCATGAGCGTGGCTTCGGTGGGCGCCTTGAAGTAGAGGCCGGCGATGTCGTCAATCTCGTCGCCGATGATGTTGCGCCGCCGCAGCGAGGTGACCACCGCAAACGCGCCCAGGTTCATGAACGTGTACACCAGCAGGTACACCAGGATGCCCTGGATGCCGGTCTTGTTGGTGATGTTATCGCTGGCGATCAGGCCGAGCAGCATGTAGCCGACGTGCGAGATGGAACTGTAGGCGAGCAGGCGCTTGAGGTTGGTCTGGGTGAGCGCGGCGAAGTTGCCGCCGGTCATGGTGGCGATGGCGACAAACACCAGCAGCGGCAGGTACACCGGGCGCAGCGGATACAGTCCCCAGAGAAAAATCCGCAGCAGCATCGCCCAGCCTGCCGCCTTCACCGCCACCGACATGTAGCCGGTGACGCAGGTGGGCGCGCCTTCATAGGCGTCGGGCGCCCATTGATGGAAGGGGACAGCGGCAATCTTGAACAGCAGCCCGGTCGCGGTGGTGATCATGGCGACGATGGCGATCGGGTCCTTGGGATTCGCGTTGTAGTGCCGCTGCAGCGCCTGCGCGATCACGTGCAGGTTGGTGCTGCCGGAAAGCCCGTAGAGCAGCGAGAGACCGTAGGCGAAGATGCCGCTGGAGAACGCGCCCAGCAGCAGGTACTTCAGCGCGGCTTCATTCGACCGCTTGTCGCGGCGCAGGAAACCGACCAGAACGTAAGTCGAGATGGCCATCAGTTCCAGGCCGATGAACAGCAGCACAATGTCGTAGCCGCTGGCCATGCACATCATGCCGACCACGGAGAACAGGATGAGCGCGTAGTACTCGCCGTGGTGCTCGTGCTCGATTTCCAGGTAATGCGCCGACATCAGGATGGCGATCGCGGCGCCCATCAGGAACAGGTAGAAGAAGTAAATGGCGAAGCCGTCCATCAGCACCGATCCGACCACCTGGCCGCCCACGTTGGTCAGGTAGGCGAAGCTGCCGACCAGCGGGCGTCCGTCGGCGAAGTGGCCGAGGTGAATGCGAACCACCGCCGCGGTCGAGAAGCCGATGCCGATCAGCGCGGTGATGGCGTTCCAGCGCTTCCACTCGGCAGGCAGCATGAGGTCGATCATCAGCACGCCGAGGCCGAACAGCGAGAGCAAAATCATGGGCAGCGATAGCGCGTAGTCGGTGCCGGTAAAGAATGAGGTAGGCACTCTTGCTTCCCCTAATTCGTCCTGACCGCCGCAATCGCGGCAGGCAGGCGCTTGGTGCTGGTTTTTGCCGGAGCGGCCGGCTTGCTCGCCGGAGCACGTTCACTTGCCGGCGTGACCGGGGTGGCAGTGACCGGTGTCACCGGGGTCCCCAGCGCGCCAGTTGTTCGGCGCGAGGGGGTGGCTGTCACCGCCGGTTGGGCCGCCAGCACCGGCTTGGCTTCATTCGGGCGCACCGTCTGCACCAGTTGCGCCACCGGCTGCTGCAGGATCTGGAACATCGGCTTGGGATACAGCCCGATGAACAGCGCGGCGGCGATCAGCGGAGCGAAGGTCAGGATTTCGCGCGGCGTCAGGTCCTGCAGCTTTTCGTTTTTCGGATTGGTCACCGCTCCGAAGAAGACGCGCTGGTACAGCCAGAGCAGGTACGCGGCCGCCAGGATCACGCCCGGCACCGCCCAGGCTGCCCAGGCCTTGCTCTCGATAAACGTTCCTTGCAGGATGGTGAACTCGCCGATGAACCCGTTGAGCAGCGGCAGGCCCATTGAGGACAGGAACATGATCATGGTGATGGTGGCGTACACCGGCATGACGTTGGAAATGCCGCCGTACTCCGAGATCTCGCGGGTGTGGCGCCGCTCGTAGAGAATGCCGACGATCAAGAACAGCGCGCCGGTCGAGATGCCGTGATTGATCTGCTGGATCACCGAGCCGGCGATCCCCGCCTGGTTGGCGACGAAAATTCCCAGCGTGCAGAATCCGAGGTGGCTTACCGAGCTGTACGCCACCAGCTTCTTCATGTCTTTCTGCATCAGGGAGACGAGCGCGCCGTAGATGATGCCGATGATCGACAGCCCAACCACAAAGCTGCGCACCTTGGGGTGCATGACGACGCCGGGGAAGAACGGCAGCGAGAAGCGGATGAAGCCGTACGTTCCCATCTTCAGCAGGACGCCCGCCAGGATCACCGAGCCCGCGGTGGGCGCCTCCACGTGCGCGTCCGGAAGCCAGGTATGGAAGGGGAACATCGGCACCTTGATGGCGAAGCCGACGAAGAAGGCGAAGAACAGCAGGATGGCCGCCGTGCCCGTGATCATCGGCGCCGTCTTGTAAAGTTCAGGAATGGCGAAGGTGTACACGCCGGTGACGGTCTGGTGGTGGAAGTAGAGGAACAGGATGCCCAACAGCATCAGCAAGGAGCCGACCAAGGTATAGAGGAAGAACTTGATCGCGGCGTAGAGCTTGCGCGGGCCGCCCCAGATGCCGATCAGCAGGTACATGGGGACCAGCATCGCTTCCCAGAAGACGAAGAAGAAGAACATGTCCAGCGCCATGAAGACGCCGAGCATGCCCGTCTGCAGCAACAGGAACCAGATGTAGTATTCCTTCACCCGGACCTGAATCGCTTCCCACGAGGACAGGATGGAAATCCATCCCAGCAGCGTGGTGAGGAGAATCAGCAGGAAGCTGATGCCGTCGATGCCCAGGTAATAGCCGGCGCCGATGGACGGGATCCAGGTGTTGGGCACGCCTTCGATGAACTTGAACCCCGGCTGGTCTTTGACGGCCCAGAACATCGGGATCAGCGGGATGGACACCGCCAGCCCGCCGAGCGCGAAGATATTCGCCACCCAGCGGATGGCATTCTTGTTCTCCTTGGGAACAAACAGGAGAACGAAGGCGCCCACCAGGGGCGTGAACAGGATGACGGAGAGGATGTGGTCGTTAAGCATTTCTTTTTAGCTCTCAGCTATCAGCTCTCAGCTTTCAGCCGTTGACTTCATCGTTGCCCGCCGCAAATCAGCGGGCGACGTAATAAATCACGAAACCGACAACGCCGCCGACCATGACCAGCGCGTACCACTGCACCAGGCCCCACTGCACCAGGCGCACCGGATATGAAAGCAGCCGCGCAACAATCGCCGGGCCGTTGACCAGCAAGCCGTCGATGATCCACTTGTCCCACCAGTTGGAGACGGTCGCGATAGCGCGCGTCAGCCAGCCCGCGCCATTGACGCCGCCGTCAATCACGTTGGCGTCGAACTTCCATGACGCCTCCCCGAGACCCATCACGCCCAGGCGTATCGGCCCGATCGGGCGGCGTCCGGTGAAGGCGTAGTCGTAGATTTCGTCCACGTAATACTTGTTCAGCAGCAGCGCATACGCCGGGTGCGCGACCGCATCGATGGGCTCGACAAATCCCTTCTCTGCCTTCTTGTAGAAGTACTTCGCGAGTCCCCACCCGATGAATCCGAGCGCCACCGACAGGCCCATGAGGATGTACTCGATCGCCTCGGTCTTCTCTTCCTTGCCTTCGGGCTTGGGCATGGCAGCGGCGGTTTCGGCTTTGGTCGCGCCGGCCTGCTCGGCATGCTCGCTCACCGCGGGAAGCTGATGCTCGGCTTCGGCGCTGACGCTTTCGGTGGCGAACACCGGCTCCAGGAAGCGCTCGAAGACGTTGCTTCCGCCCAGCGCCTTGGGAACTCCCAACCATCCGGCACAAATGGAGCCCACGGCGAGGATGATCAACGGCACGGTCATCGTCTTCGGCGACTCGTGCACGTGATGCTCGGCCTCGTGGCTCATCCGGCTGGGGCTCCAGAACGTCAGGTAAATCAGCCGGAACATGTAGAACGCGGTCATCAGCGCGGCGAAAAAGCCGACATACCACAGCGCGCGGAAGCCGCCGTCATGCGACGAGTACGCCTGCCACAGAATTTCGTCTTTCGAGAAGAAGCCCGCCAGCGGCGGAATGCCGGCGATCGCGAGCGTCCCGATGAGCATGGTTTTGTAGGTAGTCGGAATGCGCTTCGACAGGTCGCCCATGTTGCGCATGTCCTGCTCGCCGCTCATGGCGTGGATCACCGAGCCGGAGCCGAGGAACAGCAACGCCTTGAAGAAGGCGTGCGTGAAGACGTGGAACACGCCGGCGGCAAACGCGCCCAGGCCCAGCGCCATGAACATGTATCCAAGCTGCGAGACGGTGGAGTAGGCGAGCACGCGCTTGATGTCGTTTTGCACCAGCCCGATGGAGGCGGCGAAGATGGCCGTTATGGCGCCAACAATCGCCACCGTTTTCATGCTGGTCGGCGCCAGCATGAACAGCGCATTGGAGCGCGCCACCATGTACACGCCCGCGGTCACCATGGTGGCGGCGTGGATGAGCGCGGAAACCGGCGTTGGGCCTTCCATCGCGTCCGGCAGCCAGACATACAGAGGAAACTGCGCGCTCTTGCCGCAAGCGCCGATGAACAGCATCAGGGTGGCGAAAGTAATCACCGGGTCGCCCACCGCGAAGTGGCTGGTATGCAGGGTGTGCGTGATATCGGTAAAGCGTACCGAGCCGAAGTACCAGGCGAGGGTCATCATGCCCATCAGGAACCCGGCGTCACCGATGCGGTTGACGATGAATGCCTTGTTGGCGGCGGTGGAGGCGGAATGTTTCTTGAACCAGAACCCGATCAGCAGGTACGAGCACAGGCCCACGCCTTCCCACCCGACAAACAGCAGCGTGTAGTTGTTCCCCAAAATCAGCGTGAGCATGGAGAACATGAACAGATTCATGTAGCCGAAGAAGCGGTAGTAGCCGCCCTCGTGGGCCATGTAGCCGATCGAGTAGATATGGATCAGCATGCCTACGCCGGTGACAAACAGCAGCCAGATGGCGGAGAGCGGGTCGAGCAGGAAGCCGAAGTCGGCGTTGAACTGGAACGGCCCGTGCGCGCCGGCGAGAGTGATGCCGTGTTGCGCGTCGCCGGTGCCGAGCCAGGTATAGAGAATGGTTTGATACGGCCCGTTATTGTGTGCCGGCTGCCAGGTCTGCGTGTACTGCCATACCGCCAGGCACGACCAGGCGAAGGCGACCACGACCGCGCCGACGCAGAAAGCGTTCACCGCTTTCTTGTCCAGCTTGCGGCCGAAGAAGAACATCACCGCCGCGCTGAAGATCGGCAGCAGCGGAATGACCCAGATGTGATCGAGAAAGAACATTTTTATTAGCTCTCAGCTATCAGCCGTCAGCTCTCAGCTACTCTGTCGTTAGTCGTTCGTCGTTGGTCGTTCGCGGTTCCGCTTTGGCCAACGACCATCGACCATAGCCTGCCCCGAGCGCAGCCGAGGGGACCGTCGACCGACTACCACTTCAACAAATCCACTTCGTCCACGTTGACCGTCTCCTTGTTGCGGAAGAAGGCGATCAAGATGCCCAGCCCGACCGCGGCCTCGGCGGCAGCGTCGGTAATCACGAAAATCGAGAAGATCTGCCCGTTCAGGTTCCACAGGCGCGAGAACGCCACCAGGTTCAGGTTCACGGCGTTCAGGATCAGCTCGATGGACATCAGGATGATGATCACGTTGCGGCGCGTGACCACGCCGATGGTGCCGATGACGAACAGCGCCGCCGCGACCACTAAGTAATGCAATGTTCCGATAGGTGCCATGTGTTTCTCGTCGTTAGTCGTTGGTCGTCAGTCGTTCGCCGATCACTGCAGCCGTTGGCCAACGACCATCGACCAACGACCATCGACGCAGTTCAAATGCGTTTTTTCGCCATCACTACCGCGCCCACGATGGCCACCAGCAGCAACAGCGATGCGATTTCAAACGGCAACAGGTAATTGCGGAACAGCGCCATGCCAACCTGCTGCGTGTTCATCGGCTCGGGCATGCTCACCGGATTCACCGGGAAAATCGAGCTGCCGCGCTGGTACACGTACAGGAACAGGGCGCCCAGCGCCAGGCTGGCCAGGATGCCGATGTGCCATTGATGGTTGAACCGCTCCTCGCGCTGTGCCCGCTCAATGTTCACCAGCATGATCACGAACAGGAACAGCACCATGATGCCGCCGGCGTAGAGGATGATCTGCACGCCGGCCACGAACGGCGCGTACAGCATCAGGTACAGCCCGGCGAGCGCCAGCAGGGTGAAGATCAGCGAAATTGCCGAGTGCACCGGGTTTTTCCGGGTGATCACCAGGATGGCGCTCACCACGGCCACGGTCGCCAGCAGATAAAAGAAAAACGTTGGGGCTACAGGCGTCATCGCGTGTACACCGTCGGTTCCGAGCCGCATTCCAGCCGGGTGCGATCGAAGACCAGGCCGTCGCGGCTGTAGAGAGCAAATTCGTAGTCCTGGCTGAGCTCCAGGCAATCGGTGGAGCAAGCCTCGACGCACAAGCCGCAGAACATGCAGCGGCTGACGTCGTAGGAGAAGCTAGTCATTTCCTTGCGCTTGGTCACCGGGTTGCGCTCGCTCTGCACCACGATCAGGTGCTCGGGGCAGGCGGTGGCGCACAGGTTGCACGCGATGCACAGCGTCTCGCCGGTGTCCGGGTTCACGTTCAGGCGCGGCAGCCCGCGGTAGCGTTCCGCGATCGCCGGACGCTCCAGCGGGTACTGCTCGGTGTAAACCTGGTTCGGGTTCTGGTATTTGAAAGTGACCTTCAGGCCCTTGATCAAATCCACCATGAAGACTTTATTCAGCAGCGGAGCGATGCTCACTACACCACCCCTTTCAGCCACCTGAGAATCTCCGGGCTCAGGCCGATGATCCCAGTCATCAGCAGGACGCCAAGTCCCAGCGGCAGAAGAACTTTCCAGCCAACCTTCATCAATTGGTCGAAGCGGTAGCGCGGCCAGGTGGCGCGGTACCAGATGTACATGTACATGAAGCAGGCGATCTTGAACACGAACCAGAAAATATCCTGGATGCGGTCGCGCACCGGCGGCGCCAGCAGGATCAAGCCAACTCCGCCGAGCACCAGTCCGAACGCGTACAGGCCCATGGTCTGGATTTTCAGCAGCGGGTGCTTCGGCATGCGCGCGGCATTAAAGAAGCAGAAGAAAGCGAGCACGAACAGCACCATGGCCGGCGCGAAGGAGAACACGAAGTCCACCACGCCGAGTTCCGGATGCTCCCAGAAAAATGGGATGTTGATCGCCGGGCCATGCACGCTGGGAAAGGGCCGCAGCCAGCCGCCGAGCCAGAGCGTGATCGCGATGGAGCTGACCGCCACCATCGCCGCGTATTCGCCGAGCATGAATAAGGACCAGCGCAGCCCGCTGTACTCGGTGTGGAAACCGGCGACCAGTTCCGACTCCGCTTCCGGCAGGTCGAAGGGCGCGCGGTTCGTCTCCGCCACCATCGCCACGGCGAAAATGAAGAATGCCACCAGGCCGACGGGAAAAAACTTGAACAGGAACCACACGTGCTGCTGCGCCTGCGCCTGCACGATGCCGATCATGCTCAGCGTGCCGCTGGCCCCGGCGTCGCCGATGCCGTACGCTCCCAGGCCGGTGAAGCCGGTCATCACCACCGCCGAAATCACCGCCAGTCCCATGGCGATTTCGTAACTCACCATTTGCGCGCTGGAACGCAACGCGCCCATCAGCGGGAAGTGCGAGTTCGACGCCCATCCCGCCATCACCACCCCGAGCACGCCCAGCGACGAGACGCCGAGCATGAACAGGATGCCGATATTCATGTCGGTGACGGCGTGCGTCGGGCCGAAGGGCACCACGATGAACACGCTGAAGGCGATCATCACCACCCAGACCGGCGCCATCCAGAAGATGGGCTTATCGGCTTCGGAGGGCATGATGTCTTCCTTGGTGAGCAGCTTGATGGCATCGGCGATGGGCTGCATCAGGCCGTGCGGGCCGACCCGCATCGGGCCCAGCCGCACCTGCATATGCGCCAGCGCCTTGCGCTCGCCCCAGTTCATCACGATGACGATGCCGGAGACGCCCGCGAAAATCAGCGCAATGTAAATCAGGGCCCACAGCCAATTGCCCGCCTGGCCCGGCGTCACGTTCGAATGCAGATAAGAGGTGACGTAATCCAGCATTAGCGGTCTACCTCGCCCAAAACGATGTCCAGAGTTCCGATGACGGCGACCACGTCGGCAATCAGCGAGCCGCGCACCATCTTGTCCAGAGCCTGCAGATTGACAAACGAGGGCGGACGCACGCGCAAACGGTAGGGCTGCGTCGAACCGTCGCTGACGATGAAGTAGCCGAGTTCGCCCTTGGGCGCCTCGATCGAAACATAAACCTCGCCGACCGGCGGCTTCATCACCTTCGGCACCTTGGCCATGATCGGCCCTTGGGGAATGGAGTTCACCGCCTGATCAATGATGCGCAGCGACTGCCGCAACTCGGCGATGCGCACCAGGTACCGGTCGTAGGTGTCGCCGTTTTCGCCGGTGGGAATTTCGAAATCGAACTTCTCGTACATCGAGTACGGCTGCGCCTTCCTCAGGTCCCATTTCACGCCGGCGGCGCGCAACACCGGGCCGGTGACGCCCAGGTCGATGCAATCCTTGCCGCTCAGCAGGCCGACGCCCCGGGTGCGCTCCACCCAGATGCGGTTGGTGGTCAGCAGCTCTTCGTATTCGTCAATCTTCGGCGTGACGAACTTCACGAAGTTGTTGACCTCTTGCTCGAAACCTTCGTAGGTCTCGTACAGCGTGCCGCCGATGCGGAACGCGTGCGTGGTGAGGCGGGCGCCGCAATACTTTTCGAAGATTTTCAGGATCTCTTCCCGGTCGCGGAAGGTATAGAACAGCGGCGTCATGGCGCCGATGTCGAGCGCGTGCGTGCCCAGCCAGAGCTGGTGGCTCGCCATCCGGTTCAGCTCGGCGAGGATGACCCGTATGTAGGCGGCGCGCGGCGGCGCTTCCACGTTCAGCAGCTTTTCAACCGCCAGACAATAGCCCAGCCCGTTGGAGATCGCGGCCACGTAATCCATGCGGTCCACGTACGGGTTGAACATCGCGTAGGTGCGGTTCTCGGCGATCTTCTCCACGCCGCGATGCAGGTAGCCGATCACGCACTCCGTGCCCAGAACCTTTTCGCCATCCAGTTTGAGGATCACGCGCAACACGCCGTGCGTGGAGGGGTGCTGCGGGCCCATGTTGAGCACCAGCTCGTTGGCGTCGAGGAAGGTCTGGTCCTTGCTGCCGACGTCCTCGTAAAAACCTGACTTGGTCGAATCCGTCATTGGCCGCTCTCAATGCCGATATTGATCTTCACCCACTCCGTGTCCTGCTGCAGGATCGGGTACTCCTTGCGCAGCGGGTGGCCCTTCCAGCCGTCCGGGAGCAGGATGCGCCGCAGGTCGGGATGGCCTTCGAAGCCGATGCCGAACATGTCGAACACTTCCCTCTCCAGCCAGTTCGCCGTGGACCATAGCCCAGTCACCGTCGGGGCGGAGGCGCCGTCCTTGAGCAGCGTCTTAACCCGAATACGCTGGTTGCGCGGGAAGGAGTAAAGGATCCAGACAATCTCGAACTGCTCGTCGCGCTTGGGGTAGTGGACCGCAGTGATGTCCACGCAGTAGTCGAAGCCCTCATCATCGCGCAGGACCTGCAGGACCTGGTAAACCACCGAGGCGTCCACCACCATGTACGGCTGGCCCACGTAGGTGCTGGCCTCGCGCACGCCGGAGCCGAAACGCCCCTTGAAATTGGCCACCATCTCCGATTGCCACGGCTGCGGGGTCGGGCCGGCCGGCTTGGCGGGCGCCGCCGGAGCGGCAGCCGCGGGCTTGGCGGCGGGTGGCGCCGCGGGCTTTTCTGCCGCCGGCTTGGTCTCCGGCGGCTTGGGCTGGTCTTTGGGCGTTGTCTCGTCGGCCATGAATTTCCCTGCTCAGTCCTCACCGGCGCGCTTGCAATTCGCTGGAAGACTTACTTTTAACAGTCCGGCAGCAGCCCTGCAACGTGCACCGCTCACATCAAGTTGTGACCACAATCACTTCCCGGCTGGAACCGCCCCCGCGCGAACCATGCCCTGTGCGCTACCTCGCGCCTGCAAGGGTTACCCTTTGGACAAGCGGCAGACGGCGGGACATCCAGCGGCGGCGGCTACACCCATTCCAGCGCGCCCTTTTTCCAGATCCACACGTATCCCACGATCAGGATGGCCAGGAACACCAGCATCTCCACCAACCCAAACAGCCCCAGCGCCCGGTACTGTACCGCCCACGGAAATAAGAAGATGGTCTCCACGTCGAAGACCACGAACAGGATGGCGACAATGTAAAACCGCACCGTATAGCGCCCGCGGGCGTTGTCCACCGGGTCAATGCCGCACTCGTAGGGCATCAGCTTGGCTTTTTCCGGGTTATTCGGCCGGACCAGCTTGGCCACCATGAGCGTCGCCGGGATGGCAATGGCGACAAGGGCAACGAACAAAAAGATGGGGACGTAGTTTTGCGGCATAGTTCCCTGGACCAACCCTGGCGAACAGTTCAGTTCTGGAAAACACAACATACTACAGCCGTTTGCGCCGCCGGACAAGCGAGGCGCGAAGTGGTCACAGCAATTTGTGATCGATGAACACTGCGTTTGTGCTTGCTTGCCGGTCGGTCACGCCGCCGCGTGATGCCGCCGCCCCGAGTGGTTCAGGCGCCATCCTTTATAATCCTTGTTTCCTGCGCAGAAGGTTGAACCGACTTGGCACTCGACGAAAAAATCTACCAGCTCCGCCGCGACAAACTGGCCCAGATCGAAGCCCTCGGCCAGCCGGCGTACCCGCATAAGTTCACCACCACGCACGCCATCCCGCAGATCGTCGCGGAATACTCGGCGAAGACGGCAGAGGAACTCGAGGCCAACAAGGTCGAGGTTCGCATTGCCGGGCGTCTGATGGGCATCCGGCTCATGGGCAAGGCCGCCTTCGCGCATCTGCAACAGGCCGGGCAACGGTTGCAGGTTTATGTCAAGAAGGACGCCGTCGGCGACAAGGGTTGGGAGCTGTTCAAGCTGCTCGATATCGGCGACCACGCTGGCATCCGCGGCTACCTTTTCCGCACCCGCACCGGCGAACTGACCGTACACGTGGACGAGATCACCTTTCTCGCCAAGGACCTGCTCCCGCTGCCCGAAAAATGGCACGGCCTTACCGACGTCGAAACCCGCTACCGCCAGCGCTACGTGGACCTGGTGATGAACCCGGAAGTCCGCGAGGTGTTCGTCAAGCGCAGCAAAGTGGTGCAGGCGCTGCGCCGGTTCTTCGACGCTCGCGGGTACGTCGAAGTCGAGACCCCGATGATGCACCCCATCGCCGGAGGCGCGGTGGCGCGTCCCTTCACCACCCACCACAACGCGCTCGACATTGATCTTTACTTAAGAATCGCGCCGGAACTGTACCTGAAGCGGCTGATCGTCGGCGGCCTGGAGCGGGTGTACGAGATCAACCGCAACTTCCGCAACGAGGGCATCTCCACGCAGCACAATCCCGAGTTCACCATGCTCGAGTTCTACCAGGCCTACAGCGATTACCGCGACCTGATGGACCTGACCGAGGAGATGATGGCCTTTGTCGCGCGCGAGGTGAACGGCGCGACCGTGTCAACCTTCGATGGCAATGAGATTGACTGGGCGAAGTGGCAGCGGCTCTCGATGCGCGAAGCCATCATCAAGTACTGGCCCGAAGCCGCCGGAAGCAAGCCCGAGATGAGCGACTTCGCCGGCGCCCGCGCTGTCGGCGAACTGGTGAAGCGCTACAACGCCGCGCACACTCCGCACATGCCCTACGACCCCAACGATCCCGCCGGGAAGACGATCGCGGAATTGTTCGAGGCCGTGGCCGAACATCATCTCGTGCAGCCGACCATGATCTACGACTTTCCCGTCGCCATCTCGCCGCTCTCCAAGAATAAGGAGGATGAGCCGGACTGGGTGGAGCGTTTCGAGGTTTTCGCCGGACGGCTGGAAATCGGCAACGCCTTCAGCGAGCTTAACGATCCCGAGGAGCAGCACCGCCGCTTCGAACAGCAGCTCCACGAGCGCGAGCGCGGCGACGAAGAAGCCCATCAGATGGACGAGGACTACGTCCGCGCGCTCTCCTACGGCATGCCGCCGACCGCCGGCTACGGACTGGGAATTGATCGTGTCACGATGTTGTTGACCGACTCGCGCTCCATCCGCGACGTGATCTTGTTCCCGCTCCTCCGCCCGGAAAAAGCGGCAGGTCCCGCGGAGGATGCAGCGGAAGCAGATGCCGCCGCCGGCAAGAAATAGAAGCCATTCGCGTCCATTGAAAACGGAAATATTTTCGCCCACTCCCGTTTCCGTTCGCCCCGCCAATTTTCCGTTCGCTGCTGGCTGGTTCCGGTTCGCTACCGGATTTCGCACCTCGTGTGGTGTCGCCTCACAGGAGTAGGTGAGCTTGGTCACAGACCCTAGAGACATGCCGGAGTTAACTCCTTATCTTGCATGGGCATCAACATCGGACTGGACATCGGCGCCGTCAGCCTGAAGCTGGCGGCCATCGGTGCTACGGGCGACCATGAGCTGCTCGATCGGCTGACCACCAGGAACCCGGACGGCTTCTTCCACGCCGAGTTCCCCGCCGCCACGGCGCTGGCCGGACGCCCCCTCGCGCTCTCGCGTTATCGCCGCATCCAGGGCAGCCCGATGCAATCCACCTTCGACCTGCTGAAAGAGTTCTACGAGCATGTGCCGGAAGAAATCGTGGAAGGCATCCGCGTCACCGGCTCGGGCAGCGAGTTGATCGCCAAAGTCCTGGGCATTTATTTCGAGAACGAATTCCGCGCCGTCGCCAAGGGCGTGCGCGAGTTCTATCCCGACGTGCGCACCGTTTTCGAGATGGGCGGAGAGACCTCGAAGTACATCCGCCTGGAGCCCAGCGCGGAATCGAAATACCTCGGCATCGTGGATTACCAATCCAGCGGCGATTGCGCCGCCGGCACCGGATCGTTCATTGACCAGCAAGCCACGCGTCTTCTTTACAGCGTCGAAGAAGTCGGACCGGCTGCGTGCGGCGCCAGTTGCGCGGCGCGGATCGCCGGCCGCTGCTCGGTTTTTGCCAAGTCGGACATGATCCACGCGCAGCAAAAGGGCTACACCACCGACCAGATCCTGCGCGGACTGTGCGATGCGGTGGCGCGCAATTTCAAATCGGCGATCGTGAAGGGCAAGCAGGTGATGCCGCCGGTGGCATTCGTCGGCGGCGTCGCCATGAACCAGGGCGTGCGCAACGCCATGCGCGACGCCTTCCAGCTCGGCGATGAAGATCTGTTCGTACCTGAGCATTACTGCTGGCTGGGCGCGCTGGGCGCCGCCATCTTCGAGAGCGTCGAGGTGCGAAAGCGTTCCTTCAAGCGCATCCACCAACTGCGCCAGCACGCCGGCAAACAAACTTTCGCCTGCTCCGAAGTGCTGTCCATGGAGAACGTCCTGCTGCTGCGCGATCGCGTCGCGGACGTGGCACTGCCCGCCGAAGGCAAGATTGACGCCTATCTCGGCATCGATATCGGCTCCGTCAGCACCAACCTGGTCGTGACCGACACGCACGGCAACCTGCTGCACGAAATTTATCTGCGCACCCAGGGCCGCCCCATTGAAGTCGTGGACAAGGGCCTGGAGGAGATCGAGCAGGTGCTCGGCGACCGCCTCAACATTCTCGGCGTGGGCACCACCGGGTCGGGCCGCGAACTGATCGGCGAACTGGTCGGCGCCGACACTGTGAACGACGAAATCACCGCCCACAAGACCGGCGCCATGCACGTCTCCAATCGCCTCGCCATGGAGCGCGTGGACACCATCTTCGAGATCGGCGGCCAGGATTCCAAGTTCATCCGCATTAACGACGGCGTGGTCGTGGACTTCACCATGAACGAAGCGTGCGCCGCCGGCACCGGATCGTTCCTGGAAGAGCAGGCGGAAAAGCTCGGCATCTCGATCAAGGGCGAGTTCGCGCAGATAGCGCTGGCTTCCACCAAGCCGGCGCGGCTGGGTGAGCGCTGCACCGTGTTCATGGAGCGCGACGTCACCAGCCTGCTGCTGAAAGGCGCCGAAGTCGGCGATCTGGCGGCGGGCCTGGCCTATTCGGTCGCGCTGAATTACCTGAACCGCGTGGTGCGCGGCCGCAAGATCGGCGACGTCATCTTCTTCCAGGGCGGCACCGCTTATAACGACGCGGTCGCCGCTGCGTTTTCGCAAATTCTCGGCAAACGCATCATCGTGCCGCCGCACAATGGCGTGATCGGCGCCATCGGCATGGCTCTGATCGCGCAGGATCGCATGCGCGATTCCGCCCAGCCCAGCAAATTCCGCGGCTACCACCTCGACCGGGTGGACTACAAAACCCGCGAGTTCGTTTGCAAGGCTTGCTCCAATTTCTGCGACATCAAGGAATTCAACATCGAGGGCCAGCGCACCTACTGGGGCGACAAGTGCTCCGACAAATTCCGCAAGCGCGCCCGCACCGACCGCAAACCGATCGTCGCTGACTTGGTTGAATACCGCGACAAAGTCCTCGAGCAGGTCCTCAAGCCGCCCGCCGGCAATCGCAAAAAGGTCGGCGTGCCGCGCACCATGTTCTTCTACGACAAGTTTCCCTTCTGGTGCGCGTACATCCAGGAGCTTGGGTTTGACGTGGTGGTCTCGCCGCGCACCGACCCGGTAATCGCGGCCCGCGGCGACGAACTGGCCATCGCGCAGCCCTGCTTCCCGGTGAAGGTAGCGCACGGGCACGTGCAGAAGCTGCTGGAAACCGGCGTGGATTACGTTCTGCTGCCCAACGCGCTCAACGAACATACCGAGCAGCCGGCGCAAGAATCGCACCTCTGCCCGTGGAGCCAGACGCTGCCCTTCGTGGTGCGCGCCATCCCGCAGATGGAAGCCGCGCGCGCCAAGTTCCTGGTGCCCACCGTCAATTTCCGTTACGGGCGCAAGCACATCGAGCGAGAACTGGCGGAGTTCGCCAAGACCCTCGGAATCTCGCGCCGCATGAGCGATCGCGCCGTTACCGCGGCCTACGCGGCCCAGGGCGCGTTCACTGACCAGTTGATGGAAGCGGGTGCGCACGCTCTCCGCGAAATCGAGCGCACCGGCGAACCCGCGCTGGTGCTGGTCGGGCGCTCCTACAACCTCTACGACCGCAGCATCAACTGCGACATCCCGCGCAAGCTGCGCGCGCAGTACGGCGCCAATGTCATTCCCATGGATTTCCTCCCTCTGGAACAGGAGGACATCACGGACGTGAACCCGAACATGTACTGGAACTCGGGGCGCAGGATCCTGGCCGCGGCGCGCATCACCCGCCGCCGCCGCAACCTGCACGTGGTGTACATCTCGAATTTCAAGTGCGGCCCCGATTCCTACATCAAGTCGTTCATGGACAACGCCGCCGGAAAACCCGGCCTGGTGCTGCAGTTCGACGGACACTCCAACGATGCCGGCTTCATTACCCGTTGCGAAGCCTATCTCGACAGCAAAGGATTCCTGCGATGCTCGCCGTCCGCCACCGCCACCTAACCCGCAAGATCAGCGCCGCGAATCCGCTGGCCGGGAAAAAGGTCTATATTCCCGCCATGGCGCAGGGCAGCGTGGAGGCCTTTGCAAGCGTGTTCCGCTGGCTCGGCATCGACGCCGCCCCCACGCCGCCCTCCAACGAGCGCACGCGTGAACTGGGCGCCAAGAATACTGCGGGCGACGAATGTTATCCCGCCAAGGTCACGGTGGGTGACTTCCTGCGCATTGTCGAGCAACCCGGCTTCGATCCGCGCCAGACCGTGTTCTTCATGGCCACCGCCGACGGCCCCTGCCGCTTCGGCCAGTACGCGCCCTTCCTGCGCAAGCTCCTGGACGATGCCGGCTACCCCGACGTGCAGGTTTTCTCGCCGACCAGCAAGAACGGCTACAGCGACATCGGCGATATCGCGGGTGCTTTCATGCGCGCGTCGTGGCGGGCGCTGGTTGCGGCCGACCTGCTGCGCAAGGCGCTGCTCAAAACGCGCCCTTACGAAATCAGCGCCGGCGACGCCGACCGCGCCTTCGACGAATCCCTGGCCGACCTCTGCGCCACCATCGAGAACAGTTGCGCCGACACCAAGTGCCAGCTCAAGCAGATCGTGGCTGCGATGGAACGCGCCCGCGAACGGTTCCGCCACGTTCCCGCCCGTTACGAGCGCGACCTGCCGCTGATCGGCGTGGTCGGCGAAATCTTTTGCCGGCTGAATAATTTCAGCAACGACGACCTGGTCCGCAAATTGGAGAGCTACGGGGCCGAGGCCTGGCTGAGCGACATCATGGAGTGGATCGCCTACACCAACTCCGAGCAGGCGCGCCACCTCAAGTTGTGCGGGCGCGCCTGGTCGCTGGAAATGGGCAAGACGCTGCTGCGCGATCACATCCAACTCGGTGACGAGCACGCCCTGGCCGCGCCCTTCCACGAGGACGCCATCGGCTACGAAGAGCCGCCGATCGACGAAGTGCTGCGCCTCGCCGAGCCCTACCTGCCCGCCTCCGGCGCCATGGGCGAGATGGTGCTGAGCGTCGGCAAGGCCGCCTACCTGGCCAAGCACGGCGCCGACGGCATCATCGACATCAGCCCCTTCACCTGCATGAACGGCATCGTCAGCGAAGCCATCTACCCCAAGCTGAGCAAGGACTACGGCGGGATCCCCATCCGCAACTTCTATTTCGACGGCACGCAGTCCGATCTCGATCGCGACCTCGGTATCTACATGGAGCTGGCGCGCTCCTATCGCGAGAAGAAAAAGTGGGCGCGCCGCTATCCCGCCTACTTCGGCGCCGCCGCCGCCGACTAGCGCCCGCTGAACAATTGCTGAAAAAACCAGGGTGCCGTTTTGTTTTGAAGGGGCGCGACTTCAGCCGCGCCGAAACAGTCCCTAGGAGTTTGTCATTCCGAGGGGCTTCAGCTCCGAGGAATCTAGGTTTTCATTAACCGCCTGCCCCCGAATTCCTCCCGCCGTGCACTGCTATAATCGCGCTTCTTTTGTGCTTCGAACCAGGAGAAGCTCTCGTGAAAAAGCTGGCCGCGCTGTTCTAGTTGTGCGTGCCCGGTTTTTAGATGTTCGTGCGAGTCTCCACCCATGCTTCGGCATACGTCGTATACTGCTCCCCTTCATCTCACGTTGAAAAGGTTGCGATGTCCCCGCTCACGTTGCCGGAGTTCGTCGCGCGCTGGAAGGCGTCCACGCTGACGGAGCGGTCTGCGTATCAGCAGCACTTCATTGACCTGTGCGACTTGTTGCGCCAGCCCCGGCCAGCCGAGGTGGATCAGACCGGCGAGACGTACACGTTCGAGAAGGGTGTGACGAAAACGGGCGGCGGCGAGGGCTGGGCTGACGTTTGGAAGAAGGACTATTTCGGCTGGGAATACAAGGGGAAAGACAAGAATCTCGCCAGCGCGTATCAGCAACTACTTCAGTATCGGGAAGACCTGGAGAATCCTCCCCTCTTGGTCGTGTGCGACCTGAATCGCTTCGAGGTGCACACGAACTTCACGTCAACGACGAAGAAGGTGTATTCCTTCACGCTGGACGACTTGCTGGCGAACCGTCCGACGCCAGAGTGCAGCTTGCAGCCTTTGGAAGTCCTGCGCGCGTTGTTCGACAACCCCGCCTTGTTGCGCTCGGACTTCACTCGCGAGGAAGTAACAAAGCACGCGGCCCGCGAGTTCGCCACGCTCGCCACCAGCCTGCGTGATCGGGGTTGCGATCCGCAGCGTGCGGCGCACTTCCTGATGCGCCTGCTGTTCTGCCTCTTCGCGGAAGACATCGGGCTGCTCCCGCCAGCGCTGTTCAGCAAGTTGGTCGAGCGGACTCGTTATCGGCCAGATGACTTCCGCGCTCGATTGGCCGGCCTGTTCTCTGCGATGGCAACTGGCGGAGCGTTCGGGTCCGACGACATCCCGTATTTCAATGGCGACTTGTTCACCGACGCGGAGGTTCTCGAACTCACCGCTGCTGATCTGGACGTGTTGTCGCGAGTCTCGGCCCTGGACTGGTCATCGGTCGAACCGGCGATCTTCGGCACGCTGTTCGAGCGCAGCCTAAACCCGGACAAGCGGTCGCAATTGGGCGCGCACTACACGTCGGCGGACGACATTCTGCTGGTTGTGGAACCTGTGCTGATGACGCCGCTGCGTCGGCGGTGGGCGCAGGTGCAAGCCGAAGCAGAGGCCGTTGCCGCCAAATTCGCTGTAAAGATCGCCCCGCTGAAAAAGGGCGCGAAGACGCTTACCGCAGGCGGGCGCACGCGCATGACGAAAGATTATCAGGCGACGCTGCGGCCGATACTGTTGGCGTTCGTTGATGAACTATCCCACCTCCGGGTACTCGATCCGGCTTGCGGAAGCGGAAACTTTCTTTATGTGGCCCTGAAGCGATTGCTCGATCTCTGGAAGGAGGTCAGCAGCTTTGGCAATAGCCACGGTCTCACAGGTTTGTTCCCGTACCAAGTGAATCCGTCACAGCTATTCGGAATTGAGACCAACGCTTACGCCCAAGAATTGGCCTCGGTCGTCGTCTGGATCGGCTACATCCAGTGGCTGCGCGAGAACGGCTTCGGCGTTCCGCCGACGCCGATCCTTCGCAGGCTGGATAACATCCGGCGCATGGATGCGGTGCTCAACTACGACGCAAAGGGCAAGCCGATCGAACCGGAGTGGCCCGACGCTGACGTGATTATCGGCAACCCGCCATTCTTGGGCGACAAGAAAATGCGCGAGGGCCTTGGCGACAACTATGTCGATGACCTACGGGCGCTGTACGCCAAGCAAGTGCCTGGTAGCGCTGACCTCGTCACGTTTTGGTTTGAGCGTGCGCGGGCGCAGATCGGCGCGGGAAAAGCAAAGCGCGTCGGTTTGTTGGCAACGAACTCGATCAGCATGATGGGCAATCGTCCGATCTTGCAGGGTATCAAGCAGACCGGCGACATGTTCATGGCGTGGAGCGACCGGCCATGGGTTCTCGATGGAGCCGCCGTTCGTGTGGCGATCATAGGATTCGATAACGGCAGCGAGAGAGAACGCGTGCTTGACGGGCGAGCGGTCGCACAGATCAACGCCGACTTAACGGCGACTGTAGATGTTACTGCTGCCGTACCGCTCCGCGAGAACGAAGGGCTGTGCTTCCTCGGGATGATGAAGGCTGGATCTTTTGACATTGACGCTACTACGGCGCACGAGATGTTGCAGTCTCCGCTCAACCCAAATGGCCGACCGAATTCGGACGTGGTGAAACCTCGGTTATTTGCGCAAGAAGTAACTGCCAGGCCGCGAGAAACGTGGATCATCGACTTCGGAGTCGCGATGCACCAAGATGTTGCGGCATTGTATGAGAAGCCATTTGAGTACGTCCTGCACCACGTCAAGCCCCTGCGCGATCGAAATCGGCGCAAGCGCACCCGCGAGAGATGGTGGATTCATGGCGAGGCGAGGCCGGGACTTCGGCGTGCGATGGAGGGCCTTAGCAGGTGCATCGTAACGCCAGAGGTAGCGAAGCATCGGGTGTTCTCATGGATGCCTACAAACACCGTACCCGATCACACTCTCCACGTCATCACTCGTGCGGACGACTACTTTTTCGGCGTGCTCCATTCGCGCCCTCATGAACTGTGGTCGCTCGCGCAAGGGTCATGGATGGGTGTTGGTAATGATCCACGGTACTCCTCGTCGCGCACCTTCAACACGTTTCCCTTCCCCTGGCCGCCAGGACGGGAACCCGCTGGCGATCCGCGCGTCGAAGCGATTGCCGCCGCAGCGCGCGACCTTGTTGCCAAACGCGATGCTTGGCTGAATCCTCCCGGCGCGTCCGCGGGCGAACTGGCAAAGCGCACGCTGACGAACCTCTACAACCAGCGGCCGACGTGGCTGGACGACTCCCACCGCGCGCTCGATCAGGCTGTCTTCGCCGCCTACGGCTGGCCTGCCGACATCACCGACGACGACCTCCTCGCCCGCCTGCTGGAGCTCAACCAGCAGCGCGCGGCCGTCACCTAGCAGAAAACGAAAGCGCCGATATAAAACTGAAGGTCTCGCCGCGCCCACCGAGCAGTCCCACGCCGTATTCGACAAACTCAGCAAGCAGCTCGACGCCGCGCTGGCGCAATGGAGGCAGATCCTGAACACCGACGTGCCCGCGCTGAACGCGCTCATACAGAAGTCGAACCTGCCGGCGATTTTCCTGACGTCGGGCACAGAATAGTGACGGAATCAAGCGAAATACTTGCTGCAACGGATTGAAAGACCGAAATATTGAGCACCGGGGCGAAGGCAGTTCCTTGGCCCGACGCGAATAGGCGCTTAGGCGCTATTGGCGAAGCAGCCTTGAGGAAAAACTGGTGCAGAGTCTGGCAAAAGTCGCGACTCTCCTCACGAATTGTCCGCTCCCTCAATGTGCCAAGAAGGTGAGGATGGAGTGGAAGCCGGAGGAGTTGAGGAGCAGTTTGGGCCGTGACGAGGTGGCCTTCTCGTGCCCCTTCTGCGGCGGGACATTGGAAGCCCGGTGCAGCGGAAAAGGCCAGCCTGCGAATGCTGCTCACCTACCTGTTCCAGGCCCCCCACGTTAGGGGGGTAATCCCGTCCTGCGCGCGTCGCGGCCAATGTGCACCGGGGTTTGTGCGTTTCTAGTTGCACTCTTTTCGGGCAGGTGTATGATGCACACGCTCTGGTGCATGGAGTTACACCGATGTTTGCCCGTGTGGTTGAGTATTCGCCCGCTTCCGACGCCGCTTCACAGTTCGTACGGGCCATTGAAGAGACTGTGCTTCGCATGGTCAAAGCGCAGGCGGGATGCGTAACGGCGTTCGTGGAACTGCGAGGTCAAGCAGTGTTGGGCGTGAGCGTCTGGGAGTCCACGGCAGAGGCTGCGCGCTACAGCCGGGAGTGTTACCCGGAAATCAAAGCCATGCTCCGACCCTTCCTCAAATGCGACCCGGAGATCCACACTTTCGAGGTGCGAGAGATTGGAAGTGTTGCGGTGCGAGCGCGTGCCATGGTGCGGAGAGCATCGGATTCGCAGGGGCTAGGGTTCAGCTTGCAATGAAACTCACCATCCAGCCGCCGACTTCATAGTCCACTCCGGCCTGCGACAGCCGTATTGCCAATTTGAAAGGGATTGCGCATGGCCAAGGATCTGCGAGCGGAAATGCAGGAATTTCTTGCTGTTCTGCAGGCGGCCAAGAACCGTTTGGAGTACGTTACGCCGAACGACTGGGCTCTGATTCTGGACAAGGCCACGCGCCGGTCCTTCGCCCAAGGCGCCCAACTGATCCAGCTTGGCAAACAAAATCCCAACATCATTTTCGTGGCTAAGGGGTCGGCCAGCATCGTCAGTTCTCGTGGCTGGCAAATCGCGTCGGTATCCGCCGGCGAAATCCTGGGCGAGATGGCTTTCCTGGAAGGAACCAAGCCTAGCGCCACCGTGGTTGCCGATGAGGCGGTCGAGGTCTATTCCGTCTCGTGGGCTGAGCTGCACGAGTTGTTCAATCTCTTTCCGCACCTCGGATCGCGCTTCTATCGTTCCGTCGCAGTCAGCCTCTCGCGTCGCCTCCGCCAGCAGATTTCCGAGTAGCCGCCTCCGCTGGCCGCAGACCGCCAGAGAGATCCTCCCACGCACCAACTACTTGGGCCGAAGGCGAGTCTTTGCCGTACCAGCGGCAATACCGCTGTCATACGATACCCCGCTGTGCACCACCGGCGTGCCGTGATCGTTACTGAAATGACAAGTGACGTAGCAAGTCCTGCTGATGGTGTCGATATACCACCTGCCGGTACCCGGGTCTTGGCCAGTCAGTTGAGTGTCCAGGTTGATTAAGTTCGCGTTGAACTGGGTCGCTCCGTTGTCAACCCCATGCGGAGCGTGGCACACCGCGCAGGAGATGCCCATCTTCAGCACATGGCTTCCGTGATGCTTAAAAACCGAGTCCTTCGGAGCAACCGTGCTGCCGTCACCGAGCAGGCCTGAGAGGTCGTGACACTTGTCACACAGGGCGAATGTCCCGGCGCGCGGATCGAACGTCACCACGAGAGATTGGACGGGCTGTCCTGGATCCGGAACCACGTTCATGGTGTAGGGCCGTTCCAGAATATGGATGTTGCTGCTGATGTGCGGCCCGTTCGGTCCGCTTCCTCCATCGCTCGACGGGTTCTCGCCATTGTGGCAGTCCGTGCATGGCAGGAAGGAACCGGGCGTCTTCAGGGCGCGGCCGGTGGTGTTATTCAACAAGAGAATGTTATCGCGAAGGTCAGGATAAGTAGCGCCGCTGAACGGCCGCACCACATTATGCCGAGCCACGTCCGAATTCAGGTCCTTGCGGACGTTGTAGGGATTCAGCAGCCGCACGGGCGTATAGCCATAATCGGTGAAACCTGCCTTTTGCGGCTTGTTGTTGCTGTCACCGTGACACTTGAAGCAAACCTGGTACTGGGCGGTCGCAGTACTGGTGGGCGTTCCGTCGCTCATGATGCCGGGCGCGCCTACCAGGGAGTTGCCGAGGGCAGCAGGGGCGGATTGGGAGTTGTCGAGAGCGGCGTGCGAATTATGGCAGTCCCAGCATTTGGAATGTCGTGGTGTGTTGGCCGATAACAGATCCTCCTTGGGATCGTGGCCGGAAGCCTCCACCGGGTGCCGGTAATTCTTCTGATCATAGCCAATCCACGCCCGCCCCCACGGATTCTGTGAATTCTGGTTGGCGTGACAGGAGTAGCACGTCTGCTCTTCCGCGCCGCGCAACAGCCGCTCCGTCGCACCCTGGTGCTGGACATGGCAGTTGGCGCAGGCGCCTTCGTGCACGCTCGCATACCCGCTCGGGCTCACCTCGGTGCTGGCGCTGACCGCGTGCGCGCTCGCCAGCCATCCGGCAAGGTCGGCCGGCGCCGGTTTTCCGGCATCGTGGCAAGCCAGACACAACGTCCCATTCCGATTGTCGATCACCAGGAAGTCGCTAGGCCGCCATGGATCGATATTCTGGATGTGAGGCTCATGGCAGGTGGTGCACTCGATGCGCCCGTTCTTCAGCTTGACGCTGGAGTTGGCCGTGGTGCGGGAATTCGTTACCAACAGAGAATTCACCAGCGAGTTGTTGGGCGTCCACTGATCGAACGCGAACGGGTGACTGCGCGCCAGGTTCGACCCCATGTTTCCGCCAGTCGACAACGGAACCCGGGTTTCCGCGGTTACACTGCTGTAGTTGTACGTGGCGCCGAGTGCCACGGTGCCATCATGGCAGCTCATGCAAAGCCGGCTGGCAGCGGCCGGGGTGATCAATTGCGTGCCCTGGGTATAGGTGCTGCTGCTGTGGTAATCGTAGGTGGCGTCGGAGAGCTGATGGTTCCACAATCCCATCAGGCCCTGCACCGGCGCGGCGTTGTGGGATGTGTGGCAGTAGATACAGGCGAGGGTGCCGCCACCGGACGTGTCGGGAGACAGATTGTGCAAGGGCGAGAGCGCAGCCGGCGGCGGAGTCTGTGCCAGCGCACAGACCGCCGCGGTACAAAGATAAAGCACTCCCACTCTGAACCGGCGTGTCATTTGTCGCTGCCTGCCTTCTGGTCCACCCTCTTGATTCCCGCGTACTGGAAGACTTCGACCCGGCGATTGAACGTGTCGACCACATACACCCGATCGTTCCTGTCGATGCAAACCCCCGCCGGGACCTCAAACTGCCCTAACCCCGGCCCTTGCCGGCCGAAGTAGTAAAGCAAGGTCCCTTCACGGTCAAACACCTGCACCACGTCCATGTAAGCGTCGGCCAGGTACAGGTGCGCTTCGCTGTCCATGGCCAGGCCTTTGCTGCGCCATTGATACCCGGTGACGGAACCCATCTGGCCGAATTGTCCCCGATATTGGCCGTTGCGGTCGAATACTTGGATGCGGAAATTCATGGCATCGACCACGAACAGTTCATCGTTGCGGAGCAGCAGTTCCGTCGGATAGTTGAATTCCCCGACGCCCGAGCCGCGCTTGCCAAAGTGCCCCAGGATGTTGCCTTGCAAGTCGGTGTAGTACACGGCATCGCGCAGGGTATCGGTCACGTACAGGCGGTCGTGAGTGGCATCGACGGCGAGGCCGGTTGGCCGCTTGAAGTAACCTTCCCCCTTCAGGTTGCCGATGTACCGGAGAAACTTGCCGCGATTGTTGAAGACCAGGACTTTGCCCAGTTCGGAATCAGCCACGTAGATGTTGTCGCTGGCGTCCACCGCAATTCCGATCGGCGATATGAACCGTTGCTTGCCGCTGCCTTCCAGCTTCTGGTACTTCCCTTGCGTGAAGTCGAAGATGTGCACCAGGGCCGCGCCGGGATCGCTGACGATCACCCGCGCGCGCGAGTCGGTTGCCACGCCGTAAGGTCGCACCATGCGATACAAATCCGGAGGGCCGGCGATGAAATCGACCACTTTGTTCCAGAATGAGCGCCTGGTCTTGACTTCCTGTTCCGAGGAAAACGAGCGTACGAATTCCAGGCGGCGGCTGCCTTCCAACAGCAGCGGCGGAGGAGGCGCAGGTTGCGGCAAGGTCTTGTCTTTGTTCTTGGCGGCGCCGGCGGGGCTGAAGGCGAGCAGCAGCACTGCCACCAGCGCGGCTCTCAGCCCGCGGGATCGGTAACCTCGGCTCTCCAGGGGGGACAACAACAACTGGGGGCCTCTAGAAGGCGCGGAATTGTCGCACCACACTGACCCAGTACGCATTTGAAGCCTGATCCAGAACGCCATTCATGCTTGCCGATTGAGTCAGCCGCCTGAAGCCAGCCTGCATGTCCAGCTTGCGAAACTTGTAGTACGCCTTGGTCTCGAAAAATGAGTTTCCGGTAGTGGCGGGAACGGTCAGTGTATCGAAAGTGCCGCTGGTTTGGCTATACGACGCCTGCAGCGTCAGCCTGCGGCGCGTATAGGTTCCCGCCAGGGTGAAGCCCTGCGAGGTGCTGTAGAACGGAGTCAGCCCAAGCGCGCCGACGCCGGTGGTGGCCACTGGGGTGGTTCCGGGGCCGGTAAACAGGAAATAACCGCTGGTGCGCTGCCACTGGCCGTTGAACGAAAAGGTGCGATTCGCCACCTGCGCGGAGAATAGCTGGTTTCCAGTGCTATTGCGGCCCGCTACCTGGCTGCTGCCCATGACCCCGCTCAAAGAGAGGTTCCAGTTATAGCGGATCCGCGTCCGGGCGCGGCCGGTGGCGGAGAACGAATGTGCCACCACCGGGGCAATCGCGGCCAGATACGCGCTGTTGCGCAGGAAGTTGACGCTACCCTGGACATTCCACCGGCCTACCTGCCGCGTGTATCCTGCGGTTCCTGCATGGTACAGGCCGGAACTGGTGAGGCTGGATCCAGTCACGCCAAGCTCGGTCGAACTCCAGCCGGGCGAGTAGGAGGCAAAGAGCGAGCCGCGCCACAATAAGCGGCCGTAGTACAGGGTGCCTACGCCCACGTTCTGTGTCAGTTCCTCGCCCAGGAAATCGGACGTCTGGTGCGATCCGGTCCCCATCACCGAGAAGCCGTGACCGATCAGGTAGTTGGCGCTGGTTTCCATGCTCAACGAGCGGCCGGTCCCGAGCACCGTCTGTCCGGTCGGCTGGCCGTTGACGATTGCGAAAATTGCTTGCTGCGTCGCATTGGAGGTATAGCTCGCGCTCGCGTTCATGCTCAGCCGCTGGATGGGCGCCAACCCCACGCTGCCTGCCAGCGTGTCATACGATCCCGTCTGCGGAGTCCCACCCGTCTCGTAGCTGTCGTTGCTGTGGGATACCGTGGCGGAAGCGGAGCCATGCAGAGGCAGGTTGTGGCTTACCCCGAAGTTTTCCGACTGGCTGGTGGAATTGGAGGGCGCCACCGGCAGCCCGAGGTTCAGCACGTCGCCAACGTGGGATTCGCTGCTGGAATGCGTGTAGCCGGCGCTCAGATGAAAGCCCAGCAGCTCGTAGTTGGTGAACAGGTTCAGGAAATCGTGCGCCACATGGTTGGTGGGCGCAGTGGCGCCGATGACTTCCGTATCCGCGCTGGAGCGGCTATAGGTGATGTTCAGTGGCGGAAGATACTCGAACCGGTGCGCCATGCCTACGCTGAACGATTTGGAAAGACCGGTTGCGCCGACCGTGAACGGCGTGGGCCCACCGCTGAGGGTGGACGAATTCAGTTGGCTGATATCGTAGGTGAAGTGGAAGGGGTTGTTGCTGCCCTGCAGAAAATTGACGTTGATGTCGACGCCGTCGTTGCGGTCGTGGAGCGCAGCCGCCGTGGCGGAGCCGGTTCGCGTCCAGATGTAGCGCGGGTCGGCGCTGAACTGCAAGAACCGCGGATCATGATAATAGCCGTTCAGGTCCGCGTTCACCCCCAGAGCCAGGGAGTCGCTCATACCGCTGGAGCTGCCCGAAGCGCTGCCGCTCCCTCCCGCATAGCCCGCTGACAGCGAGCCCGACAGGGTGATCGGCATCTCCGCGATCGGCTGGAGCTGTGCCGCAGCGGGCGCGGCGCAAAGCAGCAACCATCCTGCAACCGCCACGGCGCAAATTGGCCGGCACAGCTTCATAGAACTTCGACTTTTGCCTTCTTGCGCAGTTGGTCGCGCAACTGTGTCCAGCGGTCCTTGCGCGCGCTGTCTTCCAGTTGCTTGCGCAGCGAAGGTGCGATCTCCGCGAATTCCATTTGCTTTTGCTGCCGTATTTCATTCACGCGGAGAATGACGAGCGCGTTGGGAGTCTTGATCACGTCGCTGACGCTGCCCGGCTTCATCTCCGCTGCCGCTTTGGCCAGAGGCTCGGGCAGGCCCACCAGGTGCACCCACTTGTGGTCGCCCAGCACCACCCGGTAATCGTCTTCGGAGTATTTCTCCGCCAGCAGTCCAAACTCGTCGCGGTTCCGGGCTGCCTTCGCCTTGGGCAGTGCTTCGGCGATGCGCGCCTCCGCCATCTCCCTCTGTTTGGGGCTGGGGTTGTTGGGCACGCTCACCGAGATGGTCTGCAGCCACACGCTTTCCGGCCGCACGAAGGCCTTTTTGTTCTGGCTGTAAATCTCGCGCAACTTGGCATCCGAGAACTTGGACTTGTCCGCAATCTCGCGGTCCTGGTACTTGGCGATCAGCACGGCGCGGCGGATGCGCCGCTCGAAATCCTGCACCGAACCGTATTGCGCTTTGGCGTATTCGCCATAGGCCGCGCTCGTGGGGAACCGGCTGCGCGCTTGCTTCAGCACGGAAGCCATGGTGGCCGCCGAGACCGTAATCCCCTGCTGCTTGGCCGCCTCGTACATCAGTTCATCGTCGATCAGTTGTTGCAGGGCCTTGTCGCGGATTTCCGACTGGTATTTTTCCGGCACATTGCCGCCATGCATCGAGTAGTACGGGAACAGCCGCTGCATCTGCTCCTGCAGGTCGCGCTGCGTGATGCCGACGCCATTGACGCGCGCCACCACCTGCTTCTGCAGATCGGCAGCGGTGGATGCCGGCGGGGCCACGCTCTTTGACGGGGAATGGGAGGCCACGAGTCCGGTCTGCGCGGCGACAGACCCGGTGAAGGCAGCAGCGAAAAGGAGCAGCTTACAAACCGTTTTCATGAAGGCCAGCTTTTCTGTGAAATGCCGTCCGGTTAATAAAATGGAGAGGGCGGTCGCCCGCCCTCTCCTACGGGTTAGTACGACGTGCCATTGTGGTTGAAGTATTCAACGCTCTTGGAGAAGTGGCAGCTCCGGCAGAAGCCGGAATTCTGCTCACCATTCGCCACGGCGTTGCCGCCGTGCGTGTCGCCAGGAATGTTGTAAGGCCCACGGATGTAGTCAGCCGTCGTCGCGGTCGCGCCGGTATCCACAACCCAACCGGTGCCGTTCTGGTAGGCAACGTGGTTGAGGCGGTGCGGTTCGTGACAGCTGGTGCACTCGACGTAGGCATCGGCGCCGCCGGCGTACAGCTTCGCCGGGTGACCGATGTACGCACCTGCGCCCGTGTAAGGAACGAAGGTCGTGTCCTGCCAGCTCACGGTATTGTTGGTTCCATTGACGGTGACGACCCAGTTGTAACCGCCACTGGTGTACTTGACGTGCACCGGATGGGTGGTCAACAGGGTGCTGCCCGGATCCCAGCCGTTGTAGCCGGCGAGGTTGCCGCTGTAGCTGGAATAGCCGGGAGCACCGATGGCGCTCGGGCCGAACGAACCCTTGCTGTTCGTCCCAAACGTACCCGGGCCGCCCAACGGGCCGCCGATGTCGTGAGTGTTGCCGCCCACGGCGCCGTCATGGCACGAAAGGCACATCAAACTGTGAATCTCCGGGCTGTTGACGGTGACGCCGGTTGCGGTGATGCTGCCGTCCCACGTGGTGTAGGTAAACGGCGGCAGCGCCTGGCCCCACAGGTAAACGTTTCCGCCGGTCGGCGAATTCGCGCCCGCCGCCTGGATGCACTTCGTTGTAAGGTCAACGCATCCGCTGACATAGGCCGTTTTCATTTGAGTCCCCGTCAACAGCGTCGCCAGTGGTGCTTGGACGGTGGCCGTAAGGTGGGGAGTGTGGCAGAGCATGCAACCGCGGCTGATGTGTCCCTTGCCCACGTCCACGCTCTGGTTGGTGTTGGTAACAATGCTGGGAGTAGCGGTGATGGTTTGTGCCTGGACCGAAACGCTCACCAAAGCGATGAGCAGAAGGACCAGGACGAGAGCGGTTTTATTAGTGTTCATATTGTCCTGGCTCCTTAGTGAACACTGCCTGTGAAGCCACTCGATGGATACGCGTGGCAACTCATGCAGAAGTTGGCGTTATCGGCTGTGTAATTCGCGCTCGTCGGCGCAGGACCCGGAATGGCCGCATGGTTGGTGGCCGTTTCATTCGTGGCGCGATACTGCCCACGGATAAAGTGGGTGGTTGCGACCGACTGTTTGCTGACGCCCACGGTGACGACCGCAGCCGTCTGCGCGTGCGGGTTGTGGCAGGAGCTGCACTCGATGTAGGCATAGGTGCCGTCGGTGTACAGCCGTGCCGGATGACCATAAGCGAACCCGCCATCGGTGAAACTTACCAGCTTGTTGGTGGCGTCGATGCTGATGCCGAAGTACATCGGGTCAGCGGTCGGATACTTCACGTCAACCGGATGGTCGCCGCTCAGATTTCCGTTGTTGCCGACGTTGAAGTTCGAATACTTGGTGGTCGAGCCGGGAATATTGGCCGCCATGTTGGTATTGAACGTCGTGTCGTGACAGCTCAGGCAAAGAACGGTGTGCGCCATCGGCAGGTCGGCGAGCGTTTGGGTGGCATTGACCAGCCCAGTCGTCATCAAACCTGCGTTCAGGGTGCCGCCCTGCCCGGTTGATGTCAGGTAAGTGGTGTACGAACCGGTGGGAATGGAACCCGCCCACAGGTACGCGCCCTTACCTGGCAAGACGTTGTGAGGTGCATGGCATGAGCCGCAGCCCTCTGAACCCACGTTGTGCGAACCCAACATGGGATCAATCTGGGCCAGCGCAGCCGCTGCCATGAACATCACGGCGAACAGAACTACGAGAGCCTTTATCTTCACGATGATAAGACCTCCTGGTTTATGAACAGCTACCTCAAGTACTGCTATGTATGAACTACGTTGGACAGCTACTTGCTTCCTGAATGCGTGAGCAGCTTCCGCTCTCGCGCGATCAAGCTTTACTGGCTTTTGGCCGTGCCGGCATTTTTCTGTTGTTCCTGCTCTTCGGCGGCCTTGCGCTCGGCGGCTTCCCTGGCCGCCCGCTCCGCCGCTTGCTTGTCATAGGCCGGCTTGGCTTCAGCATCGGTGACGTAACGAAATATCTGGATCCGCCCGGTCCACTGTTCGCTGACGATGACGCGGTTGTTCTGGTCAATAGCAATGCCGGCAGCCAGGGTGAAGGTTCCCGGCACGTAGCCGCGGTCGCCGAAGAACATCAGCACGCGTCCGTCGGAATCGAAAACCTGGACGTTGTTGAATTCGGCATCGACCACATAGACGTGTCCGTCGGCATCGATCGCGATCCCCTTCGGCCGCATGAACGCGCCCGCGATGTTCCCCTGCTTGCCGAACATGCGGATAAACTGGCCGTCAGCGTCAAACACCTGGATACGGTTGTTGAAGGTGTCCACGACGTACAAGTTGGAGTCGCCGTCCACCGCCAGATTCGAGGGCCGGTCGAAGGTGCCGGGCGCGAGCGTCGCGTCGCTGCGCTGCCCGAAGGACCGGACCAGGCGGTAGGTATCGACGTCAAACACGAAAATCTTGTCGAGGTCCACGTCGGCCACGTACAGGTAGCGGTTTTCGAGGTCGATGGCAATGCCGACCGGTTTGGCCAGCTTGTCCCGGCCGAAACTGGTTTCCAGGCTCCCGTCCGGCTTGAAGCACAGCACCACATGCTGCGTCGAGTCGGTCACGAACAAGCGGTCGGAATCGTCGATCGCCAGCCCCGAGGGCGTGTTCACCTGTTGCCTGCCGCGGTAGGAGACCTTCTTGCCATCCAGGTCGAAGACGAAAATCATCGCCGTGCCGGGATCGGCCACGTAGATGGCGCCCTTGGAATCGACGGCGATGCCGTACGGCTTGCGCAAGGCCAGCTTGCCCGATTCGGACGGCAGGGTGACTCCCGCCATGCGATCCATCCAACTGGACTTCCTCTTCTTTGTCGAGGGATTGATGTCCTCTTCGCCGGTGACAGCGGTGAGATAGCGGATGCGGCCGACATCCGGGGGAGGCGGCCAGGCCAGCTTGGATAGATCCACCACCGGCGCGGCTGCCGGCGCGGATTTCTTGGATGCTTTCTTGTCTTGCGCGAAGGCCCACGGGACGCAGACCAGCACGATCAGCGTTGCGACCGTCGCCCAGGAAGCTTTGCCGCGATGATTCGAGTTGGTGGACTTGGTCAGCATCACTTCTTTTTCCCCTTCGACTTCCCCGCTGGAGCGGGAGACGGTGTTGCCGACGGGTTGCCCGCGGCGTCCGGTACCCCGCCGATCTCTCCGTGGTGACATCTGCCGCAGAGCGGCATGCTGGTAGCGGTATCGGTCACGAACATGTGGGTGGACGCGCCGGCGTGCGGCTTGTGGCAGCTCATGCAAGTCATCGGCCGCTTCTTGTCCGGATCGCCGCGGTCAATCGCCGCCGTGACCGGATGGCCGGCGGTGGGGTGGCCGGCGGTGTCCATGTTCAGCAGGCCCAGCATCGGCAGACGCGCGAAATAGTCGCCCGGAAATCGCACCGCGCCGTTAAAGATGCTCACCGTGCCGGTGGCCGCGTCGTACTTCGGACTGCGGCGAGGCGAGTGGCACTCCAGGCAGAGCGCGTTACCTTCAGCGCGAAGCAACTTGGGCCGTTGCCCGCCGTGACCGCTGTGGCAGGTGAAGCAGCCGTCGCGGAACGCCGCCGGATGCAAGAACGGGGCGGTCTTGTGCAGTTGGGCTTGCTCGCTGTGACAGTTTTCGCAGATCTTTACCGGGTCGGGACTCAAGAGTCGGTCTGACCTGCTGGCGTGCGGGCTATGGCAGGCAATGCACTCGCCCTGCGCTCCGGGGTGCTGCACCGTGGCTTTCTGCATCTGCTCGGCCTGCTCGGCGTGACAGGTGACGCAGAGGGCGCGGCTATCGGCGTTGGTCAGCACCACCTTGCCATCCTTGGCGGCCGCATGGCAGGTCTCGCACTCGCCGGACGCGAACGGCGCATGCTGGAAGCGCTGCGCCAGCTTCGGCTTGTTCGACTGGTGCGGATCGTGGCAGGTCAAACAATCGGCCTTGTCGATGGGCTGATTGTGGTGCGCCTTTTTCAGCGTGTCTTCTTTGGGATCGTGGCAGGCAATGCAAAGTGCCGGAGAATCTTGGGTCAGATGGAACTGGTTTTCGCGCTTGTCCGGGGCGCCAATCTTGTGGGTGCTGTGGCAGGAGTCGCAGCCCATATCCAGCGCGGCGTGGCGGCTGCCGCCCTTGGCAACATTCACGCCCTGATCGTGGCACTGGAGGCAGAGATTCTCCTTCTTGTCGCCCGCGGCCGTTTTCACCAGCAGACCCTTGTTGGCTGAAACATGGGCCTCATGGCAGGTCAGGCAATTGCGGGTTACCGGCGCGTGCGTCTTGGATTTTCCAGGGCCCCCCTTCAGGTCTTCGTGGCAGCTAAGACATTGCGAGGTTGGCGAGGCTTTGATCAGTTTTACCCGAGTAATGTCCTCGTGCTGTTTGTCCCGGCTCTTGATGATCCGCACTTCATGGCACGACAGGCAGCCCATCGGGACGGCGGAGTGGACGACCGCGCCCTTGGTCTTATCCTGATGGCACTCAAGGCATTTCGCGGAATCAGTTTTTGCGTCCAGCGGTACCGGATGCTTGCGGGCCCATGACCCAGAGACGAACAGCGCGACAAAAAGACAAAACCCCAGGGCCTTTTTCATTGCTGCCTCACCTGCCGACACCTGTCGGCGGAACCGCTAACTTGCAGAGAGCTAATGGCGATATGCACGAACCGCTCCGAATAGCCGGGCGGGGGTTCGGCGCAGTGCAAAACCGATAATTCTCTGTAACAGCAGTCATTTACGACCGAAGTAGCCGATCGATACGAACCCTCAGGTGTAAGCCGGGAACGCCAAACTGGGTCTTGTCCCACACCCGGATCGCGAAATGCCCCATCTCTGCTCGAACTGCCGCAAGCGACACGGGTTTGGTTGGCGAATTGCTGGATCCGTATCATGGCCCACGCCTATTTTGGGATTCGGTATCGCAACGGGATATGACATGGATCACGTGCTTACGTGATCGGGACTGATTTCTGCGCGTGACGGCCGCTTTACTTCGTGGAAAATCGGAGGAGGGAAACCGCGCAAAACGAACGCATTTTCCGCCATCGATGGCAGGCAGAATTCAAACCAGGGTGGGCACGGGAATGGGCACAAGACCGAAGTGCTGATGCTGGGGACGGGTCAGGCGCACGGTGAAGTTGCTGGCGGGGATGAAGTGGTGAGCGCGGCAGGATTCGAACCTGCGACCCATGCCTTAAAAGGGCATTGCTCTACCAACTGAGCTACGCGCCCACGCTTTGTTTTCAGCTACTTGCCGATGCTACTGTCGGCCCCGTGGGAACACATGGGAACAACTGAGAAATAACCCTCGCCTGTGCTTCACGTTTGAGGGGCATTAAGCCTTGAGTGTACGTATCCAGCGTCATTTTGCTGTCTGCGTGTCTCAGCAGTTCCTGCGTGGTTTTCACATCTTCCCCGTTCGCCTTCAGCATCGTAGCAAACGAGTGTCTGAAAACGTGCCAGCGAACGTGCTTCGCAATTCCTGCCCGTTTCGCAGCGGGCCGGATGTGCTTGCTCATTGCGCTGGACGGCCAGAGTGGTTGCCTTCCCTGTTTGTCAGCAGAGGCGAACACCCAGTCCGTATTTTGATTGTACGGCGACTGCTTGCGCCAGTCCAACAGCGCAGTGGCCAGAGCGTCATTCATCGGTAGCGGCTTGGTGCTCGTTTCTGTTTTCGGTTGGCCCACAACCTGACAGACGATCCCGCGACAGACGGTGATTTCCTCCGCTGCGAAGTCAATGTCTTGCCACTTCAAGGCGAGCAGTTCACTAACCCGCAGCCCTGTGACGGCTGCCGTGAGCGTCATCAAATGGTAAGGGTTTTCCAGTTCCGCCAGCAACGCGCTGGTTTCCTTCGCTGTCAGAACATCAGGACCTCGCTCACGTTTCGCGCTCTGGCGTACGAGAGTGATCGGGTTCCCGCCTAGCCACTCGTGACGCATTGCGTGCCTGAATAGTGTGCTCATGATGTTTCTGATTTTTGCCTTGCTCCCGTCCACCAGTGGAAGTGTTCCCAACCATTCTTCCACCTTTACTGTTTTGACTTCCGAGAGTCGATACTCGCCCCAAGCGGGCAAGATGCGATTCTTGAAATAGCTCTTGTAGGCCGTGCGGGTTGAGAACGATTTCTTGTTCTTGCTGTCTTCTGCGAGTTCCTTCACCGTGTAATGAGTCACAAGCTCCGATACTGTACGGGGAGAGAATGACTCGTTGTTGATGTTGACGCGAAGATGTTCACTGGCTTTTCTCGCTGCCGCTTTCGTTGGTAGTTGCGCCAGTGTTCCTAGGATCACCTTCCGATTTTTTTTCTGACCGTCACGGTAGCGGAAAATCCACACCGCTGGGCCAGCCTTGCGTCGTTCTTTGGAGATGCAACCGTGCTGATACCGTGCTCGCATTTAGTCTCCGTTCGTGCGAACAGGTTGGCCACACTGAAGATCACCACGAATCCAGTTGTTGATTTCTGACGCCAGAAAGTACCAGCGTCCTAGTTTCTTGTGAGCGGGAATTTCATCGCGCCTCGCGGCACGTTCTATTGTTTTGTTGCTGCGGTGAAGCAGCGCGGCAACGTCGCGGGACGTCAACCACGGCTCCGTTTGTGGGTGATTCATAAAAGGGCCACGGGCGTGGCCGTGTCAGTGGGATGACACTTCTTTCAGTGTATCAATTCTAGCAGAATTCCCGGTCAGATTCAACTGCATAGTGCGTGCCTATTAACTCATGCAGTACTAGTGAATTTTTACAAAAATAAAGTTGGCAATCAACGTGCACAGTAAGCATACGGGTAATTAGCACATGCTGTTAACCAGGTAGTAAAATTAAGTGAATCAAAACTTGACAGACCGTGTTATAGGCCTTGACCACACCCCGGAAATGTGTTATACTATCTCTGTTAAGTCGAGCTACGCTCCCGCGTGGCTTTCTTTAGTTGTTCAATTTTCCCACAACCAAACGTCGTGGAGTCAGGAACCAGAGACCTGACTTTGCGGCGTTCCTGTGGGGATTCTCTGGAGAAACAATTGAAAAGTTCTCGTTCCAAATCAACAACCACGTTTGACTATATGAATGCCAGTTTCAAGATTCAAGGACTCACGCAACTGGAAGGCTACCTGCTGTTGTACTACTGCAAATGTGCCGACGCTCACGGGCAGTTCTACCGGAGTCATGAGACTACCACCAAGGATACTCGGGGACTGAGCAGATCGACAGTCTCAAGGTACAACCGGAAATTCCGCGAATTGGGGTTCCTGACTTGGGTCAGTGGTCATGGTGGACCCACCAGCAAAGACAGGAAACGGAACCGGGCCAATCAGTACCAGTTACATCTGGCAAGGATGCGGGAACAGGCAGAAGTCAAGGTTCACCAGATGAACCCTGACTCACAGGCAGAAGTCAAGGTTCACCAGATGAACCCTGACTCCAAAAGTCAAGGTTCACGGAGGCAGAAGTCAGGGTTCACGGGAGCCGAGTCAGGGTTCACCAGGCGAGACACTAAGAACCCGGTATTACAAGAACCCGGAATCCAAGAACCCAATTTACAAGAACAGGGAAATTCCAAAACTGATTTTCTTGATTCTGAAACCAACATTGTGGGGGAGGAAGTGATGACCATCGAAAACGAGGAAGTGAAGCCCATCGAAAACGCTAGCCCCAGTGAAAACAAGGAAAGCGCGTACCGCGCCGATCCGGCCCGGCCCGCCAGTAGGGTACGCGCCGGTTCTGCCGGAGAATCGGTAGAAGTCCGTGAACTTCGGCGCTGGTAATGGCACGAAGAGAGGGAAGAAGAATGACAAAAAGAATCGAACGACTGCTCGATTTTCTGATCGTGTGCCATCGGGCCGAAGCAAAGCGACCATCGAAGGGATGTCGAACGAAGGGCTGCCCATCTAGACGGCCAGCGAAGAGGAACAAGTAAACATGATGTCCGTGCCGTTGTTAAAAAAAATAATCTCCCAAAATTTGGACGCCGTGAGGCGGATTCTCGAAGACAGTGAGAACCTGCGACTGGTATCAGCGCCGCACCTAAGGAAGCTCAGCCGTCGCGCCAAGCAGCGTAACGCCGAAGTAAAACGCATCAATCAGAACGCAAAAAAGGAGGCACATCAATGCCAACAGTGAAGAAACCACTACCAGCGCGGCTCACCAAGATCATGCACCAGAACGCCCAGCAGAACAACGACGCCGAAATCACGAGAATTATCGCAGAGAATTCCAAAAAGACTTCCGTCAGGACGGGTAAGTAAATGCCAATTACGCCCAAAGAAGAACTGCGCCTGATCGAACAGGCCAGAGTTATGACGTTGGAAATCGAGCGTCTGAAGGCCGTTGAAAAAGAACTTCGGGAGCAGAATCACCTATCCCAACTGGTGTACGAAGCCGAGCAAGAAAATCCCGGTCGCGTGATTTTGCACCCGAATTCCATCGGCTATGAGATACGACCGCCAGAGACTCGCATGTTCTCTGAACGCGCTATCGAAAAAGTTGTAGCACGCAAGCAACGCGAAGCTGCGGCTGCTGAACGTGAGCGCGTGCAACTGGAGCAAGCGCGTGCCTTTGAACTCAAGAAACAAACGGAACTGCAAATCGAGCGTGAGCGCATCGCGAAGAACGTGAAGGATTACGGTCATCTGCGTGTACCCAACATGGAGGCTTTCAACAGGTTGAACGATGAACTGAAGGCGAAGCAATTCGCCATGTTTGGTGTGGGGTTCGTTCAGCTTCTCCACGAGAAGGTGGACAGTCAACTTTCTTGGGAAGCGTTCGATGAGTTGCGCACCATCGAGGCTACGCCCAGAAAGTCAGCGAAGGCAGAGGCTAGCAATGACGCAGCAGCAGATTAAGCGGCGCTGACGCGGTGCTGCTGCGAAAGACCAGCAGCCCCGCTTAAATTCTGAACGAAATTCTGGGCGGCTGGTGATTGCGCGCTCGCCCAGAAGCCACGACCGCAGTGACGTGACGCCGGATTAGCCTCCTACGGCGCTCCTGTGGCCCGCTGGGACGCGCCGTGACGACGGCCGGCGTTGATACGTGGCGGTGATGGTAAACGCCGTCCCGCCACGTATTCGTTTCACGCAGACGAGATTTTCGGAACTCCGAACGACGGTTCGTGGTGCCGGAAACCGGGCGCTGCTCACGGGTTGTTCTCCAAACTTCTACCCGTTTTGACGCGGCACTGACGAATGCGGGGCTGGGTTGCATACCAGCCTCAGCCCCGCTTCATATCTCGTTGCACACTGTGCAGTAACTGCGCCGCAGTTTTATTTTTTCCAGCCGCCTCGCCGCCATCACCGTCAGGCTTGCCGTGGTGTGATGGTCGCCATTACGCGCCTCGCGTGCGTTTGATGTGCTGGTGTTCCCGGTGCTGCATCACCGACCTGCTGGAACGTGTCCCGGCGCTGCGGGTGGTCTTCCCAACAGGGTTTCTTACCTTACGGCTCAGATTGTCAATCGGCGTACCCCGTCGCCTGAGCGACTCACCGTCAATCCTGTAATTCAGGGTGTCCATTCCCCTTGCCGATGACGCGGTACACAGTGGGCTTGGACACGCCCAACTCGGCGGCGATCTCCGCCAGCGACTCACCATCGCGTCTCATCTCCAGAATCCGTTCGCGCATCTTGTCGTTCGTCGCCTTGGGACGGCCACCGACGCGGCCCTGTGCTCTGGCGCGTTGCAATCCAGCCACAACCCTCTCAGACAGGCGCACACGCTCCTGTTTGGCCAGCGCAGCCAAGATGCCGATGATCGCGTCTTTAAAGAGTCCGCACGAATCGAGGTACTCTTCCCGGTAGCTGCGGAACGCCACGCCATAGCCACTCAGCCGCGTCAAGTGTTGTAGCGTCTCGTAAACGCCCTCCCTCGACAGACGGGATAAATCCCAGAAGAGCAACACGTCGAATTCACGACGGGAGGCAGCAGCGAACATCTTTTGAAACGCTTCTCTGTCGCTGCGCTTACCGGAGCAGTGGTCTACGTACTCAGACACGATGGCCCAGCCCTGACGCCCAGCGAATTCCCGAAGCTGGCGTAGTTGGTTCTCTACATCCTGCCCCTTATCCCTAGTAGAAACCCTTGCGTAGAGGGCCGTTTTAGTCACTGTGAGCCTCCAGTTCCCATACTACCCCTGCGCTCTCAGATGTCAAGATAAATCGTTTCAGAAACATCTGTTTGTGTACCGCAATGGAACGACTCAGTAAGTCCCTTGTTTGCGTCACCGCTGGGCTGGAAATTCGATAGGGTTTTTGAAACGACACCTGACGCATGCCGCAAGTCTGGCCCATCACATCCTGACCGTTCAGCCTGTTCTATCTTAATCGCGTCAGGATGCCCTACAACGCGCCTGTGGGTATGGAATGAACTCGCAGATATGGCACCCGAACAGCCTCTGTAATCGAATCTGAGCGCATCTCGACTGGCGGATGTGTATTGTCCAGCGTCAGTGACCGACGACTTCCTTCAGCTTGGCAGTGTGTACATTGCGTTCCGTGACGACTGCTTTGAATCTCCACTTGCCAAACGGTTCGAGGTTGTTCACGTTGGTCATCGCAGTTCCAATCTGTACGCCATGATCGTCGTACAGGTTGTAGTCCACTTCGACGTAGGAGTATTGCTTGTCGAGCTGGTTTGTCACGATACCAGAGATGTACACGGAACCGTCTTCGTGCAACCACTTAACTTGCGACACCTGAAGATTCTCATTCGGTTGTCGCGGGCGCGTCGTGGTGGACGTGGCGGTAGAAAGGTTGTCGGAGTTGGTTAAGACGAGAACCTCCATCGCCACAACGCAGAAGATGACAATGACGATTGCCTTGACATACGGTTTAGTTTTCGGTTTGTCCATCACTTCCTCCCGGTACGTTGTAGCGTGCCCACCACTCTACTGCACTCCACGGCACATCATGTCGTGATCTATGTCACGTCACACCGTGGTGGTTTTACCTACTTGATACCCTTCCCAAGACCGAGTTTACCCACACCACGACACGCTGTAAAACGCTGTGATTACAGCATAAACGCTGTGAATACATCGTGTTACGATGTTTCATGGTAGGCGCGACGTACAACGTCGTGAACGGCGTCGGTGTCGTGGAAGTTTTGTGGGGTCCGGGGTGTCAGTCTAGAGGTTCTCATGGCTCATCTCCTGTATTTTCAATGAGTTGAAGACATTGTGACTACGTGGTAAGGGCTTTGTTGAGGGTCTGAAAAGAGGGGAGGAAGTCGGCCCTTTCTGTGGTCTGGGCCAGTCTCCTGCTCAACATATTGGAACGGGCAGCGATAGGTGCTTCTGAGGGCGATTCTGAGGTGATTTCCTAGGGCCGGCAAAAGCCTGTAGGGGCTTCCAAGAGAGGTGGGGAGGAGTTCCGCCTCGATCAAGATGATCGGGCCAGAGAACGTCTAGAATTCGAGGGTGCTTCAGGGGCCAACCTGTCGCAATTTTGAGGGTACGTTTCGTGGGAACAACCGTGGGAACAGTTGTTGTGATCGGTAGTGATTGGCCGTCACTTCGCGTTCCTGCCAGTCACCGTAACTGCCTTTGTTTTCTGTTTCGCCACAACTTAAAAGGGCATTGCTCTACCAACTGAGCTACGCGCCCACGTTGGTATCAGTCTAGCAGAAACATTTCGCGGCAAGGCGGGCGCCGGCAGCAGCGCCTCCGGCTAGCGCTCGGCGATCCGCTCCAGCGCTTCGAAAAACTCCGGATACGAGATGCGCGCCGATTCCGCCCCGTGAATGACGGTCTCTCCCTCGGCTCGCAAGGCGGCGATGGCGAACGCCATGGCGATGCGATGGTCGCCGTGCGACTCGATCTCCGCGCCATGCAGGGTTTGTCCGCCGGGCACCAGCAGTCCGTCTTCGCGCTCCTCGACGCGAGCGCCCATGGCGCGCAGATTGCAGGCCACGGCGGCGATGCGGTCGCTTTCCTTGACCCGCAACTCGCGCGCGTCGCGGATCTCGATGCCATCTTCGGTGTAAGGGCCGATCGCGGCCAGCACCGGCAACTCGTCGATCAGCGCCGCCGTGTCCGCTCCGTCAATGATGGTGCCGCGCAATCGGCCGCCCAGCGCGCGAATCGTGCCGCTCAGTTCCCCGTGGCGGTCTTCGGCATCCAGCAGCAGCGTTCGCAGGCCCAGCAGGTTGAGCACGTCTATCACCGCCGTGCGCGTCGGGTTCAGCAGCGCGTGCTCCACTATCAAGTCCGATTCCGGAAACAGCGCCGCCGCGCACAGAAAGAATGCGGCCGAGGAAAGATCGCCGGGAACTTCCGCCTCGATCGCCGCCAGCCGTTGCCCGCCGGTGATGCCGGCGCGATTCTCCGCTCGCCGCAGCTTCGCGCCGAATGCCTCGAGCGCCACTTCGGTGTGATCCCGCGTCGGCAGCGGCTCCTCGACCCAGGTTTCGCCTTCGGCAAACAAACCCGCGAGCAGCACGGCGGACTTCACCTGCGCGCTGGCTACCGGCGTTTTGTATTCGATCGCATGCAAGTGGCCGCCATGAATCCGCAGCGGCGCGCAGCCATCGTGCGATTCGATGCGCGCGCCCATTCGTTGCAGCGGTTCGATCACGCGGCGCATCGGCCGGCGCGACAGCGATTCGTCGCCCACCATTTCGGTGGTGAACTCCTGCCCGGCCAAAATGCCGGCCAGCATGCGCATGGTGGAGCCGGAATTCCCGCAGTCCAGCGCCTGGCTGGGCTGGCGCAGCGCGCCGCCGTCGATCTCGACCGCGCCATCGGCGCCGCGCTCAATGCCCGCGCCCAGCGCTGCCATGCAAGCCAGCGTGCTGGCGCAGTCGGCACCCGAGGAAAAGTTTTTCAGACGCGTGTGTCCCCGGGCGATTGCTCCCAGCATGGCGTAGCGGTGGGAAATGGACTTGTCGCCGGGCGGGGCCACGCTGCCGCGGATGTTGCGCGCCGGACGGACGATCACTGGATTTTCGTTTTTCATCGTGCTGCCACTCGCGCCCGTGGTCACGCGAGTTGCCTGCCGCCGCACCCTGGCATCAGGATTTCACGCCGGCGGTCTCCCGCAACACGTTCGCCGGGACTTCTCTTACCGCCACCGCGAACTCGAACATCGGCGTCTCCGCGCCGCGTCCCCAGCGGTTCACTTCCCAATGCGCGCGCAGGAATTTGACCTCCGCCTGCTGCGTCAGATCGAGCAGCAGCGGGTGCTGCCCGCGGTAAAACTTTTGCGGGAACGCGCCCAGCGCCTTGGCGTCCCAGATGGCGCCGTCGCTGGAGCCGAAAATGCCGAGATCGAGCGACTCCTGCTCGATCACGTTGATGATGTTTAGCGTCAGCAGGAAGACGCGGCTTTGCGCCGCACTAATGTCCACGGCGGCGCCGTCGCCCTTGGCGGTAACCGTGGTGTTTTCGGGAACTAGAAAGGCTTCAACCATGATGGGGGGAATTCTAACATTGCCGAATTGCCGGACTGCGGAATTGCCGAATTGCTATTCAATGACAATTCCGCAATTCCGCAATTCACGTCGCAATCGAATCCAGAAATTGCCGCATAATCCTCGCCGTTTCCTCATGCTGCTCGAAGACGGCGTAGTGCCCGGCGCGCGGAATCACCGTCATGGTGCTGCCGCGAATATGCCGCTGCATCGGCTCGGCCTCGTTAACGCCCGTGATGACGTCTTCATCGCCGGTAATCAGCAGCGTGGGAACATCAATCGTGGCCAGCGTCTCGACCGAATCCGGACGCGCCGCCATGCCGCGCTGCCCCGCTGCCACACCGGCGGGCGTCATCTTCATCATCATCGCGCGCGCCGTCTCTGCCAGGTCCGGGCGATTAGTGCGCATGGTCTGCCCGAGCAGCTTCGGAATCATGCTTTCAATGAACGGCTCGACGCCGCGTTTTTCCACGTCCTCGGCCGATCGCAACCGGTTGGCGCGCGCTTCGTCGTTGTCCGCGCCGGCTTTGGTGTTGCACAGAATCAGCGCCGAGACTCGTTCGCGATGCCGCCGCCAGAATTCAAACAGGATGTAACCCCCGATGGATTCGCCGGCGAACACCGCCTTGCGGATCCCGGCGTCATCGAGCAGGCGCGCGAGATCGGCGGCATGCTTCTCCATGGTCGCTGGCCCTTCGCCCACGCCCGACTCGCCGTGCCCGCGCAGGTCCGGCAGTACCAGCCGGTAGCGCGACTCCAGCAACGCCGCCGCCGGCGCCCATACTCCATGATGAGCGGGAAAAGGATGCAGCAGGACCAAGTCCGGGCCCTCGCCCATCACCTGGTAAGCAATTTCGGTGTCGGAGCTGCGTACGCGCATGGATGAGGAGTGTGTCACTCGTGCAAGGTGGTGCGTGGAGTTGCGAAATCGCGTAACTGAGGCATTCAAAACCCAACACAGAGACACAGAGTCACAGAGCGCCTCAGTTTATCTCATGCGTATCTGTGTATCTCTGTGCCTCTGTGTCTCTGTGTTTATCATTTGGATCAACTGTGCTGCGGCGACACCGGCGCTCCCGCCGGCACGATCGCGACCATCTCCGGCTGATCCGGAACCACGATCCACGCCACAATGTATCCGATCACCCAGAACGGCAGCATCAGAATGCCCGCGATCAGCCACACCAGCCGAATCAGCGTCACGTCGAGATCGAAATATTCCGCGAACCCGGCGCACACTCCGGCGATCTTACGGCCCGTTCTCGGCCGCACCAGTTTCCGCCGCGCCACCACCGCGCCCACGCGTTTGCCGCAGTAGGCGCAGACATTGGCGTCATCCTGAATCACTTTGCCGCAATAGTTGCAGTACATGGCGTGCTCCCCGAACTTTCCCTCTATTAAGGATACGCCGCCGCAGGGCCAAAGGTTCCAAGGAGTCTTCAGTCGTCAGTCTTCAGTCGTCAGCAACAACCAATTCCGAAAGTCTTCTGGGAAAACGAATTCGAGCGCCTCACGCCTGCCGCCTGGCGCCTGGCGCCTGGCGACTGCCGCCTATTCTCTATACGGCTGCTTGATTCTTTTCCGCGCCAGCTCCGCCCGTTCCGGATCTCCCGCCACCGCGATCGCCGCCTGGTAGCGCTGCACTGCCTGGTCGCGGCTGTGCAGGAGGTCGTACATCTCACCCGCCGCCAATTCCGCGCGCTGCCGCAGATCGGGATCGGCAGCCTTGTATTCCTGCACCGTGTCGTAGGCCTCGGCCGCGCCCCGAAAATCGCGTCGCCCGCGCAGTGCCTCGCCCATGCCGTAGTAGGCCATCTCCATCCTCGACTCGGCAAACATCCCCGCCTTGTTGTCGTCCAGCAGCTTGCGGTAGGCGGCCACAGATTCCGCTCCATGCCCGGCCGCATTCATCAGGTTGGCGTTTTCCAGGCGGAAAAGAAAATTCCGCGGGAACTCCGTCTCCAGTTGCCCCACCAGTTTCAGCGCTTCCGGATATCTCTGCTCGCGCCGCAAGAACAACGACAGCGCGATGCGCGCGTCCACCGACGTCTCTCCGCCGCCCTGCCCGGCCGCGTACAGGTACTCGATTCCCCTGCTCTTGCTGCCGCTCAGCCCCACGATCGAGGCCGCCACCTTGACCGCAAAATTAACGCTGCCGATCACGTAATTGTGGATCCCGACCACCATCTTGGCGTCGGCGAACTTGGGGTCCAGCTCCAGCACGCGCTCGTGATCGCGTCGCGCCCCCACTGCGCTCCGCAGCGCCGCGAACCACGCCTTCTCCACCAGCCCGATGTAGAGGGCGCGCGTCGCCCGCGTCACGCCGCGCGCGTACTGCGCTTCCACGTCGTTCGGATTGGCCTTCAGCCGCGCCTCTTCCAGTTGGAACGCCCGCTCGATCAGCCCCTTGATCTGCGCCTGGATTTTCGGGTCAATGGGAAATTGCTTGCTGGTGAGAAATCCGTTCTTGGCGTACAGCTCGGTGTCCAGCGCCCCAATCCGGTACAGTTCGCGGAACAGTACCCCGGACAACAGGTGATTGGTGGTAAACGGGTCGTCCGGGCGCGCCTTTAACGCCAGCTCGAACTCGCGCACCGCCTGGTCATATTCCAGGTTGTAGAGGTGTTCGAAGCCGCTGCGGGTGTTGGCGTCGTCAGGCCGGAATTTCAGGTTGGCGATGCCCGAGGGCGCGCTGCCGGCCCGTGCCGCGCCCGCCGTGACCAGCAGAATAATGGCGATCATGCATATCTTGCCCCCGATATCGCGAGCGCCGCATGGGCGCCAACAAAGTCTCATAGCCGTGGCCTTGCGCAGTTTACCTGATGGCCGTCTCCGGCCAAAAGTTGCTGGCGTCTAGCGTCGGGCTGACCGCTGACAACTGACAACTGCTTTTCTACTCGGTACTCCTTGCGACCTCCGCGTAAATTCTGCCTGAGCGCCATGCTTTCCCGGTCGCAGCGCTCTCGTAGCTCATTGATAAACAGCAGTTTCCTGACCTGCCACTTTGGTGCGTCAGTTGCCAGCAAATTAGTTGGGGATGGAGGATGTGATGTCAGAAGCAGTACACAACGTCGAACACGAGTATTGGCGCCCACCGGCTCAGCCCTCGCACGCCATGGAAGCGCCGCCCAGCATGGGCGGACAGCTTATCTGTGCGCAGTGCGGCACCGAATTCATCATGGGGTCCCGGTTCTGCCATGTCTGCGGCTCCGAGCGCGAATCGTTAGCCGGCTCCGGCACGGCCAGCCGCTGGGCCCAGATTCTGGATTTCACCCGCATTCGTGAAGGCCTGGGCCTGTCCCTCGGTTCCCTGATCGCCTTCATCGCCGGCATCGGGTGCATTCTGGCCGCCATCGGCCTCGGATTCATGTTTACCGCCGCGACTTTCCAGGACTGGCAGGCCGTGCAGATCTGGCGCATCGAGTGGCTGCTGGCGGGCGCTGCCGCGTTCCTTGCCGGCATCCTGCTGAAGAAAGCCGACGCGCGCTAGCCTCGTGCGCTGGTAATTCCAACTCTCACGCTTCTCTCATCCCGTACAGATGATTGATTGGCCCCTTGCCCCGGCCCACCGGATACGCCCGCGCGATCGCCCGGCGCACATACTGCCCCGCCGCCCGCACTGAATCCTTCAGATCAATTCCGCGTGCCAGGTTACACGCCAGCGACGTTGCAAACGCGCAGCCGGTGCCGTGGGTTGAGTTCGACTCGATCTTCTTCCCCGCAAACTCCATCTGCTTTCGGCCGACGCTCAGCAAATCCACCGGCGCCTTCAGGTGCCCGCCGGTAATGACTACCGCCCGTGCTCCCATTTCATGCAGCTTCGCCGCCGCTTTTTTCATCCCAAACAGGCTCTCCACCTTCATTCCGGTCAGCGCTGCCGCTTCCTCCATATTCGGGGTGACCACGTCCGCCAGTTGGATGAGCTTGGTCCGCACTACCTCGATTCCCCGCTGATCCAGCAAATCCGTCCCCGACGACGACTTCAAAACCGGGTCCAGCACCACGTTCCGCAACTGGGTGCGCTCCAGAAACTGCGCCACCGCCTCCGCCGCCTCGGCTGATCCCAGCATCCCGATCCTGACCGCCGCCAGCGCCACATCGAACGCCAGCTCTTCCAGGGTCTCCGCGACCAGCTTCCCCGCCACCGCCTGCACCCGACGCACTCCCTGGGTGGACTGCACCGTCAGCGCCGTTATGCACGTCACCCCATAGCACCCATGGGCGGCAATGGTCTTGATATCGGCCGTGACTCCCGCCCCCGACGACGGGTCGAATCCGGCTATGCTTAGCACCGTTGGCCTTGTCTCTAGCATGGCTGGAGTCTACACGAAGGTCATAGCCCCAACACGCGTATCAAGTTGATACGTCCCAAGAAAGGCTCTAATCGAGTCAACTACCCCCTCAAAACCGCGCTTCTAAGTGCTAGACAGCAGGGGGAATCAGACTAGTACACTTCCCGCAGTCCTCCTGCGCCCGCCGCTTCGTCGCCGCCGCCTTGTCTCAAAACGGGAACTCCAAAGCCCGGCTTGCCAGCCCCCGGGTTGACATTCCCCCCTGGTCTGCTAGCCTTACACATTCGTTTCTCGGGGAAGGGACGACTATAGAACGCACGAGGTGACAATGCGACGAGTACTGTCCAACATCCTGGTGGTCATAGTTTTGATCACCGGCCTGGAGGCGGCATCCCGGAACAAGACGCACCCCGCAGAGTACGTTCAGAGTAGCACCGCCTCCAGACCACAGCCGAACCATGGGAAGCCCTATCAGGTAGGCACCGCCTCCTGGTACGGACACTACTTCCACGGTAAGGCTACCGCCAGCGGCGAACCCTTTGATATGTATCAGTTCACCGCGGCTCACCGGCAACTGCCCCTGGGCACCATGGTCCAGATCACCAACCTGAAGAACGGCGAATCGGTCGTTGTCCGGGTCAATGACCGCGGCCCCCTGCCCAAGTCCCGGATCATCGACCTGTCCTACGGGGCGGCTCGCATGATCGGGCTTAGCGGCCCGGGCTTGGAGCCCGTAAGGCTCGATATTCTGGAGCCAGCGCAGGAAATCGCCCAATCCAGCGCCTTTTTGCCATAAACTGACGGCATGCCTGACGCCCGTGAGCGCCTGATCGTTGCCCTTGACGTTCCCAATGCCCCCGAGGCACGTAGAATCGTGGCAGCGATCGGCGACTCGGCCCAGATTTATAAGGTAGGCAAGCAGTTATTCACGGCCGAAGGCCCACAGGTCGTCCGCGACCTGCGGGCCTCCGGCCGTGACGTCTTTCTCGACCTCAAGTACCACGACATCCCCAATACCGTCGCCGGCGCCGTCCGCCAGGCTGCCCAGCTCGGCGTCCGTATGCTGACCGTCCATGCCTCCGGCGGGCTCAAAATGCTGAAGGCCGCTGTCGAAGCAGCCGCGAGTGTCGGGGCGGATTTCAATCCGGCCAACCGGGTCGAGCAGGGCTTCAGCCGGGTGGAGCAGGGCTTTAGCCCTGCTGATTCCGGCGGCAAGAATAAGGGGGCTTTAGCCCCTGAGGTACATTCCCCGTCCCGACCGCTCATCCTGGCCGTGACCGTCCTCACCAGCCTTAACGACGAAGACCTCCAGGAAATCGGCTTTTCGGGCAGCGTAGCTGACCAGGCCCTCCGACTCGCTGCCCTGGCCCGTACGGCAGGCTGCGACGGCGTAGTGACCTCGGCCCGCGAGGTCCGCGAGATCCGCCGCGAACTCGGCCCCGGCTTCGTCATTGTTACGCCCGGCATCCGACCCGCCGGAACCGCTCAGCAAGACCAGGAGCGCTCCGCCACCCCCACTGAGGCCATCACCGCCGGCGCCAGCCATATAGTCGTGGGACGACCTATTACGGCTTCTTCCGACCCCTCCGCCGCCGCCCGCCGCATCCTGGACGAGATCTCCGCCGCCTGCGCGGTGCCCGCGTAGGGGCTAGCAGCTGGGGGCTGGGGGCTAGTACGTTGCTAAGGGTTGTCATCCTGAGCGAGGGCGCACGCCCGAGTCGAAGGACCCCTACCCTGCCGGATCGCCACCAAGCTGTCCGCAGTCCCTCGGAGTGGGCGTCGGCGCAGGCTTTGATGGTGAAGGTGTGCCCCGGCCCACGAGAAGTTCGAAGGAAATTGTCTTTTTGTTGCGCTCCGCCGCAAGCGGCTGCGCGCATGCCTCCGGCAGGGCGGAAGTGCTTTTGTTGTGACCCTACCCCGGGCTCACGCCCGGGGCTACTTTCTTTCGCCCGCTGCGCGGGCTGGAGTCCCGCTTGGCGACATATTAGTAGCCTCAGACGGAAGTCCTGGGTAGGTGTTCAATTCGATGGTTCGAGTCCCGCAGGGACGACAGTTCATAGCCCGGGACGTAAGTCCCGGGAGGTTTGGCGGAAAAATGTCGGAGTCCCGCAAGGACGGTACGAGGCCCTATCGCCCACCCAATGAAAACCGTCCTTCGGCTTCGCTCAGGGCAGGCTACGGGTGGGGCACGCGGCTGTGGACGTATGTGATATGCGTGACCAATGTGTGCGACACACTGGACAGGCAACGGTGTTGAGTGCGAGACTTCGCCATCGTCTAAACTACCAACAATGTCCGCCCCTGCCGTTGAACAATCACGCGAGAGTCTTTGGGAAGCAGCGTTCGAGACTTACTATGACGCGTTCTTCGAGGAGTTGACGGCTGACGCCCTGATGACGCGATGGGGGTATGTCGATGACGTTACGAAATCGCTAGTCGCGCTGACGGCAGTAGGCTCTGCCGTATCGGGGTGGACATTGTGGGCTCAACCCGGCTATAAGGCTCTTTGGCTTGTCCTTTCTGGGGTTGCAGCCGTTCTTTCAATTGTGCACAGTGCGCTGGGTATCCCTGGTCGGCTGAAGATGCAAGCCGAGAACAAAACGCGTTTCGCGGGTTTGCGCACGGACCTAGAGACGTTTAGGTATCGCATGCGCGTTGATTCCGAATTCGACGTAGGTCCGTTTACAGAGCAGTTCATTGAATATCGGAGACGATACTCTGAGCACGTTAAGTTATTACCCAACGATATTCTCCGGAGCAAGAGCCTCGAAAAGCGGACGCAAGCGGAACTCAATTTGAGGTTGAAAAACGAGATACTTGAAACGTAGCGGAGGATTCATGGCGAACAAGCAAGTCTCTACCTTACGCAAGAGCGGCGGTGGGGCACCTGGCCCCAAGCCGCAGCCGAAGCCTTTGACGCGCCCCACACCGTCACCGACCCCTGCCAAGAAGAACTAAGCTGCTTTTACTGCATTGCTGACGTGCGTGCTTTGACCGTCATGGTAGAGGGTATCGTGGATTCAATTTGGCAAGATCTGTACGCAGTTGACGAGCTTCCTGCAGCATGCGCCGCACTTCGTCGTCGATACGGTGAATATCGGCGGGTTTGTAGTCGGCCCTGACTCGTCTACGCTTCATCCTCTGACCGTCCGCAGCAATCTGTTTGCAACTATGGTCAGGCGTGTTGTCGTACTTATTCCAGCACCAGGTGTGAAAGGGCTCAGAGCCCGGGGAAGGGCCCGCTGTGTGCTCAGCGCGAGCGAACGCGATATTGAACACGCAATAATACGCCCGGCTGATTGCAGTCCTTTTGGATGCCTCATCCGGTTTCGTGGCGAGTTCTTCGGCGAGTACTAGAAAGTTGTTCCAATCAAAGGGCATCAGACTAGTTCGAAATCGAAGTTCAACTTTCCGGGCACGTGCGAAGAACGGTCCAACCACCAGTGCAGGTCGAAGGACCTGAGCGCTCGACGCGCTTCATCCATTTCACCAGGAACCATAATTAAGCAAAACAGTTGGCGAGACCCTTCATCGTCTTCCAGTACGGTGAGGGTCTTGACTGAGTCGCGGCCGAATTCGCGATCAATAGCATCGGGTGCTTCGAGCAAGAGCTTGCGTAACGCGCGGTTCTCTGCAATGAACTCAGCAACGCTGCGCCGGTTTTCGATGACGTATGTAGCCTGTAATCCAGTAATGACGACTTCTGGCAAAACTTCGCGATTCAGCCCGCGCCAGTCGAGTTCGGCTGAATATGGCGGTTTCTTTGTCGCACCGACCCGGGGCTGTAGCCAGCCTGCATACCTCGACTGGACAGGCACCTCTCTTGCCGGGGCACCCGCAGGCTGCTCTAAATATGACGGGAGTTGCTGTGCTGCACTCATAGATTCCCTTCAAGTCCTAAGACTTGAAAGACGTGCTCTTCATCTTTGCGGAGGACGCCCGCTATGTCGGGCAAACTGGCATCCGGTGCGTGCTCCCGCAATATCCTGATAAACAGACCATTCGCGTACGCGAGAGACGCATCGATTATGATGCTGCATTTTTGCCGTTGCAAGATAATGCCCTGTGACTGAATGTCTCCGTCCAGGAGGTCAAATGCCGCTGGGCCCAGCAACGGAGCCGTAACTTCTTTGCGGGACTTTGTCTTGAGTTGCACATGGATTCCCAGTGCTACGTGCTGTGATTGGATATCCGGATTCGCAGCTTGCTTCAAAGCCTCAAGACCGGCCGTCGCGGTTGCTAAGAACTGTTCAGCTTCAGCCCAATCCAGGTTCTCTGCCATAACAGTTGTTTTTGCTAGGCCAACGCTAAACGTAACAACTGGCGCGGTCGGATGACGAAATACGATCGCATTCTCGGTGAGCTTCTCTGAATGGGTCTTGGCCTCCATCCCGTCTATTGTGAATCCGTAAGGTGACAACGCGTCCAACACGACAGCCGAAAATCCGGCAAGATTCGCCCACGCGGAGAAAATCGGTCGCTTGAAGACGGCGGTGTATTCGACAATCCCGTACGGGATCTCAATTTGAGTCTTTTCGGTACCGACGGCGTCTGGCATGCAGATTTGACCGGGGGGAGTTTACATCGGCGTAGATTGATCACCAACATGGAAATCGTTAAGGTGCGTTGGCAGGCTGTATACGCTAAGCACTCGGGCTTAATGAGTCCGGGGCGCAGTGCCCCGGATTCCGTTGGACGCAACACCGCGCAGTCCGATTCAGCGAGCCGCTTCTTTCGACGTCAGCAAATGATTCTCCACCGAGAACGCTCCAGCCACGCCGCTCGCGCGGAGGAACGCCAGCGTGCGGTCGGATTCATTGTCGACCAGGCCGTACAAGCCGACGTGGCCGTTGTCCACCACGATGCGGATGGGCGCCTGCGGATCCATGCCGTAGCGCCACAGACCAGGAGAGCGGTAAATGGCGCGCGCCAGGCGGATGCGCAGCTCGTCGTCATAGAACGACGTCGGCGCGACCTTGACGTTGTCCACCACGCCCTTCACGCCTGCCGTGTTGACCACTGCTTCGATGGCGGACCCGTGCGCGAACGGTTCGTGCACTTCGCCGCCGACGGTGGCTACGCCGTTGCTGACGCCGACGGTCAGAAGATCGAATACGTTGCCGTGGCCGACGCGGTCATACGCCAGCTTCTTGGCCAGCTTGTCGCGCAGCGCGATGTCGGACACTTCCGGTCCCGCGACCGTGACCAGGTCGCGCACGCCGGCAACGTGGTCCTGCTTGCGCGCCTTCTTCTCGGCGTCGAGCTTGTGCCGGTAGGAGTCCACCGTGCCCTGGAGCGTGACAATGCCGTCCTGGGTGGTGGCGTGGACGTCCTTGAACTCGGATTTCTGCGCCAACTGCGCGCTGAGGCGGGCCTGGATTTCGGAGTCGCGGCCGGTATCGGCCAGGGCGAGCCCGCCCAGGGCCATCGAGGCGGCCAGGAGCAGCGCCGCAAATTTCGTTGTGCCGTACATAGGTTTCACCTCCCAAACGCAGGCGAGGGCGCCCGCGCCACATCTAACTAACCGTTTAGTTAATTAAACGCTAATTGGCCGGAAAAGTTGCGGGGAAACGGTCGGCGGCCAATGGTCTACGGTCGACGGCAAAAGCAGATTCCTCCCCTTCGACTCGCTGCGCTCGCTCAGGGTCGGAATGACAAACCCTAAACGACACTCATGGTTGTCGGCGGTCAGTTGTCGCTCGGTGGCTGAACCGGAAAGCACGTCGCGAACGGCAATTTCCGGTATCCTGTTCGACCGGAGGTCATCATGTTCATTCGCCTGATTAGCAGGATTTGGTTGCTGGCGTTGTGCGGAGTTGCGCTGCTGGCGCTGGCCGCACCGCCGGCGCCGCAGTACAAAGTGGTGAAGCACATCGCGCTTGGCGGTGATGGAGGTTGGGACTACCTCACGGTAGACAGCGCGGCGCGCCGCGTGTACGTGTCGCGCGGGACGCGCATGATGGTGGTGGACGCGGATTCGGGCACCCTCGCCGCCGAAATCACCGACACGCCGGGCGTGCACGGCATCGCGCTGGCGCCGGAGTTGAACAAGGGATTCATCAGCGCGGGACGCGCCAACAATGTCGTCGTCGTTGACTTGAAGACGCTGAAGGCGACGGGCACGGTGGCGGCGGGCGAGAATCCGGATGCCATTCTGTACGAGCCCGGAACCAAGCGCGTCTTCGCCTTCAACGGGCGCAGCAAGAACGTGACCGTGATTGACGCCGCTTCGCTGAAGGTGCTGGCGACCATCCCGGTTTCGGGCAAACCGGAATTCGCGGCATACGACGGACACAAGCACGTTTTCGTCAACATCGAAGACAAGGGAACGGTGGCGGTGATTGATGCCAAGGCGATGAAAGTCACCAGCGAATGGCCGCTGGCGCCGTGCGAGGCGCCGACGGGCCTGGCGATCGATCGCAAGAAGGGGCGGCTGTTTGCCGGATGCTCGGGCAACAAAGTGATGGCCGTGGTGGACGCGAAGAATGGAAAGTTGCTGGCGTCGGTGCCGATCGGCGCCGGCTGCGATGGAACGGAATTCGATCCTGCGGCCGGGCTTGCATTTGCCGCCAATGGCCGCGATGGGACGGTGACGGTGGTCGGGGAAACCGCGCCGGGAAAGTTCGAAGCGGTAGAGACCGTGGCGACGCAGGTGAGCGGGCGGACGATTGCGCTCGACGAGAAAACGCATCAGCTCTTTATTCCCGCGGCCAAGATGCAGCCGCCGGCGGCGCCGGGGCAGCGTCCAACGATGGCGCCGGGCAGCTTTGAGCTGGTGGTGGTAGGAAAATAATGCGGACTCGGGTTGTCGCGCGATTGGCCAGATACGCCGGCCGCCTCGCTTTCGTGGCAGTGCTGGCTGCGGTGGCGCTCCCGCCGCTAGCGTCAGCTCAGGGCGGACCACCAATGCGCACCGACGATCCGGGAACTCCCGGCAACCGGAATTGGGAAATCAACATCGGGCTGACCACCGATCGGCGTATGAGCGAGCGCCAGTTCGAAACTCCGGAGCTGGACATCAACTACGGCGCCGGCGACCGCGTGCAACTCAACTTTGAAATTCCCTGGGTGGTACGCGGCACCGACAGCAGTCCCACGCAGAATGGGCTGGGCAATTCCGGTGTGGCAGTGAAGTGGCGTTTTTACGAGGATGAAAAGCGCGGGTTCGAGATCTCAACGTACCCAAGATTCGAGTTCAACAATCCGACGGCGTCGGTGCGAAAAGGGCTGGTCGACCGCGGACAGAGATTTCTGTTGCCAATCGAGGTGTCGAAGCGAGTGGGACCGGTCCAAGTGAATCCCGAGGCCGGTTACTGGATCACACAACACGGACCCGACGTGTGGATCGCGGGCATTGCGGTGGGACACCAAGTGAGGAGCCGGCTCGAGCTGCTTGCCGAGGAATACAACACCGGTGAGGTGGGAGGCGACTATCACGAGAGCACGATCGGCGGCGGTGGACGGTGGCGCATCGGTGGACCGGTGCTGCTGATTTTCATGGCCGGCCGGAGCTTCCGGGGAGCGCAAAGCGGACAGCCGCAGTTGGTCGGCTATCTCGGGCTCCAGATGCAGTTCAAGAAGAAGGGTGGGCAGGACACGAAGCATTGAAGATCGAAGGTTGAGGCGCCGGGACCTACGTTTGTGTATTGAAGACGGTTCTATGGGCGCAGGTGATCGAGCGAGTAGGGGTCCTTCGACTCGGCGTCGCGGCGACGCCTCGCTCAGGATGACAAGGCTTAAAGGGATACCACGGGTCAAAGACCCGTGCCACACGACCCGCGCCACAAGCTTGCAATCCCGCATCCAGAGCCCGGTTTCGGCATCACATTGGGGTGTGATGTGGCGGGCGTATAATCGGCGCAAGTGAGGATGTTCCCCCAGAGAGGTTTCCTACTGCGATGAATCTTCCCCGGACGCTCGGACAGCTCCGCCAGTCGCCCTTTTCCGAACCGCGCCTGAACCGCCGCCGCGTGAAAGACGAACTGCGCGAGAACCTGATTGCGCGCCTGCGGCAGGGCGAGACTTTGTTTCCCGGCATCGTGGGCTACGACGACACGGTAGTGCCGCAGATCGTGAACGCGATTCTGTCGCGTCACAACTTCATCCTGCTCGGCCTGCGCGGGCAGGCGAAGAGCCGGATCCTGAGGGCGCTCACTTCCCTGCTCGACCCGAACATGCCGTATGTTGCCGGGTGCGAGATCCACGACAACCCCTACCAGCCGATCTGCCGGCGCTGCCGCGAGTTGATTGCCGACAAGGGCGAGGAGACGCCGGTGGCGTGGCTGGCGCCCGAGGCGCGGTACGTGGAGAAGCTGGCGACGCCGGATGTGACCATCGCAGACCTGATCGGCGACATCGACCCGATCAAGGCGGCCAAGAGCGGGCACGAGCTCTCGAGCGAGCTGACGGTGCACTACGGACTGCTACCGAGGGCGAACCGCGGCATCTTTGCGATCAACGAATTGCCCGACCTGGCGGGAAAAATCCAGGTCGGGTTGTTCAACATCATGCAGGAAGGCGACGTGCAGATTAAGGGCTATCCGATCCGCCTGCCGCTGGATGTGGCGCTGGTGTTCAGCGCCAATCCGGAGGACTACACGGCGCGCGGGAAGATCATTACCCCGCTGAAAGACCGCATTGGGTCGGAGATTCGCACTCACTACCCGGCGACGGTGGAGGAAGGAATCACGATCACAACGCAGGAAGCCTGGGCGCAGCGCGACGGTTACAAGCTGCACCCGCCGAAATACGTGCGCGAAGTGATCGAGCGGATTGCGTTTGTGGCGCGCGAGGACAAGAAGATCGACAAGCGCAGCGGAGTCAGCCAGCGGCTGCCGATCAGCTGCATGGAAAACGTGATCTCCAACGCCGAGCGGCGCGCGATTCTGCACGGCGAGGAGACCGTGGTGCCGCGCATCGGCGACATTTACGCCGCCATGCCGGCAATCACCGGCAAGCTGGAACTGGAGTACGAGGGCGAGGTCAAGGGAGCGGATAACGTGGGACGGGAGCTGATCCGCACCGCCATCGCCAACACCTACGACCAGTATTTCCACGGCGCCAACATGCAGCAGATCGTGCAGTGGTTCGATCTCGGCGGGAACATCAAGATCCAGGACGGAACGCCGGCGGTCAAGCTGCTGGAAGAGGTCAAAGGCATCCAGGGACTGCTGGAACAACTGGGCGCGGTGGGCGTGAACCCGCGCGATCCGGCGGAAATGCAGGTTTCGGCGGCGGAATTCCTGTTGGAAGGCCTGTACGCGCACAAGCGCATTGGGCGAAACGAAGAACGTTTGTTTACCGCCGGCGAAAAGCAGCCGCGGAGGGCGGAGGCGAGCGGGATGCGGGGAGAAGAGCCACCGTCCAGGAACAGGAGACCGTTTAATTAGGGGGAAGGTTTTCGGTTTTCGGTTTTGGGCGTTAGGCGCAATGGCAAAGGCGCGACCATAGGCCGAGATGCTCTTACAGAAAACCGAGATTCCTCGCGGGCTAAAGCCCGCTCGGAATGACATCGAGTGAGTAGCCTTTTGCGGCACGGCTAAAGCCGTGCCCTTCCCGTTCAGTGGTCGTCTACCGTTCAGTGGTCGTATGAAGCACTTGATGATCGTATGAAGCGCGTTACCTACACCAAATACGTGCCCGATCCGGCGGGCGAGATGAGCATGGAAGACCTGCTCAGCGCGCTCTCGGATTACCTGCTGCAAAGCGGGTTTCAGGATTCCTACGGGTTCATGGAAATGCGCGACCCGGAGAAGACGCCGGACGAGCTGCGCCGCGCCATCGAGGACGCGCTGATGAACAGCGGGATGATGGATGAACTGCAGGAACAGCTCCAGCAGATGCAGATGGAAGGCAAGCTGGATGAGCTGATCGAGAAGCTGATCGAGCGCATGGAGCAGGAGGATTACATTTCCATCGATCAGCCGCAGGACCCGTCGCAGCAGTCGTCGGTGGGCGGACAGGTGGGGCAGAACCAGGCGCAGGCGAAATTCGAAATCACCGACAAGAGCCTGGACTTTCTCGGCTACCGCACCTTGCGCGACCTGCTGGGGTCGCTGGGGAAATCGAGCTTCGGGCGGCACGATACGCGCGACCTGGCCACCGGCGTGGAAGCCAGCGGCGCGGTCAAGACTTATGAATTCGGCGACACCTTGAACCTGGACATCACGGCAACGCTGTCGGCGGCGATCCAGCGGGAAGGCGCGCAGGTGCCGCTCAACCTGGAATACAGCGATCTGCAAGTACACCAGTGCGAGTACCAGTCGTCGTGCGCGACGGTGCTGATGCTGGACTGCTCGCATTCCATGATCCTGTACGGCGAGGACCGATTCACGCCGGCGAAAAAAGTGGCGATGGCGCTGTCGCACCTGATCCGGACGCAGTATCCGGGCGATTCGCTGTCGCTGATCCTGTTCCACGATTCGGCGGAGGAAGTGCCGCTGTCGCAACTGGCGCGGGTGAAGGTGGGGCCGTACTACACCAACACGCGCGAGGGCCTGCGTCTGGCGCAGCGGGTGCTGGCGCGGCAGCGCAAGGACATGAAGCAGATCGTGATGATCACCGACGGCAAGCCTTCGGCGCTGACCCTGGAAGATGGACGCATCTACAAGAACGCGTTTGGACTGGATCCGCTGGTGGTGAGCCAGACGCTGGAGGAAGTTTCCAAGTGCAAGCGCGCCGGGATCCTGATCAACACGTTTATGCTGGCCAGCGATTACGGCCTGGTGCAGTTTGTGCAGAAGGTGACGGAGATGTGCAGGGGGAAGGCGTATTTCACCACGCCGTACACGCTGGGACAGTATTTGCTGATGGATTACATGAGCCGGAAGACGAAGACGATACATTAGGTTTTAGGTTTAGGTTTTGGGCGTTGGGCGTTAGGCGTTAGGCGTTAGGTTTTCGGTAATCGGTTTTCAGTGTTCCCGGAAATTCCCAAAATCACTTCCACCCAGCCGGAATCCTCATCTTCGACGTTGCCGAACGATTGGCGGCGCAATAATCTCATGGGGGAGAAGCAATCATGGCAGAACCGAGTTATGAAGAGTTGAAGGCGAAGGTCGCCGAACTGGAGAAACAGCAGGGACGCAAACGGAGCGGCACGCTGGAATTCCGCGTCAGCGAAAAGGGCGCGGTGAGCGTGTACGGGATGGGACGATTTCCGGTGACGCTCTATTACGAACAGTGGACGCGGCTGCTGGAAGCGGCGGACCGGCTGAAAGAATTTCTGGAAGAGAACAAGAGCCGGTTGAAGATGAAGAACGCGGGGAACGAATAGCTAGTTTCGTTGTGCCGTCCCTACGGGACTCCGGTCATCATCCGCCGCGGTATTCCCGGCACTCACGTGCCGGGCTATGAACTGGCGTCCCTGCGGGACTCGCGCGCAGTGCTTCGCAGTTCATGCGTAAGCGGATTCGGGGCGGCGGAATTCGCTGAGCGCCAGGCCGATGTGCTGCAGGTGATGGACCATGTGGTCTACATAATCTTCGATCACGAATTCCAGCGTCATGGGTTGGCTGCCGGCGATGGTGCAGGTGCGCGCCAGCGCGGCGGATGGAATTCTGGCCGTGGCCGCCAGCATGTGCTCATTCAACGCTGACCAAAGCGCAATCAGCTCCCGCCAATCGCGATCGTTGTAGCCCTGGCGCTCGACCCAGGCGTCCTGCTGATAGCTCGGCAGCGCGGGCGTGTATTCCCTTTGCACGCGAATGACGCGCGCGTGATTGTTGATCGCCGAGTCGATCAGGTGGCCAAGCTCTTCTTTTTTCGACCACGCGCCGGGCTGGGGACGGTCCGCAGCCTGCTCCGGCGAGAAAGCCCGGAGGCGTTCCGCGCCGGCGGCCACGATTGCGGCAAAACGATCCAGCGTCTGCATTTCGCTCAGATGCTCCAAGGGCGCGACGGTTACAAATCAGCCTTTTGCCGGGCTGCCGGCCGGCGGATTCACCCCACCCTCTGCTGGTTTCACCGCAGTTTCGGCGGCCTGGAAGCCGATCTTGGAGTGGGCGCCGTCGCAAAAAGGCTTTTGAACGCTGGCGCCACAGCGACACAGCGAGAAAGCCAGCTTGCCTTCCTTCATCCTGGTGCTGAGATCGTACGGGTGGCCGTCGGGGTCGACCATTTCGATGGAACCCGGAGGGGCTTCAACCCGGTACGGGCCGTTCTTGCGGATCGTAATCTTCACATCAGCCATTCATCTCCTCCTCATTCATCCCCAATAGATGTGGTGGAGTGCCGTGTGGATACGGGAAAACTCGGTAGTGCTTAGTCGGTAGTGCGTTTTTCGGAGCTACGCTGCGGGACGCCGCAGCAAGGCTGCCAGGCGCCAGGCATTAGACATGAGTCCCGGCGAATTGGAAAGCACCGGTTGCCGGCCGGGAGAAACAACGATCCCCGAGCCGGCCAGGAGCCACCGCGCAGCCCTAACTCGCAACCCCGAGGCGGCCGCGCATCCTGTCGGCCACTTCATAGACCGACTTGAGCTTGGACTCGGCGGCCGCAGGCAGGGCCGGAAGTTCCAGCGCCTGCTGCGTCCACAGCAGGATCCCGGTCAATTCGCCGCGCAATTCGCTGCGCAGGTCGAACTCGACCGCGAGCCGGGCCATGGAGCGCTCCTTTTCGGCGCGTTGCAGCGCCGCCTGGATATCGCGAACCACGCGTTCCATACGGCTGACGGCGAGGTTCACGAACACCGGCACCGCCCTGCCAAGGTGCTTGACCAACATGTCAATCGACTTGGCACTGGGCTCGAGCAGGCTCTCGTCGATGACCGCGGCGCTGAATTCCTGGTTGCGCAGACTAGCCAGCGCGGTCCGGATGTCGGGTGCGAGTACGGTCTTGATGCGAGTGGCGGCCAGCAGGGCGGCGGCGCATTCCTGGCCGTGAGTCGAATTTGTGATCAGGAGAATCATGCCAATGGCATTGCACGTCCGATGCCATGGGTAGCGCAACTGAAAAGACAGGATTGCGCGCGTTTGGTTCCCGTAACGGGAGCCTAAAGCGGGAATGGGAACACACGCGCAAGGAAAAGCCCGGCCGGAGGCGGCCGGGCACACGGCGTGACTTAAGCAGATGAGCGCCTCAGTCTTCGGTGGCGTACTCCTTCAGCTTGCGATACAGAGTGGTTTTGCCAATACCGAGGAGACGCGCCGCCAGCAGCTTGTCGCCCTTGAGCTGGTCGATGGTACGCAGGATCGCTTCCCTTTCCAGGTCGGCGATGGGGACGATCTTTCCGCCGTCGGTCGGCTCCGTCAGCCTGGGATGGTTGGCGTTCTGGATCGGCGAAGGCAAGTCGGCGGTCTGGATGGTGGGACCGGAACTCAGTGCACAGGCGCGCTCCAGGCAGTTCTCCAACTCGCGCACGTTGCCGGGCCAATCGTAGCCCACCATCACCTGCAGCGCCTCCTCGCTGAGGATGCGCTGCGAACCGGTGTTGCGCGACATCCGCTCCATGAAGTGCTCGACCAGCAGGGGGATGTCCTGCTTGCGGTCGCGCAGGGGAGGAATTTTCAGGCTGAGGACGTTGAGGCGGAAGTAAAGATCGCGGCGGAAGGAGCCGTCGGCGACGGCCGCCTCGAGATTGCGATTGGTGGCGGCCAGGATGCGGACGTCGATGTTCACGCGCTTGGTGCTGCCCACCGGACGGATTTCCTTTTCCTGGATGGCGCGCAGCAACTTGGCCTGCAAGTCGACCGTCAATTCGCCGATCTCGTCGAGAAAGACGGTGCCGCCGTTGGCGATGGCCAGCAGTCCTTCCTTGGCGCGAATCGCGCCGGTGAAGGCCCCGCGCACGTAACCGAAGAGCTCGCTTTCGATCAGCGTCGGGACCAGCGAGCCGCAGTCCACCGGGATGAAGGGCTTGTCGTGATAGGGCCCGGAAAAGTGAATACAGCGCGCCACCAGCTCCTTGCCGGTGCCGCTCTCACCCATGATCAGCACCGGATGAGTGCTCTGCGCCGCCTTGGCGATGATGCGGTACAGCTTCTCCATCTCGGGGGAACGGCCGATGATGGAGCCGAAGCCATGCTTGGAGCGCAGGCGCTCGCGCAGGACACGCTTTTCGGTGGTCATTTTCAGCTCGTCCATGGAGCGCTCCAGCATGATTCGCAACTCGTCGAGGGTGAACGGCTTGCTGATGTAGTCGAAGGCGCCCATTTTCATTGCCTGGACGGCGGAAGAGACGGTGGCATAGCCGGTGATGATGACCACCACCGCATTGGGACGCCGGCTTTTCACGGTGCGCAACGCTTCCAGGCCACTGGCGCCGGGAAGCTTGAGATCGAGGAGCACGATGTCGATGTTCTGGTTGTCGAGCACCTTGTAGGCGTGCTCGGCGCTATCGGCGGCGAAGGTGTTGAAGCCGGCGGCTTGGGCCGCGTCGCGGCAGCCTTCACGAACGGCGCGTTCGTCGTCCACGACCAGCAGGTTGAGCAGGTTGGCGCCGGGAATCTCACGCGGCCCGGTGAGTACATCCATGGTTGAGATCATGACAGTTCCCTTTCGCGCGATGAATGCGCAGCCGCGGCGGCCGCAGCCGCCGGGCAATGATCGAGGACTTCGCGTACCTTCTCCGCGAGCTGAGCGCGCGAGAAGGGCTTATATAACAGCTTGGCGCCGGCCGCGGCCGCACGGGCCTGGGCCGGATACCCGGAGATGAACAGGACCTTGGTTTCGGTGTGCAACTTCTGCACGTGGACAGCGACGTCATTGCCGCCCATGCCCGGCATCACGATGTCGCTGATCAGCAGATCGATCTCGGCGCCGTGGGCGCGGGCGATGCGTATCGCCTGTTCGCCGTCGCGTGCCTGCAGCACTTGATAGCCGGATTCGGTGAGCAGATGAGCCACCGAGGAGCGCACGGCGTGATCGTCTTCCACCAGCAGGATGGTTTCGGTTCCGGTCGGAGTGTCGGCGGATACCGAGCGGCCTGGGGTGGAAACTGCCGGCGAGAGATGGCGCGGCAAGTGGATGGTGACGCGGGTGCCCATGCCGGGTTTGCTGGCGACCGAGACCGCGCCGCCGCTTTGGGTCACGATGCCGTAGATCATCGCCATGCCCAGCCCGACGCCTTGGCCGGTCCGCTTGGTGGTGAAAAACGGCTCGAAGAGATGCGTGCGGACCTCCTCATCCATGCCGCAACCGTTGTCGCTGACGGTAAGAATGACGAAGTCGCCGGGATGCAGTCCGGGATGGCGCTGGACGGAGCGCGCGTTCAAAGTGCCGGCGCCGGTCGAAATGTGCACCTGACCGCCTTGGGCCATGGCGTCGCGAGCGTTCATCACCAGGTTGAGAATGACTTGCTGCATCTGAGCGGGATCAACCCGAACCGTGTCGGCGTCGCCATCAAACCGGGTAATCAGCTCGATGTCCTCACCCAGCAGCGGCTCCAGCATGCCGCGCATGGAAGTGATGATGTTGCGCAGTGAAATCAGCCGCGGCGCCAGAGGCTGCTGGCGCGTGAAGGCCAGCAACTGGCGCACGATCGCCGTGCCGCGCTGCGCCGCCAGGTGGATCTCCTCGGCTTCGCGGCGGCGGTGGGTGCGTTCCAGCAACAGGTCGGCGTACAGAGTGATGGCGGTCAAGATGTTGTTGAAGTCATGGGCCACGCCGCCCACCAACCGGCCGAGAGCTTCCATCTTTTCCGATTCACGCAAGCGCTGCTCCAGGCGCTTGAGCTCGGACATGTCGCGTACCACGTGCCAGGCGAGCGTGCTGCGGCCACGGCGAAATTCCATGCGGGTACTGGCAAATTCCGGTGGGCCGCCGTTGCCGTTGACGGGGACCTGATGTCCGTGGCCGGGAATGGAAAGCTCGGCCACGCGTTTTCCGAGCACGGACGCGACGGTTTTGAAACCGGCGATTTGAGCATAGGCGGGGTTGGCGTAGACCACGCGTCCTGCTTGCTCGATCATCAGGCCATGGGGGCAATCGTTGGCAGCGGCTTCCAGGAACTGGGTTCCCGTCGAGTGGGGAACCGAGGCCACCGATCTCGAAACGGAACGAGACATTGTGTGCCCAAACAGGTTGGGCCCAAGTTGGAACAAACCAGGGTCAAGCATAGATTTTTCCAATTTGGAATGAAGTGACGTAAATCACAGGTGCGGCGGACATTAGGGGTTTCGCTCCGATGCGGCAGCGTACTCTTGATTCCGGAAAAAGAGTGCCAGGCGGGCAAATTATGCCTAGAACGGGATGCCGAATCGGGAAATTCCCAAATACGGATCTCGCGCCAGAGCAAAAACCGGCTCAACAAAAAAAGCGCGCCGCAGCGCGCCATGCAGGGCGTTGGGCACTATGGTTGGGCAATCAGAGGCTGAGTGAGGCGGAACGTCAGGCGGCGTTCGGGCGCGAAGGAAACCTCCTTCTCGCCGGTGGCATACGCGCCTGCAGTGCCGCTGCCGGCGCCAACGGCGCTGCCGATCAGGGCGCCTTTGCCACCGCCGGCAATGGCCCCAATCAACGCGCCGGCGCCCGCGCCTCCGCCGATGAGTGCGAGATTGCGGTTCTTGTGCGATCCGCCCGCGGCGAAAACACTCGAACTATGCACGGGCACGGACTTGCCGTTCATCTCCACGGAAACCAGCGCGAGGCGCAGGTACCCGGACTTATGCAGGCGCCCGGAAGAGCGCGCCGCCAGCACGCGGCCTCGGACGGATGCGCCGCGGGGCGCGACGGTGTTGCCATTCACCACGATGGGCTCGTCCAGCACGGCGGCGAATTCGTCGCCGGGGCGATTCGAGGCGCTGGAAATCGCGTTCTGCAAGCGGATGGAAACCGCTGTTCCGGCAGGGACGGTGACCTCCTCGGATGCGAGCGCGTGCGCGGAAGAATCCCCCTGCTTGGCCTTGGAGAATGGCGGACTGGAACTTTCATCCGAAGCATTGCCAGCCGCGCTGACATTCTCCGGAACCGAGCCGCAGCCGAGGGTGAAGATCGAGATAAAGAATATAAGCAGCGAAACGGTCAGCTTCGGTTTCATGATCGGACCCTCCTGTCGTCAGGCCCATATCGGATTGAGGCACACCAGATGCCAATGCTTAGCATTTAGAATCAATCACTTACTCGGAGCAGTGGAACTATTGGCGTGTAGTTTTTTCCCTGGTCAGGGAGGTGGGTGGGGGAAGGTCTTAGGTCTTAGGTCTTAGGTCTTAGGTCTTAGGTTTTAGGGGTTGGAAGAGTAGATGCAAGAAAGCCCGGCATTTTTTGCCGGGCTTCGTCTTGCCTAAGACCCAACGCCCAAAACCTAAGACCGCTTACTTCGAACCGCCGGCTGAAGCGGCTCGCAGAGCTTGCGCCTGCGACTCCGGTTGGGCAACGATGCCGCGGAATGGAGTGATGCCGAGCAAGCGCCCGCCGGCGACGCTGAGCGAGCGGATGTGGACGCCGGCAACCGCGGTCCGGTTCCAAGTCTGGCCGTCGCTGGTGGAGTAGACGTCACCGGAGCGCGTCAGGCCGAGGAGACGCCGCGCCGCTCCGTCATAGCGAACCGACATGAGGTTTTGCGGCGGAACTCCGACCAGGATGTGCTCCCAGGTGGCGCCATTGTCCTGGCTGTAAAACACGCCGGCACGCGAGGAGATCCAGATGGCGAAGGGCGAGAGCGCGACGCCTTGCACGGTGCTGACGTACGGAGGCAATTCAACCGAGGTCCAGGCCATTCCGCCGTCGCGCGAAAAGGCCAGCGAGGATGGCGTGGAAGCGATCACCCGCTCTCCGTCGGCGTCCAGGGAGAAGAAGTTGCGCTGCGCCTCCGCCGGATTGCCGCGCCAACTGCGGCCATGGTCGAGGCTGGAGTAAACACCGTTGGAAGTGGCGGCGTACCAGCGTTCGCCGGAAACAACCACGCCGGCTACGCGCGTGTTGATCTCCGATTTCAGGTATTCGCGCCGAATGGTGGTTACCATCTTGCGGGTCTTCGGCGACCGGCGGCTGACCGTAGTGACTTTCTCCGTGAGCACCGTGCTAATCGGGCGCCAGCGAGCCAGTTTTTGCTCGTAGAGATAGACGCCGCGATGGGTGCCGGCCAGCAAGTCGCCCCCGACGGACTGCGCCAGACTGAAGATGTCGTGTCCGGCGAGGCCGGTGTTCATCTGCTGCCAGTGAGCGCCGCCGTCATGAGTGACGAATACGCCGCCAAATTCCTTGTCGTTGATCACACCGGCGTACAGGGTGCTCGCATCGTTGCGATCGGCAAGCACGGCAGACACCTGGCGGTGCGAGAAGCCATGGTTGGAGGCGCGGACGCTCAGGCCGCCGTCGTCGCTGGTGAGCACGCCGCTGCGATCGGTGGCCAGCAGGACGTGCGCGGGCCGCTGCGGATCCACCATGACGTCGTTCACGATCAGGTTGGGGGCGGTGGTGCGCCGCCAGGTCTTGCCCGCGTCCAGCGACTTCCACAATCCTTCCGTGGTGCCGGCGTAGACGATCGCCGGGTTCGCGGGATCCTGGTGCAGGACGCGCGTACGCCGGGCGGAGAACGGGATTCCCTGGATCTTGTGGAACAGTTCGCCTGCATTTTCGCTTTTGTAGATTCCGGAGCAGGCGCTCAGGTAGACGTTGGACGGGTTCTGCTGATCAACGATGATGGAGAAGACGTCGGAATCGTCCACGATGCCATGCTTCATCGAGGCCCAGGTGCGTCCGCCATCGGTGCTCTTCCACGGCAGGTGCCAGGTGCCGGCATAAATCACGTCCGGCGAGCGCGGATCGAGGGCGATGGATTCGATGTTCTTGATCTCGGCATGATTGGCGGGCGAAATCCGCTCCCAGGTGTCTCCCGCGTCGGTGCTGCGAAAGACGCCGTCGAGCGCGCCGGCGACCATGGTGCGCGAGTCGCGCGCAAACACGGCAAAGCTACGCACGGATTTGCCGTGCATTGCCGGAAGCGGCTGCCACGAGCGGCCGCCGTCGCGGGAACGGAAAATGTCGCCGCCGTTGTTCTCGATGCTCCAGGCCGCGATGTAAATGGTGCTGGCGTCGGCGGGATCGACAACGATGTGGTCAAGGACGTAATCGTTGCTGCCGCCTAAATGGGCGTAGTGAGCCCAACGGGCGCCGCCATCGGTGGAGAGATACAGTTCGCCCGCGCTGGTGCCCAGGAAAATGCGGCTGGGATCATGCGGATCGTGCGCCAGGCTGCGCACGTCGCCGCCTTCGGGACCGAGCGCAATCCAGGGAGCGTTCGGCGATGAGGATTGCGCGGCCGCGAATGCAGCGGCAAGCAGCAGCAGCACGACCCAGCGCCAGCGACGGAAATCCATCGACAGCGATTGGTACGAGGCAGCGGATGTGGTCACGTTGTCCATGCGCGAATCTTGCCGCGATTCTATCCCGGACGCTACCGCGCAATAGTACCAAGCCAGGTGACGAAAGTAGCAAGACGAAAGTGGCGCGGGGGCTCGCTTCGCTTCGGGACAAGTTCCGCCCGGCGCATCCACCCGGGATCGAGGGCGAGCGCGCTCCAACTGTGAAAGAAAAGGCCGGTCGGAAGGAACCGACCGGCCTGCCAGTTTGCCGAAAATGCCGTCCCGACTACTGCTTCGGAGCCGCCGGCTTGGCCATTTTCTTCTTCACGGGCTTGGGCGCCGGGGCCTGCGGATACGCGTTCTTGCCCGCCTTCATCTTGCTGGCGTCGAACGTGTGCGTGCCCTGGACATCAAAGCTGGCGCCCGGCGGGACAAGGTAAATCTCCGCGGTACGATTGCCGCCGCTGCCGGTGCGCAGATCAATGCGACTCGGGTCGATTCCCTTTTCCTGCGTCAGGTACGCCTTGGTATTGACGCCGCGCTGTTCGGCAAGTTGCTGCCCGTTCTTTTCGCTGGGCTCGAAATTGCCGACCACCACCGCCTTGGCATCTGGTTCACGCTGCAGGCGGAGGGCAACATCGTCAAGGATGGCCTTGGCTTCGTTGTCGACGCGCGCCGGCAGTTTCGGGTTCTTGAACTCGATCTGATTCAACTTGCTGACCGTCGGCGGTGGCGGAGGTACTTCCACGTTCACCGACGTCCTGTTGCTGGCGCTGAGCCCGCGATCGTCGGTCGCCGTGCAGTTCACGGAAATCGGCCCGGCGGAAGCGCCTGTGGTGTCGAGCGTGGCCTGCGTGCCACTCGGGGCAATACGGCCGCCGCTGGAGGTGAAGCCATAAGTCAGCGGACGATTGTCGGGACTCTGGCCGGTAGCGGAAATGGTGGAAGGCGTGCCCGCCTGGACCGTCGCCGGATTCGCGCTGCACGAAACGGTTGGCGGATGCTTGGGCGGCTCCTGCACGGTGAAACTAGCGCTGCAGGTGGCTGGCGCCATCTTCGCCGCCTTGGGATCGGTGGCGGTGGCGTTGACGGTGTACTGGCCCGGCGCCAGTCCGGTGGTGTCAATGGTGACGGTAGTGTCCTTGGGCGTCGCCTTTCCGCCGCTGGACTTGAAGTCGTAAGTCACGGTGTGGTTCTTGAGGACGTTGCTGGCGGTCGCGGTCATGGTGACCGGCTCACCCGCCATCACCGACCTCGGGTTCAGCGAGCAACTCGCAGCCAGCGGCGGGGGCGGCGCACCGCCACCGAGATTGATCACGATTCCGCTGCGTACGCGCGCGCCCCGCAAGTTCGACGTGTCAACGATGGCCGGGCGGTAATTATGGTGCGCCCAGACATAGTCGGCTTCGATCAGGCGGAGAGAAAACATTCGCGTCAGCGGGATGTCAATTCCGCCGCCGAGGACGGCGCCGATCCGGTTGTCCGTGCCTAAACCTGACAGGGATAGCCGGTGCAGCCCGACCAGGGCTTGCGCGAACGGCTCAAAGTGTTCCTGGCGGAACTTGACGCGGGGGCCGAACATGACCGTGGAAATATTTTCAAGGTCTCCATAGTGGGCTTCCGCGTCAATGCTGAGGCCTGCCCATTGGTTGAAATTGTAGGTGGAGGTAACGCCAAATCCCTTGGTGATGGATGGCAGGGACACGGTGCCGACCTTGCCACCCGGATTCATCCAGGAGTAACCGGCGAAGATGTCGACCTTCGGGGTAGGCGCCTCCTGAGCGAATAAAGCCAAGGATGCCAGTAAGAGGGAGATGACCGTGGCGTACAGCCAGGTGCGGCCAAGAAATCTTTCACGAAGTGACATGCTAGATCCTCCGGTAGATTCAAGGGGCCAACTACGTTTTGTTAAAGACGATGGATTTAGTAAAAGGGGCCCCGGGCCACAGGCAACATGGCTCGAAATGCGACCGAGAATTGTATCGCATTGGGGTCACAGTTGAAAGTTGCCGGCCGCGCCGGCGCACGGTGTCGCGATACGAAGTACCATCTGCGTTCCGCATTCGAGCGCTTCGATTGCCATTGCTGGGATGCAATCCGGAGCGGCTGCGTAACGCGTGTAATCGGCAATTTCTTGCCAGGCACTCTTTGCCGGCAAGACCCTGAACCGACAACGGTTAGCGGCGAAAAGAACGGCGCACGTTACGCTCATCGGGAAATGCGCATCTATACATGAGCAACTCGGAACCGGGCCGCACCAGGTAATACCCACACTCCCATCCTTGCTTCGGATAAACTCCGCTGCGGACGCGGGCTGCTCAGCGCGCGGGTTGCCGAATAAGTTCCGAGCCTGAATAATGGAGCAAGACGCTATTTATGAACCAGGAAAAAGTACTCATCGTCGAGGATGAGGAGAACGAACGCACCGGCTTGGCCGAGCTGGCTTCGCTGTGGGGCTTCAAATGCGAAACCGCGCGCGACGGCGTTGAGGCGCTGGAGAAGATCGAGTCCTGGTCGCCGGCGATCGTGGTCACCGACCTGATGATGCCGCGCATGGACGGCATGGAACTGTTGCGGCGCGTCGCCGGCCTGCCTCGGGAGTGCAAGGTGATTGTGATGACCGCGCACGGCAGCGTGGACAGCGCGGTGGAGGCGATGAAGATCGGCGCCTACGACTATATCCAGAAGGGCGGCGATCCGACGCGCCTGCGCACCATCCTGAAACACGCCGTCAGCCAGCGCGACACCGAGCGCGAACTGGAAGTTACGCGGCGCACGCTGCGCGACAAGGGCGTGATGGGCCCGATGGTGGGCACGTCGCGCAAAATGCAGGAAATCTTTCACTTGATCGAAATGGTGGCGCCGAGCACGGCCTCGGTGCTGATTACCGGCGAAAGCGGGACGGGAAAAGAGCTGGTGGCGCGCACCATCCACGACCTCAGCCCGCGCAAAGGCAAGCCATTCATCGCCATCAATTGCGCGGCCATTCCGGAAACGCTGATCGAAAGCGAAATCTTCGGCCACGAGAAGGGCTCGTTTACCGGCGCAGTGGAGCGGCGCGTCGGCTGCTTCGAGCTGGCCGAGGGCGGCACGCTGTTGCTGGATGAAATCGGCGAAATGCCCATCGCCACCCAGGCCAAGCTGCTGCGCGTGCTGGAAGACCGCAAGCTGCGGCGGTTGGGCAGCAAGGTGGAAACCTCGGTGGACGTGCGCGTACTGGCGGCAACCAATAAGGTCCCGGAAGAAGCGGTGGCGCAGGGATTTCTGCGCAACGACCTGTATTACCGCCTCAACGTTTTTAATATCGCCATGCCACCGCTTCGCGATCACAAGCAGGACCTGCCGGAGCTGGTGACCGCGCTGCTGGCGGACATGAACGAGAAACACGGGCGCAAGGTGCAGATGGTGAGCGACTCGGTGATGTCGCTGTTTGCCTCTTTTGCGTGGCCGGGCAACGTGCGCGAACTGAGAAACACGCTGGAGCGCGCCATCATCGTGTGCGAGGCCGGGGTGGTGGAAACCAGGCACCTGCCGCCGGGTTTCGGCCAGGTGACGCCGCGTCCGCCGGTGCAGGAGGCCAACGCGGTACGGCTCGGCGTAGGCACCACCGTCGGGGAAGCGGAAAAACTGCTTATCCTGAAAACCCTGGAAGCGACCAATAACAATAAAACGCGCGCGGCGGAAATTTTGGGAATCAGCCTGAAGACGCTGCACAATAAGCTGAAGGAATACGGAAGCAGTCAGGTGGCCACGGCCGATGTGGGGCAGTAAAAACCAGGCTCTGGGCTTTAGGCTTTAGGCGTTGGGCTTTTCGCGTCAGTCTTCACGTCTTGCGATGCTGAATTCGTCGGCCACTGCCTAAAGCCTAAGACCTAACGCCTAACGCCTGTTCTTATGCGGTTGAAGCTCAAAACCAAGCTGGTGATCTCCATCAGCGCCATGGTGGTGGCGCTGGTGGCGACGCTGTCCTATATCTACGTGTCGCAGATGCTGCGGCAGCGAGTGAGCGAGGCGTACCAGAGCGGCGACTTCACCGCTCACCAGATTTACCACGGGGCGCGCGAGGCGCTGGAGCTCGATCTGAGCAACGCGCGGGTGGACCCGGACGATGCCCAGGCCGTCGAAGCCGCCATCGAGGACAGCCTGCAGACCGATCCCGGTCTCAATTCCCTGTTGCAATCCATCGTCGGTTACTCGCCCACGATCTACGATGCCGCCCTCACCGACAGCAGCGGGCGGGCGCTGCTGCACACCGATTCCGATGCGCAGGGCAAGCTGGCGCCATCGCGGCCGGACTTCGCTACGGTAGTAAAGGGCGGTTTCCGGCAGCAGATGCGCATCGTATTCGGCAAGCCCGGGGTGTACGAAGTGCGCCTTCCGCTGAGCCGCGCCGGCAAACCGTTTGGCCAGATCCGCGTCGGGCTTTCCACGGTTTTCCTGAAAAGCGAACTGCAGCCGCAGATCACGCACGCGCTGGAGTTTACCGCTCTGTCCATCCTGGCTACGCTGCTGCTGGCGGCCGCGCTTTCTCATTTCGCGCTGCGGCCGCTGGAAGCGATCGGGCAGCGCCTGGACCGCATGACGGCCGGAGAAATTGAGCCCGTTTCCGCCAACCGCCCCGCCCGCTATGACGAGTACGGCCTGGTCACCACCAAGATCGACCGGCTGGGCCAGGTGTTCTCCGCATTGAAGGAGAACCTCGACCAGATCATGGGAAACCTGCAGGACGGCCTGATGCTGTTCACGCAGGACGCGCGCGTCGTGCTGGTAAGCGCTTCGGCGGAATCATTCGTCGGCCGGGAACGAAGCCAGATCCTGGGCTGCGGCGTAACCGAAATCTTCGCGCGCAACACGCGCCTGGGCCGCACCGTTCTGGAGGCGTTCGACCAGCACCGCCCGGTCGAGCAACGCGAAGTCGCCGCCGAGAATGGCCGTCGGGTGCAGGTGTCCCTCGATTTTATCGAGGAAGGCGGGCACAAGATCGGGGCGCTGCTGACCATGCGCGATGCCGAGTCGGTGCGAAAAATTACCGACGAGATCGAGCTTTCACGCCGCCTGGCCGCCATCGGACGCCTGACCTCGGGTGTGGCCCACGAAGTGCGGAATCCGATCAACGCCATCATGGTCCACCTCGAGGTGCTGCGGGAGAAGATCAAGCAGATCGATCCCGAATCGAAGCGCCACATGGACGTGATCGGCAGCGAAATCCAGCGCCTGGATCGCGTGGTGCAGACGCTGGTGGACTTCACCAAACCGGTGGAACTCCGGCTCGGCGACACCGACCTGCGCCGTGTCGTGGAGGATGTATCGGTACTGGCCGCGCCGGAAGCGGCACGTCACGGGGTCACCGTGGGCTGCGAGCTGCCGGCGGAACCGCTGGTGGTGAAGGCCGATGCCGACCTGGTGAAACAGGCGGTCCTGAACATCGCCCTGAATGGAATCCAGGCGATGCCGGACGGCGGCGCGCTGAACCTGGCGGCGCGGCGCGAGGATGACGCCATCGAAATCGAGGTCCGCGACCAGGGTCCCGGCATTCCGCCGGAGATCCGCGAAAAAATTTTTATGCTGTACTTCACCACCAAGAAGTCGGGCAGCGGAATCGGCCTGGCCATGAGCTATCGCGTCATGCAATTGCACAACGGATCGGTGGAATTCGAATCCGAGCCGGGTCAAGGGACGGTGTTTCGTCTGAGGTTCCCGGCCAGCGAGCAGCTTCACGCGGCCACTTCGCAGCCGGGCGCCGACGCGCAGGAAGTCACGGCATCGTGATTTGCTTGCGCAAGATGGGGAAAGGGATTTAGAACAGCACTATGCGAATCGCGCGCGCCACCGTCGCGGGGATCCTGCTTGCATCCATGCTGGCACTGGGCGGATGCAAGAAGAAAAAGGCCGCCGTGCCTCCGCCCCAGGCACAGGCGCCGGCGATCACGCAGCCCGAGCCCGAAGCCCAGCCTCCCGTTCCGGCCGCGTCGGAGCCGAATCGTCCGCAACCCGAGGCGACGCAGCCGGAAATCGCGCCGGCTGCAACCGCCCCAGCTCCGAAACCCAAAACCAAACCGCGCCATGCGGCGAAAAAGACGGTGCCTCCGCCGCCGGTGGAAAAACCTGCCGAGAAGCAGCCGTCGAAAACAGTGGTCACCGAGGGCGGCACGCAGCCGGCTACACCGCAGCTCTCGGCCAGCATGCCGCACGACCGGGCGATCCACCAGAAGCTGAACACCAATCAACTGCTGGAAGCCACCGACTACAACCTGAAAAGCATTGCGCGGGCCCTCAACGCCGATGAACAAGCGATGCTGCAGCACATCCGCAGCTACATGCAGCAATCGCGCGATGCTGCCAAGGATGGGGATACCGAGCGCGCATATAACCTCGCGCTCAAGGCCCACCTGCTCTCCGACGAACTCATCAAGCACTAGTCCGCGGTTGACCGCGGGTCCCGAGTCCCAAGCCCCGGAAAAAGGAAAAGCCGCCAAAGGCGGCTACTCCCGACAAACCCGACATCGCGGTGAAGTGAGGCCGCGCCTACCTTTTCGTCCGCGCCGCGTAGATCTTGGTCAGCAAGTCGCGCGCCGGTTGCTGATAGGGACCCGGGATGTCCGCGGCCTGCTTCAAGGCGCTGATGGCGTCCGCAGCTCGCTCCATCTTGACGTAGGCAAACCCCAGGTAGTAGCAGGCGCCCGCCAGGTCCTCGGGAGAATCCTGCAGGAGAGCGGTGGCTGCTTTCAGTTCGGCGGCCGCGGCCGCAAACTTACTCTCCTGCAACAGGACGCGCCCCAGTACCGAGTGCGCCACGCCCGCCAGCTTGCGGTCGGTGGGGGTGGCTGCCGGCTGCGTTTTCTGCAACTCCACCGCGCGCCGCGCGTACGCGCCGGCTTTGGCGAGATGTTGAGGATCGCCCGAGTAGGCACTCGCAAGCACCGTCAACAAGCGGATGTCGTTCGGATTCTGGGCCAGCACTTTGTCGCCGAACGCGGCCAGGCCGGCGGAATCCTTCATCGCCTGGAGCGTCACCACCCCCAGCGTTGCCAGCGGTTCTGCAAACTGCGATTCCGGAAAAGCGGCCAGGTAGCGATCAATCTCGGGCATGCGCTTGGGTGCGTTTTGCTCGGAGGTGATGGCGTTGTACCCGGCAACTTCCATGTAGTGAAAGCTCGGTTGGAGCGCCTCTTTCTGGATGGCAAGCTGGTTGGCAAAATCCTCCGGCGTCAACTCGGCTGGTTTCGGCGTCTTGCCGATTCCATGGATGACGGCGGCGCCGCGCACCGCGTAATCCACTACCTTGGACGAATCCTTGAGCCGCTGCGCGAGGTCAATCTGGGAGACCAGGATGTCCACCACATCGGGCATGGCGGCCAACGCCTGGTCGCCATAGGCCAGGGCTTTGGGAAGATCGCCGGCTGCTACGTACTGCTGCGCCAGTTGCCAATTGCCGTAGGCAACGGCTGCCGGATTCGCCGCGAACTTGCGCACGAATTCCTCCAGCATCGCCGTCCGCTTCTGCTCGTCGGCCTGGTTCGAGATTGCCTGCAAATCCTGGTCTTCGGGCGTGCCCGCCGCAATTGTGATCTTGGATTGCGCCCACAATGGCGGCGCGAGCAGCGCCACCAGGAGCACGATCGCCCTGCATCGCCGATTTGTCAGATGTGTCATAAGACCTCCGGGCAGCCGACCGGTTGCAGGCGAATGCTATCCCCGAACCGGGAGCGCGGCAACCCTTGGCCGTCACATTCCAATGTGCGCAAAAAAAACTGCTTCGCCCCGGTGGGCGAAGCAGCATGCGCAAACAGAACTCTTAAGTGATGGGAGCGTCGGAAGACGCTTCGGGGCGACCGCGTCCGCGCACTGCCGGCAGTCCCACGTCGCGAATCTTGTACAGCAGCGCGCGATAGCTGATGCTCAACGCGCGGGCGGCGCGCTTGCGGTTCCAGTGATTCGCCTGCAATACCTTGAGGATGATTTTGCGTTCCAGCTCCAGCACCGCCTGGCGGGTCACCTTCTTCAGGGAAATCGGACCATCCACGACGATATCTTCGTCGTAGATCTGCTCCTTGCGCGGCAGCAACTCGGAGGTGATTGCCTCCTCGGTACCGAGGATGGCGTAGCGGCGGATCAGGTTCTCCAACTCGCGAATATTGCCCGGCCAGTGATAGCGCTGCAATTGCGTCAGCAGTTGCGCCGAGAGAGGACGCGCGCGCGAGTTGTACTTTTCGTTGTAGAGGTCGAGGAAGTACTGCACCAGCGCCGGGATGTCGGCAGCGCGTTCGCGCAGCGCCGGCATTAGGATGTTCACGACGTTGATGCGGTAAAACAGGTCCTGGCGGAAACGTCCAACTTCGACTTCGTGCTCCAGGCGCCGGTTGGTGGCGCACACCATGCGTACTTCGACCTTCTTGTCTTCCTGCGCGCCGATGCGGCAGAACTGCCCGTCCTGCAGAACTTGCAGCAGCTTGGATTGCAAGCTGTAATCCAGTTCGGAAATCTCGTCGAGGAACAACGTCCCGCGGTTCGCCAGCTCGACGCGGCCGGGCTTGTTGGCATACGCCCCGGTAAACGCGCCTTTCTCATACCCGAATAATTCGCTTTCCAGCAAGGTACCGGGAATGGCCGGACAATTCACCTTCACCCACGGCCCGTTGGACCAAGCCGACAGTTGATGGATCATGCGCGCGATGATGTCCTTGCCCGTACCGCTTTCGCCCTGGATGAGCACGGGAAGGTTGGAACTGGCGATCTTCTGCACCCGCTCGCGCACCGCCAGCATGGCGCGCGTGGTGCCAAACATCACCGCATCCGGAGGAACCGGCAACGAGCGATCGATCGAAAATGGGGCTCCAGCAGACATATTCTGGCTTCCTAGACTAATATGACGTCGTAATCTGTCATGCACTCAAGCCGCCAAACTTTTCAACCACCTTGGTGGGGTAACAGAAATGGGGATGGCTGCACCACCAGAATGCTCATGATTTGTTTTCAGCAACTTAGTTTATTTCGAATTGCATGCTGAATTCCCAGGATCGAGAAGATGGCACGAAATGTGAGAAAGTGTTTTCCTACGCGGAAGCACTTTTCCCTATGGATGTTTCGTGCAACGGGCGGGTAAATTTCAGGCCCAGCAAGTGACATCGCTCGCCATGGGTGATCCGAACCAGTCTCGCTTTCAGGCTGCGTACCGACTGCGGGGAAATCGTGTTGGGAGGCAGTGGCGCCACCGGGATTTCAAGCGAAAGGCTGGTAGAACGCGGCAAACTGCGCCTCGTCGCCAGCAAGATGCCTCCGGCACTGATGTTAAGAGCGGTAGCAAATTCGAGGAAATCTTTCCCGTCCTGGTCGACCCCACGAACAAAAATGGGTATCGACAAGGGGAGGCGCTGGTGCTTTCGTCGCTCGGACGCAGACTTGGTCATCGTACGTTTTCCTGTGCGTCTAGGCGCACACCATGTGCCAAACACGAAAAAGCCTGCAACCAACGTGAAAATAGACGATAACAACTTTGAACTCAGCTATTTACACATAAATGGTTGGCTGGTTTACAATAAAATCTCAGCGCACCTCATCAGTAAATGCGGCAACCTTTTGCGACTTTCAAGGAAATTACTTGCACCAATTATTGACTTCATCCTTCTATTCTCTTAGTATCAATGGAGTACGAAGCTGCCTGCATCGTCCTTTCTCCCCCAAAGACTGCCCGATCAACGTGTGTCATGCCTGAACGCACCGACAACACAGCCGCCGCGCCCGCAAAACGGCCCGATGCGCACCTTGCCCGCGGTGACAATGGCGAGCACAAGGTTCGCCTCGTGGGCGGAGACCTGGAGCGCGCGTACCAGCAGTTGGAGATAGACTACCGGCGATGCGCGCAGGCCCTGGCCACTGCGGCGCATGATTTGCGCACGCCTCTGGCGGTGGTTTCCGGATACATTGAACTGCTGATCAGCGGCAAGCTTGGCCCGCTGACCGATCGCCAATCCCGCTGCCTGGATGACATGAACTCCAGCAGCCAGCGGCTGCACCGACTGATCACCGACTTCCTGACGTTCAGCGCGATTCAAACCGGCAATCTCAATCTGCAACTGAACGAGCCGCGCGATCTGCACCTTTGTCTCACCGAGATTTGCAGCTTCTGGATGCCGCGCTTTCAGTCGAAGGGGGTCGCATTTTATTATCTGCCCAGCGAACACCTGCATCCGTTTCCCTTCGATTACGACCGCATCCAGCGCGTCATATCCAACTTGCTGGAAAACGCCCTGAAGTTTACCCCGCAGGGAGGGACGGTTTGGTTGAATGCCGAACCGCAGTTGTGGGAGCGGCGCACGCTGGAGGCTCGCCCGCGAACTCGCGAACGGCGCCGGCAGGCAGCCGGGGTGCCCAATGCCGTGCGCGTCAGCGTGGCCGATACCGGGCCCGGCATACCGCCGGAGTTTCACCAGGAGATTTTCGGCGACTTTTTTCAGATTCCGAATGGGGAAATGAGCGGCGGCATGGGACTGGGCCTCGGCATTGCGCGGCGCCTGGTGCAGGCCCACGGCGGCAAGATCTGGGTGGAAAGCGAACCCAGTTGCGGCAGCAAGTTTTCTTTCGTTCTTCCTCTCAAGCACGCATGATCGCGGCTACAATCAACAGCACTGGCCGGAAAGGCAAATTGCAGACGTGATGGCGAACACGCCTAAAATCCTTGTGGTTGACGACGAACCGAGCATGCTGCGCTACCTGCAGACGCTGCTCGAGGTGGAATCCTACAACGTCGATACCGCCCCCAGCGGGGAGGCGGCGCTGGAGAAATTGCAGAAGGGCGCGCCCGACGTGGTGCTGCTGGACGTGCTCATGCCCGGCGGCATGGACGGACTGGAAACGCTGGAGAAGATGCGCGAGCGTTACCCGCAACTGAAAGTCATCATGCTCTCCTGCGTCAGCGACACCCGCAAGGTGGTGCAGGCGATCCGCCTCGGGGCGCAGGATTATCTCACCAAGCCATTTCAGAAGAACGACCTGGAAGCCGTCATTCAGCTGTGCGTCGGGGGCAACGCCAACGCGATCATGCCGCAGGGCGAAATCGAGGACCTCGGCGACGACGTGTTCTTCGTCTGCGGCAGCGCGTCCATGCGCAAGATTCGCTCCCAGGCGAAGCTGGTTGCGAACGTCGACATCCCGGTGCTGATCCTGGGAGAAAGCGGCGTCGGCAAAGAAGTCATCGCCAAGATGATCCACAAGTATTCGCCGCGCTCGCACCGCACGTTCTTGAAGATGAATTGCGCGGCTGTGCCCGGCGACCTGCTGGAAAGCGAATTGTTCGGCTACGAGCCGGGCGCTTTCACGGGAGCGACCCACGCCAAGCCCGGCAAATTCGAGCTCTGCAACAAGGGCACGATCATGCTGGATGAAATCGGCGAAATGCCGACGTCGCTCCAGGCCAAGCTTCTCCACGTGCTGCAGGACCAGCAGTTCTCCCGCCTGGGCAGCCGCACCGTGCAGAAAGTGGATGTGCGGGTGCTTGCCGCCACCAACATCAACATCCAGGAAGCCATCGCCACCCGCAAGTTGCGTGAGGACCTCTATTACCGCCTGAACGGATTCACCATCAATTTGCCTCCGCTGCGCGACCGCAAGGAAGAAGTCCCCCTGCTGCTGAAACACTTCATGAGCCAGGTGGCGGAACGCTATGCACGCCCGCCGCTACCTTTGACGCCGTCGCTGATGCAGGCGTGCGAGCGCTACCACTGGCCGGGCAACCTGCGCGAGCTGGGCAACTTCGTCAAGCGATACCTGGTATTAGGCGACGAAGAAATGGCGATCGCAGAACTGGCGCCGCACGGTGAGAAGTCGTATGGCGGCGCATCCGGCGCCGGCGCATCCGGCGGGGCCGGTAGCGAAGGTCTCAAGTCCCTGGTCCGCGGCGTGAAAGACGAAGCCGAGATGGAAGCCATCAGCCACGCCCTGACGGAAACCAATTGGAACCGCAAGAAAGCCGCGATCCTGCTGAAGATCAGTTACAAGGCGCTGCTGTACAAGATTCGCCAGTACGACATCCAGCCCTCCGCCAATACGAACTGAGGCGTTGGCGACGCCAATCGAAAAGCCCAGCCTTCCCAGACTGGGCTTCTTTCTGCCGGCGAACATTCAGATGGGGACGGCGTTGCCGCTAGTCCTTCATCTTTTCCTTGACCTGGTGGGCGAGCTTTTCGATCTCCTCCGCCTTGCGCACGACATCGAGCGAGAGCACGTGCTCGTTGGATTTGTCCACGTAGTCCTTCAATTCGGTTGCCAGGGCCAGCAATTTATCGGTGTCGCGCTTGATCGCCGCCTGACGGTCTTGGTTCCGTTTCTTGGCGCGGTCGCGCTCCATTTGTTTTTCGAGAGGGTCGACTTCGTTGCGCCGCTGCCGGAATTGCGGATCGGTGCTGCCGCTGTCGTTGCCACCGCCCGGCGTGCCGGCACTGTCTCCGCTTTGCGAAATTCCCGAGCCGATGGCAATCAGGAGAAGAAAGTAAAGAAGGAAAACTTGCCTCACAGTGACCTCATGGAACCGGGGATGCCGCGATTATAAGATGAACCGCGGCCAGTACAGAAACGCCGCCTGCACCGCTGCTATAATCGCGCACTTACCAGCATGGCCGAGCCTCGCCTGAATTGGTAATTTGCAATTTGTAATTTGTAATTTGTCAGTTTGAGCCCGGCCGGTGTGAGTTGGCATTGCGGGCAGGGAAAATTGCAAATTACCAATTACAAATTACCAATGGATTTGGGCCTCAAAGATCGGGTTGTGATCGTCGCCGCCTCCGGCCAGGGGATTGGCCGGGCGACGGCGGAGGCGTTTGCCGCCGAAGGCTGCAAGCTTGCCATTTGCGCGCGCAGCACACAAAGCCTGCGCCTGGTTGCCGGTACCATCGCCGGCAAGCATAAGGTCCCGGTGCACTGCGAGGGCCTCGACGTCCGCGATGCCGCCGCCGTCGGGCAATTCGTCGCCAACGTCGCAGAACGGTATGGAGGCGTGGACGTATGCGTCACCAACGCCGGAGGCCCGCCCGCGAAAGGGTTTCTGGCCACCACCGACGAAGACTGGCAAGGCGCCGTCGAACTCAACCTGCTCAGCGTGGTCCACTTTGCCCGCGCCGTCATTCCGCACATGCAAAAGAAGAAATGGGGACGCCTGATCACGATCACGTCGCTGACGGTCAAACAGCCCGTGGACCAGCTCGTACTCTCCAATGCGGTGCGCGCCGGCGTGGTTGGCCTGGTGAAAAGTCTGGCCAACGAATTCGGGAAAGACGGCATCCTGGTCAACAATGTGGGACCGGGCTACACCGCGACCGCCCGCCTGAAAGAGCTTGCCCGCAGCCAGGCGGAGGCGGCCGGGGTATCGGAAGAGGAAATTTTCCAGCGCTGGGCAGCGGGTTCGCCGCTCAACCGAATCGCGCGGCCGGAAGAAGTGGCCGATGCCATTGTCTGGCTGGCCTCGGAGCGCGCTTCGTTCATCACCGGCCAGACCATCCTGGTGGACGGCGGCGCGTACAAAGGTTTGTAGCTCGTGTTCCGCGCGACGTCGCTTCCTGCGGCTCGGCGCCAAAATCCGGAAAAATCAATTCACGCAGTCGTGCTCGGGCTTTCGATTCCCGCCCATTTTTCCAGAAGCGCGATGGTGGCCGCGTAATCCAGGTCGGCGCTGCCTTCCTCGGTGGCGACCTCGTAAATTTCTTCCACGGTTTCCAATCCCGGCAGCTTGACCCGCGCCTCGCGCGCCGCATCCAGCGCGAGGTGAATGTCCTTGTGCATGAGGCGGAGCGGAAAGTTCGGCGAGAAATCATGCCGCAGGACGAACGGCGCCTTGTAGTCGGACACGCCGGAGCGGATCATGGACGCGTTCACCAACTCCATGAAACGCTCGCGCGGCACGCCCAATTTGCTGGTCAAGGTGAGCGCCTCGGCAAATCCTTCGAACATCAGCGCGATCATCAAATTGCCGCCCAGCTTGGCCGATTGGCCGTGTCCCGTCGGCCCCATGTGCAACACCTTCTTGCCCATCGCATTGAACAACGGCTCCAGGCGCGCGAGCGTCGCCTCTTCCCCGCCGGTGATGAAGATCAGTTGTCCGCTCTCGGCCGCCACTTTCGATCCCGTCATGGGCGCGTCCACGTAATCCGCGCCCCGGGCGCGCACCCGCTCGGCAAATTTGCGGGTCGCTGAAGGCGCAATGGTGCTGGAATCGGCGACGATCATTCCCGGCGCGAGTACGCTCTCCACGCCGTCGGCCGAAAATAAGATCCGCTCCACCGCGGCCGTATCCGAGACGCACATCCACACCACTTCGGCGCCGCGCGCCGCCTCCGCCGGGCTGACCGCCACCCGCGCACCTTCCACCTGCTTCCCGGCCGAGCGGTTCCACACCGAGACCTCGTGCCCCGCCTTGACCAGGTTCGCCGCCATTGGGCGGCCCATGATTCCCAATCCCAGAAACGCTACTCGCATGTCTGCCTCGCAAAGAATCGCAGTTGATTATACCGAGTCCCGAGTACCGAGTACCGAGTTCGGACGCCGACTTCGGGAGCCACTTGACGAATTCAGAGAGAGATTTGCTCAGTACTCAGTACTCGGGACTCGCGACTCGGGACTCGCTTCCGCATCGTTACCGCCCCGCACTGCGTCTAATAAGCGAATGATCAATGTCCCTCTCCGACGACGCGCCCGCCAGTTCAGCAAGCTGGTACGCCATTCCGTGCTGACGCGCCGCACTGGAGAGCCCGGCAAACCCACCCTGGCGCACAAGGGCCAGCTCGGGCTCACCTTCATCGGCCATTCCAGTTTTTTTCTGCAGATTGCCGGGCTCAATCTCATCATTGACCCGAACTTCGCCCGCTGGCTGTTCGTGCTCAAGCGTCTGCGCCGGCCCGGCCTGAGGATCGCGGATCTGCCGCCCCTGGATCTGGTGCTGGTCACGCATGCTCATTTCGACCACCTGCATCGCCCGTCGTTGCGCGCGCTGGTCCGCCACACCCAGCAACTGCGGAAACCCGCTCCGGCGATTGTGGTTCCGCGCCATGTCGCCGACTTGGTCTCCGACCTCGGCTTCCGCGAAATCATCGAGCTCGACTGGTGGGGCGAGTATCACCACGACGGCATCAGCGTGGTGCATACGCCGTCGCGGCACTGGGGCGCGCGCATTGTGAGCGACATGCATCGCGGATTCGGAGGCTACGTCATCCGCTCCCGGAAGGAATCGCTCTACCACGCCGGCGATACGGCATATTTTCCCGGGTTCAGCGAAATCGGCGAGCGCCTCCACCCCCAGCTTGCCATGCTGCCCATCGGCGCCTATGAACCGCCGTCGTTCCGCAACGTGCACACCTCGCCCGCCGACGCGGTGCGCGCCTTTCTCGACCTGCGCGCCCGCTACATGGTGCCCATGCACTACGGCAGTTTCCGGCTCTCCCACGAGCCCATGGACGAGCCCCTGAAGTACCTGGCCGCCGAGTCGCGCAAGCACGGCATCGAAGACCGGGTGCTGGTGTTACAGGAGGGTGTGACGCAAGTGTTTGAGTGAGAAAACAGTAGTTAGTAATTAGTAATTAGCTGGAGCCGCTGAAATTCACGGTGTTTTGGACGTGCTGCGAAGCTTCTGCCTTCATAGTTACTAAAGCGTAATCACTGCTTTTGGTTATTACCACCATCAAAATTATGCGTTTCCCTTCTCCGTGCCACCGCGCCCACAATCCTGTCTAGCAAGCCGACCGCAGGTGGTGACGTATTCGCGGCGGCGGAGTAAAACCATGCGGTGCCCGTACTGCAACACCGATTACACCCACGATCATCCGTGCTTCTGCCATCCTGCCGTACAGGCCAAGCCGCCTGAGGATCAGCCGGCGAGTTTTCCCGAGACCTTCCCCAGCATCGCCTGGAATTCGCATCGCGGTGTGCGGCTGGACTAAGAACAGGAGTTAGGGGTTGGTAGGTGGGAGTTAGCGGGAGTGTGCCTGACGGCAGTTTGTGTCGTGCTTGGAATTCGATGGCGACGCTAACTACCAACTCCTAACTACTGACTTCTCTACCACGCCATCAATACTCGCAAATCCCTGAGATTATTCCCCGTCGGCCCGGTGACAATCGCGTCGCCAAGCCGGTCGAAGAACGGGAACGCATCGAAGCCGGCGAGCGCTTTCGATGCGTTCAGTCGCAGCGCCTGGGCGCGCTGCAGCGTAGTGCCGTCGGCGACCGCTCCGGCGGCGGCGCTGTTGCCGTCGATGCCGTCGGTCCCGGCGCTGAGCACGGTGATGTTTTCTCCCGCAATCTTTTCCGCGCAATAGAGCGCGAAGTGCGAGTTGCGCCCGCCGGATCCGTGCTTTGCCTTCACCTTGACGGTAACTTCCCCGCCGGAGACGATGCACGCCCGCGACGCGCCCTGCCGCAGCGTTCGCAATTTGTTCAACAGATAATCGGCCGCTTTGGCGTAATCCCAATCGTCGCAGGAGTTGTCCACTTCCACGGTGAAGCCGTGCGCCGCAGCCTTCGCTGCCGCCGTTTGCAGGACCGAGGCATTGGAAAGCACCGGCCACCAGCGCGCCCTGGTGAAGGCGGCGTCGTTCGACTTCGGCGTCTCCTCCAGAATGCGTTTGGTGAACAGCTCGCGCACCGGCGGCGGAAACTCCTTCACCATTCCATGGCGCTCGGCGATGCGGTAACAATCCTCGGCGGTGGTGGAATCCGGCATGGTCAGCCCCGACGACAGCGAGTCCAGCGCTTTGTCGGGCACGTCGGAGACCATGATGGACACCTGCTGAGCCGGCGCCGCCGCCCTCGCCAGCCGGCCTCCCTTGATTCCCGACAGGTGCTTGCGGATGGCGTTGATCTCCGCGATGGGCGCGCCGGAATGGACCAGCACCTCGTAGGTCTTGACGATATCGTCGAGCGAGATGGCATCGTCAATGGGATATTCCACGCACGCCGACCCGCCACCGCTGACCAGGAAAATTACCAGTGCTTGCGGCGGCTGATTGTCCACGTAGCGCAGGATCGCCCGGCCCGCGGCCAGCGATTCGGAGTTGGGCAGCGGGTGGCCGCCGCGGAAATAGCGGAACCCGCGCAGTTGCGAGACCGGATCGGTGGAGCCGGCGACGATCCCGTCCAGGCTCGCGCCCGCCTGCTCCACCAGCGCCTCGGCCATGCTGTGCGCGCCCTTGCCGATGGAAATCACCGAGACGCGAGGGTACGCCGACATTGCATACAGGTCATCGCAGACGCGCAGCGCTCCGCGGTCGTGGTGCACATGGCGGGCGAAGGCCTGCTGGATAGTGCTCTGCGCCAGCGCTTCCTGGAAAACCTCGCGCGCGCTCAACCGCCATTCACCCGCAGCGCTCTTTTGCTCGGACGTACTTGCCATCTTGATAGTTTCCAGTTTCTAGTTTCTAGTTTCAAGTGGCGGCGTTTGCTGTGTCCCGCAGCCACTCCTCGATCGCCCGCTTCATCTCCGCCACGTGCCCGGAAAAGAAATGGTCCGCGCCCTCGATGATCACCAGCTTTTTCGGTTCCGGCGCTCGCCCCACCAACTGCTCCAATTCGTGACGCGGCCCGAACTGGTCGTTCCCGCCGCTGACGAACAGCTTGGGCTTTGTGCACTGGGAAAGAAATTTGTACCCGTAGCTGCGATCGTCCACTTGCACCGGCATGCCCAGCGCGATCAGCGCATCCACGTGCGGATCTGGACACGCGGCGCGCAGTCCCGTCGCCGCCCCAAAGGAGAATCCGGCAAACACGATGGGCAAATGGAATCGCTCCTCGAGCCAGCGCAGCGCAGTCTTCGTGTCCTCGACCTCGCCGCGGCCGTCTTCGTGCTTGCCCTCGCTCAACCCGGCGCCGCGAAAATTGAAGCGCAGCACCGGGAATCCGAATCCGTTCAGCGCCTTCATGGCGTGAAACACCACCTTGTTGTGCATGGTTCCGCCGAACATCGGATGCGGATGGCATACCAGCGCGGCATGGGTTGCCGCGGGCGCACCCTGATTGAAGAGCGCTTCCAACCGCCCCGCCTGACCTTCGAGAAACAAGGATTGAATGGAGCTGGATTGCGTCACCGCAGCATTGTAGCCGCAGCGCTTGTGACTACCGGACGAGGGCGCGACAAGGGTGGGCCTACCGCACCGAAACTGAAACTGAAACTGTTATCCTCATTGCGCATGGACGTGTTCGCCTTAACGCGGCAGTTGGTGGACATCGAGTCGGTCACCGGCAACGAGGGCGCGGTGGGCGAGTTTCTGCGCCGCTGCCTGCGCGATCTGGGCTACGAGACGCGTCTCGACACGGTTGAATCGAACCGTTTCAACGTGTACGCCGTCCCGCCGAACCAGGCGCGTCCCGCAGTCTTCTTCTCGACGCACATGGACACCGTGCCGCCGTTCTTTGCTTCGCGCGAGGACAGAACCCGCATTTACGGCCGCGGCGCGTGCGACGCCAAGGGGATCATCGCCGCGCAGATTGGCGCCGCCGAAAAACTCCGCCACGACGGCCTGGCTGCCGGGCTGCTTTTCGTGGTCGGCGAAGAGCGCAACAGCGCGGGCGCGAAATACGCCAACCAGCATCCCGCCGGCGGCCGCTTCCTCATCGACGGTGAGCCCACCGACAATCGCCTCGCCCGCGCCACCAAGGGCGCAGTCCGCGTGGAATTTTTTGCGGAAGGCCGCATGGCGCACTCCGCCTACCCAGAGCTGGGCGAGTCGGCGATCGAAAAACTGCTCGACGCTCTCGATCGTGTCCGCCGCATTCCTCTGCCGCGCGACGACGAATTTGGCCCATCGACGCTCAACATCGGACTGATTGATGGCGGCCGCGCTCCCAACGTCATTCCCGACTACGCGCATGCCGAGCTCATGTACCGCACCATCGGCCCATCCGACGAACTGAAGCGCCAGATTGTCGCCGCCGCCGAGCCGTTGGTGCGCGTGGAGTGGGGACTGGAGCTGCCCTTTGTCCGTCTGCGCACGCTCGATGGCATTCCCACCATGATCGCCGCCTTCGCCACCGATGTCCCGTCGCTCACCAACTGGGGCGAAGCGCTGCTGCTCGGCCCTGGCTCCATCCACTTCGCCCACACTCCGGACGAGCATGTCGAGAAAAAAGAACTGCTGGCGGCGGTGGAATTGTACGCGGACGTTGCGCGGCGGTTGATGAAAGAAAGCTAGCCACGGATTTGCACGGATACACGCGGATACTGCAAGTCAGGAACATATCGTTGTCGACCTTTTGCCTCCTTTGGCGTTCAGCGTTTGATCCGTGTTCATCCGCGTAAATCCGTGGCGAAGCTCTTCGCCCCTTTTCGCATCCTGCCCGGCAGGGGAGTAGTCTAACCACCACCATGTCACATGATGCTGTGAACTCCCTCGCCCAGGCTTCATCCGCGTATTTGCGTTTCGCCATGCACCAGCCCATCCGCTGGCATCAGTGGGGCGAGGAAGCCTTTGCCGCCGCCGAGCGCGAGAACAAGCCCATGCTGCTCGACATCGGCGCGGTGTGGTGTCACTGGTGCCATGTGATGGACCGCGAATCGTACGACGATCCGGAAGTGGCGCGCATCGTGAATGAGAACTTCATCGCCGTCAAGGTGGACCGCGACGAGCGTCCCGACATTGACAGCCGCTACCAGTCCGCGGTGCAGGCCATGACAGGCCAGGGTGGCTGGCCGCTCACCGCATTCCTGACGCCGCAAGGCAAGCCGTTTTACGGCGGAACTTATTTTCCGCCCGACGACCAGTGGGAACGCCCCGGCTTCAAGCGCGTGCTCATGGCCATTGCCGACGCCTTCCGCGCCAAGCGCGACGAGGTGATGCAGCAGGCCGACACGGTGCTCAATACCATCAGCCACGCCGAGTCGTTCGCCGGGCGCAGCGGCAGTGTTCCGCCCACCCTGGTGCGCGCGGTGATTGCCTCGGCGCTCAAAATCTTCGATCACGACAACGGCGGCTTCGGCAGCGCGCCCAAATTCCCGCACCCGTCCTCGATGGACCTGATCATCCACCTCTACGCGCGTACCGGCGACGAAAGCCTGCGCGAGGTGATCAGCAGCACGCTGGAGCACATGGCGCGCGGCGGCGTCTACGACCAGCTTGCCGGCGGCTTCCATCGTTACTCGGTGGACGAGCGCTGGGTGGTGCCGCACTTCGAGAAAATGTCCTACGACAATTCGGAACTGCTGAAGAACTACGTCCACGGCTACCAGGCGACCGGCAATACATTCTTCGCCGCCGTGGCCCGCGACATCATCCGCTGGATGGATGCCTGGCTCAGCGACCGCAGCGAGGGCGGCTTTTACGCGTCGCAGGATGCCGACATCAATCTCGACGATGACGGCGACTACTTTACCTGGACGCTGGACGAGGCCCGCGCCGCGCTCGGCGACGACGAACTCAAGGTGGCGCAGCTTTACTACGACATCCACGAAGTCGGCGAGATGCACCATAACGCCGCCAAGAACGTGCTCTTTGTGCGCGCCTCGGTGGAAGAGATAGCCGTGCGTCTCGGCATGCAGCGCGACCGCGTCTCCGCCGTGCTCGACTCGGCGAAAGAAAAACTTTACGCCGCGCGCCTCATGCGCCCCACGCCGTTCGTTGACAAGACGGTTTACGTCGGCTGGAACGCGCTCTGCATTTCCGCCTACCTCGATGCCGCGCGGGTGCTCTCGCTGGAAGACGCGCGCCACTTTGCCCTGCGCTCGCTGGACCGCATTCTCTCCCAGGGATTCACCGTGGAAGGCGGCCTGAAGCACGTGATCGCCTACTCCGACCCGCAAGCCGTCCAGAGCGATGTTCCCGGCATGCTCGACGACTACGCCTTTGCCGCGCTCGCCTGCCTGGACGCCTACGAGGCCACCGCCGACCTCAGCTACTTCAATTTCGGGCGCAAGATCGTGGACGCCATGATCGCGCGCTTTTACGACCAGACTTCCGGCGGCTTTTTCGATTCCGAAAATAGCGCCGCGCTCGGCGCCCTCAGCGCCCGCCGCAAGCCGTTCCAGGATTCTCCGACGCCCGCCGGAAACTCCGCCGCCGCCATCGCGCTCTTCCGCATGCACGCCTACACCAACCAGAAAGGCTATCGCGAAAAAGCTGAAGATACGCTTGAGGTATTCGCTGGAATCGCAGAACAATACGGGATGTTCGCCGCTACCTATGCGCTGGCAGCCGTGTGGCTTTTGGAGGGCCACACGCAGGTGGTGGTGGTGGGCAACGACGAGCGCGCCCGCGAGTTGTACGCCGCCGCGATTGCGCCGTTCGCGGTGAACAAGGCAGTGCTCAAGGTCAGCGACAGCGCCGCCGCGCCGCAGAATCTTCCACCGGCGCTCGCCGAAGTTGTCCCCAACATACCCGCGGTGAAGGACGGCAAATCGACGGCGATCCTCTGCTCCAATTTCACCTGCCAGCCGCCGATCAACGATCCCGACACACTGGCCAAATTGCTGCACGATGCGCTCATGGCCAAGGCGGCGTGAGGAAAGAGGTGGCTGGTAGCTGGTGGTCAACGGCTGCGACGTGTAGAGTATCGTTCGTCAACAGGGTCTTCAGAAACTAGAGCTGGCTTCAAAAGTCGGTCAGGGCGTCGGAGGGTAATCCCTCAGGGGCTAAAGCCCAGTATTCTTGCGGGCTCGGCGGCACGGCTGAAGCCGTGCCCTTCCCAAGAGCGACTTTTGAAAACAGTTCCAGCAACTAGAAACTAGCAACTAGCAACTGGAGGTTGCATGGCGCGCATCACCCAACTGCTCATCCACGCCGAGCACAAGCCCGGCACGCTCGCCAACATTTGTTCAGAGATGGCGAAAAAGGCGGTCAACATCACCGCCATCATGGCGGCTTACGATCAGCCCGGCGGGCGGATCCGCCTGGTGGCAACGCCGCACGCCGCCGCACGCAAGGTTTTGGATTCCATGAATCTTCAGTACGGCGAGGAAGAGGCCATCGCGATTCGCGTCACCGACCGGCCCGGCGCCCTCGGCCGCGCCACCCGCAAGCTCGCCGATGGCGGCATCAATGTCCTCTATGCCTATGGCTCGATCGTCAAAGGCACGGAGCGCGCGCTCATCATTCTGGGTGTGCAGGATGTAGCCAAAGCAGTAAAAGTACTTTAACCGGCCACCGGGCACCCGCCACTTTCAGTACGCCTCATTCAGCAACTCGACGACGTGCGCGACGCGCGTCTTCAGCCCGCGCGCTTTTATCCCGGCACGCAATTGCAGCATGCATCCGGTATTGGCGGTGGCGATGATTTCGGCCCGCGTGTCCGTTACCTCGTCCAGCTTCTGCTCGAGGATTTTCGTCGAGAGCTCGTTCTGGGTCACGTTGTAGGTTCCGGCGCTGCCGCAGCAATAATCCGGATGCGCCATCTCCACCAGGTCAGCGCCGATCGCCTTCAGCAGCTCGCGCGGCGCCGACCGCACCTTCTGAGCATGGGCCAGGTGACAGGGATCCTGGTAGGTGACGCGAGCCTTCAGCGGACGGTTGGGCGGGCGCAATCCCGCCTCGGCGAGAAACTCGGTGATGTCTTTCACCTTCGATCCGAAATCGCGCCCGCGACCGGCATACTTCGGATTGTCTTCCAGCAGTTCGCCGTATTCCTTCATCATGGCGCCGCAACCGGCGGAGTTGGTGACGATGGCATCCGGCGACGGCTCCAGCATGGCGCGGATATTTCGCCGCCCCATCTTCTGCGCCTCTTCGCGATATCCGGCGTGGGCCTGCAGCGCCCCGCAGCAGCGCTGACCTTGCGGGATGAAAACGTCGAAGCCGTTCTTGTTCAGCACTCGGACCGTGGCTTCGTTCAACCTGGAAAAGGCAACGCTGGCGATGCATCCCACGTGAAACAGCACCCGGCCGCGGATTTCCCCATCGCCGTGGCGCATCCTGCCGATCTGGGTAAAGAAAAATTCGCTGTCCACCTGCGGCGCCAGCGCTTCCACGTTCTGCAATCCCAGCACCTTGAGCACGCCGCTGGCGCGCGCCAGCGTCTGCAATCCCGACCTCTGGTAGGCCCACAGCAGCCGCGCCCAGCGCTCCAGGCCCTTGCGGTCGTGCAATACGCTGGTGAAAAACCACTTCCTCAGCCGTTGTTCCAGCCACGGGCGCTTGTAGGTTGACTCGATCTCCGCCCGGGCTCGCTCCAGGATCCTGCCGTACTGGACTCCCGACGGGCACGCCGTCTCGCAGGCGCGGCACCCCAGGCAACGGTCCATGTGGGTCACAAATGAGTCGCCAATCTCCAGCCGTCCCGCGTCCACCTGCAACACCTGGTAGATACGCCCGCGCGGGGAATCGGCTTCCCGCCCCAGCACCCGGTAGGTCGGGCACTGCTGCAGGCACAGCCCGCAATGGATGCACTTGGAATACAGCTCCCACGTTGGCCGGTCGGGCGTGGTGAAATTCGAAGGCGGAGCTTTCCCCGCCGCCGCTGCCGTGCCGTGCGCCGGATTGGCTGTGGTCGCGCTCAGAACAGGAATCTCCCCCGGTTCAGAATGTTTTTTTCGTCGAACACTTGCTTGATGGCCTTCATGGTCGCCAGGTCGTTCGGCGTGCTGCCCCACACGCTGAAGTGCCGCTTGGCCTCCACCGGACAGCGCACCACGATGGCCGAGCCGTCGCGCGGCACTGCTCCGCGCAGGAACGACACCGCATTGACGTACTGCGTCGCCGCGGGCGGGTCCACTGCGATGGGCGCGAACCCCACCAGCAGCGATCCCACTCCCATCCTGCCGATGACCGCGCAGACAAAGTTGTTGTCCACGGCCGCGCGCTGCGCCGCCGCCAGCACCGCGCTCACATCCTGCAACGCCACGTCCACCCGCACCAGCATGGCGTTCTGGCTGCGCTCGAACAACAAGTGTGGGAACTCCGCGATGTGGCGCCACGTTTCGCGGTCATCGTCGCCGCCGGCCTCGTCGGCCACCGCCGAACCCAACTCGGCGCGATAGCGCGCCAGCACCGTGTCGCTGCCGCCGGCGCGCAACAGCACACGCCACGCCTCGGTATTTCCATTCGGCGTGTCCGACAGGACGGCGTGGGCGTGCGGCGAGACCAGCTCAAGGCACAGCGGCGCCAGCGGCGAGCCCAGCACGCGATCGCGGAATGACACCGCCTCCGACGCTGCCGCGAACTTGGCGATGAAGGTGCGCGTCTGCCGCGGCCGCGAGAACAGTTTCAAGCTGGCGCCGGTGATCACCACAACCGTTCCGAAGCTGCCGATCAGCAACTTCATCAGGTCGTAGCCGGCGACGTTCTTCACCACCTTGGCGCCCGCTTTCGCGACCTTGCCATCGGCGGTGACAAAGCGCACGCCGGTGCAGTAGTCGCGCAGCCCGCCGTAATACTGCTTCTGCGGTCCCTGCGCCGCCGATGCCAGCGCTCCTCCGATGGTGCACTTCTCCGGCTGCGGCGCATCCAGCGGCATCATCTGCTGGTGCGGGCCGATCTGCCGCTCCACTTCCGCCAGCGTCGTCCCCGCACCAACACCGATCATCAGGTCGCCGGGGTCGTAGTGTTCCACCGCTTTCAGGCGGCTGGTGCGCAGGACGATGTCAATTTTTTCCGGGATTGCGCCGGTCGACTGGTGGGTGAATCCTCCGGCGGGCACGACGACCAGTTCGTGGGCGTGCGCATACTTCATCACCGCCGCAACTTCCGCCGCTGACCCCGGTTCCACCACCGCGCGCGGAACAACTTCGTCAATCGCGAACGCCGCCGTGCGCGCCGGATCTTCCGTGGCGTGCTGCTCGCCGGCGATGGCCGCCAGTTCGCGCGCCAGTCCCGCTCCTGTGACGGTCACGCTCACCGGGAACCTCGCTGCGAGTCCGCGATGTTGGTCTCGCGGCAACTGCGCGGTGTCGGAAACAGCTTCTGGGGATTGAAAATCGAATCGGGATTGAACGCGTCGTGCACCCGCTTCATGACCTCGAGATCGTCGTCGGTGAACAGCAGCGGCATGAGCTCATTTTTCTCCATGCCGACGCCGTGTTCGCCGGTGATGGTTCCGCCGCAATCCACGCAGTATTGAAGAATCATGCGTCCCGCCTGGTGGGTGCGCTCCACCTGGTCCGGGTCTCGCATGTCGAACAGGATGCAGGGGTGCAGGTTGCCATCGCCGGCGTGAAAAATGTTCCCGATCTCCAGCTTGTACTTCTCCGCCACCGTCCCGATAAAGCGCAGCACCTTGGCAATATGGCTGCGGGGGACGACGCCATCCTGGGTGTAGTACGCCGGCGCCAGCCTGCCGAGCGCCGCGAACGCCATCTTGCGCCCCTTCCACAGCAGTTGCCGCTCCTGCTCGTTGGCGGCGCGCCGCACCTCGCGCGCCTGGTGCTGCTGGCAAACCGCGCGCACCGCTTCGGCCTGCTCGGTGACCGCTTCGCGCAATCCCTCCAGTTCGATCAGCAGCACCGCGCCCGAATCCATCGGATATCCCGCATGCGTCGCTTCCTCCACGCAGCGCAGTGTCTTGCCGTCCAGCATCTCCAGCGCAATCGGCGTGATTCCTCCTGAGGTGATGGACGCCACCGCGTTGGCGGCGTCGTCGATGGTGTTGAAGATCGCCAGCAGCGTTTCCACCGCCTCCGCCACCCTGGTCAGCTTCACCGTGATTGCCGTCACCAGCCCGACCGTGCCTTCGGTGCCGACAAACAGTCCGGTAAGGTCGTAGCCGCAGGAATCCACCGCCTTGCCGCCCATCTGCACCACGCGCCCGTCCGGCAACACGACCTCCAGGCCGGTAATGTGGTTCACGGTGACGCCGTGCGCCAGGGTGTGCGCGCCGCCGGAATTCTCCGCCACGTTGCCGCCGATGGTGGACGCCTTCTGGCTGGCAGGATCGGGCGCGAAGTACAGCCCGTGCTGCGCCACCGCCGCCGACAGGTCCGCGTTCACCACTCCGGGCTGCACCACGGCGCGCCGGTTCGGGGCGTCAATGTCCAGGATCCTGGTCATGCGCGAGAACACCAGCACGATCCCTCCGGCGCGCGGGATGGAACCGCCGCTCAACCCGGTTCCCGCCCCGCGTGGGACCAGCGGTACCTTCATGCGCGACGCCAGCCGCGCAATCTGCGAAACCTGCTCGGCCGTCTCGGGGAACACGATCACTTCCGGCGTGCCCGTAGACAGCCCCGCGTCATACTCGTAGAGCATGAGGTCTTCGGGCTGGTCGAGGACCGCCTCGGCGCCGACGATCTTTCTGAGTTCTTTTACGACCGGCGAGCTGCGCATGGGTGGATGAAGCGACGCGGGAATTTTACAACGGCCTCGGCTGCGCGGAATCGGAAGTTCCCACTATATTCTGCGGCGCGCGAGCGGACGATCGGTCCAAACCAAAAAACAAGGCCGCAGCCAGCGCCGCGGCCCAACTGAAACTGAAACTTGAAACTGTTTCCTACGTGTTCTGCGAAATGTACGCCCTCATCATCTGCACTTCGCCGTCTTTCTCCACGACGGCATGCGCCAGCAAGTCGCGCAACGAGATCACGCCGCGCAACTGCTTTCCCTGGCACACCGGCAGGTGACGGAAACCGCGCCCGCGCATCAGTTCCAGGCAATCCTCCAGGCTGCGGTCCGGCGAAACCGTCACCAGGTCGCGGGTCATGACCTCCGCCACCGTGGTGGTCCGCGGATCTCTGGACTGATGGACCACGCGCTTCATCAGGTCACGTTCGGAAAAAAGCCCGGCCAGTTCGCCGTTGCGCATCACCGCCACCGCGCCGATATTGTGTGCCACCATCAATGTGACCACGTCGATAACGAACTGGTCGGCCTCGACGTGGTATGTCTCCTTGTTGCCAAGCAGGCTATTGACTGACGCCATAAACCCCTCCTGCTCCCCCACGGAGTAGCGAGTCCTGAGACCGCCGAGTATATGCCTGAACCGATGTCCGGCCAAGCTTTTCGGGGCCCGGGTAGTGGGTCAGTTTGAATTCGGGGGGTCTTGGGGAATGCCAACAGCTGCGACAACCGCAGGAACGGCAGTTGTTTGCGTTGCTGCGGGCGCAGCATGGGGGTACGTCTTAGTGGAAATCAGTGGATAGCATTTGAGGCCGTGTACCTTCAGTCCGTCATGGTCAAATTTGTGGTGGATGAATTTTAGATACGAGTCGTCGTTGTTCTCATACCACCTAAAAACGGCATGGGAGCAGAAGTCCGCAATCTGCATCAGGCGGGACGTTCGAGAGTCGAAGAAAAATGGCGTTTCAATTACCTGACCGATTGAGGTCCATCTAGTCCCGCTGGCCTGAAACTTAGCTTGCAGCAGGCGCAGTTGTTTACTCAGAGAAGGCCGTGACTCATCAAATACCACGATTCCGCGCTCGGCCCGATCGTACCGCTTCTGTAAGCGCCTCAAGAAAAAATTGAACATTGTGCAGAAACCCTCAAACGCGCCCCCGTATGGGTCTACCTGGCCATGGTAATGTTTCACGAATTCGTTCTTGTGTATGACCGCAGCAAACAACTTGAGTCCACGGCTCGAATTACTGATCAAGCGATACATGTCATTGAGGACCTGCTTTCGCTTGGCCTTTGGAATGCCGCGAAAATCGCCATGTCCGCCACGCAGAGGGCTCGCATGTAGTTCAAGCGTGTTGCCAGCTTGTGGAAAATGCGTCATCTGTAGTTGATCAACTTGGCCGGTAATCTGCCTCCATTGCGCCTCGTGCATGGCCACGCCAGAGAGAACTAAATGCTGAGTACTTCCCGGCGCGGTTCCGCCGTCACCGGCTTCGTCTATATAAAGAATATGCATAAAATAAAAAAGGCGGCTGAGCGGGCCGAAGCCCTGCCGAGTCGCTAAAAGGCGGCTCTCCCAGTCGCACTAGTTTTTTACACCTAGTTAGATGCCGGAGTCAAGGCTTTGGAGAGAAAACTTTGTTACCAAAGTTAATGTCCATAAACCATTGACAGCGCTCCACTTACTCGGCCGCCAGCCAGCAGCCAGTTTCGACTGCGATTTCCCTATTCCTCGTCATCCAGGCTGAACAAATCGGCAATACGGCTGTTCGCATCCAGCAAAAGCACGCGGTTGCCCACCAAGACGCGGCTCCATTGCACCGGCAATCGGGGCAGGCGCGCGCCGCACACGTCTGGCAGCGGCTCGGCGCGGCTTTCCAGCTCGGTCGGCAGCGTCCTATCGCGCTCGAGCTGCCGATCCAGTTCCGGCGGCAGGCTGTCGCGCCTCGCCAGCCCGGGCGGCAGATTGGCAGTGTCGTAGAAACAGCCGCGGATGTTCTGCCGGTCGTAGTTGGTGAATTCCGGCTTGAACAGCCTCCGGCGCGCACGGTCAGGCGGTTGGTCACGCGGTTGGTCAGAAGGGCGGCTCTCGGCGTCGGTGCGATACGCGGGTTCCGGCTGGCGGGCCGGGGGCGCGTCGGCATACTGCCCCGCCGAGGATAATGAAACGAAAGTCAGCAGCGCCTCCGACTCGATCCTGGCTTCTTTCTTGCCGGTTGCCGCGGCGGCGCCCGTACCCGCGGCTGCACCCACGCCCGCGCCGATGGCCGCGCCCTTGCCACCGCCGGCGACCGCTCCAATGATGGCGCCCAGGGCGGCGCCGCCACCGATCTTGTTGGTGTTGCTCTTGGTGTGCGATTCGCCCTTTGTGTTCCACGGCTGGGTATTGATCGGGTACCTGTGCCCGCCGAATGATATTGCGGTCAAGACCAGTCCGAGCTCTCCCGGATCACTGAGCCGTCCCGAAGGTTGCGCGCGCACCACTCGCCCGTCCACGTCTGCGTCCTTGGGATAGAGCGTGCGCCCGTCCGCATCCAAGATGGCCTGATCCAGCGAAGCGTGGAAGGTGTCGCCCTCCTTAGCGGTCTCGCTGCTGAGGCTGTCAATCATGCGGATTGTTACTTGGGTGCCTTCGGGTATCGGGCCGCCCCTGCCAGTCACGCTCCTGCGCTCCTGCGCCACCGCCAACCCACCGACCAGCACGACCGCCATCACCATCCATGCCGCAATCGTTCGCCTGACCTGCATGTTCACGCCTCCTGAACCGAGCAAAATCGTATGCCGCCGATATCCTAGTATAAGTGCAGTAGATGACACAGGGAGGGAGAGGGGATGTCCTCGATTCACTTCTCTTCCCCAAGAAACAGGAAGTAAGAACAGGCCCACAACGCAGTGGGAATGCTGCCGCGCGGACGCGCCGTCAAGATTACGTTGTAGTCGTCGCTGACCTGGAGTTCGTCGAGCACCGATTTGGGCGCTTCGGCCGCCGGGCGCGGGCCCACCAGCGCCAGGTAGCGCAGAAAATCGTAGATGTCGTTCGCGCCCTGGTAACCGGGCGCGGCAAAAGAGAGATCGGTGTTCTCGCCCGCGAAATGCCACCCTAGCGATGCCGCCAGCGCAACTCCCCGCTCGTAGGACGGGTTATCCACCGCGCCCTCGGCCGGGTTGTCGAAGACGACGCGCAGCTTGCGCTCGTCTTCGCGCGTAAATTCACGCACCTTCAGCGACCCGGTGCGCGCCGACGCCTTCCAGTCCACGTGGCGCGCCGAGTCCTCCGGCAGGTACTCGCGGATGCGGTACAGGTCGTGGCCGCGCCCGCGGACGAAGGCCTCGAACTCGCCGGTGATCATGGGCAGGATCTCGAACAGCTCGTCGGTGGGCTGCACGCTGGGGTAGACCACGACCTCGCGCGCCAGCAGCACCCTGCGCGTCTTGACCAGGAACGAAAAGGGAAAACGGGTGGACAGCCCGAAGCCGTCCTGCACGTAGCGGCCGCGGCGGGCGAAGTCGAGCTCCAATTCGCGGCTTACCGTGGCGCGCGGCGGCACATAAGGAAAATATGCCTGGGCGGTGATGATCCCCGGCGCACTGGCCGGTTCGGCCACCACGCGCAGCGACAGGTCTGGAAGGTGCACCCATTGCTTCTCTCGGGGCGCCTTGGCGGGAAACACGAACAGCGAGCGTTCCCACTTGAGCCGCTTGTGCGGGCGCTGCGATTTCGGCGGCGCCACGCTCACCGACAACGACGGCAACCAGCGCCGCAGATTCCTCAAGCTGAGGCGCACCAGCACCGACTCACCGGCAAAGACATGCTCCGGCAAGCCAACATCGAGTTCCAGGCTGCGCAGGATGGCCGCCGAGGCCACACCTGAAACGATGATCGCCGCCAGCATCGCCGACACCACGATGAACAGCAGGTTGTTGCCCGTGTTCAGCGCGGCCACCGCGATCACCAGCACGATGGCCAGGTACACCATGCCTTCGCGGGTGACGTCGTAGTCGAAAGCCTCGCGCACCCGGTGCAGCGCGACGCGCCGCGCCAGGTAGGGCACGGTGGTCAGCCCGACCAGGCCGGCCATCAGCAGCGCCGCCGAGGCCAAGATCGCCGTCGCCCAAACGTTGCCCGCCTGCCGCGTCACGGTGGAGAAGATGGCGGCGCCGAACGCCAGCGTCAGGCCCGCGATCACAACCAGGAAGCGGATCCAGGCTTCTTTTTCGATATGGAATGATTGGAACAAGCTGTCAGCTTTCAGCTCTGAGTCCCAGGCGCTCTAGTCTAGGCTGGCGGTTTTTCCTTGTGCAACGTGCGTGCGATCCATGCTTCGCTGCGCAGTTTGGCGTGCTCGAATTGCGCGGCAATTTTCGGGAACCGCTCTTTGATCTTGTGCAACAGCTTGTGGGCCCAGGCGTACTCGCTGGAAAGGATGAATAGGCCGATCAACAGGAACAGGATGCCCTGCAGCACCGGCAGAAACAATCCGGCGATGCCGAGCAGGATGAAGGCCCATCCCACCACCAGCATGGCCACGCGCTTGATCTGCGCCTTCATGTCTTCATGCTACGCGAATCGCGGGGCGCCGGTTCCGCCGCCTGTTCTCGTAATCGTTGTTGCGATCGCATTCTCTTGCGCCGCCACAGGTGGAGCACGGCCAGCACCACGGCGAGGAGAATCACCAATTCGGTTTGCTTCACCAATCCGGCGAGAGCTTCGTACTGGCTGCCGAAAAAATACCCGGCGCAGGCGATCACGGTGACCCACGCCGCAGCTCCCAAAGCATTGGCAAGAAGAAACCGCTTCCACTCCATGCGCAGCACGCCCGCCAGCGGCCCGGCGACAATCCGCATGCCGGCGATAAAGCGCGCCAGGAAAATCGCCACCGATCCGCGGCGCTGCAGGAACTCTTCACCGGCCTTGATGGTCTCATCACTGATGTGGAAGAAGTGCTTCCATTTTTCCAGCAGCGGGCGCCCGCCGCGCCGCCCGATCCAGTAGCCGATATTGTCGCCCATGGTGCAGGCGCAGATCCCGACCAGGATTACCCACGGCAATTGCAGGTGATGGCCCTGGTAGGCGAGAAAGCTGGCGAGGATGAGGATGGTCTCACCCGGCAGCGGCAGACCGGCATTCTCGCCCAGCAGGGCAAACAGCACGGCCCAATAGCCGTAGGTCTGGAGGTACTGGCGCGCGGTCTCGACAATCCAGTGCATGAAAAGCAGTCGTTAGTCGTTGGTCGTTAGCGACTGACGCCGGAGAATTCGCAAGACGATGGTAAACGGAAACGACTAGCTGCCAATCGCTAATCGCTATTTGCTTCGCAAAAATTCCAGCAGCACACGATTGAATTCCTCGGGCGCTTCTTCGTAGGGCAGGTGGCCGACGCCGGGCATCATCACCAGCTTCGATCCGCGGATGGCGCGCTGCACGTGCGCCGCCGAGCTGGGCAGCACGGCCGCATCGCAATCGCCCCAAACCAGCAACGTGGGCACGCGGATTTTTTTATAGAACGGCTCCAAAGCTGGCACATCGCGATGCCAGCAGCGCACCACCCGGAGCAGGTAGTCCGCCGAACCGGCGATCTTCAGCGCTTCGGCATAACCTTCGAAAGTTCCCGGCGCTATGTGATTCGGGTCGGCGTAGAGGCGGGATAGCACCCAGTTATTCATCGGTCCGAGCCGCAGGAAACTTTTGCGGAACAACCATCCACCTGCGGCGGTGGACAGCACGCGGATGCGCTTGCGTCCGGCGCGCGACCACGGATTCACCGGCGCGACCAGCGCCAGGCGGCGGATTCGTTTCCCGATCTCGGCTGCCATGATGGTGGCCAGCGCTCCACCATGCGAGGTGCCGACCAGGTGGAATTGGCGCAAGCCAAGCGCGTCGAGAAAGGCGACCATGCGCCGGGCGGAGGCGCGCATGCTGCAGTCGAGCCCGGGAACGCGGTCGGAAAAGCCAATGCCGATCACGTCAGGCGCGTACACGGTGAAGTGTGGCGCCAGCGCCGGAACGGTGAATCGCCACGAGAAAGTGTGCGCGAGCAGGCCATGAACCAGCACCACCGGCGGACCGGCGCCAGCGCGCAGGTAATGTACGCGATGGCCGCCGACGGTGATGTCGGCCTCGGCGATTCCCGCTTCGGTTTTTGTTGTAGGAGGTTTCACGCTTTTCGCGGAAGGCTTGGCAACCGAACTCGCTTTTCGGGATTCCAATGGAGTGCTATCGCCTCTGTCGCTTTTGTGGGGAGCCAATCGTGACTCCCCTTTTTTGTGTTGTGTCGGTCTTTCGATCTGTCTGAGGATACTACCCTGCCCATGCTCTGCTATGAGTCCGCAAGTTGCGCTGGTTGAATGTTCGGCTCCTTGTCCGTCCCATTCCAAACGCCGTAGCCGGTATTGAAATCGGTATTTTGGCAGTTTTGGGGAGTTTTGTACCACTTCCATGAAATCATAGGTTGGTTCTAAAAAATGTATTTTCTTGCTGCCAACGCCGGTATCATTTTGTAAGTCTTGTCCCTGGTGTATGATACAAGAATCAGCGATGTCTGAAACCGTGGCAGCCGAGTTGCAGTCCAAACGAATGGAGAAATCTTGGTCACAGCCGCCGCGCAAGGTGGCAGGCGAAGGACTCTCTCCGCGCCCCCCGATGACGAAGGACGTCCAAGTCCGGTTTGTGGCCGTGGTGCTGGCCCTGCTGACGATGGCGGCAGGCGTTTTTGGCTGGATCAATTACCAGAAGGAACGGCAGTTTCAAGTTCCGTACGACGGCGTCTGGTGGGTTGAACACAACAGCCACCTGATTGCCGAGCGGGTGGAGCCGGAAGGTCCGGGCGGGCGCTCCGGAATCAAGTCCGGCGACCTGTTACAGGGGATCAACGACCACGACATCGGAAATATCTCCGAACTGGCCCGGCAGATGTACCGCACCGGCACCTGGTCGAAGGCGACCTATAACCTGCGGCGTGGCGGGGTCACGGTCAACGTGCCGGTGGTCCTGGTTCCGTTCGACAAATCGCTCTACGTCGGGCTGCGATTCATTTCGCTGATCTACCTGGGCATCGGACTTTACGTCCTGCTGCGTCGCTGGACGGCGCCCAAGTCCACGCACTTCTACCTGTTCTGCCTGGTCTCTTTCGTCTTCTACGCCTTCCACTACACCGGGAAGCTGAACCAGTTCGACTGGATCGTGTACTGGGCGAACGTGGTGGCGGAGTTGCTGCAGCCGGCGCTGTTCCTGCACTTCGTGCTCACTTTCCCCGAGGTCAAGGAGCAGGTGAAGCGGCGGCCGTGGCTGGTGCCGGCCTGCTACGCGCCGGGAATTGTTCTTCTGGCGGCGCACATCGTGGCGCTGCAACTGCTCGCGCCCAGCGAACTGCTGCGCTACAACCTGGACCGGCTGGAGATGCTGTATCTGGCGGCGTTCTTCATCGGCGCGGCAGGCGTGCTGTGGCACAGCTACAAGCATGCGCCCACCCCGATCCTGCGGCAGCAGATGAAGTGGGTGACGCGCGGCACCATCCTGGCGGTGGTGCCCTTCACGCTCTTCTACGTCCTGCCGTACATGAGCGGGACGCAGGCGACGGTGCTGATGAAGATCTCGGTGCTGTCGCTGGTCTTCCTGCCGCTGACCTTCGGCTACGCCATCTTCCGATACCGGCTGATGGACGTGGACGTGATCTTCAAGCGCGGCATGGCGTACACGCTGGCAGCGGCCTCGGTCGCCGGGGTGTACTTCGCCGCCATCGGCCTGTCGGCGGTGCTGCTGAACCGTCACCTGCCCAGCACCGGCACCACCGGCATGATCCTGGTGATCGTGGTCACGGCGCTGCTGTTCGACCCGGTCAAGAAATGGTTCCAGGAGAAACTCGACCGCTTCTTCTACCGCAAGCGGTACGACTACCGGAAGACGCTGATCGAATTCGGACGCGAACTGAGCTCGCAACTCGATTTGGACAAGATGCTGAGCTCGATCGTGGACCGCATCTCGCGCACGCTGCTGGTGGACCGGATGGCGATTTTCCTGGCGGCGCCGGATTCTCCGGGCCGCTTCACCCTGGCCAATTCGTTCGGCCTCTCCCAGATTCCCCACCTCGACCTGAGCTTCCTCGGCGAGGAGCGGCCGGAAATGGCCGGCCATCTGTTCTTCGACAATACCCATGCCGTGGTCCGCGAAACACCGGGCGCGCAGTATTCGATCGCGCAGCTCGACATGAATTACTTCATTCCCTGCTCGGTGCAGGGGCGCACCATCGCGGTGATGGGGCTGGGCAAGACCAGCGAAGGCGATTTCCTGTCGAGCGAAGACGTCGAATTGCTGGAGGCGCTGGCCGGCTACGTCGGCATCGCCATCCAGAACGCGCGGCTGTACGCCTCGCTGGAGCAGAAGGTCACGCAATACGAGCGGCTGAAGGACTTCAACGAAAACATCGTGGAATCCATCAGCGTCGGGGTGTTTGCGGTGGACCTGGAAGACCGGGTGGAATTCTGGAACTCGCAGATGGAAGTGATGTACGCAGTGCCGCGCTGGCAGGCGGTGGGCAAGAAGCTGATCGAAGTCTTCCCAGCCGAGTTCCTGGAAGAGTTCTACCGGGTGCGCACCAACCCGGGAATTCACAACCTCTACAAGTACCGGCTGACCACGCCGGCGGGCGAGACGCGGATGACCAACATCGCGATCGCGCCGCTGGTGACGAAGAAATTCAACGTCATCGGCCGCCTGGTGCTGGTGGACGACATCACCGAGCGCATCGAGCTGGAATCGCAACTGAGCCAGGCGGAGAAGATGTCGTCGATCGGACTGCTGGCGGCGGGCGTGGCGCACGAGGTCAACACGCCGCTGGCGGTAATTTCTTCGTACGCGCAGATGCTGTCGAAGCAGTTGCAGGGCGACGAGAAGAGGTCTGGGCTGCTGGACAAGATCATCAAGCAGACGTTCCGGGCCTCGGAGATCGTCAACAACCTGCTGAATTTCTCGCGCACCAGCGGCACCGAATTCGGCGAAGTGGACCTGAACAAGGTGATCCGCGACACGCTGGCGCTGCTGGACCACCAGCTCAAGACGGCGCGGGTGAAGGTAGAGGAAGACATTTGCGACCAGCTGCCGACCATCCACGGCAATTCCGGCAAGCTGCAACAGGTATTCTTGAACTTATTTCTCAATGCGAAAGACGCCATGCCGGACGGCGGCACGCTGCAGGTGCGCACCGCCAATGGCAACGGAGTGAGCGTCACCGTCTCCGACACCGGCTCGGGCATCGCGCAGGAGCACATTGACCGGATTTACGACCCGTTCTTTACCACCAAGAACGCGCCGCGGGATGGGCGCCGGGGGACCGGGCTGGGATTGTCGGTGACCTACGGAATCATCCAGGAGCACGCCGGCAAGATCCGGGTGGAGAGCCGGATGGGAAGCGGGACGACGTTCCATCTGGAGTTCCCGCTGATGAGAAAGGCAGTGAGCGCGTGAGCGAAGCCGCAGTCATCACCCGCCGGGGCGCCGCGAAAGAGCAAACTGCCGCGCAGGGCGCCATTCTGATCGTCGATGATGAAGCGTCCATCCGGGAGTCGCTGCAGACGCTGCTCGAGCTGGAAGGCTTTACGGTGGAGACCGCCGCCACCGGCGAAGAAGGCCTGGCCCGGATGGCCGAGCAGCCCATGGACCTGGTGCTGCTGGATTTCGCGCTGCCCGACCGCAACGGGCTGGAGATCCTGCGCGACATCCGCGACCGCGATCCCGAGCTGGGCGTGATCATGATCACCGCCTACGGCACGGTGGAGAACGCCGTGGCCGCCATGCAGGCGGGCGCCACCAATTTCATCCAGAAGCCCTGGGACAACGAGAAGCTGGTGGCCGATGTGCGCGCCGTGGTGGGGCGCCGGCGCGCGGAAGAAGAAAACATCCAGCTCAAGCGCGCCCTCAAGCAGCGCTACAACTTCGAAAACATCGTCGGCAAGAGCGAGCCGATGCTGAAGATCTTCGACCTGGTGGCGCAGGTGGCGCCCAGCCGGTCGACGGTGCTGATCCAGGGCGAAAGCGGCACCGGCAAGGAATTGATCGCCAAAGCCATCCACATGAATTCGCCGCGCAAGGACCGCCCCTTCGTGCCGGTGAACACCGGCTCCATGCCGTCGGACCTGCTGGAATCCACGCTGTTCGGCCACGTCAAGGGCGCGTTCACCAGCGCCGTGGCGTCGAAGAAGGGGCTGTTCGAGATCGCCGACCGCGGGACATTGTTCCTGGACGAAATCGGCACCATGAGCATGGAGACGCAGGCCAAGATCCTGCGCGTGCTGCAGGACCGCAAGTTCATGCACCTGGGCGGCGTGCAGGAAATCCAGGTGGACGTGCGCATCATCGCCGCCACCAACGTGGACCTGAAGCAGATGGCGCGCGAAGGCAGATTCCGCGAGGATTTGTATTACCGACTCAACGTCATCACGATTGACCTGCCGCCGATGCGGGCGCGACGCGAGGACATCCTACTGCTGGTGGATCACTTCATCCGGAAATTTTCCGAGGAGAACGAGCGTCCGGTACGGCAGATTGCACCCGAGGCCCTGCGCGCGCTGATCGAGTATTCGTGGCCGGGCAACGTGCGCGAACTGGAAAACGTAGTGGAGCGGGCGGTGGTGCTCTCCTCGGGTCCCACCGTCACTCTGGACCTGCTGCCCGACCACATCGTCGGGCGCGGCGCCGCGCTGCAGATGCTGGAGCACCGGGCCGACGCTTCCCTGTTCGACATCGTGGAAGAATGCGAGCGCCGCATCATCGTGGACATGATGGAGAAATGCAATGGGAACCAGACCGACGCCGCCGAGCGCTTCAAGATTCCGCTGTCCACGCTCAATCAGAAAATCAAGCGGCTGAGCATTGAAATCAAGAAGCGGGGGCGGGAATCGTAGCAAGGCTTTGGGTTTTAGGCTTTTGGTTGGCCTGCTGGGAAGCGCCGTGGCAAGACTTATTGTCCGTACCCGCATTCCACACTAGCTTCTGACCACCGACCACTGCTATATTCCGAAGCTCCGCATGGAACTGATCGCTCCCATCGACCTCGCCAAACAGAGCGTGCTGCGGGTACAGGAGTACGCGCTGCTCGCATGGCGTTCCATTGCCAACCTGTTCGCGCACCCGCGCTATCTTTCGGACACGCTGCAGCAGGCCGACAGCATCGGCGTAGGCTCGGTGCCGGTGGTGGTGCTGACCGGCTTCTTCACCGGCGCGGTGCTTGCCCTGCAGAGCGCCAATTCACTGGCGCGCTTCGGCGCCCTGTCGCTCACCGGACAACTGGTGTCGCTGTCCATGGTGCGCGAACTCGGCCCGGTGCTGACGGGATTGATGGTCGCCGGGCGCAACGCCTCCGGCATGGCCAGCGAGTTGGGTTCGATGAAGGTGACCGAACAGATTGACGCCATGCGCGCCCTCGGCACCGATCCCACCAAGAAGCTGGTGACGCCGCGGGTAGTCGCCACGGTCATCATGCTGTTCTTCCTCACCATCATTTCCGACCTCATCGGGCTGACCGGCGGCTACATCATCGCCTACTTCACGCTCGGCCTCGACAGCTATCAGTACTGGAACACCGCGTACCAGTCGCTGGTTTATGGCGACGTGTTCATGGGACTGACGAAGCCCTTGCTGTTCGGGTTCGTGATCTCCACGATCGGCTGTTATTACGGGCTGAACGCGCACGGCGGCACCCAGGGAGTGGGGCGCGCGACCACGCAGGCGGTGGTCGCCGCCTCGGTGGTGATGCTGGTGGTCAACCTGGTGTACACGCGCCTGCTGCTCTCGATTTTCGGCATGCACTGATGTCGCTTACCCCGGCCCAGCCCGCGAATGGTCACGAGCAGGAGCGCATCATCGTCTTCGAGGACGTGGCCATCGCGTTCGATGAGAACATCGTGCTCGACGGTGTTTCCTTCCAGCTCTACAAGGGCGAAACCAAGATTCTGCTGGGGGTGGCGGGCGCCGGCAAGAGCGTCATCCTGAAGCTGGCGCTCGGGCTGCTGCAACCGGACCGCGGGCGCATCTGGGTACTGGACAACGACGTCACCCAGATGAAGGAAGAAGACCTGTTCGACCTGCGGCGGCGCATCGGGATGGTATTCCAGGAGAGCGCGCTGTTCGACTCGTTTACGGTGCGCGAGAACGTGGCCTACCGGCTGATCGAGGAGCATGTGTCGCCCGACGAAACCGAGCGCCGGGTGCGCGAGGCGCTGCGGTTCGTCGAGCTGGAACAGACGCTGGACCTGTTTCCTGCGGAGCTGTCGGGCGGCATGCGGCGGCGCGTGGCGATTGCGCGCGCCATCGTCACCCAGCCGGAAGTGCTGCTCTACGATTCGCCCACCGGCGGCCTTGATCCGGTAACGTCAACCACCATCATCGAGCTGGTGGTGAAACAGCGAGACGTCTATCACACCAGCGCGCTGCTGGTGACCCATCGCCTGCAGGACGCGTACACCATGGCCACCCACTACTTTGATACCAAGGCCAACGAGATGCGTCCGCTGGGCGGCAACAAGGTCAACCTGGACTCATCGTTCATCATCCTGCGCGACGGCAAGGTCATCTTCGACGGCAACACGCTCGAGCTGGCACAATCCAAGGATGAGTACATCCGGGAATACATTGCGTAACAGTTTCAGTTTCAGTTTCAGTCGCAAGTGACCAAAGCAGGAATTGCGATCTTTTCCAGTCCGTGAAGGTGCTTCCAAAACTCGAAACTGAAAACAACTGAAACTGAAACTCGAAACTGAAACTTATGATTTCCCCGCCGCCTGCGCCTTCCTCATCTCGGCCCACTTCTTGAACTGGACTTCCATCCACGCCACGCGCTTTTTCAAAGCCGGCGTACTGTTCAGCAGGGTTTCAGTCTTGACCATGAATTCGTCGTTACCCAGTTGACGGAATTGCTTGAGGTAGGGCTTCACCTTCACGAAGGTGAAGATGATCTCCCCGTTCCAGTCGAAGAACAGGTCCCGGTTGACGACGCCGCGCAGTACCAGCGAAGCGGCGTTTTCCCAGTAGGTGAGCACCTGGCGGAACCAGGCGTTTTCCGGCGTGCCCCACGCCATGGCGACCTTCTGCACCGCTTCCCAGGAGCTGAAGTCGGCGTTGCCGTACCAATTGCGCGCCTTGCGCATCTCGGCTTCGCGTCGCAGGTCGTAGAGCTTCATCACGATGTCGGCATCGGCCGCAGTGGCTTTCTTACCGGCAGTTTTCGGCATACGAGTTTCTCCTTACTAAAGCTTATGTTGAATTCCAGCGGCGCAGGACAGGCCGCGGTTCAGGGGTTCGGGAACTATAGCACAACCACGAATCGGGTGATCTGGCGATCGGGTGATCCGGTGATCTGAATCCGGAATGAATCACGCTTGTTCAATCACCCGATCACCCGATCACGCAATCACCCGATGACTCTTACGCCACCGCGCCGGTTTGCGGCTGCTGCGGGCGCGAGTAATCGCACTTCACCGTGCTTTCCTCTTCCTCGCCCTTCTTGCGGCGGCGCTTGGGCTTTTCGTCTTCTTCCGAGGCGGTGCGCTTGTTGTTGGGACAAGCGATGAGCGGCCCTGATTTCAGATTCTTTTCCACCAGGTACGCGTTGCCGCATTGCGGACAGGCCTCGGCAACGGGCTTGTACGCCGAGGTGAATTTGCAGTTCGGGTAATTGGAGCAGCCGTAAAAAATGTTGCCGCGACGGCGCGCTTTTTTCTCGACCAGATCGCCTTCCTTGCACAGCGGGCACTTCACCCCGATGTAGTTCTGCTTGACGTACTTGCAGTCGGGATAGCCGCTGCAGGAGATGAACTCGCCGTAACGCCCGTGGCGCAACACCATGTTGCGATCGCACTTCGGGCATTTCTCGTCCAGCGGAATGTCGGGAACTTTCTTCCCCTGATCGAGGCGCCGCGTGGTCTTGCAATCGGGATAGCCGGTGCAGGCCATGAACTGGCCGAAGCGGCCGCGCTTCAGCACCATCGTGCGCCCGCAGTTCTCGCAATACTCCTCCTGCGAGGTCTCCTGCACATCGGCCGAATCGAGGTCCGGCAGGTCGATGGGATTTTCCTTGGTGAAGGTGCAGGTGTTGGGATCGTCCTTGTCGTAGGTGCTGCAGGCGTAAAAGGAGCCGTGCCTGCCCCACTTGATGACCAGCGGCGCGCCACAGCGTTCGCACAACTGGTCGGTGGGCTTCTCCATCCGCTTGATGTTTTCCATGTGCTTCTGGGCGTAGCGGAGGTCCTTCTGGAACTTCTTGTAGAAGTCGGCGAGCGCGTCGGTCCACTTTTCCTTGCCTTCTTCGATCTCGTCCAGCTCTTCTTCCAGGCGGGCGGTGTACTGGAAATCGAAAATATCCTTGAAGTTTTCCACCAGCAGGTCGGTGACAACCAGCCCGATCTCGGTGGGAACGAATTTTCCGCCGAGCTTCTGCACGTACTGGCGCTCCTGGATGGTGCTGATGATGGCCGAGTAGGTGGACGGCCGCCCGATGCCGCGCTCTTCCAGTTCCTTCACCAGCGACGCTTCGTTGTAACGCGGCGGCGGCTCGGTGAAGTGCTGCTCCGGCATCAGGTCCTTGAGCGTCAGCTTCTGGCCGGCTTCCAGCGCGGGCAGCTTGTGCTTGAGCGCCTCGTCCTCTTCGTCCTTGCCTTCCTTGGCTTCCTCGTAAATCTTCAGGAAGCCGTCGAACTTGAGCACCGAGCCGGTGACGCGCAACAGGTACGAGGCGCCGTTCGACTTGGCCTCGATGTCAACGCTGGTCTGGTCGAAGACCGCGGGATTCATCTGCGAGGCGACGAAGCGCTGCCAGATCAATTTGTAAACCTTGAATTCATCTTCCTTCAGGTACTGCTTGATGGCGTCGGGATGGCGCAGCGCCGAACTGGGGCGAATGGCCTCGTGCGCCTCCTGCGCCTGCTTTTTCGACTTGTACACGTTGGGCGATTCCGGCAGGTATTGCGGGCCGTACTCGCGTCCGACGTAGTCGCGCACTTCGGCGAGCGCATCGTTGGAAACTCGCACCGAGTCGGTACGCATGTAGGTGATCAGGCCGACCGTGCCTTCCTCGCCGAGGTCAATGCCTTCATACAGCCGCTGCGCGATCATCATGCTGCGCTTCACGCTGAAACGCAGCTTGCGCGACGCGTCCTGCTGGAACTTGCTGGTGGTAAACGGCGGGGCGGGCGAGCGGCGGCGCTCCCGCTTATCGACGGAACGCACGCTCCAGGCCGCCTCGCGCAGCGCGTCCACGATCTTCTTCGACTCTTCTTCGTTCGGGACCTCGGTCTTTTCTTCGCCGATGCCGATAAAGCGCGCGTCGAAGGCCGGCGGCTTGGCGCCCTGCAGGTGCGCGTCAATCGTCCAGTATTCTTTTTTCTCGAACGCCTTGACCTCGCGCTCGCGGTCCACGATCAGCCGCAGCGCCACGGTCTGCACGCGCCCGGCGGAAATCCCGCGGCGCACCTTTTCCCAGAGCAGCGGCGACACCTGGTAGCCGACCAGGCGGTCGAGCACGCGGCGCGTCTGCTGCGCGTCCACCAGGTTCCAGTCAATGCCGTGCGCCTGCTGGAACGCCTCCTGCACGGCGCGCTTGGTGATTTCGTGGAAAGTGACGCGGAAGATCCGGTCGTCGCCCTTTTTCTTTTTCTTCCCGTCGCTGAACTCTTCCGCCAGGTGCGCGGCGATGGCTTCGCCTTCGCGGTCCGGGTCAGGCGCCAGGTACACCTTGTCCGCCGACTTGGCCATCTTCTTCAGCTTGGCCAACACTTTTTCCTTGCCCGGGATGACGACGTAATCGGTTGCGAAATTGTTGGCGATATCGACGCCCAGCGTGCTCTTGGGCAGGTCCTTGACATGCCCGAGCGATGCCTCCACGTCGTATCCCTTGCCGAGATACTTGGCGATGGTCTTGGCCTTGGTCGGCGATTCGACGATGACTAAATTGGACAAAATTACCCCTTGGTTGTTTTCAAGCTAGCACGGAAGTGCAACAACGCGCTATCCGCGGTCGGTTGTCGGTTGTCGGTTATCGGTTTTCGGTAAGCGCTGCCTTGCCCTAACTTGCTGATGCCGCTCGGACTTTCTGCACCAGGGACGTCAACATCTTTTTCACTCCGGTGACCTCTGCGGTAAGACGTTCGTAATCTCCCGACGGCACATAAGCCAAGTCCCGAGCCAACAAAAGGTGGTACTGCAGTTCGCTAGCGGACCCTAGAGCAATCTGAAGAAACCGGCCCAGTTCAGCCTCTCCCTCTCTGCCACAGCCTTCGGCAATATTTGCGCCGATTGAACTTGCGGCGCGCCGGATCTGATTTGTCAAACCGTATGTCTCCTCCCGGGGAAACAATTTCGTCTTGCGGTATAAGTCCAAAGTCATCGAGTGGGCCCTCTGCCAGACATCCAGTTTGGTGAAGTCCTGCATCACGCCTCCTCCAAACCTAATCTCCAAAAAACCGACAACCGAAAACCGATAACCGACAACCTTTTCAGAATGTCTTGACGAAGTTCTTGCCCGGCATCTGCCGGATCTTGCCGGACAGCTCCAATTCAAAGAGCGCGGCAAAAATCTCCGACGACGACATCACGCCCTCCAGCCTCTCCACGATTTCATCAATCTGGGTGGACTCGTCGGCTTTCAGTACGGCCAGCACTTTGCGTTCGTGCGGCGGCATTGCCTCAGACTGGAAAAGGGATGCCGTCGCACCCGGTTCCGTTGCAGAAGTCCGGTTCGCCTCCAACTTCAGGCGCACGTCGGTGGGCAGCTCTTCCCAGATGTCCTCCCATGTCGCCGTCAATTTCGCGCCCTGCTTGATGAGCGTATTCGGGCCCCACGAATTGCGGTTGGTGACATTGCCCGGCACGGCAAACAGCTCGCGGTTCTGCTCCAGCGCACAGCGCGCGGTGATGCGCGTTCCGCTGTATTCGCCCGCTTCCACCACCAGTACGCCCACCGACAATCCGCTGATGATGCGGTTGCGAATCGGAAAATTCTGCGGCGCGGCAAACGAGCCCACCGGAAATTCCGTTACCAGCGCGCCTCCGAGGGCGAGAATCTGGTCGGCGAGCCTGCTGTTTTCGCGGGGATAGTAAACGTCGATGCCGGTGCCGAAGACGGCGGCGGTCTTGGCCTTGGCGGCAAGGGCGCCCCGGTGCGCGGCCGCGTCTACGCCGCGGGCCATGCCACTGATAATGATGATCCCACGGGCCGAAAGGTCGCAGGCAAGTCTCTCGGCCATGCCCAGGCCGTACGGCGTCGGGTGCCTGGTACCGACGACTCCAATGCCGGGAATCGAGAGAATCTCCGGATCGCCGCGGACGTACAGCGCGACCGGCGGATCGTAAATCTGCTTCAGCAGCGGCGGATATGCGGGATCGTCGAGCGTCAGGATCTGCGCGCCCACGCTGGCAGCGCGCACCATCTCTTCCTGCGCCAGTTCCGCCGACTTGCCCAGCGCGATGGATTGCGCTGCTACCGCGTGCAGCCCGGCGGCTTCCAGTTCCGTGAGACTGGCGCGGAACACCGCGTTCGCGCTGCCGAAGTGCTCGACCAGCCGCCGGCATCGGCTCGGCCCCAACGATGGCGTCAGCGCCAGCGCCAGCCAGTGAAGCTGATGCGCTGCGGGACCGGTCTGTGCGGTGGACATGGTGGGTTTCTCAGTTTGTCAGTACGTCAGTTGCTCCTGGCTATCTTCAAACGCGCGCGACTCTATACGCCACATCCGCGCCCGTCAAGGAAGCTCGACACCGCTCTTTGTTACAATCGCGGTTTACGATGCGGCCGCTGAAGGTTTCCGCCATCTCGTTCCTCAACACCGCCCCGCTGATGTGGGACTTCAACCACGGCGCCACGCCCGAGCAGTACAGCGACAACGACCTGCCTCCGGAGCTTCGTTCTGATTTCACCATCGAGTACACCGTGCCCTCGCATTGTGCCGAGGCGCTCCAGCGCGGAAGCGCCGACATCGGCATCATTCCGGCGATCACCTACGCGACCATTCCCGGGCTGGTGATCCTGCCCGACGCCGCCATTGCCGCCAAATCCGCCGTGCGTTCCATCCTGCTGGTGAGCCATAAGCCCATCGAACAGGTGAACAGCATCGCCGCCGACACCTCCTCGCGCAGCTCGGTCGCGCTCGCCCGAATTCTCTGCCAGAAACTCTGGGGACGAGTCCGCCAGTTCCACAATTTCCCGCCCGACCTCGATTCCATGCTGGCTGCCTGCGACGCCGCACTGCTGATCGGCGATCCCGCACTGCGCATCGAGCGCCCGAACTATTTCGTTTACGATCTCGCCGAAGAATGGCGGCACTTCACCGGCAAGCCGTTCGTTTTCGCCTTCTGGGCGGTGCGGCTGCAGGCCTTGAGCGAAATCCGCCGCTCGCTCGATGTCGCCGCCGTCTTCCGCAACTCGCGCGACCACGGTATCCAGCCGGCCAACATCGCGCAGATCGCGCGCCGCTGGAGTGCGCGCGTCGGCCTGAGCGAGCCGGAGGTGACGGCCTACCTCACCGACAACATCCACTTCTTTCTCGACGCCGAAAACCTGGAAGGGCTGGAGCTCTTCTTCCGCTACTCGGCTGAGTGCGGCGTCATTGAGGAGGCGCCGTCGCTGCGCTTCCTCGGCATGGCCGCGCCGCAGTTCGTCGGCTGAGCGAAGCCGTCCAATTGCCAAATGCAAGAGGCGAATTGCTAAAATGCCAAGAGCCCATGCCGCTGACCCAAGCCCAAGCCCTCGACTGGTTCCGCTCCGACGACCTCATCGGCCTCGGCATGGAAGCCGACGCGCAGCGGCGTCGCCTGCATCCCGACGGCATCGTCAGCTACATCATCGACCGCAACATCAACTACACCAATTTCTGCACCGAGTACTGCACCTTCTGCGCCTTCTACCGCCCGCTGAAGGGCAAGATGTCCGCCGAAGGCTACATCCTCGACTACGACACCATCTACCAGAAGATCGCGGAAACCGTGGAACTGGGCGGCACCGGCGTGCTCATGCAGGGCGGCCTGCATCCCGACTTGAAAATCGACTGGCACGAGAAGATGCTGCGCGGCATCAAGCAGCGTTTCCCGCGCGTCCACCTGCACTGCTATTCCGCGTCGGAAATCATCGCCATCGCCGAATACAGCGGGCTCACGATTCGCGACACCATCGCCCGCCTGCGCGATTCCGGGCTGGATTCCATTCCCGGCGGCGGCGCGGAAATTCTGGACGATGAAGTCCGCTACCGCATCGCCCGCCTCAAGTGCCTGACCGAAGACTGGCTCAACGTCCACCGCACCGCGCACAAGCTCGGCATGCGCACCACCGCCACCATGATGTTCGGCGTCGGCGAAACCATCGAGCACCGCGTCAACCACCTGCAGCGGCTCTACGATCTCCAGGAAGAGACCGGCGGATTCACCGCGTTTATCCCGTGGAGCTTCCAGCCGCACAACACCGCGCTCGGCGGACGCGGCTGGGACGAGGCGACCGCGGTCGAATATCTCAAGGTGCTGGCCATCTCGCGCCTGTTCCTCACCAATTTCCTCAACGTGCAATCTGGCTGGGTGACGCAGGGGCTGAAAGTCTGCCAGCTCGGCTTGCGCTTCGGCGGCAACGACGTCGGCTCGGTGATGATCGAGGAAAACGTGGTGCGCTCCGCCGGGGTCACCAACTGCACCACCGAGGAAGAACTCCGCCACATGATCCGCGACGCCGGTTTCCGCCCGGTGCAGCGCGACACGCTCTACCGCACGTATTTCCTGAATTAATCCTCTAATGTATGGTAAGATATTTCGCATGAGGAAACGTGCGACCTTTACCGTTGACGAGGAACTGCTTGAGCGCATCGCGACCACCAAGGGCGATCACTCCGCCAGCGAACGAGTCAACGAGTTGCTAAAACGCGGCCTGAAGGCTGAGAAATACGAACGGCTTGCACGAGAGGCTGCTGTATTCTTCAGCAGGCCTGACCCTGACGAGCGCGCCGAGCGTAAAGCTTTCACCAAAGCCACCAAACGCGCGCTTTCGAAAGACTAAGGTATGGCAAGCAAGCCGCCGTCCGATTGGTATCCACATCGTGGCGAAGTCTATTGGGCTGACATGGACAAGCTGAGACCGGTGGTGGTCATCTCCACGGACGCGCTCAACAGATTTTCCTATGACGTCTGCATCGTTCCGCTGACCAGGGTCAAGAGACAGGTGTTTTCGATCCGCGCCCGAATCCCTGCCGGGCAAGGTGGCTTGCGTACTGATTCTTGGGCCAAGTGCGACCAGGTGACGACGCTGGAGCGTGTTGATTTGCATTATCCCTCCCTGGGTACTGTTTCGGCAGCTACGCTGGAGGATATCGGCGAAGGAATCCGGGACGCGCTGGAACTCGACTAACACCCACTGCTGTGATTTCGGGTACAATCAATTGTTTGTACCTTGCCCGGGCGGCTTGCCCGTGATCGTCTGCTGGACCGGAGTACTGCACTGATACCAGCCATCGCCATGTTGGCCCTGTTCGTCGCCCCGCGCGGCTTCGGGCAGTATTTCCGCTCCCATTTCCTCGACACCACCTTCCGCGGGCTCTACCAGGCCAACGCCTTCGACATGGCGTTGCTGATTCCGTACTTCATCGTCCTCATCTGGCTGGCGTCGTACGGCCTGCACCGCTACACCCTGGTGTACCTGTATTACAAGAACCGCAAGAAGCGCGCCAGCAGCGACAATCCGCCGGGATACTTCGCCGAGCTTCCGCGCGTCACCGTGCAGCTACCGATCTTCAACGAGCAATTCGTGATCGAGCGCCTGCTGGAAGCGATCTGCAAGCTGCAATACCCGCGCGAGAAGCTGGAAATCCAGGTGCTCGACGATTCCACCGACGAAACCGTGGAGGTCGCGCGCAATGCCGTGGAACGCTGGGCCGCCTTAGGCTATCCGGTCAGCTACCACCATCGCACCAATCGCGAGGGCTACAAGGCGGGCGCGCTGCGGGAAGGCATGAAGTCCTCGACCGGCGAATTCATCGCCATCTTCGACGCCGACTTCGTTCCCCCGGAAGATTTCCTGATGCGCTGCATCCACCAGTTCACCGCGCCCGACGTGGGCATGGTGCAAACGCGCTGGACGCACATCAACCGTAACTACTCGTTCCTCACCGAGGTCGAAGCCATCCTGCTCGACGGCCACTTCGTGCTGGAGCATGGCGGGCGCTCGCGCAGCGGCGTCTTTTTTAACTTCAACGGTACCGCGGGCATGTGGCGGCGCCGCGCCATCGAGGAAGCCGGCGGCTGGCAGCACGACACCCTCACCGAAGACACCGACCTCTCCTACCGCGCGCAAATCAAGGGCTGGCGCTTTGTCTACCTGCAGGACGTGGAATGTCCCGCCGAGCTTCCGGTGGAGATGACCGCCTTCAAGACGCAGCAGGCGCGCTGGGCCAAGGGCCTGATCCAGTGCGCGATCAAAGATCTGCCGTTGGTGATGCGGAGTAAATTTCCGCTGCGGGTGAAAATCGAGGCCTGGTATCACCTGACGGCCAACATCAGCTACCCGCTGATGATCATTCTCTCCACGCTGCTGTTGCCGGCGATGATCATCCGCTTCTACCAGGGCTGGTTCCAGATGCTCTACATTGACGTGCCCTTGTTCATGGTGTCCACGTTCTCGATTTCCAGCTTCTACCTGGTCTCGCAGAAAGAGCTGTTCCCGAAAAAATGGCCGCGCTGCCTGCTGTTTCTTCCGTTCCTCATGGCGCAGGGTATCGGCCTGACGCTGACCAACACGAAAGTCGTGCTGGAAGCGCTGATTGGCCATCAGACGGCGTTCGTGCGCACGCCCAAGTACCGCGTGGAATCGAACAAGGACAAAGTCCGCTCCAGCAAGTACCGCAAGCGCCTCGGCCTGGTGCCATATTTCGAACTGGCCATTGGCTGCTACTTCGCCGCCACCGTCTGGTACGCCGTCGCCAACGAGAATTACATCACCGTGCCCTTCCTCTGCCTGTTCGTGCTCGGCTACTGGTACACGGGACTGATGTCGCTGCTGCAGGGCCGCTTCGAGCGCTTCTTCTCCGGCCGCGAACTGCGCGAACCGCAGACCGGCAAGCCGTATCCGGTGGGCGTGTAACAAATCAAAACCTGCCGCTGATTAACGCGGATGAACGCGGATCGTCGCAATTCAACACCGATACAGGCGCCTGTGCAGTCCCGCAGAGCCTTCCCTGAGCGAAGTCGAAGGGGAATGAAAGCGGAAGCGAAGCGGTCTGGTGAGTCGGAAGACGCACCCGTATAATCCTCGACCATGAAACGATTCGTAATCGCCCTGCTGCTGCTCAACGCCACCGCCGCCTTTGCCCTGGAGCGGCAGCCCAACCAGACCTACCGCGCCCGCCGCGAGGCCTTGGCGAAGAAAGCCAATGGCGCGCTCATCGTCGTCTTTGCCACCACCGAAAGCGACCTCACTGAAGTGCTCACCGGCTTCCGCCAGGATGAAGATTTCTGGTACCTGACCGGCGTGAACGAGCCCGGCGCGGCGGTGCTGATCGTGCCCGCACTAGACGCGGAAGCGGTGAAGACCATGAACGCGCAGTTGCCGCCCGGACGTCCGGCGACGCTGAAGCTGCGTGCATACTCCGAGGTCCTGCTGCTGCCGCAGCGCAACCGTGCCGCCGAGCGCTGGACCGGCCCAAAGCTCGGGCCTGGCGATTCGGACGCGAAGACTGCCACAGGCTTTGACCGCGTCGTGCCGCTGGACGCACTGCGCGACGAAATCGCCAACGTTATTTCCCAGCTCGGCGGCGTAGTCCTGGTCAACCAGGGCAAGGATTCCAAGCTCGCGCTCGATTGGCTGAAGCGCGGAAACTTGTCGGTGTATTCACGCGACGTGAAGCCGCTGATCGCCTCGCTGCGCATGGTGAAAGACGCGGGCGAGATTGAATTGATCCGCAAGGCGACCGACGCATCGGTCGAGGCGCACCTGGCGGCCTGGAAGGCGACCAAGCCCGGCACCGGCGAGCGCCAGATCGCTTCCCTCATGGTGTACGAATACGAGCGCCGCGGCTGCGAGCGACCGGCCTATGGCCCGATCGTCGGCTCGGGCTTCCATTCCACCGTGCTGCACTACGACGAGGACTCCGGGCCGATCAATGACGGCGACGTGATCGTGATGGACGTGGGCGGCGAGTATTCGATGTACGCCACCGACATTACCCGCACCGTGCCGGCCAACGGCCACTTCACGCCGCGGCAGCGCGAGATCTACGACATCGTGCTGGGCGCGCAGCAAGCCGCCATCCGGGCGTTCAAGTCGGGCAAGTCCCGGATCAGCGGGCGCGAGGAGAATTCGCTGTTCATGGTGGCCTACGACTACATCAACTCGCACGGCAAGGACCTGCACGGGCAGCCGCTGGGACAGTACTTCATCCACGGCCTCGGTCACATGGTCGGGCTGAACGTGCACGATCCCGGCGAACCCGGCGCGCCGCTGGGGCCGGGCATGGTGTTCACCATCGAGCCGGGAATTTATATTCCGGAAGAAAGCCTCGGGGTGCGCATCGAAGACACGTTCCTGGTGGATGCCAAAGGAAACCTGGTGAGCCTGAGCGGCAACTTGCCGAGGGCTCCGGAGGAGATTGAGAAGTTGATGGCGAAGTAGGTTTTCGGTTTTCGGTTGTCGGTTATCGGTTATCGGTTATCGGTGAAAGAGGAATGGACCGAGAGACCGACAGACCGAACGACCGACGGACCCGATGAAAGACCGATAGACCGAAAGACCGGCAGACCTGTATCCTAACGACGGTGTTGATCAAGATTCTGTACGTGGTCCTGGTGCTTTCCACGGTGGCGCTGCTGTGGGCGGCGGCGGCGTGTTACGTGCGTGTCCGCCGGCACCTGGCAGCGAAGCATGAGGGCCTCGCCGGCGGCAGCGAAGAAGAACAACCGCCACGGCAAGCGGTGGGCGGAGATTGATTTGGGCGTTGTGAGAACGGAATGCGGAGCGGAATAATGGCGAAAGCTACAGCGATTGTCCGGGACCAGGTCGCGGCCATGACAGCGACCCGGCAGGTGGCGATGGTGGTCGGCGCGAGCCTGTTGGTGGCGCTGTGCGCGCGGCTGTCGGTGCCGCTGCCGTTTACGCCCGTGCCCTTGACGCTGGCGAACTTCGGCGTCCTGGTAGTGGGGCTGTTGCTGGGCAGCAAGCGCGGATTCGCGGCGCTCGCCCTTTACCTGGCGCAGGGCGCGGCGGGATTGCCGGTGTTCGCCGTCGGCGCGGGCGGGATCGCGCAACTGCTGGGCCCGACCGGCGGCTACCTGCTGGCGTATCCCCTGGCGGCCTTCATCGCGGGGTGGATTGCGGAGCGCGGCGCGGGTAAGTTCGGACGATTCCTGGTGGCGGCGCTGGCGGCGGAAGTTGTCATTTTCGCCGGCGGCCTGGCGTGGCTGATGGTGTTGACGCACGGTGCAACCCAGGCGATGAGCTTCGGGCTGTATCCGTTTGTCTTTGCCGAAATCATCAAGATCACGGCCGCGGCGGGAGTTGGGACGCGAGTTGAATTGTGAGTTGCGACAATCAAAGATTTGAGATTGCAGATTGAAGAGTGCAGATTTAAGAATGAGAGAACGCGGCGTCAATCTACAATCTTAGATCTTCAATCTTCAATCGTGTTCTAACCCAGCCATGCCCACATCGGCCTCCACGAAAACTCGCACCATCAGCATCGCGCACAGTCCGGATTCCGACGATGCGTTCATGTTTTACGGACTGGCGACGAACAAGGTGCGCGTGCCCGGCCTGAAGTTCACGCACACCCTTTGCGACATCGAGACGCTGAACCGCAAGGCGATGGAAGGCGTGTACGACGTGACCGCGATCTCCTTCCACGCCTACCCGTACATCCAGGAGAAGTACGCGCTCATGTCGTGCGGCGGCAGCGTGGGCGAAGGGTACGGCCCGATGATCGTCGCCGCCAAGGCGCTCTCCATCGCGGAGATCAAGACCCGGCGCATCGCCGTGCCGGGGACGATGACCACCGCTTACCTGGCATTGAAGCTGTTCGCGCCGCAGATCGAGACCGAGGTGGTTCCGTTCGACCAGATCATCCCGCAGGTGCTCGCGGGCAAACACGAAGCCGGCCTCATCATCCACGAAGGCCAGCTTACGTACGCCAAGTCGGGGCTGCACCGCATCCTCGATCTCGGCAAGTGGTGGCGCGACAAGGAAGGCCTGCCGCTGCCGCTGGGCGGAAACGCGATCCGCCGCGAACTGGGCCGGGAAACGATAGCCAGCATCTCCGACGCGCTGAAACGCAGCATCCAGTACGCGCTCGACCACCGCGAGCAGGCGCTGAATTATGCCATGCAGTTCGCGCGCGACCTGGATCCGCAGTCGGCGGACAAGTTCGTCGGCATGTACGTCAACGAGCGCACGCTGGATTACGGCGAAGACGGCCGCGCCGCGGTGACGTTGCTGCTCGACCTGGGCCACAAGGCGGGAGTGATCCCGCAAGATCCCAGGGTGGAATTCGTGTGATTTGCAATTTGTAATTTGTAATTTGTAATTTTTGATTGGTAATTTGTGACTTGGAAATTTCGTAATTCAGTGATTTGGTAATTTGGGCCGCAGTAGCGAATCACTAAAGCGCGCGCCGAATAGGCACTTTTCTTATTTGGCGGCGCGGGCAGAGTTGAAATACTTGCCGATCAAGACGCCGATTTCCACCGCGGCATCGGGCTCCAGCGCCTGGAACTCAAAGCCGACATCGCCATCGGGATTGGTATAGCGCTGCACGGCATGGACCTGGCGGCGGACATCGTCTCGTTCACCGACGATGGTGAAGGCAAGGGTTTCGGCGGCGGGAAATCTGCGGTTGGTTTCCAGCAAAAAGCCGCCGCGGCCCAGCATGCGAATCCGCCCGAAGCGGTTGCCCTGGTCATCCTCGAGGAACAGGTTGGCGGTCGCGGGAATGACGATGCGATCGAAGTAGCGCCGCTCTTGTAAGTCCCAAGCCATCATTCCACCCGTTGCGGAAAGGAAAAGTTGGGCGTGATGTCCACCGGGACATCGGCCACCGTGCTGAGCGCGGCCTTCAACTCCGCCGGCAACGCGCTGTATTTGGCAAACCAGTTTTCGGCGCGGGCGCGGTCGCCGGTGGCCTCGATTTCCAGCAGCTCCCTGGCGAGCGCGGCAATGGCGGTTGCGGTGCGCGCGTAATCAATCACGTACTTGCCGCCGGCCCCGCGCTGGATTGCCTTCTGCTCGTAGAGGTAGTTGAACTCCATCATCTCGGCCTTGCCGTGGGCCTCGGCGGTGCCAAAGCGGATGGTGCGGAACAGGCCCGCAAGATAGGAAGAGTAGAACTCCGGCAGACGTTCCCTGGGGATGGCGCCGTGGTCCACCAGCCACTTGAGGCCGAACATTCCGACCACGTCGGCCTTGGCTTCCTCCAAGCCATTGAACGCCGGCCCAATGGCCTCGCGTATATCCACCTGCTTGCCGTTTTTGCGAGCGAAGGCCGGACCAAGCCCGTGCGAAATTTCGTGCAGCAGCGTGCCGGCCAGATATCCTTCGCCGGAAGCTTGCGCCGCCTGGTCGGCGCGCATGAGCTTCTTCGCGATCGGCAGAATCACCACGTTGACGCGCGCGTCCATGAAATTCTTGAAGAAAATTTTCTTGGTGCCCTTCTCCTGATGAATGCGGGCGTCGTTGGGCAGGTTGTCGGCGACTGCCTGGTAGCCGTGGTTGAGGTCGCCGGCGCGGAAGGGCGTGTCCATGACCTCCATCGGAGTCTGCTGGCCGCGCTTGGAGGGACGATCTTCGGGCGGCAGGGGCAGCGCGTCCTGGATGTCGGGGACGTACTTTTCATAGAGCGATAGCTTGCGGCTCTCGGTTTCGTTGCGGATCAGAACCGCGGCGCCGTAGCTGGTCTTGATGCCGAGAAGGCCGTCGTCGTAGGTCTCATAGGGAGCGTAGATGATGTCGAATTTCGGCGCGTGCAGGTCGAGCCATGCGATGTCGCTCCGGTAGTAGTCGTCGGAGAGAAGTGCGTCGGCGCGAAGGCGAAGGAAGTTGGCGAACTGCGGTTCGTCGGAGAGCGCGGCGGCGTCGCGCAGGGCCGCGGCCGCAGGCTCCAGGAACGAGCGGTAGGCAACGTGGTAAGGCACGCCGTCAAGCTGATTCCCTTTCCAGCGGACGACGGTGTGCGGGTCGTAGATGGCGGATTTCCTGTCGGGATGTTCCTTGATGAATTGCTCGACCTGTTCGCGCGTCAGGCCATGCGGATAAAAGCCGCGGCCGGGATTCATGGGCGGGCACGTGCCGCCATTGGCCGTGGCTTCCGATGGCGCGCAGACGAAGGACTGATTGTCCTGCAGCAGGTCAAAGCGGCTGGCGTTGATGAACAAATAGCGGCGGAGGATCTGGTCGCGCTGGTCCTTGCTGCCGGCAAGCTGCTGGTAGAGGGTAAGGGCCTCGGGATCGCTCTGGCGCCAGTAGATCTCCTCGATGTAGCGGCAGGCTTCCACCAGTTTGTCCACCAGTTGGCGCTCGCGCGGGCTGAGACCATCCGGTTTGAAGGGCATTTCGACGGGCTTGAACTTGGCGACGCGCTGAGCGAGATCGGGGACAACCTTGAGGGTTGTGGCCGGGCTTTGCGTTTTACGGGACGTCTGAGCATCGGTAAGTGGAGTCATGAGCAGGACCAGCAGAGCCAGGAGGAAGCTGACGCCAGCGTTTGGCATGCCGCAGATTCTAGCAGTTCATCAGTATTTCAGCTCAGGGTTGATCAGGGAGTTGGTTGCGGCGGGCGAGGGCGCCCGCCGCCATACGGATTTGCGGCAGGGCGGGAGCAGCCCCGGCGAGGGCGCCGGGGCCTACAAATCTGGTGGTGGGTCATAACACTACCAAGAATCTCGACACGAGTACTGACATACCGGCAAACTGAGCTACTGACATACTGAAAAACTCGCAGCTATATTATGAGCATGTCCGGTTTTCCCCAAAACAACGGCGCGCAGGCGTTGCTCATCGATGCCGACGACACGCTTTGGGAGAACAACATCTACTTCGAGCGGGCCATTGCCGGCTTTATTTCTTATCTGAACCATCGCGAATATTCGCCGGAACAGGTCCGGGCGGTGCTGAACGAGGTCGAGCGCGAGTGCATCATTTCGCACGGGTACGGGCTGCATAGCTTTGCGCACGCGCTGATGCGGACCTTCGAGCAACTGGCGGTGGAGCCGGTCGCGCCGGAACAGCACGAACGCATCCGCAGCTTCGCGCATGCCATTGCGGAACATCCGGTGGAGATCCTGGCGGGCGTGCCGGAAACGCTGGAGTACCTGGCGGCGCGGCATCACCTGATCCTGATGACCAAGGGCGACATCACGGAGCAGTCGGGCAAGGTGGAGCGGTCGGGGCTGAAGGAATTTTTTGCGGCGGTGGAGATCGTGGCGGAGAAGAACGCGGCGACGTATGGCGAGGTGGTCGCGAAATACGGTTTGGCGCACGATGGGACGTGGATGATCGGGAACAGTCCGAAGTCGGACATCAATCCGGCGCTGGCGGCGGGGCTGAATGCCGTGTTCGTGCCGCACGATCAGACCTGGATCCTGGAGCACGAAGAAGTGGCGGAGGCGCCGCCGGGACAGCGGCTGCTGGTGGTGGAGAAGTTCGCCGGGCTGAGGGAACATTTTTAGTCGACGGCCGTTGGCCGATGGTCGATGGCAAAAGCATTGTCGATTGCCGATTGACGATTTCTAAAGGGCTCTGGGCTGTTCGAGCTTTATCGATCATCCGCCGCCGATTGTCGACCGACTATCGGTGACATCGACCATCGACTATCGACCATCGACTTCCCGGTTACTTCTGTAACTGATTGGGAGCACACGAGTTTGAACCTACTTAGCTAACACGCGCGCGGCATCGGGAAATGTTTCGGCGTGGTACTCTCAATTTGCTCTGCTCTGCGATTCTTGCTCCCGCGCGCCACAATGGGAGTACAGAACGACAATTTTCGACGGCTTCTGCTGACCTTCCAGGCCCTGAGCGAACTGGGCTCGGAGATGACGGCAGACACCGACTTTGGGCAACGTGCGCAGTCCATCCTTTCCTGCGTCATGGAAGCGGCGGACGCGCGCGAAGGCGCGCTATTTATCTTCCGCGACAAGCCCGCGGTGCTGGCGACAGTGGCCGTGCGCGGCTACACTTCCTTTCCCGGACAGGCCGTCATACCTCTGTTGCCCAAGCATGTGCATGCCTTGAACAACGTGCGCGCGCCGTTGCTGATCTCGCGCGCCACCTGGGAGCAGTACCTAAGCTCGAACGGCAACGTGGCGCCGGAGCTGTTCAAGTGCATCGCTCCTCTCCGCGTGGGCGGCAAGCTGGTGGGCATGGTCGCGCTGGGACACCGCGGTGAAGAAGAGCAGTACGGAGAAGACGACCTGCAGGCGATCGGCATGATGGTGCATTACGTGGCGCTGGCGGTGCACAACCACACGCTCTCGGAGTCGCTGGCGCAACGGGTCTCCGAGCACCTGAAGTTGCTGGGTTCGGTACACAATTTCTATGACACCGCACTGGAAACCTTCGCCAACGCGATCGACATCAAGCACGTGAATGTGCGCGGGCACTCGCTGCGCGTGGGGCGATATTCCGCCGGGATCGCCGATGCCATGGGACTGGAGCAGACCGAGGTCGCGGGTTTGCGCGCGGCCGGGTACCTGCACGATATCGGCAAGGTCGCGGTGGACAAGCGGCTGTTCGCCAAGCCGACTGCGCTGGATGAAGACGAAATGCGCGAGATGGCGGACCACACCGTGGTCGGGCACCAGATCGTGCAGGGCGTGGAGTTTCCGTGGCCGAAAGTGCCGGAGGTGGTGAGGTCACATCACGAGCGGATGGACCGCAGCGGGTATCCGGACCGGTTGGCTGCCGACGAGATCACCATGCCGGCGCGGATTACGGCGGTGGCCGACTCCTTTGACGCCATGACCAGCGAGCGCCCGTACCGATCGGGGATGACGGTGGGCGAGGCGCTGAGCGAGATCGTGCGGATTGCGCCCCTCAAGTTCGACATCAACGCGGTGCAGGCGCTCATGGTGCAGGTGCGGCGCGACGCGGTCGGGCGCAAGGAGAATCGGTTCCTCGCCGACCGGACAGTCTGCAATATCGCGCCCACCGACATTGACGTGCTGGCATCGGCGCTGAATCACAAGATTACGCATGGCAGGATTTACTCGGCCTGAAGACAAAACATCTCACCGCAAAGGACGCAAAGGTCGCCAAGGAACAAACGCCCGTTAATGCGGATTTCGCACGAGAAGTCGACGCGTTTATTTCCGCGTCTGCGCTTTGGCGTTAAATCAATCCCCGCCGCTTTTCTTTTTCCTCTTTCTTGTTTTTCCACCTTTGCGTCCTTAGCGTCCTCTGCGGTTCAGGCTTTTCGGTCCGCCCGAATCCAGCAACTTCCCTGCCTTAAATGGGTTCATAATCGGCACGGGATGGCAGACGTTCGGAGACCCTTCATGCGACGCAAGCAACTGACGGTCCTGCTGGTTGTTCTCGCCTTGGCGGTGTCGGCGTCAGTCTGGGCCGGCAATAAGAAAAAAGACAAGAAAGCCACGGCCCAGATGGAAGAGCGGCAGCGGGCGCAACACGCGCTCAACCGGCTGACGTTTGGCCCGCGGCCGGGCGACGTGGACCGCGTAACCGCCATGGGCGTGGATAAATGGTTCGAGCAGCAACTGCATCCCGAAAAGATCGACGACTCGGCGCTGGAGGCGCGGCTGGTGCCGCTGCGCACCCTGCGCATGGACGCGCGCGCGCTGGTGGAGAAGTTTCCTCCTCCGCAACTGATCAAGCAGGTGGCGGACGGGCGAAGGTCCATGCCGTCGGACAAGACGGAGCGCGCAATCTACGAATCGCAGGTGGAGAAGTACCAGGACCGACAGGAGAAGAAAGCAGCCAAGACGGAACCGGCCGATCAAGCGGGCGGCGATCAGGGAATGATGCTCACGGAAGAGCAGAAAGCGGAACGTCGCGAGGCCCGCATGTACGCGCGCGACCAAGTCGACAACATTCTCGCGCTGCCCACGCCGGACCAGCGCATGCAGGCGATCCTGGCAATGGATCCGCAGCAGCGACAGATGCTGGCACGGGCGCTGAACCCAGAGGACCGGCAGCAGCTCATGGATTCGCTCACGCCGCAACAGCGCGAGCAGTTGATGGCGATGAACAATCCGCCGCAGGTGGTGGCCACCGAACTGATGCAGGGCAAGGTCTTGCGGGCGGCCTACAGCGAGCGTCAGCTCGACGAGGTGATGACCGACTTCTGGTTTAACCACTTCAACGTATTCATCGGCAAGGGAGCGGACCGCTACCTGGTCGGCGAATACGAGCGCGATGTGATCCGTCCGCACGCGCTCGGCAAGTTCCAGGACCTGCTGATGGCCACCGCGAAAAGCCCGGCCATGATGTTCTACCTGGACAACTGGCAAAGCGTGGGGCCGCGGTCGCAGGTGGGGCTGGGCGAATCGCCGCGGGCGAGAAAGAACGCCCGCATGGGCCGGATTCGCCCATTTGGCGGGCCTTTCGGGCGACCGTACCCCCCGCCGCAGCAGCGTCCGCAACAGTCGCAGCAGGCAAAAGCCAAGAAGCAGCCGCGCGGGTTGAATGAGAACTACGCGCGCGAATTGATGGAATTGCACACCCTCGGAGTGGACGGCGGATACACGCAGAAGGACGTCACGGAAATGGCGCGCGTGTTCACCGGGTGGACGATCAAGGAGCCGAGGCGCGGCGGAGATTTCGATTTCAACCAGCGCATGCACGAGCCGGGAACGAAGTTCGTGCTCGGACATACGATCAAGGACCATGGCGAGGATGAAGGCAAGGAAATGCTGCAGGTACTGGCGCATCATCCTTCGACGGCGCACTTCATTTCGAAAAAGCTGGCGATGCGGTTTGTGTCCGACAATCCGCCGGAGGCGCTGGTGAACCGCATGGCGAGCACGTTCCTGAAAAGCGACGGCGACATCCGGCAGGTGTTGCGCACCATGTTCGACTCGCCGGAATTCTGGGCGCCGCAGGCGTATCGCGCCAAGGTGAAGACGCCGCTGGAATTCGTGGTGTCGGCGGTGCGGGCAAGCGGCGCCGATGTCAGCAACGCGCTGCCGCTGGTGCAGACGCTGAACCAGATGGGCATGCCGCTGTACGGGGCGCAGCCGCCGACCGGGTACTCGATGAAGGCGGAAACCTGGGTGAATTCGGCGGCGCTTTTGAGCCGCATGAACTTTGCGCTGCGGTTTACTTCGGGGCGGATGCCGGGCGTGTCGTTTGCGCCGGAGCGCGTGCTGGGGTCGGCGGAGGCCCCAAGCGATACTAATGCGGCGCTGGCAAGACTGGAAAACACGCTGCTGGCGGGCGATCTGTCGAAGCAGACGCACGAAACCATCCTGAAACATGCCGTGGATCCGGAAGTCACCGGGCGCGTGCTGGACGATCCGTCACGGCCGGTGAACGTGGGAGTGCTGGCGGGATTGATCTTGGGGTCACCGGAGTTTCAGAAGAGATAGCTGTCAGTCAGTCTTTCGGTCAATCGGTCTATCGGTCGCACAATGACCGACAGACTGATAGACCGATAGACCCGATGTGAGGTCGAACATGTCAATTACGCGGCGAGTTTTCCTCAAGGGCGGGGCGATGGCGGTGGTGGGGACGACGGTGGTGCCGGCGTTCCTGCAGCGGGTGGCGTTCGCGTCGGAGATGGCTGCAACGGGCAAGAAGCGATTCGTCGTCATCTTCCAGCGGGGCGCGGCGGACGGACTGAATATCGTGGTGCCGCACGGCGAGGCGTCGTACTACGCGATGCGACCGACGATTGCCATCCCGCGGCAGCAGGTGGTTGATCTCGACGGATTTTTCGGGCTGCATCCTGCGATGTCGTCGCTGAAGCCGCTGTGGGACCAGGGACACCTGGCCATCGTGCACGCCGCCGGGTCGCCCGATCCGACGCGCTCGCACTTTGACGCGCAGGATTACATGGAGTCGGGCACGCCCGGGCTGAAGGCCACCGAGGATGGCTGGCTGAACCGCGCGTTGCGCACTCCCGCGGACAAGGACGCATCGCCGTTCCGCGCGATCGCGCTCGGCAGCTCTCTGCCGCGCATGCTGGCGGGAAGCGCGCCGGCGGTGGCGATCAGCAACGTAAACGAATTTGGCGTGGGTGGGCGCAACCCGCAGGCGCAGCCGCTGTCGAATACCTTTGAGGCGATGTACGACCAGTCGGTGGACGCGGTGTTGCACGGCACCGGGCAGGAAACCTTTGACGCAGTGAAGATGCTGAAGTCGGCGAACCCGGCGAAGTACACGCCGGCGCCGGGCGCGAATTATCCGCGCGGTCCACTGGGCAACGCGCTGCGCCAGGTGGCGCAATTGATGAAGGCGGACCTGGGCGTGGAGATCGCGTTCTCCGATGTCGGGGGTTGGGACCACCATGTGAACGAAGGTTCGGTGCAGGGGCAGATCGCGAATCGCGTTGGCGATTTGGCGCAGGCGATGTCGGCATTCTGGATCGATATGGGGAACCTTGCGGAGGAGACGGTGGTGGTGACGATGTCGGAATTCGGACGCACCGCGCGCGAGAACGGCAACCGCGGCACCGACCACGGGCACGCCAACGTGATGTTCATCCTGGGCGGGCCGGTGCGCGGGCGTCGGGTGTACGGACGGTGGCCGGGGCTGGCGCAGGAACATCTGTACGAAGGCCGCGACCTGGCGCTGACCACGGATTTCCGCACTGTGCTCAGCGAGGTCGTGTACCGGCACCTGGGGAACCACAACCTGGGCGCGGTATTCCCGGGATTCCAAGCGGAGCCGGGATCGTTCCTGAAGTTCATTGGCTGAACAAGAAAACATAACCGCGGATTTACGCGGATCAACACGGATCGGAAAAACAAGAATCCGTGAAGATCCGCGCCGATCCGCGGTTTGTTCTTTGCTTTAGAGGCCGGCTTCGATGCGGGCGCGGGGATCCAGGTAGTCACGCAGGGCGTCGCCGATGAAGTTGAAGGAAAGCACCGCGAGCATGACGGCAATGGCGGGAAACAGCACCAGGTGAGGCGCGTCGAACAGGTGGGCGCGGCCGTCGTTGAGCATGGAGCCCCAGCTTGCCGCCGGCGGCGGAACCCCCAGACCAAGGAAGCTCATGGTGGCTTCGGCGAGAATGGCCCCGGCCATGCCGATGGCGGCCTGCACGATGACCGGCTGAATCATGTTGGGGAGGATGTGCCGCGTGATCACGCGCCAGTCGCTGGCGCCAAGGGCGCGCGCCGCTTCGATGAATTCGCGCTCGCGGGTCGCCAGTACCTGGGCGCGGACCAGGCGGGCGTAGCCCACCCATCCGCCGATGGAGAGCGCCAGGATCAGGTTGAATATCCCGGGTCCGAGAAAGGCGACGAAGGCGATGGCCAGCAAGATGCCGGGAAAGGAGAGGAAGGCGTTCATGATCACGATGTTGACGATGCGGTCCACGCGCCCGCCGTAGTACCCGGCGATGCAGCCAACGATCAGGCCGAGAATGAGCGCGACCGTAACCACGCTGGAGCCGACCAGCATGGAAATGCGCGCGCCATGGATGATGCGGGAGAGCATGTCGCGGCCGAGTTCGTCGGTGCCCAGCCAGTGCGCCACCGAAGGACCGGAGAGGCGGTCCGGGAGATTGATTTCGGCGGGATCGTGGGGCGCGATCCAAGGCGCGAAGATGGCCAGCACGGTGAAGATAACTACCAGGACAATCCCTGCGGCGGCGAGCGGGTTCAGGCGGATGGCGCGCTGCAAGCGCTGCGCGGCGGGCGCAGTGGCCGGGATGCCGGAGGGAGTGGTCGCAACTGTGGCCATGAGTTAGGGTTGGATTACGGGAGTTTCAGTTTCAGTTTACTTCAGTTCCGGTGTGAGATTGATTGAGACTTGGGGCATCATGGAATGAGTAGGGGTCCCTTCGACTTCGCTCAGGGCAGGCCCTTCGACTCGGCGTCGCGGCGACGCCTCGCTCAGGATGACAATCGTCAAGCGCATGAGAATACGCAAAGGTTCGTGGCTGATTTTGTTCGTACTCGTTGTGACGGCTCACGCGTTCGCCGGGGTGGAATTCGTGGCGCAGACGCGCAGCGATGGCGGCGGCGACGTCACCGTGCACGCTTACGTCAGCGGTGTGCGGGCCAAGGTGGTGTTCGTCGAGAGCCAGGCCGACGATTATGCGGTCGGCGACTACATGCTCTCGCCCGACGAGGGCAAGACGCTCTACCTGATCAGCCCGGCAACCAAGACCTACACCAAGTACGACGTGCAGGCGATGATGGCGGGCATGGGCGGCATGGTGCAGGGCATGCGCGGCATGATGAAGGTGAACTTCGAATCGCCCAAGATCGAAAAGTTGCTGGAGGAAGATGGCGGGCTGCTGGCGGGGCTGCCGACGCGGCACTATCGCTATCGCACCAGCTACACGGTCAGCATGCATATTACGGGCGCGAAGAAAGTGTCCACGGTGATGGAGGAAGACATCTGGACCACCGACAAGCTGGTGGACCCGGCGCTGAAGGTCTGGCTGAAACAGGAGCCGCCAAGCACGGGCGACGAGCAGGTGGACAAGATGATTCGCGCGGAGATGGCGAAAGTCGAGGGCTTTCCGCTGAAGCGCGTGACCGTGACGCGCACCTCTGATGCCGGCGGCGAACATAGCAGCCGCAGCGAGATGAACGTGCTGCAAGTGAAGCAGGTCAGGGTACCGGAGGCGGAGTTTGCCATGCCGCGGGGGTATCGCGAGGTGCCGCCGAAGAGAGCGGCCGAGGAGTAGCTAGGGGCTAGCGGTTGGGGGTCTGGGGCTAGCGGTTGGGGCTGGCGGCTAACGAACTATCTTCTTACCGGACGCCAAGTCATTTCTGGTGATTAGGAGAATTTCACGCCAGTTTGAATCCAGCCGCGCAGCGGCGGTAGAAAGTAGCCCCGGGCGTGAGCCCGGGGTAAGCCGTATAAAAACTTCTTCAGAGTCCCGTAGGGACGGCACGAATGCCATTACTTATGATATGGCGATTTATCGCTAGTTTCACAGCTTCGTCTTCGCGATCATCACGTGCATGGAATTGGCAGTGGTTATGTGCGCATTGAGCTGATATCCGAGCGCTGTCAGGTTCATCCCCTCCAAGA
>JBEKZP010000039.1:0-25305 GCA_049509755.1 Terriglobales bacterium | reverse complement strand
GACCGCTAGCCCGGAATAGAAACAAAGAAGGCAATACCTGGGGCTTGCGCAGAGAACGTCACGACGTTCTCACGCACACACTTTAGCCCCTGAGGGACATTTTTCCTGAGGCGAAAATGCTCCTAACTCCCGGTTTCAGTGCCGGAAGTGCCGGATGCCGGTGGTGACCATTGCCAGGCCGAGCTTGTTGGCCGCGTCAATCACTTCCTGATCGCGGACTGAGCCGCCCGGCTGAATGATGGCGGTGGCCCCGGCTTTTGCGATCTCTTCCACACCGTCGGGGAAGGGGAAGAACGCGTCCGAGGCGGCCACCGAGCCCTTGGTCCCGAGCACCGACTTCATGGCGCCGATCTTGGCCGAATCCACGCGGCTCATCTGGCCCGCGCCCACGCCCACGCTGCGGCCGTCCTTCGCGTACAGGATCGAGTTCGACTTTACGTGCTTGCACACTTTCCAGGCGAATAGCAGGTCTTTCATCTCCTGCTCACTGGGCGGGCGTTGGCTCACCACCTTGACGGTGGCGGGATCGAGCTTGTGCAGGTCGCTGTCCTGGACGAGCACGCCCCCGGATACGGCCTTGATCACATACTTCATGGGGCCGGGTGTCACCTCGAGCACGCGCAGGTCCTTGCGCTTGCTGAAGCGGGCGCGCGCGGCTCCGTCAAAGGAAGGCGCGATGATGCACTCGATGAACAGCGCAACCCCGTTGTGGCGCAGGCCGGCGATGGCTTCCGCAATCGCGCCGTCAACCGGGCGGTTGAGCGCAATGACACCGCCGAAAGCGGAGACGGGATCGCACTGGAAGGCACGCTGGAAGGCCTCGATCGGGTCCTTGCCGGCGGCGCTGCCACAGGGGTTGGTGTGCTTGATGATGGCGCAGAAGGGCTCGTCGAATTCGGCGGCCAGGTCCCAGGCGGCCTGCAGGTCGACAATGTTGTTGTAGGAAAGTTCTTTGCCCTGGAGCTGCTTGCCGTTGGCCACGCCCACATCGGTGCCGTCGGAATACATGGCGGCCTTCTGGTGCGGGTTCTCGCCGTAGCGCAGGTCCATGACCTTGTTGTAGCGCAGGCGCAAGGTGGGCGGGAATCCGCCCTGGGTCTGCAGTTCAAAGTCGCCGTTGGCGTGCACGCGCTCCAGCGTGGAGGCAATGGCGGAGTCGTAGGAGGCGGTCAGCGCGAACGCCTTCTGCGCCAGCTTCCACTTGGTGGCGCCGCAGAGTTCGCCGCCGGACGATCGCATTTCATCCACGATCGCCTGGTAGTCGGCGGGCGAAGTCACCACCGCGACATCATGAAAATTCTTGGCGGCGGAGCGAATCATCGACGGCCCGCCGATATCGATGTTCTCGATCATCTCGTCCAGGCGCACCCCGGGCTTGGCCGCGGTTTTTTCGAAGGCATAAAGATTCACCACCACCATATCGATGGGCTGGATGCCGTGCTCGGCGACGGTGGCGCGGTGCTCGGGATTGGAGCGCATGTGCAGGATGCCGCCGTGCACGCGCGGGTGCAGCGTCTTGACCCGGCCGTCAAGCATCTCGGGAAAGCCGGTGAGTTCGGAGATGTCCTTGACCTTGACGCCGCTGTCGCGCAGCAGGCGCGCAGTGCCGCCGGTGGAGATGAGTTCGACGCCGATCTCCGCCAGTTGTTTTGCGAATTGCACCAGGCCGGTCTTGTCGGTGACGCTGAGGATGGCGCGCTGGATCTTTGCCATGAATTCCTTCCAATGAGCCCAGGATTTTGCGGGAACCGAAATTTAATCTTAGCAGTGACCGTAGTAGCTGTGACGGGCGTCACGTCGTGGATGTTCAGAGATTTTTCACTGACCAATTACACGCGCAGGTAACCGTTCGTTTCCGCGGGATCGTCCACTCCCTGCGGCAGCGTGCCCCCGTTGTAGCGCGTCAGGCGGTTCTCCCACTTCAAGAAGTCGGTGATGGTCTGCGGCTCAATGCGGATTTCCACCCGCCGCAAGCTTGCCAGCAGCAGGTTCATTTCGTTGAGCAGGCCCTCGGGGGTACGCAACGATTTGCGCTTGTTGCAGGCGACCGCGATTTCCACCTTGCGGTTACGCACTTCCAGCAGTCCCCAGCCGGACGGCAGCTCGGCTTGGGCGATCAGCCCCGCCGGCGCCATGTAGAAGCGCTCGCAGCCCAGCGCGCCTTGCGCATCCAGGCGCCAGGGTTTGCCGCGGTCGGCGAGGAAGTCGGCGCGCGAAATCTTGCACTCCACCAGCACCGAGCGGCAGCGCCCCTTCCAGCCGATCACGTCGGGAACTTCGCCGCTGCAGCAGGCCTGCTCGGAAAGAATGATTCCGCAGCGGTAGGTTGTGCGCAGCCAGCGGACAGCCAGTTCGACCAGGGCCTGGTGGGTCATGGTTCCACTCTGAAGCGGTGCCGCGGGCGTGGGAAGTGACTTAGGAGTGGCCAGTGGTCAGTCCTGAAACTGAAACTGAAACTGAAACTAGCTCTTCGCCTTCGCCTTCAGCCGCACCTGGCCGTTCTGGACCTCGACCGAGTATTCAACGCCGGGGCAGCCGGATTCGCCGCGGATCTGGTCGGTCTTCTTCTTCACGAAGGCTTTGAAGGAATCGAAGCTGTTGGGGTCCACCGCCTGCCCGGCCTTCTTCCTGGCATCCATCATGGCGTCGAAAAGCGACTTGACGGCCTCGTGGTCTCGCTCGACATCGGAGCAGTGGATCTTGAATGGCTGCCCGGTGGCGCCAGCTTCCAGCGCCGCGGCGGCAGCCTGTTCTTCCTCGCGGCGCATGCCCGAGATGCCAAGCACGGCGTCCTGCGGCCGGCGGTAGCCCTCTTCCTTGATCTTCATCTTCTGGCGCCACAGGTCGCTGAACAGCGCATAGCGCTGCGCGATGCCGTTGTACTTGAAGCGCTGGTTGAAACTGAGCTTCGAGGAGTCGCTGAACTTCCGGATCAGGTTCTGGACCCGCCACTCGGTGTCGTTAGGCGGTTTCTTGGAGCCGCCGCCGAAAAAGACGTCGTACTCGATCTTCAGCCGACGCACGCTCTCTTCCAGAACGTTCAGTTCTTCGTCGACAGTCAAGTGGCACTCCTGGGTTGATGGCTGGCTACGCGGCGGGAATATACCACTTCTGATTTGCGTTTTGCGATTGCTGATCAGGTGCGCAGCGTACGCAAGAGCGAGCTTCACCAACGCAGCCGGTAGTCCGTACTCCCCCCGAGGGACGGACTACCGGCTGCGGTCTTCCGGCTACGAGCTACCGGTTCAGTGTTATCGCGCCGCGAACGCCGGCTCGGCCCGCTTCGTTTTCTCGACCTTCCGCAGTTCGTGACCGAGGTAAACCTGCCGCGGGCGCGCGATCTTCTGTTCCTTGTCCTCCAGCAACTCCTGCCACTGCGCCAGCCATCCGGCCATGCGCGGAATGGCGAACAGCACGGTGAACATCTCGGGCTTGAAGCCCATCGCCTGGTAAATGATCCCGCTGTAGAAATCGACGTTGGGATAGAGCTTGCGGGTGATGAAGTACTCGTCCTCGAGCGCGACTTTCTCCAGCGCGATGGCGATGTCGAGCTTGGCGTTGCGGCCGGTGATCTTGAACACGTCCTCGGCGGTCTGCTTGATAATGCGCGCGCGGGGATCGTAGTTCTTGTACACGCGGTGCCCGAAGCCCATCAGCTTGCCCTTGCCCTCCTTGATGCGCTTCACGTACGCGGGCACATTCTTGATGTCGCCGATCTCATCCAGCATGCGCAGCACGGCTTCGTTGGCGCCGCCGTGCAGCGGACCGGCCAGCGCCGACGCCGCGCCCGCCGCCGACAGGTAGGGATCGGCCTGCGAGCTGCCGACCGAGCGCATCGCGTTGGCCGAGCAATTCTGCTCGTGATCGGCGTGCAGGATGAAGAGCACGTCGAGCGCCCGCGCCATCACCGGATTGGCCACGTACTTCGGCTCCACCATCTTCCACAGCATGTTCATGAAGTTTTCGGGGAAGCTGAGGTCGTTATCGGGATAGACGAAGGGATATCCGAGGCTGTGCCGGTACGAATACGCCGCAATCGTCGGAATCTTGGCGATCAGGCGGATGATCTGGTGCTGCCGGCATCCCGGATCGGCGATGTTCTTGGCCTCCGGATAGATGGTGGAAAGCGCCGCCAGCGTGCTCACCAGGATGCCCATGGGGTGCGCGTCGTGGCGGAAGCTCTTCATGAACTGCTTGGTGTTTTCGTGCAGCATGGTGTGGTGCGTGATCTGCTTCACCCAATCGTGGCTTTCTTCGGGTGTGGGCAATTCGCCGTTGAGCAGCAGGTACGCAACGTCAAGGTAGGTGCAGTTCTCCGCCAGGTCCTCGATGTTGTATCCGCGGTAGCGCAGAATGCCTTTGTCGCCGTCAATGAAAGTGATTTTGCTGCGGCACGATGCCGTGTTCATGAAGGCTGGGTCGTATCCCATGAGTCCGAAGTCGGTGGGATCGGTTTTGATCTGCCGCAGGTCCATGCTGCGGATGGTGCCGTGTTCAATCGGCAGGGTGTAGGTGCGATTGGTCCGATTGTCGACGATGGTGAGCGTGTCGTTGGCCATGCATTCCTCCTCGGCGTACGCCCGGCCGGGGTCCTCGGCGCGCGCCGGTTTGGCGCGTGCTGGGGTGGAGGCCGGATACCGGCGGTGCCGGAATAAAACTAGTGCAGCCCGCCAAATTAGTCCTTTTTTCGGCGGTTGGCTAGCCATGCATTCGCCGGCCCCTGGGTGGCGTTCCAATTTGGGCATGAAGCAGTTGGCAGCCTTCAAAACAGCCTTGGCTGGTGAATCCAAACCCTGGCGGTGCATACTTTTTCGTCATAAATTCCTTTCGGTGTACATTGGACCGTAGATTTTGTGGCGCATTTCCCAAGTTGGCACTCGCAACTCAAGCGCATGATCGTCGGCACCGGCATTGACATCGCCGAAGTCCCCAGGATTGCTGCCGCTATCGAGCGTTTCGGCGGCCGCTTCCTGCGCCGCATCTTCACCGAAAAAGAAATCCTTTACTGCGACTCCAAGGCAAACCGCATGGAAAGATACGCCGCGCGTTTTGCGGCCAAGGAAGCCGCGCTCAAGGCCATCGGCACCGGCTGGAAACACGGCGTGGCATGGACTGACGTCGAGGTCCGGCGCGAGCCCGGCGGCCGCCCCACCATCGGCTTCACCGGCAAGGCCGCCGAGTTCGCCGCGCGCCTCGGCGCCACGCGAGCCTCACTGTCGCTGTCGCACACCAAGGATCAGGCGATTGCTTCCGTGATTTTGGAGGCCAGTGACTGACGAGTAAGTTTCGTTCCGGAGAATCTCATTTGTCCGAAACCGTGGTGGTAGTCCAGCCCGCGCCCCAACTCATGCCCGGAGCCGATCGCCGCACCCATCTTGCGGGCATTGCCGTCATGAGCTTTGCCAGCCTGCTGTTGGAACTGGCGCTCACCCGCCTCTTCTCCGTGATCCTGTTCTACCACTTCGCCTTTCTGGCGATCTCGATCGCCCTGCTCGGCCTGGGCGCCGGCGGGGTGGTTGCCTACCTCGAAAGGAACCGGCTGGCACAGTGGGACACGCGCATGTTGGGCTCGCGCCTGGCCGCCGCCAACGCCGTGCTGCTGCTGGTCGTCCTGGAGGTTGATCTACACGCCCCGGTTTCGGTCGCGTTTGACTTGACGCCCGAGGTGATGCTGCGGCTGGCGCTGATGTACATCGTGTCCGCGCTGCCGTTTTTCTGCACCGGGCTGTTGTTTTCGGTTGTATTCGCGCGCGAAACCCGCGGCATCACCGAACTCTACGCCGCTGACCTCACCGGCGGCGCGCTCGCCTGCCTCGCCATCGTGCCGTTGCTGAACTTCGTCGGCGGGCCGAACTCGATCCTCGTCGCCGTGATCGCCTCGGCGGCAGCCTCCGCCATCTGGGCGCGTACGACCCGGTCGCGCCGCTTTGCCCTGGTACTGATGGCCGCCTTCGCCCTGCTCACCGCAGCCAACTATTCCGGCAAAATTATCGACATCGTGTATGCCAAGGGCGTGCGCCGCGATCAGCCCTGGGTCCTGTTTTCGCGCTGGAACGCCATTTCCCGCGTCGAGGTGGACGAGCAGGGCGGCGCCAGGGTCATTGTCATCGATGCTGACGCCTCGACCTGGATCATGAACACGGATCCCCACCACTGGAGTCCGGACTACAAGCGCAACCTGATGTCGGCGGCGCCGGGAATCGTCAACGTGCTTCGCCCGCGCGGCGACTACGCCATCATCGGCCCCGGCGGCGGCGTCGACATCTTGCGCGCCCTCGCCAACGGCAGCCCCAGCGTCACCGCCATCGAGATCAACCCGATTATCGTCAACGACATCATGCGCGGGCGCTGGGCCGAGTGGTCGTTTCGCCTCTATGATCAGCCCGAGGTCCACGTTCATCTCGGTGACGGACGCTCCTGGGTGCGCCAGGCGCGCCAGCACTTCGACGTTTTGGAAATGACGCTGGTGGACACATGGGCCTCCACCGCCGCCGGCGCCTTCGCCCTGAGCGAGAACAGCCTGTACACCGTCGAGGCGTTCCAACAATATTTCGATCACCTCAAGCCCGATGGCATCATCGCCATCACGCGTTGGGAGTTCAGCCAGCCGCACGAGGCGCTGCGCGTGGTTTCGCAGGAATTGGAAGTGCTGAAGCGCGCCGGAATTTCCAATCCTTCGTCGCACTTCATCGTCGTTTCCGAGCGCCCGCTCGACAAAGATGGTGTCCCGGTCGTGGTCCTGTTCAAGAAATCGCCGTTCACCCCAGCTGAGGAAGCCGCGGTGCGCGCCCATCTCGCTCAGTATCCGGATTTGCATGTGCTCTACACGCCCAGCGACGCCTCGACTCCGCAAACAGGGGACTGGCGCCGCCCCGGACCACACAGCTTCCGCGCGTTGATCGAGATCGGCGATGCGCAATCCTTCGCCGCCACCTATCCCTACAATGTGGCTCCGGTGTTCGACAGTTCGCCGTTCTTCTTCTTCACCATGAAGACACGCGACGTCATGTCGCGGCTGCTGAACAGCAACCATCGTGGCGTGGACTGGAAAAACAATCTCGGCGTCGCTGTCCTCGCCATGGTGCTGGTCGTATCGTTCGTATGCGTGCTGTTGTTCCTCATTCTTCCCCTGGCGCTGCATGGGCGCGCCGGCCGCGGCCAGCCGGTCGCGAGTCACGTTCCGGTGTCGCGCCTCCTATACTTCATCGCCATCGGCCTCGGCTACATCCTGGCCGAGATCGCCTTCATCCAGCGCTTCGTCCTCTTCCTCGGCCACCCCACCTACGCTCTCACCGTGGTCATCTTCCTCATGCTGCTGGCCAGCGGCGCCGGCAGCATGCTGTCGCGGCGGTGGCTGTTCGATCCGCTGCAGGTACGGACGCCGCTCGCCGTGGTCGTCGCGCTGTTGCTGGCCTACATCTGGGTGCTGCCGCCGCTGCTGCGGGCGCTGGTTGGCTTGCCGTTCTTGCTGAAGCTGATAATCAGCGCCGCCGCGCTGGTTCCCCTGGGACTCGCCATGGGAATGCCGTTTCCCAGCGGCCTGCGTGCGCTCGCGGCGAGCAGCCTCGCGGCGAGGAGCCTCGCGGCGAGCAGCCTCGCCGAGGGAAGCGCGCAGCAGGACAACGCCATCGAGTGGGCGTGGGCGTTGAATGCCGCGTCCAGCGTGCTGGGCTCGGTGCTGGCGATGGTGATTGCCATCCAGTTCGGCTTGAACTGGACCCTGGCCTCCGGTGCGCTGGCGTATTTGCTCGCGCTGGTGCTCGTCCCGCGGCTGCGAGCTTTCCCGCTGGCTCCCTGAGTTACAAAACTTTACGCCCACATCAAATCTTTTTACACAACCTAGTGGTGGGCGGGTTTAATCTGATTAATGGCCGCCAAGCGCCTGAAAATGCGCCGGCGGCACATGGCATACAATCCTTTTTTTGGGGCCGGTTGATCTTCGGGACGGCATCGCCACTCATCTCCCCTCTGGTGTGATGTCCGCCGACGACCGGAATTCCGAATGTCTCGTGCACGCATCATCATCATTCTCGGCTGCGTACTGCTGATCGTGATCGGCGCCACCGCCGTCCGCTATACCAAGAAGCCAGCGCAAAACTCGAAGGGGCCGGCGCCGAATGTTGCCGGCCGCGGCGTGCCCGTACTCGCCGAAGCGGTTGCCACGCGCGATGTGCCGGTGTACCTGCGCGGTCTTGGGTCAGTGTCGGCGTTCAACACCGTTACGGTGAAGGCGCGCGTGGACGGCCAGATCACCAAGATCAACTTCCGTGAGGGACAGGAGGTCAAGCAGGGCGACCTGCTGGTCGAGATCGATTCGCGCCCCTACACGGTGCAACTGCACACGGCGGAAGCTAACCTGGCGAGAGATGAAGCGACGCTCTCCGACGCCAGGCTGAACCTGACCCGCTACACCGATCTGTACAAGCAGGGCATCGTCAGCCAGCAGCAGTACAACACGCAGCAATCGCTGGTTGGGCAATTGCAGGGCGCCATCAGCGCCGACCAGGCGGCGATTGAAAATGCCAAGCTGCAACTCGTGTACTCGCGCATCACTTCGCCGATCGGCGGGCGCATCGGGCTGCGAATGGTGGACATCGGAAACATCGTGCACGCCACCGACCAGAACGGGCTGGTGGTCATCACCCAATTGCAGCCCATCGCGGTGTTGTTCACGCTGCCGGAAGACTACATTCCGCAGGTGTTGCAGCACATGCGCAAGGGGCCGCTGGAGGTGGACGCCTACAGCCGCGACGACCGCACCAAACTTGCCAGCGGCAAGCTGCTGACGCTCAACAATGAAATCGATGCGACCACCGGCACCAACAAGTACAAGGCCGTTTTCCCGAACGAAGACCGCGCGCTGTGGCCCAACCAGTTCGTCAACATCCGGCTGCTGCTGGAAACCAAGCAGAATGCGATCACGGTGCCGGCTGCCGCCATCCAGCGCGGGAACCAGGGGACCTTCACCTATGTCGTGAAGCCCGACAACACAGTGGAACCGCGAGTGGTCAAGGTGGGCGTCACCGAAGGCAACCTGGCTTCCATTGAGTCGGGTCTGCAACCGGGTGAAATGGTGGTCACCGACGGCCAGGACAAGCTCCAGCCCGGCGCCAAGGTCGAAGTGCAGCGCGGCAACCGGTCCGGCGGGACGCCGCCCAATGCGAACAAGGCGGCGGGATCGTGAATCCGTCCCGGATTTTTATTCTCCGGCCGGTCGCCACCTCGTTGCTGACCGTGGGAATGCTGCTGGTGGGTCTGGTGGCCTACCGGCAACTGCCTGTCTCCGCCTTGCCGCAGGTGGATTACCCCACCATCCAGATTCTGACGTTCTATCCCGGCGCCAGTCCCGAGGTCATGGCTTCGTCGGTGACAACTCCGCTGGAGCGGCAGTTCGGCCAGCTTCCCGGACTGAACCAGATGACCTCGACGAGCTCCTTCGGCAGCTCGATCGTGGTGCTGCAGTTCAACCTCAACGAGAGCATTGACGTCGCCGAGCAGGAAGTGCAGGCCGCGATCAACGCTTCTTCCACGTATCTGCCGCGCGACTTGCCGAACCCGCCCATCTACACCAAGACCAATCCCGCCGACGCGCCCGTGCTCACCCTGGCGCTGACCTCGGACACGCTGCCGCTGTCGAAGGTCGAGGACCTTGCCGACACCACGCTGGCGCAAAAAATTTCGCAGATCCCCGGCGTCGGGCTGGTGTCCATCAGCGGCGGCCAAAAGCCCGCGGTGCGCGTGCAGGCTAATCCGACCGCGCTGGCCTCGTACGGGCTGGGCATGGAAGACCTGCGCACCGTGCTCACCCAGGCCAACGTGGATCAGGCCAAGGGCAGCATCGAAGGCCCGCGGCTGGCCTATACCATCGGCGCCGACGACCAGCTCATGTCCAGCGACGGGTACAAGCCTGTCATCATCGCCTATCGCAACGGCTCGCCGGTGCGCGTCATGGATGTCGCCACCGTCGTGGACAGCGCCGAAAACGTGAAGCAGGCGGCGTGGGAAAACACGCACCCGGCGGTCATCATGAACATCCAGCGCCAGCCGGGTGCCAACATCATCGCCGTGGTGGACCGCATCCAGACGCTGCTGCCGCAATTGCGCTCGGCACTGCCCAAGGCGGTCACCGTCAGCGTGCTCGCCGACCGCACCGAAACCATTCGCGCCTCGGTGTCGGACGTGAAGTTCGAGCTGATGTTGACCATCGCGCTGGTCGTGATGGTGATGTTTCTCTTCCTGCGCACCGTCTCCGCCACTGTAATTCCCAGCATCACCGTGCCGCTCTCTCTGGTAGGCACCTTCGGCGTGATGTACCTGCTCGGCTACAGCCTCGACAACCTCTCGCTGATGGCGCTGACCATCTCCACCGGATTCGTGGTGGACGACGCCATCGTGATGATCGAAAACATCTCGCGCTACATCGAGGTGGGCGAATCGCCGGTGATGGCGGCGCTGAAGGGCTCGGAGCAGATCGGGTTCACGATTGTGTCGCTGACCGTCTCGCTCATCGCGGTGCTGATCCCGTTGTTGTTCATGGGCGATGTGGTGGGGCGTCTGTTCCGCGAATTCGCGGTCACCCTGGCGGTCACGATTCTGGTATCGGCGGTGATTTCGCTGACCTTGACGCCGATGATGTGCGCCAGGCTGCTGCGCCACCGGACCGAACAGGAGCAGGGCTGGTTCTACCGCAAGTCGGAGCAGTTTTTTAACGCGGTGATCGAAAAGTACGGCACCACGCTGCGCTTTGTCCTGCGTCACCAGCGGGCGACGCTGCTGCTGACCGTCGGCACGCTGGCGCTGACTTTCTTCCTTTACATCGTCGTGCCCAAAGGCTTTTTCCCGGTGCAGGACACGGGCGCGATTCTGGGAATTTCCGAGGCGACGCAGACGGTCTCGTTCCAGGCCATGGCCGATCGTCAGCAGAAACTCGCGCAGGTCATTCTCAAGGACCCGGATGTCGCGAACCTGTCCTCCTTCATCGGCGTGGACGGGATCAACACCACCATCAACACCGGCCGTATCCAGGTGAACCTCAAGCCGCGCGAGCAGCGCAGCGCCACCGCGTCGGAGATCATCCGGCGGCTGCAGCCGCAGGTGGCGCAGATCCAGGGCATCACCCTATACATGCAGCCGGTGCAGGACTTGACGGTGGAGGACCGGGTCAGCCGCACCCAGTACCAGTACACCATCGAAGACGCCGACGCGCAGGAGTTGGGCCAGTGGACGCCGCGGCTGGTGGACAAGCTGCGCACCCGGCCGGAACTGCGCGACGTCGCCAGCGATCAGCAGAACGGCGGTTTGCAGGCGGCCATTTCCATTGATCGCGATACCGCCGGGCGTCTCGGCATTCTCCCCGCCGATCTCGATAACACGCTCTACGACGCCTTCGGCCAGCGCCAGGTCTCCACCATCTTCACGCAGTTGAACCAGTATCACGTCGTGCTGGAGGTGGACCCCAAGTATCAGCAGCACCCCGATTCGCTCAAGGACATCTACGTGCGTTCCGCCAACGGCGGCGCTATTCCGCTGACCGCGTTCACCCGCATCGAGCAAATCAATGCTCCCCTGACCATCAATCACCAGGGACAATTCCCGGCGACGACATTGTCGTTTAATATCGCGCCGAAGCTTTCGCTGGGACACGCCGTCACCGCGATCCAGCAGGCGGAAAAGGAAATCGGGCTCCCGGCAAGCATCCATGCCAGCTTCCAGGGCACGGCGGCGGCGTTCCAGTCGTCGCTGAAAAACGAGCCGCTGCTGATCCTGGCGGCGGTCATCACCGTGTACATCGTCCTGGGAGTGCTGTACGAAAGCTACATCCACCCCATCACCATCCTGTCCACGCTTCCCTCGGCGGGCGTAGGCGCGCTCCTCGCTCTGTTGCTGTTTGGCATGGACCTGGGAGTGGTCGGACTGATCGGCATCGTGCTGCTGATCGGCATCGTGAAAAAGAATGCCATCATGATGATCGACTTCGCGCTCGAGGCCGAGCGCAAGGACGGCATGCCGCCGGAAGACGCCATTTACCAGGCGTGCCTGCTGCGCTTCCGGCCGATCATGATGACCACCATGGCCGCGCTCTTCGGCGGACTGCCGCTGGCCCTGGGCCGCGGCACCGGTTCGGAGTTGCGCCATCCGCTGGGCATCACCATTGTCGGCGGGCTGTTGCTCAGCCAGTTGCTCACCCTGTACACCACACCCGTCGTTTACCTCTTTTTTGACCGGCTGGCGCGCAAGCTTTCCCGCTACCGCGTCGGCAATCCCATTGATGCCGAGTCGGTGCCGGCGACGGACTGAGTATGAACGTTTCCGCTCCTTTCATACGCCGGCCGGTGGGCACTTCGCTGCTCGCGGTGGCAGTGTTGATGGCGGGCTCCATCGCCTATTTCCTGCTACCGGTATCGCCGCTGCCGGAAGTTGAGTTCCCCACCATCTCCGTATCGGCCGGCCTGCCCGGCGCCAGCCCGGAGACCATGGCATCGGCGGTGGCTACGCCGCTGGAGCGGCAGTTCGGCAGGATCGCCGGCATCACCGAAATGACCTCGACCAGCCAGCTCGGCTCGGCGAACATCACCATGCAGTTCGATCTCAGCCGCAACATTGACGCGGCGGCGCGCGACGTCCAGGCAGCCATCAACGCGGCCCGCGGACAGCTCCCGGCCAATCTTCCCAATTCACCGACCTACCGCAAAACCAATCCCGCCGACGCCCCCATCATGCTGCTCGCCCTCACCTCCGACACGCAACCGCTGGCGCGCATGTACGACTCGGCCGATTCCATCCTGGCGCAGAAGATCGCCCAAGTCGAAGGCGTGGGGCAGGTGATTGTCGGCGGCGGCGCCAAGCCCGCGGTCCGCGTGCAGGCCAACCCGACGCAGCTTGCCGCCTACGGCATCGGCATGGACGACGTCCGCAACGCGCTGAACCGCGCCAACGCCAACAGTCCCAAGGGCGAGTTCAGTGGCGCGCTCGATGCCTTCACCATTGCGGCTGACGACCAGCTCAAGGTCGCGGTTCAGTACGAGCCGCTGGTGGTGACCTACCGCAACGGCGCGCCCGTCCGCCTCGACCAGATTTCCAACGTCTTCGATTCGGTGGAGGACGTCCGCAACGCGGCGCTGTTCAACAGCCGGCCCGCGGTGCTGATGATCATTTTTCGCCAGCCGGGCGCGAACATTATCGGCACCGTGGACCGCATTCGCGAGCTGCTGCCGCTGTTTCAGGCCTCGATCCCGGGTTCGATGAAGCTGTCGGTGGTGAATGACCGCACCACCACGATTCGCACCTCGGTGCAGGACATCGAGTTCACCCTTACCATCGCCGTCGCCCTGGTTGTCCTGGTGATCTTCCTTTTCCTGCGCAACGCGGCGGCAACCTTCATTCCCAGCGTGGCCGTCCCGCTGTCGCTGCTCGGCACCGTGGCGCTGATGTACCTGCTGCATTACACCATCGACAACCTCTCGCTGATGGCGTTGACCATTGCCACCGGATTCGTCGTGGACGACGCCATTGTCGTCATCGAGAACATTTCGCGCTACATCGAGGCCGGCGAACACCCCGTGCGCGCCGCTTTCAAGGGGGCCAGCGAGATCGGCTTCACCGTGCTCTCCATGAGCACTTCGCTGGTGGCGGTGTTCATTCCCATCCTGCTGATGGGCGGGATCGTCGGGCGGCTGTTCCGCGAGTTTGCCGTCGTCTTGAGCATGGCCATCGCGGTGTCGCTGGTGGTGTCGCTGACCACCACCCCCATGCTCTGCGCCAAATTCTTGCGATCCGAGGCCGATGTCAAACACGGCCGCCTCTATCGCCTCAGCGAACGGGCCTTCAACCTGATGCATTCCACTTATGCCGGCGGGCTGCGCTGGGTCTTGCGCCATTCCGCGCTCATGCTGGCGGTCATGCTCGCCACCATGGCGTTAGCCGGGTACCTGTACTACATCGTGCCCAAGGGATTTTTCCCGCAGCAGGACACGGGGCGGCTGATGGGCAGCATTCAGGCGTCACAGGACATTTCGTTTGTCTCGCTGCGGCAGAAGCAGCAGCAGTTCAGCGACATCGTGCTCTCCGATCCCGCCGTGGAAACAGTGGGCGCGTTCACCGGTGGCGGCGCCCGGAACACGGCGCGGTTTTTCATCCAGTTGAAGGGCCAGCGCAAGGCCAGCGCCGACCAGGTGATCAACCGGCTGCGCGGAAAACTCAGCCATATTCCCGGCGCCGCCCTCTTTCTCCAGCCCGTACAAGACGTGCGGGTCGGCGGGCGCATGAGCAACGCGCAGTACCAGTACACCCTGCAGGATGCCGATTTGAGCGAGCTCAACGAGTGGGCGCCGCGCCTGCTGCAACGTCTCCGGACGATGCCGGAGCTGCGCGACGTTTCCAGCGATCAGCAGAACAAGGGCCTGGAACTGCACCTGGCTATCGACCGCGACACCGCCGGAAGGCTTGGCGTCCAAGCCCAGCAGATCGACGAATCTCTGTACGACGCCTTCGGCCAGCGCCAGGTCTCCACCATCTACCGGCAGCTCAACCAGTACCACGTGGTGATGGAGGTCGCGCCGGATTTCCAGCAGAACCCGGATGCGCTCAAGAACATTTACGTGCACTCGGCCAATGGACAATTGGTTCCGATGAGCGCTTTCACCCATTACGAAACCGGGAACACCGCGCTGGCGGTGAATCACCAGTCGCAGTTCCCCTCCACCACCATTTCCTTCAACCTGGCGCCCGGCGTGTCGCTGGGGCAGGCGGTGCGCGCTATTGAGGAAGCGGAACGCACCATGCGCTTCCCCGGCACTATCATTCCGAGTTTCTCCGGCACCGCCGCCGCCTTTCAGGAATCGCTGAAAAACCAGCCCCTCCTGATCCTGGCCGCGCTGCTCACGGTGTACATCGTCCTCGGCGTGCTCTACGAGAGCTACATGCACCCCATCACCATCCTGTCCACGCTGCCCTCGGCGGGCGTGGGCGCGCTACTGGCGCTGCTCATCACGCACACCGATCTCACCATCATGGCGCTGATCGGCATCATCCTGCTGATCGGGATCGTCAAGAAGAACGCCATCATGATGATCGATTTCGCCCTCGAGGCCGAACGCCGCGACGGCATGGAGCCGGAGAAGGCTATCTACGAAGCCTGCTTGCTGCGCTTCCGGCCGATCATGATGACCACCATGGCGGCGCTGTTCGGCGCGCTGCCGCTGGCCCTGGGCGGAGGTGTTGGCGCCGAGCTTCGCCGCCCGCTGGGGTTGACGATTGTCGGCGGCCTCATTGTCAGCCAGGCGCTTACCTTGTTCACGACGCCGGTGATGTACCTCTACCTCGACCGCCTGCGCTGGAAGCTGATGCGCCGTGGCGGCAGGCAGGCGAGCGAAGTCCGGGGTGGTTCCGGCCTGGAGCCGCATACGCCTTAACTGGCGTGACCGCCGCGCCGTAAACAAAGGTAAAATGTCGTTTCGGGCCGAATCCTCGCCGCAATTGCGGCATCGAACAGTAAGCAGCCACTTACTTCGTCTGCGGGGTATTACAGACAAAATGAACAGTCAAGAAAACATGAGGCCCGCTCTTTGAAATTGCGCAATTTCTCCATTCTGCTGGTCGCCATCGCGGCCATTTCCCTTCTGCTCGGTTGCAGCAAGAACACCGCGCAGGCTGCCGGCCCTGGTGGTCCGGGCGGCCAACGCCCGCCGGCTCCCGTCATCGTCGCCACAGTGGACCAGCGCGACATCCCGGTTCAGATCACCGCCATTGGCAACGTCGAGTCTTACCAGACGGTACAGATCCGCTCGCAGGTGAATGGTCAGATCGAGCGTGTTTACTTCAAGGAAGGCGACGACGTCCGCAAGGGGCAGTTGCTCTTCCATCTCGACAAGGCGCCGTTCCAGGCGGCCGTGGAGCAGGCCGAAGGAAATCTGCAGCGCGACCAAGCGAATGCCGTGAATGCGCAGGCGCAGGCCGGCCGCTACACCGCTCTGGAGACCCAGGGCGTGATTTCGCGCGAGCAGGCGGAACAGATGCGCACCCAGGCGCAGGCGAATGCTTCCGCCGTTAATGCCGACAAGGCTGCGGTGGATGCCGCCAGGGTGCAACTGCGCTACACCGATATCAAGTCGCCGATCGATGCCCGCGCCGGAGCGTTGCTGATCAACGTCGGCAACCTCATCAAGGCCAACGACACCCCGTTCCTGGTGCAGCTCAATCAGCTTCAGCCCATCTATGCGACTTTTTCAGTTCCGGAAACGCAACTCCAGGCGGTGCGGCAGTATTCCGCCGGCGGACATCTCAAAGTTCTCGCCTATCCCAAGGGGCAGACCAGCAATCCCGCCGAGGGCACGCTGACCTTCATCGACAACGGCGTGGATCCCACCACCGGCACGGTGAAGCTCAAAGCCACCTTCCTCAACCAGGACAGGCGCCTGTGGCCGGGTGAATTTGTTGACGCGGTGCTGAATCTTTCGGTTCGCAAAAACGTGATCGTTGTCCCCACCAAGGCCATTCAGACGGGCCAGCAGGGCAATTACGTTTTGATCGTGTCCCAGGACAATACGGCGAAGGCGCAGCCGGTCGAGACTACCGGCACGTTTGAAAACCTGACGCTGGTTGCCGGCGGTCTCACCAAGGGTGACCGCGTCGTCGTGGATGGACAGCTCCGCGTCGTGCCCAATGGGAAGGTCGACGTGCAGAGCACGGTTCCCCCCAGCGCGTCGGCCGCCCCGGTTGCGGCGGCGCCGGCCGGAGGCAGCCAGTGAGTATTTCCGAGCTCTTCATCAAGCGGCCGATTATGACCACCCTGGTCATGGCCGCCATTTTGATCTTCGGCATTTTCGCTTACACGCTGCTGCCGGTGAGCGACCTGCCCAACGTGGACTTCCCCACCATCCAGGTGATCGCGCAACTGCCCGGCGCGAGCCCGGAAACAATGGCGTCCTCGGTGGCGACCCCGCTGGAGAAACAGTTCTCCACCATCGCGGGCATTGACTCGATGACCTCGACCAACGCGCTGGGGAGCTCCAATGTCACCATCCAGTTCAACCTCAGCCGCAGCCTGGATGGCGCCGCGCTCGACGTGCAATCGGCCATTTCCAAGGCGGCCAGCCAACTGCCCCCGGAGATGCCGACGCCGCCGTCGTTCCAAAAGGTGAACCCCGCCGATCAGCCCATCCTGTATCTCGCCGTCAGCTCGCCCACGCTGAAGCTGTCGGACGTGGACGAAGCCGCCGAAACCACCATGGCGCAGAACATCTCGATGGTGAACGGCGTGGCGCAAGTGTCGGTGTTCGGCTCGCAGAAGTACGCCGTGCGCGTGCAGCTCGATCCGCGCCAGATGGCCAGTCGCCAGATCGGTATCGACGAGGTGGATAGCGCCCTGCAGACGGGCAATACCAATACGCCCACCGGCACGCTCTACGGAAACACCCACACCTTTACGCTGCTGTCCAACGGTAAACTGCAGAATGCGGCCGAGTTCGGCCCCATGATCGTCGCCTACCGCAATGGCTCGCCGGTGCGCCTGAACGAACTCGGCCGAGTCATTGACAGCGTGCAGGACGACAAGAGCGCCAGTTGGTACAACGGCGACCGCGCCGTCGTGCTGGCCATCCAGCGCCAGCCCGGCACCAACACGGTCGAAGTCGTGAACGGGGTGAAGGCGCTGCTTCCCCGCCTGGAACAGCAGATTCCGGCCGCGGTGCGCGTTGACACCCTGTACGACCGCTCGGAATCGATTCGCGCTTCCGTGAACGACGTCAAGTTCACGCTCCTGCTCACCATCACGCTGGTGGTCATGGTGATCTTCCTTTTCCTGCGCAACATCTCGGCCACCATCATCCCGTCCTTCGCGCTGCCGATGGCCATTATCAGCACTTTCTCGGTGATGTACCTGCTCGGCTACAGCGTGGACAACTTGTCCCTGATGGCCTTAACCCTTTCGGTGGGATTCGTGGTGGACGACGCCATCGTCATGCTGGAGAACATCGTCCGCCACATGGAAATGGGCAAGAGCGCGATGCAGGCCTCCATCGAGGGCTCGCGCGAGATCGGCTTCACCATTCTGTCCATGACCATCTCGCTGGCGGCGGTGTTCATCCCGCTGCTGTTCATGGGCGGCATCATCGGCCGCCTGCTCCACGAATTCGCGGTCACCATCGGCGTCGCCATCCTGGTTTCCGGTTTCGTTTCCCTTACGCTGACTCCCATGCTGTGCAGCCGCTTCCTCAAGCACCAGGCCCCGAGCGAGCACGGCCGCTTTTATCAGGCCACCGAGCGCGTCTTCGATGGCTGGCTGCGCGGCTACGACTGGTCGCTCAAGAAGGTCCTGCGGCACAAATTCGCCACCTTGATGGTCTCCTTCGTCGTGATCGCGCTGACGGCGTTCTTGTTCGTGGGCATCAGGACCGGGTTCCTGCCCGATGAAGACCAGGGGCTGGTGTTCGCTTTCACCGAGGCGCAGCAGGGAATCTCGTTCCACGATATGTTCGAGGTTCAACAGAAGGTCACCGACGTCGTGCGCAAAGACCCCAACGTGATGAACCTGATTTCATCCATGGGCGGGAACCCTTCCTTCGGCGGCTCCTTGAACCAGGGCCGCATGTTCTTCCGCTTGAAGGACAAGAAGGACCGCGTCAACCACATGAGCGCCACCGAGATCATTCAGGAACTGCGCCCCAAGGTGGCGCAGGTGCCCGGCATTAACGTGTTCCTGCAGATTCCCCCCACCATCCGCATCGGCGGCAACCTGACGAAATCGCAGTACCAGTACGCCTTGCAGACGCCGGACCTGGCCGAACTTTATTCCAGCGCGCCCAAATTGGAGGCGGCGTTGCGCGGACTGCCCCTGCTGCAGGACGTGACCAGCGACCTCCAGGTCAAGAACCCCCAGTTGACCATCCAGGTGGACCGCGACAAGGCCTACGCCCTGGGCGTCACTCCGGGCCAGGTGACCGACGCGCTCTACTCCGCTTACGGCACGCGCCAGATCAGCACCATCTATACGCCCAACAACGAGTACTACGTCATCGTCGAGCTGTCGCCGCAGTTTCAGAACAATCCGGCGGAGATGTCGTCGCTCTACATTCGCTCCAGTTCCGGCAAGCTGGTTCCGCTCGACACCGTCTCCAAACTCGTACCCTCGCTGGGTCCGCTCACCGTCAACCACCTTGGGCAACTGCCGGCGGTCACCATCAGCTTCAACCTGAAACCGGGCGTCGCGCTCGGAGATGCCACCCACGCCGTGGAGGAACAGGCACGCAAAATTCTGCCGCCCAGCATCGTCGGCACCTTCCAGGGCACGGCGCAGGCCTTCCAGCAATCATTCACCGGCATGGGACTGCTGCTGGTCGCCGCCGTCCTGGTGATCTACATCATCCTGGGCGTCCTCTACGAGAGCTTCGTCCACCCGCTCACCATTCTCTCCGGCCTGCCCTCCGCCGGTGTGGGCGCGTTGCTCACGCTGCTGATCTTTCACCAGGAGCTGAACCTGTACTCCTTCGTCGGCATCATCATGCTGATCGGCATCGTGAAGAAGAACGCCATCATGATGATTGACTTCGCGCTCGAGGCTGAGCGCAAGGAAGGCAAGTCGCCGGAGGAATCCATCTACCAGGGCGCGCTCGTCCGCTTCCGCCCCATTATGATGACCACCATGGCGGCGCTGATGGGCACGCTGCCCATTGCCATCGGCTTCGGCGCCGGCGCCGAGTCGCGCCGCGGGCTGGGCTTGGCCGTGGTCGGCGGATTGCTCTTTTCCCAGCTCGTCACCCTGTACATCACGCCCGTGTACTACGTGTACCTCGACCGCCTGCAGCGCCGCTTCCAGGAATGGCGCGAGCGCCGCAAAGCCCGCACCATGCCCCAACTCGACGAAGCCGCTCTCCTTGGACAGCAAGCCGACGACTAGGGCGTTTGATTCACAGCGCGTCGCGTGGGATCATGGATCGGCATGTCTCCTCGCGCCATCATTCGCGAAGCCTTGCGCGCTCTGACCCGCAACAAGTTGCGGAGCACGCTCACCGTGCTGGGCATCACCATCGGCATCGGCGCCGTCATCTGCGTTGTCGCCATCGGCCAGGCCGGCTCCGCCCAGGTGGAGGAGCAGCTCAATAATCTCGGCGACAACTTTGTCTGGATCGAAGCCGGTTCGCGCGCGCCCAGCGGCATCCGCACCGGCAGTCATGGCACCAAGACGCTGATGCAGAGCGACGTCGAGGCCATTGTCAAGCAGGTGCCGCTCATCAAGCTGGCTTCCGCCAACGTCGATTCCCACACCCAAGTCGTGTACGCTAACAAAAACTGGTTCACCGGCTACCGCGGCGTCGCCCCTGAATATTTCCAGATCAAGCGCTGGCCGATGTCGCTGGGCGCGCCCTTCACCCAGGCCGACGTGGATCGCGCCAGCGACGTCTGCGTCATCGGCGAGACCGTGCGGCAACAGCTCTTCGACATCGAAGACCCCATCGGCAAGGTGATCCGCGTCGGTACGCTTCCCTGCCTGGTCATGGGCGTGCTGGTTGCCCGTGGACAAACCGGCTTCGGAAACGACCAGGACGACACCATCGTCATGCCCTACACCACGGCGCAGAAAAAGCTGAAGGGCACCTCCTGGCTCGACGATATCGTGTGCTCCGCCGTAACTGCCGAGGCCATCAATCCTGCCATCCAGCAGATTGCCGAACTGCTGCGCGACCGCCATCACATCCGGCGCGGCCAGGATGATGACTTCAACATCCGCCGTCCCGACGAATTCATCAACGCGCAACTCGAAGCCCGCCGCACCTTCTCCCTCCTCCTCATCTCGATTGCTTCCGTGTCCCTGCTGGTCGGAGGCATCGGCATCATGAACGTGATGCTGGTCTCCGTCACCGAACGCACCCGCGAGATCGGCGTCCGCATGTCCATCGGCGCCACCGATGCCGACGTCGCCAAGCAGTTCCTGGGCGAAGCCGTCATGCTCAGCCTGTTCGGCGGTTTGTTGGGCGTCGCTTTTGGTATTGCCGCTTCCTACCTTGTCGGACGCGCCCTGCAATGGCCCATGGAAATTCCGCCGCAAGCCATCGTTATCGCGGCGCTGTTCGCCGTCGCCGTCGGCGTCTTCTTCGGCTTTTATCCCGCGCGCAAAGCCTCCAAGCTCGACCCCATCGAAGCCCTCCGCTTCGAATAGGCTGCAGGCGCCGGTCTCCAGTCGCCAGGTCCTGCCGCCTGAAGACTGGCGACTGACGACTTCCCTTCTCACATCGACCTGTGCGTTCCATCACCGTTTTCCGGTTGTATTTGACATAGCGTCACGCTGTAATGGTGCGGCTTGCGCCCACATGCTTCCCAATTTGGGAAGAGGAGCGCCGGTTTCGCCCGCGGTTTTGTCCGTGATTCGGAGGATTCGATGAAGATCCGGCTCACTATCCTCGCCTTGGTCCTCATTCCCGTTCTGGTGACAGGCGGATTTGCGATAACCCACAAGCCCATGACCGCCCCCGTGGTCGCGGTTCTCGGGGCGGTGATGATCTGGCTCGCCTACACCCGTTACGCCCGGCGCATCGATGCCGAAGTCATCCGTCCCGATGACAAGAAAGCCACGCCGGCGCGCATGTACATGGACGGGGTCGATTTCATGCCCACCAGCCGCAATGTGCTGTACGGCTATCACTTCAAATCCATCGCCGCCGCCGGACCCATCGTCGGTCCCATCGCCGCCGCCACACTCTGGGGCTGGATGCCGGCGCTGCTGTGGCTGACCATCGGGGTTTCGTTCCTGGGTTGGGCCAGCGACTACTCGGCGATCATGGTCGCCGTCCGCAACGACGGCAATTCGCTGTCCGCCATCGCCCACAAGCTGATTGCGCCGCGCGCCCGCATCATCCTGTTCGTGTTTATCTTCTTTTACCTGTTGCTGCTCGCGGGAGCGTTCGTCGGCATCATGGCCGGTATTTTCGATCCGCGCGCCGACGTTCCCTTCGGCATCTTCATGCTCGCCATCATGGGCCTGCTGATGGGGCAGATGCTCTATAAGTGGAAAATGGACCTGATCCTGGTCACCGTCATCGCTGTCGCCCTCACGCTTGGCGGCATGGCGCTGGGTGCCAGGGGCATCAGCAGCGCCAAGGGAACCACGCCCGACGGCAAGCCGGCCACCGCGATCGTCTTCGGTGGCCCGGTTAATTCCGTCGTGGAGAAGATCGGCAACGGACTCAACCGCATCACCGGCGGCGAGCCCATGTATACCGTCGTCGATCCGACCAAGGCCGACCCGCGCCTGGCCACCACCGTCGTAACCCCCGACGGCAAGATCGTTCCCAAGTACGTGGACAAGAGCGGCGCCATCAAGATGATGCCCTCGTTCGTCTTCTGGTGCCTGATGGTTTTTGTCTTCTCCTACCTGGGGACCGTATTGCCCATCTGGCGCTTTGCCCAGCCGACCAACTACATCGGCTTCTGGGTGACGTTCCTGACCATCGGACTTTCAGCCCTGGGTGCGCTGGTCGGCGGCGTGCGTGCGCTTCTTGGCAATCCCGAGATGATCAAGGCGGTCACCTTCCAGACCAAGGTGTTCACCACCTGGATGCCGATGACCCAAGCCAAAGACGCGGCCGGCGGCATCCTGCAGGCCGTTCCTGCCATCCAGCCGATCTGGCCGATGCTGTTTGTGACCATCGCCTGCGGCGCCATCTCGGGATGGCACGCGCTGGTCGGTTCCATCGGCACCGCGCGCCAGCTCGAGTATGAGACTGACGCGCTGCCGGTCGGCGGCGGCGGCATGTTCTCCGAGAATGCGCTCGCTCTCCTATCGCTGGTGGCGGTTTCCATCGCCGGCGGCGCTGGTGCGGGAGCGTTCGCGGCGGGCGTCGGCAAGCTGCTCGGCATCGTCACCTTCGGCGCCATTACCCCGGCTTACGGCACTGCTCTGGGCTTCGGCGTGTTCGTGGTGATCGTGCTGACCATGGTGCAACTCGTCTTCCGCGTCATGCGTGTGACCTTGGGCGAGTGGCTCGGCGATGTCTGGGCTGGTTTCAAGAACCCGCACATCTCCGCTATCGTCTCCATGGCCCTGGCGTTGGCGCTGGTCCTCAGCGGCACCTGGATCTACCTGTGGCAGTTGTTCGGCGCCTCCAACCAGTTGATGGCCGCTCTCAGCCTGCTGATCGTCAGCCTGTGGTTGAAGTCCATCGGCCGCAGTCCGCGGTACGCCTTCTGGCCGATGATCTTCATGTACGTCACCACCATGGCCGCGATCCTGGTGACCGGCTACAACCTCTACGCCAGCATCCTGTCCAATCCCAAGATCGCGGCGCAGCCGATCAATACCATCGGCGCCATCGCGATGTTGATTGTGGCGGGATTGCTGTTCGTCGCTGCGCTCTTCATCGCGTACGACGCGTTCAAGGCGTGGCGGAAGCTGGACTTGAAAGGCATTACGCCCACTCCAGCCCGCGAACGCGAGGCGGTGGCGGCAGCGCACGACTGAAAGTATTTCTGATTTCCGATTTCTGATTTCCGAATTGCGGCAAGCATGTAGGACTTCAGAAATTGGACTTCAGAAATCATGGTTTTCGGAAGGGCACGGCGGAACTTGTCCCGAGCGATAGCGAGGGAGCCGCGCCATTCAGGGGCAATTAGAACTTGGGCTTTAGCCCCTGAGGGAACGGCTCAAAGCTTTTGCGTGACCGCGCGCATGGCTTCGAACACCTCGCGCGGCTCGTGCTTGCGCACTTGATCAAGACGCCACTGCACTTCCAGGTGAGGTTCGGTGGCGCGCAAGGTGAACCGCACCAGCGGGCAGCCGTCGAGTGCGGCGGCAGCAAGCAGGTCAAGAGCCGAACGCTGTTGCTGTGGCACGGATGCCACCAGCGGCGCCGGCACGGCGACCGGGACCCAGCCGTCGTGCTTTTCGGCTACGGCCAGGGTCCAGGCGTTTGGATCGTGGGCCACGATTTCCAGCCGCGGGTGCTTGTTCAGCGTCCCGCGGAAAATAAACAGGTCGCGCCGGCCGCGCAGCCGGGCGATCCACCACAGCGGCGCCACGTCGCGCGGCTCGAGTACCACCAGCACTTCGGCCTCGCGGAACGGCGGCTTCGCTTGACCGATCTTGAGCTCGACGACGGACGAGCCCAGCCAGCGCAGCGTGGTCTTCTCGCCGATCAGCGGCAGGCCTCGTTGCAGCCAGCGCAGCGCGTCCTCGCCCTTGCGGACGTTGGTGTGCGTGCCGGCTGCGAACCAGCCGACCACCAGGACTACGACGGCGATGAACACAACCAGATTGAGCGACATGCCGGACGCCCCCGCAGGGCAATTATGGCATGGGCGGCGCTCGCGCGGCTCTGGCGCATGATCATGAGGCGAACGGCAATGTCGGGTGACTGGTCGCGCAAGCTTCGCGAGTTTCTCTACGGCTTCTACGCCTTTGAGTTCGAGCGCCAGGCGTTGGAGATGCGCGGCGAGATCGAGTCGGCGTTCATGCTGATCACCTTCGGAGACATGCTCGGCGTGCCCGTGCTGCCGCCGCTGTACTCGCTGCGCCTTCTGCCCTACGTCGTTCCCCAGGTCGAGACCTGGAAGCGCCGCGTCATGCGCGAACGCGATTTGTCCGACAAGGAAGAGTTTCATTTGCACGGAGTGTGAAGAAGTACCGAGTACCGAGCGGATACATTCGCTGAGTACTCGTAACTACAAGGTTTGTGAGGCCGTTTTGGGAAGGGCACGGCGGAATTTGTCCCGACCCTGGGCGTAGTCGAAGGGGAGGGAGCCGTGCCGCAAAGGTTCAAGATTTTGGGTAGTGTCCTAATTTTTTTGTCATTCCGAGCGGACTTTAGTCCGCGAGGAATCTGCTGTTAGGAGATTCGCATGTCAGAAGAAGAGAAACAGGGATTACTGAGCCGCTTGAAAGAGATCGCCTATGGCATGAGCACCCATGACATGTCGCGCTACGCCATGCGCACGCGCGCCAGCATGGAGCACCTGTTCATCCTCATCACCATGGGCGACCTGATCGGCGTTCCCATCCTCCCGCCGTACTACTCGCTGCGCCTGCTCCCCTACGTGGTCCCAAACATCGCCACCTGGAAGCGCCGCATGCTGCGGGAGAAGGACGTATCGGACGCCATGTTCTAAAGCAGGTTTTAGGCATTAGGTTTTAGGCTTTAGGCGTTTGGCACGTTAGTGTTCGGAGTGTTCTGGCAGGGTTCTAATGCCCGAACGCCTAAGACCTAAGGAGACTCTGATTAAGTTCTCTGATTTCCACAACGGTTCAAGCTAAAGTGCAGCCAGATGAAGCCTCACAACAAACAGAGGACACTGGCGATGATGACCGGCTTTGAGCGGTAC
>JBEKZP010000038.1:0-27915 GCA_049509755.1 Terriglobales bacterium | reverse complement strand
GATTTACGCGGATGAACGCGGATCGGAACAACAAAAATGGGAATCGCAACAAAGAACTTAACCACAAAGGACACGAAGGATCAGGAAGAGTCAAGAAAATTTAGCCGCTGATTTACGCAGATGAACGCGGATCGGAACAACAAGAATGGGAATCGCAACAAAGAACTTAACCACAAAGGACACGAAGGATCACGAAGGAATTGCTTGTTTTTCCTTCGTGTTACTTCGTGACCTTCGTGGTTGAGCGGTTGCTTTCGCGTTACGTCGTGCCCTTCGCGCTTGAGCTTTTTCAGCGCATTGAGCTTTTGCGGCGGGCTTGTCCACCGAGCGCCACAGGTACCAGCAGGCCAGGGAGCGGTAGGGCTTCCACTTTTCCGAGAATTTCAAAATCTGCTTGGGCTTGGGCATCTTGCGCTTGCCGTAGGCTTTGCAGATGGCCATGTTGATGCCGAGGTCGGCGGTGGGCATCACGTCAAGGCGGCCGAGCGCGAAAATAAGGAACATCTGCGCCGACCACACGCCCACGCCTTTCACGCGCGTGAGGTGCTCGCTGACGTCGTCGTCGGACATGCCCGGCAGGCTGGCGAAGTCCACGTCGCGGGCAATGGTTTTGTTTGCCAGATCGCGAATGTAGCTGAGCTTCTGGCGGGAGAGGCCGCAGGCGCGCATCCGGTCGTCGGAGAGGGCGAGCACGGATTCGGGCGTAATTCCGAAGCCGCCGTAGAGAGAGCGCTCGGTGTCCTGCCCGCCGGTGGCTTGTTCGCAGGCGTTCTGCAGGCGCTGGTAGATGGTGCGGGCGGCGGCGCCGGCGAGTTGTTGAAAGACGATGGCGCGGACCATGGCTTCAAACGTGGCCGGGCGGCGGTCGAGGCGGAAGGGACCGACACGGGCGATGATCGAGGCCATGACGGGATCGGATTTCTTCAGGTGAGTGATGGCGCGGCGCATAAGAGTTTCAGTTTCGAGTTTCAGTTTCAGGTTGTCAATGTGTAGGGATGAAATCGGCTCACCACGGAGGCACGGAGGCACGGAGACAAGAAAGGAATTAACAGATTTACGTGATGCTGGCTTCCTCGTAGGTGCCGTAGACGTCGCGCAGGGCGGCGCAGATTTCGCCGACGGTGGCGTAAGCGCGGACGGCTGCGATGATAAAGGGCATAGTATTGGCGTCGGAGACCGAGCCATCGGCTTTGACTTGCGGTTCCTGCGCCGCGGCCTTCTTCAAGGCGTCAAGGCAGCGGCGGACTTCGTCGTTGCCGCGGCGAGCGCGCAGCTTTTTCAGCTTCTCGATCTGCTGGCGCGCAACGGATTCGCCGATGTGCAAAATCTCAGGCGATTCTTCCTCGATGGTGAACTCGTTGACGCCGACAACGACCTTCTCGCGGTTTTCCACCGCGCGCTGGTACTGATAGCTGGCCTCGGCGATTTCCTTTTGCGGATAGCCGCGCTCGATGGCCTTGACCATGCCGCCCATGGCGTCGAGCTTGTCGAAGTATTCGAAGGCACCTTTTTCCATGTCGAGCGTCAGGCGCTCGAGGAAGTACGAGCCGCCGAGGGGATCGATGGTCTGGGTGACGCCGGATTCGTAAGCGATGATCTGCTGGGTGCGCAGCGCGATGCGGGCAGCATCGGCGGTGGGCAGGGCGAGCGCCTCATCGTGACTATCGGTATGCAGCGACTGCGTGCCGCCCAAGACCGCCGCCAGCGCCTGGATGGCGACGCGGGCGATATTGTTCAAAGGCTGCTGCGCGGTGAGCGAAACGCCCGCCGTCTGGGTATGGAAGCGCATCAGGCGTGTGCGTTCGTTGGTGGCGCCGAAGCGGTCCTTCATCAGCCGGTGCCAGATTTTGCGGGCGGCGCGGTACTTGGCGATCTCCTCGAAGAAATCATTGTGCGCATTGAAGAAGAAGCTGAGGCGGGGACCGAACTCGTCCACGTCGAGCCCGCGGCGGCGCGCCCATTCGACGTACTCGACGCCGTCATACACGGTGAATGCCAACTCCTGCAGCGCGGTGGAGCCGGCCTCGCGGATGTGGTAGCCGCTGATCGAAATGGTGTTAAAGCGCGGCGTGAACTTGGAACCGAATTCGAAGGTGTCCACCACCAGGCGCATGCTGGGCGCCGGCGGGTAGATGTACTCCTTCTGCGCAATGTATTCCTTGAGGATGTCGTTCTGGATGGTGCCGGAAATCTTCTTCCAATCGGCCTTCTGTTTTTCGGCGACGACCAAATACATCGCCCACAGCGCCGAGGCGGGCGAGTTGATGGTCATGGAAGTGGTGACGTTTTCCAGGTCAATGCCGTTGAAGAGGATTTCCATGTCCTCGAGCGAATCAATGGCAACGCCGCACTTGCCGACCTCGCCCTCGCTGAACGGGTGGTCGCTGTCGTAGCCCATGAGGGTGGGCAGATCGAAGGCGACCGAAAGGCCGGTGCCGCCGTGCGCCAGCAGGTACTTGTAGCGCTCGTTGGTTTCCTCCGGCGAAGCGAAGCCGGAGAACTGGCGCATGGTGAAAAGCTTGCCGCGATAACCGGAGGCGTGAATGCCGCGCGTGTAAGGAGGCTGGCCGGGGTAGCCGAGGTATTCGTCGTACTTCCAGTCCTCGGGCAAATCGGCCTGGGAATAGAAGCGCCGCACCGGGTAGCCGGAAATGGTGGTGTAGCGGGCGCGGCCGTGCTGGTCGAGATTGGTGCCGCTGGGTGCGCCGATAGGCTTCTCCGGCGCCTTCTCCAGAGACTTGGCCAACATTCCGTCGGCCCACTGCGTTTCCGACTCGGAGGGATGGCGTCCTTCAAAGACGTCGGCGACCGGGGATTCGGCTACTTGATTGTTGGTGCGCTTTTCGTCGGCCATGATGGTTGTCGAAGCAAACCCCTCATCATAAGAGATGCGTGGAGTGGGAGCAAGAATGTCACCAGTTCGCGAAGGTCAAAACGTTTCCTGAAAACTGCAAACAGTTGCGGTAACCATAACCAGAGTACCGGCGTAACGGGGGCATAGGTGGCGAGATGTCAATCACTTGCGATCTCCCGGTGTGGCGCTCCGGTTGCGATGCAGCAATGTGCTGCATGCGGAGCGAGGCCAAACATGGACGGTTTCCTGCAACGTGAACGGGAAGAGTTGAAAACGCGGTGGACCTGCGTGGTGGTGTTGCTGACCTGCCTCACCATGATCCTGGTGGTGACGCAACAGGGCGGCACCATTGATACCCAGAAGAACCTCATCCGAGTGCTTTGGGACGATAGCAAGCAACTGAACAAAATCCGTATCCAGGATTTGGCCAAACAGCGCGAAAAAATCTACGCCACCGACCCGCACTACGCCGCGCCGGGAGAAAAAGAGAAAGCCCCGGCTGAAAAGGTTGCGCCGGAACCGCAACGTCCGCCGGTGCTGCCGCCGAAGCCGGCCCGAGTGCTGCGGCAGATTTGAAGAGGCGTAGCTACTCCGGCGCGATCCGGATAATGTGCATCGCATCCTGCAGCCCATAGCCGGGCAGGTGGCGGCGCACGAATTCTCGCATCCACTCCATCGTCGGATATTGATTACGCCCGTCGAACCATTTGGAGTCGTCCACCAGGACCACGTCGCCGTGCACCCCGTGCTCGACGATGGCCTTCAGTTCCTCGCGAATCGGCGTCTCCTGGTCGAACATGTGCGCGTCCAGCCAGAAGAGGCATGGTTGCCGGATATCACGGAGCACCCGCGGCATGGTCCGTCCGCTTTCGCCCTGCACCATGTGGACCTTGGGATTGCCGCCAAACTTGCGTAGCGCCCGCTGGTAATTCCAATCGTCCATCTCGATGGAGTAGATGTGGTCCATCAGCGGCAGCATGGCAGCGATCATCTGCCCCAGGTTGGCGCCGGTTTCCACCATGACCCGCAGGGCGTAGCGGCGCGCGTACTCGCGCAAGGTACGCTGCTTTACCAGGTGAGGCACCCGCCGCATCGGACTGCCCCGCAGCCGCCAGTAATAATAGTCGGGCAGTTCCGCCGCTTTTTTAAAGACGTCCCATAGCGGCGTCGAGCGGAACGCTTTTCGCAAAGTTCCCATACCGGAAATAGCGCGACAGTCTTACTGCAGCTCCGGAGGCACCTGGCTCGGCGGCGTAGTCTGCGCCGGCGTCTGGCCGACCGGGCCCGTGGGCGCGGGCGGCAGCGGTTGGGTGGTTGAATCCGGCCGCTGCGGCGTGATCGGCACTGCCTGCGGGTTCTGGCTGCGCGGAATGACTCCCGGGACGGAGGGGGCCTTCTTCACCTGCGCGTTCTCCGCATCGGCGACATCAATGCCGAGACGGGTGAGCGTCAGGCCGGTGGCGCGGTCCACTTCCACGCGCGATTTCTCATAGGCCGCGCGCGCCGCCACCAGGTTCGATTCCGACTGGGTGAGGTCGCGCTGCGCCTGCAGCACGTTGTAATTGGTGGAGGCGCCCAGCAGGTATTTCTTCTGCTCGGCGTCCAGGCTCTCGGCGGCCAGCCGGGCGCCGGCCTGGGCGGCGTCGACGCGCGCCCGGTTCTGCTCCAGCGCGTATTGCGCGTTGCGCACCTCGATACGGATCTGGTTCTGCAACTGCTGCAAGCGCATCTGCGCCTGGGTGTACTCCAACTCGGAGCGGATTTGGTCGGCCTGGGCGCTGCGGTTGCGAAGCGGGATGGTCAGCGACAGCCCCATACCCTTGTCGGGAGCGGTGCTATCGAACAAACTGCCGAAGGTGGAGCCGTAGCCCACGGTCGGGACGGTTCCGGCGGGGAGACCGAGGAGCGGATTTTGCAACCCACCCAGAGCCGACGAGCCGTAGAAGGCAAACATATCGAGGGTGGGCAGCAGCGCGCTGCGTGCCGCTCTCTTGTTGATGTCGCGGTTGGTCAAATCAATGCGCGACTGCGTCAATTCCCAGCGGTGGGAGAGCGCATCGTTTTCCATTTCCTGGATGGGTGTGACCGGCTCGGTGGAGGGCATCGACATGGTGTCGGTCGGTATCACTTCGGCGGCCGCTAGCGCCGGGTCCTGCAGGTTGCGCGCCAGCGCGTTCTTGGTGAGCAATTGCTGCAACTGGAGCGCCGTCTGGCTCACAATCAGGTCCTGCCTGGCGGAAGCGACCGCGCTTTGCGAGCGCACCACCTCGATCGGCGCCAGGGTGCCGATCTGCACCTGCTTCCGGGTATCGCCGAGCAACTGGTTGGCCAGCCCAAGCGACCTCTCTTTCACCCGCACGTCCTCATAGGCATTCACCAGATCCCAGTAGATGTTCTGAACCTGGGTGACGGTGGAAATCACCTGGCCGCGGAAGGCGACGTCGGCAATCTCGCGGCTGTTCTTCGCCATGCGGATGAAGCGCATGTTAGGCGCGATGCCGAAGCCTTGCATCAGGTGCTGCGAGACGGTGAGCCGGAAGTTGCTGCTGAGCACCGGGTTCAGATTGGTGCGGATGCTGTTGGTGGTGATGCGGGAATTATTAAATCCCACGCTCATGTTGGTTCCGGTAGCAAAGCCCTGGTTATAGGCGAAATCCGCCGTCCCGGTGTTCTGCGCCAGGTTGGGCACGCCGGCCACGATGGTGTTCGATTGCGGGATGACCGAGTGCTCGATCTGCAGGGTGCCGGTGAGGAACGGATCGAAGGAAGGGACAGTGGGGCCGACGCCGGTGGTGGAAGTGACCAATCCTCCGGTGCCGGTGCCGGCGCCGCCCGCCGCACTGGTGGTACCGCCGGCGCTGGCGCCGGAGGCGCCGGTGCCGAAGCCGTTGACACCGCCACCGGGGGTGCCGGTGACCAGTCCGGTGGCCACACCGCGCGCCGCCGCACCCGACTTGGTGCGCAGGATGTCGGTGTCGGCAATGTCGAGGTTGTAGCGGGCAATCGCCAGGTCGAGATTGTTCTCCAGCGCCAGCGCGATGGCGTCGTCCAGCGAGAGCATCAACTTGCCGTTCTTGATCAACTGGTCGATGCGGGGGCTGTTGTTAAAGTTCGGCGGAGGCACGTTCCGCGCTTGATATGTCGCAATGGGGTTCGGCAGCGGCGATTGGCCCTTGGAATAGTCGGTCCGTTGCGCCCAGCCTGAGGACGAGACGCCGGCCAGGAGTGCCAGGATCAACAGATTGCCGCGAAACACAAGAAAAGACCTCGAAGACATGCGCTTCTCTCCAGTAAGTCGTTAAGCAGTGCAGTGCGATAGACTGCCGGGGGCCCGGATCGTCAACAGTTGATACGCAAATGCCCACCGGCGGGTTCAAAAAACTAGCGAGCGGGAGGCGGCCGCCGCTGCCGGTCGCAGAAACCAACTAGTATAGCCGACGCGGCGCGGCCCACCGCAGTTCGGTTGAGTAAGATTTTGTAAACCCCGGCGCGGCACATTAGTTGGATGCGCCATCGGTAAGATGCGCAATTTCAAATTCACGCTCGCCTACGACGGCACCGACTTTCATGGCTGGCAGGTGCAGCCCGGCCGGCCGACCATCCAGGCCGCGCTGGCCGACGCGCTGCGCCGGATTACCGGCGAAACCGTCCTGCCGCAGGGCTCCGGCCGGACCGACGCCGGCGTACACGCGCTGGCGCAGGTGGCGTCGTGCGAGCTTGCCTCTTCCATCCCGGCAGCGAATTTGGTGGTGGCGCTCAACGACATTTTGCCGCCTGCGATCCGCGTCATGCAGGTGGAGGAAGCGCCGCCGGAGTTCCATGCCCGCAAGTCGGCTCAGGCAAAGACCTACCGATACCGCATCCATCGCGGCGACATCTGCCCGCCGTTGCTGGCGCGCTACGTCTGGCACCACCCGTATCCGCTGGATGAAAAGGCGATGGCGGCCGCTGCGGCGCCGGTGATTGGAGAGCATGATTTCACTTCGTTTGCCGCCGTAGATCCGGAGAAGCGCGAGGAAGAAGGAGCACGCTCGAACGTGCGGACGATCCTTGCTTCGCAATGGCAGCGCGCGGGTGAAGAGCTCATCTATACCGTCCGCGGCAGCGGATTCCTGCACCACATGGTCCGCAACCTGGTGGGGACGTTTCTGCTGGTGGGGAAGGGAAGGCTGCAAGCGGGAGATCTGGCGCGCATTTTGCAGGCGCGCAATCGCTCGGCAAATCCTGGGGCGACCGCGCCGGCGAGCGGGCTGTATCTGGTAGGGGTGGAATATTGATAAGGCCTTTTCGGGAAACCGGAGATGAAAATTAAGAATTAAGAATTAAGAATGAAGAATTAAGAATGGAGAATCTAAAATCGATGCGCACTGATTTTACTTCTTCATTCTGACTTCTTCATTCTGACTTGCAAATGGCTACCGAGCCCCAAATCGCTGCCCGCCGCATGGTCGCCGTGAATCCGGCGACCGGGGAGACTCTGCGCGAATTTGATTGTGCCGGCGATGCCGAGGTCGCGACTGCGGTGGAGCACGCCCGCGCCGCACAGCCGGTCTGGGAGGCGGCCGGGGTCCACCAGCGAATCGAGGTCCTGCGCCGATTTCAGCGGCTCCTGCACGCCAGGAAGGAAGAGGTTGCACGGCTGATCACGCGCGAAGCCGGCAAGCCCTACGTCGAAGCGCTGGTGAATGAAGTTGTGGTCGCGCTCGACGCGACGCGATTTTGTGCCGAACAGGCGCCGGAATTGCTTCTCCCCGAAGCGGTGCCGCACGGCAATCCGATCATGAAGGCCAAGGTGGGACGCCTGCTGCGCCGGGCGCACGGCGTGGTCGGCATCATCTCGCCGTGGAACTTTCCGTTTTCAACGCCCGCGGGCGAAGTGGTGGCGGCGTTGGTGATGGGCAACGCGGTGGTGCTCAAGCCCTCGGAATTCACTCCGCTGAGCGCGCTGGAACTGAAATCGCTGTTCACATCGGCGGGACTGCCGGACGGAGTTTTCCAGGTGGTGCTCGGCAACGGCGCGACCGGCGCGGCCCTGATCGCGTCGCCCATAGACAAGCTGGTCTTCACCGGAAGCGTATCCACCGGGCGCCGGGTGGCGCAGGCCTGCGGCGCGCGATTGCTGCCGGTGGTGCTGGAACTAGGCGGCAAAGATCCGATGCTGGTATTGGACGACGCCGATGTGGACGTCGCCTCCAGCGCCGCGGTGTGGGGCGCGTTCGTCAACGCCGGGCAGGTGTGCCTCTCGGTGGAGCGCTGTTACGTGCATCGCAGCCTGCATGACCGGTTTGTCGAGCTGTGCGTGGAGAAGACGCGCAAGCTGAAAGTCGGCGACGGCGCCGATCCGCAAACCGACATCGGCCCCATGATCCACGAGCGGCAGTTGCGCATCGTCGAAGAGCAGGTGAATGACGCCGTCAGCAGCGGCGCACGCGTGCTCGCCGGCGGGCGGCGCATGCCCGAACTCGGCCCGAACTTCTACGCGCCGACCGTCATCGAAGGCGTGGACCACTCGATGCGCATCATGCGCGAGGAAACTTTCGGGCCGGTGCTGGCAATCATGCCGTTCGATACCGACGAGGAAGCCATCGGCCTGGCCAACGACTCCGAGTTCGGACTCGCGGCCAGCGTGTGGACGCGCGATCGAAACCGCGGCGAGGAACTGGCAACGCTGATTGCGGCGGGAACCGTGCTGGTGAACGATGCGGTGATCGGCTTTGGCATCAGCGAGGCGCCGCACGGCGGGGTCAAGTGCAGCGGCATCGGGCGCACCCATGGAAAACTGGGCCTGGAAGAGATGTGTTGGGTGCAATACTTGGACTCCGACCGCCTGCCACGGTTGAAAAAAACCTGGTGGTACGGTTACGGTCCCGACTTCGCGCGCCAGATGGAAGGCTTTACCGACTGGCTGTTCGCGCCCAGCCTGATGGCGCGGGTGCGGGGCGCGGTGCGGTCGTCGGCGTCGCTGTGGCGGCGGCGGCTGTAAAGAGTCCCGAGTCCCGAGTCGCGAGCCCCGAGCGGTCGCTTCATGATTGTGAGCGAGTGCCGCGCCTCCGGCGCTGAGACCACGCCCAAGTCAGGAATCCAATCAACAACGTGACCGCCAGAACCACGCCGGCGCTGCGCTCGATGCGCGATGCAATCACACCCATAAAGACGAGCGAGAGCGCAGCGAACAGATTGCCGGCGGGCAGACGGAAGGCGTCGGCGAGCGGCTGCTTTCTGCGCAGTGCGGGGAGGGCGGCGGCGATGGCGCCATAGACGAAAATCCGCGCTAACACGGAAACAACGGCGTTCCAGCGAAAACTTCCGGCAACCGAGAAAGCGATCACCAGCACCGCAAACAGCACGATGGAAACGTAGGGCGTGCGGAAGCGCGGATGCACGGAAGCAAACCAGGCAGGAAAATCTCCCTGCTCGCCCATGGCGAAGGTGAGCCGGGGCGAATGCAGCATGTTGGCGCTGAGGTAGCCGTAAATCGAAACCAGCGCCCCGCCGGCCACCAGCCATGCTCCCGCCGGCCCGAGAAAGCGCTGCGCCGCATCGGCGGCAGGCTTGGTGGTGGCGGCAGCGTTGGGCAGGATGTGAATCACCACGTATTGCAGGCTGACAAATACCAGCGTTGCGGTGGCGATGGAGACCAGCAGCGCGAAGGGCGCATCCTTGCGCGGATCGCGGGTTTCGCCCGCCACCAGGAACGCCGCCTCGAAACCGGCGTAGGCGTACACCATCAGAAGGAGGGCGTCGAACCAGTCGGCGGTGCTGGGCGTCACCGCCGGCGGGGTCACGCGTAGCGCCGGATGCAGCAGCAGCGCCGCCAGGCCGCCGGCGATCAGGAACGCGAGCAGGCCGAGTTTCGCAACGGTAAAGACGTTGCTCACCGCCGTGCCGCCGGTTACACCGCGGTAGTTCACGGCGGCGAGAAACGAGATGAGCGCCGCCAGCACCAGCGCACGCGGCAGGGGCGCCTGGATCATGGGATAGAACTGCGCGCCGTAGGAGACGAACAGGTTGGCAACCGCCGAGCTGGCTGCAATGCGCGACAGCCACATCATCCAGCCGATCTGGATGGCGACGAACGGCCCAAACGCGGTGCGAGCGTAAAGATAAGGTCCGCCCGCCTCGCGAAATTGCGACGCGACCTCCGCCAGGCATGCGGCGATGATCCCCACGCCCACGGCTGCGATCAGGTAGCCCGGCACGCTCAGCGCTCCCAGGCGCGCCGCCAGCAGGGAAGGAACGCCAAACACGCTGGCGCCGATGATGGTATTGAACATCAGCGCCGCCAGGCTCCAGCGCCCGATAGCGCGCACCAGGCGTGTGTCGTGGCTTGAAGGTGCTTGCATTGTCGTTTCCGGTAGTCCGTAGCCGGTGGTCCGTGGTCCCGTCGCTGCCTCCGAACTGCCGAAGACGAAGCGCGATTGCGCAGGAATGACTACGGTAACTACAACAGTCTTCCTTCGCGGCCGAGTTATCCAGTAAAATAGCGTGTTTTCATCCATAATCTGCGGCAGTCCACGAGGTATCGTCCTTGGCAACCACGGAAATGAAACCAGAACCGGCGCAAGCAGGAAATCTTCCCCAGCTAGCCAAACACAAAATCAAGATCAAGAAGCCCGGGCAGCGTGCCTGCAACGAGAAGGACGAGAAGAACAAGCTGTGCGGCGGACACCTGAAACACTGGTTCTACGCTGTTGACGTGGTGGAAAAAGCCTGCGGCGATGTGGAGCAGGCTCTGGGTCCCGATGCCGAGATCTACCGCTGCGAGCATTGCCGCATGCTCTACCTGCCCAATCCGCAGGATCCCAGCGGCCTTAACGTCGCGGGACGCGGCCAGATTTCGACGTTCGGGTTGACCCTTCCGCCGAAGGATACGAAGTAGGAAGAGCTATTAGCTTTTAGCGGTTAGCGATTAGCGATTAGGTGTGGGGATTTGGCACGCCGCTGTTTGTGGGGGAGCACCGCGCATCCAAGCTCATGAACGTGAAATGTTCTGATCTGATTTACGACTGGAACAACATGCCCGGGCCTGACTCCAAGCCCGGCGGCCCGGTGCTGCTCAACGATGAGTCGCTGCGCGACGGGCTGCAGTCGCCCTCGGTGCGCGATCCCTCCATTCCGGAAAAAATCGAAATCCTCCACCTGATGGAGGCGCTGGGCATCAACTCGCTGGACATCGGACTGCCCGGCGCCGGACCACGCGCGGTGGAACACGCCACGGCGCTGGCGCGCGAGATCGTCAGTCACAAGATGAAGATCAAGGCGAACTGCGCGGCGCGCACGCACGAGAACGACATCCGCCCCATCGCCGAGATCACGCAGAAGACCGGCCTGGAAATCGAGGCCGCCACTTTCATCGGCTCCAGCCCCATCCGCCGCTACACCGAGGGTTGGACGGACGACTTCCTGCTGAAGACCACGGAAAAAGCGGTGAAATACGCGGTGTCGCTCGGATTGCCCGTCATGTACGTGACCGAGGACACCACCCGGTGTGACCCCGAGACGGTGAAGAAGCTGTACACGGCGGCGATCAACTGCGGGGCGCGCGCCATCGTGATCTGCGACACCTGCGGCCACGCCACGCCCATGGGCGCGCTCCACCTGGTGCGCTACATCATCAAGGAAGTGGTGGTCCCCTCGGGAATGATGATCCGCGTGGATTGGCACGGGCACTGCGATCGCGGCATGGCGCTCGCCAATTCGCTGGCCGCGCTGATGGGCGGCGTGCACTGCGTACATGCCTGCGGGCTGGGCATCGGCGAGCGCGTCGGCAATACCCAGATGGACCAGATGCTGGTCAACCTGAAGCTGATGGGCATCACGCCGTGGAAAGACCAGGACCTCTCGAAGTTGAAAGACTATTGCGTCGCCATCGCGCGCGCCACCGGATTGCCCATCCCGCGCAACTACCCGGTGGTGGGCGACGACGCCTACCGCACCGGCACCGGCGTGCACGCCGCGGCGGTGATCAAGGCGTACAAGAAAAACGACATCGAACTGGCCAACAACGTCTATTCCGGCGTGCCCGCGCATTACTTCGGGCTGGAGCAGATCATCGAGGTCGGGCCGATGAGCGGCAAATCCAATATCGTCTTCTGGCTGGAGCGCCACGGCCTGGAGCCGGCCCATGATGTCGTGGAGCGCATTTACCAGCGTGCCAAGACGTCGGAGCGGATGCTGACCGAGAACGAAATCCTGGAGTGCTGCCAATCGTCGGCCTCGACTACGCGTTAACCGACATCTGAAAATTGCAGATTGCAGATTGCAGAATGAAGATTGCCGGAGGGCGACCGTCTGCGTGAGCCCAATCTTCAATCTGCACTCGTCAATCTGAAATCCGAGAGTTTCGCCCGCGCGTTTAAGGTAATATCCAGTTTTTACCCATGGCCAACATCCCTTCAGCCGCGGAGTCCCGGCCTCCGGCACAAACTGCCGCCGCGCAACAAGTGGCGCGCATCGCGGCGCTGGCTCCGGTGGAAGCCGCCGCTGCCTGGTTCCTGGCGCACGAGGAGCACCTGGTGGAGCGACAGATGGAGGTGACGCGCATCGCCGCGCCCCCGTTTGGCGAGGCGGCGCGCGCCGAGTGGCTGGCAGCGCGCTTCCGCGAGCTCGGCCTCAGCGACGTGCACATTGACGGCATTGGCAACGTCATCGGCATTCGTCCCGGCGTGGCCGCGCAGCGTGAGCCCAAATACCTGGCGATCACGGCGCACATCGATACCGTGTTTCCGGCCGGAACCGGGGTCAACGTTCGGCGCGAAGGCAATCGGCTTTACGGGCCTGGGATTTCCGACAACGGCGCCGGCATCACGGCGCTGCTGGCGCTGGCCGGGGCGATGGGCCACGCCGCCATCCAAACGGAGTGGCCGCTGGTGTTCGTCGGCAATGTCGGCGAAGAGGGCGAAGGCGACGTGCGCGGCATGCGCTACATCTTCGCCGAGCCGCGCTGGCGCGACGCCATCGAGGCCAGCATCGTGCTCGACGGTGCCGGCACCGACACCATCGTCACCGAAGCGCTGGGCAGCAAACGTTTCCTGGTGACGATCTTCGGCCCCGGCGGCCATTCCTGGAGCGATTTCGGCACCGCCAATCCGATTGTCGTGCTGGCGCGCGCCATTGACCTGTTCGCGCGCACGCCGGTTCCCGCTTCCCCGAAGACCACCTTCAATGTCGGCGTTATTACCGGCGGCACTTCGGTGAATTCGATTCCCGAGTCGGCGGCCATCAAGGTGGACATACGCTCCGCCGCCGGCGAGCAGGTGGAGCGGATGGAGCGAGCGCTGCGCGACGCGATCGAGCGCGCCGTGGCGCAGGATGGGCGCACCTCGTTTGGCGGGCGCTCGCATAGCGGACTGGCCGCCGACATCAAGTTGATCGGCAGCCGTCCTGCCGCGCGCCTCAACGCCGACAGCCGCATGCTCGCGATCATTCAGGCGGTGGATGCGCTGCTGGACAACAACGCCCGCCTGCAACGTGCCTCCACCGACGCCAACATCCCGCTCTCGCAGGGACGCGATGCCGTGGCGATCGGCGCCGGCGGCGCGGGCGGCGGCGCACACACGCTGCACGAGTGGTATGACCCCACCGGGCGTGACCTCGGCTTGCGGCGGATTCTGCTGACCGTGCTCGCCGTGACCGGAGTCCAGGAATGAAAATTGTCGCCGCACTGTTACTTTTTTCCGCCATGAACCTGCACGCGCAAAACACCAAGCTCGAACCTCCCGACCAAATCTTCATCCATGGAGATATTTACACGGGCGCGGAGGAGGGTTTCGGCGGCGCGCCCGCCAAGGTCTACCCGCGCGCGCAGGCGATGGCGGTGCGCAACGGGCGCATCATGGCGGTCGGCGCCAGCGATGAAATCCGCAAAATCAAAGGCCCGCACACGCAGGTAGTGGACCTGGGCGGGCGCTTCGCGATGCCCGGCTTCAACGACGCGCACCTGCACCTGGCCAGCGGCGGCTTCGAGATGCTGAATGTCGAGCTGTCGAACACGAAATCGTTTGATGAGATGAAGGCGCGCATTGCCGAGCGCGTGAAGACTGCCGCGCCCGGCGAATGGATTCTGGGAGGCGGCTGGGACGACACCAAGTGGCCGGTGCAGAAAATTCCCACGCGTCAGGACCTGGATGCGATCACCGGCGATCATCCCGCGCTCTTTATCCGCACCGACGGGCACATGCTGGTGGCGAACTCGGCGGCGCTGCGCGTTGCCGGTGTCACGAAACAAACTCCCGATCCGGCGGGCGGCCGCATTGATCGCGAAGCGGATGGCGAGCCGGCGGGCGGCATGCGCGAGACCGCACAGGATCTCGCACGCAAGAAAGTTCCGCCTCCCACGAAGGCGCAACGCCGGCGCGGGGCCGAACTTGCGCTGCAAGAGGCGGTGCGCTACGGGCTCACCTCGGCGCAGGATAACTCGCAGTGGGATGACTTCCTGGCCTACGCTGAACTGGAAAAAGAAGGCAAGCTGACGCTGCGCATCACCGAATGGCTGCCGTTCCAGCAGCCGGTGAACGTCCTGGAGCAGCGCCGCGGGTTCCACGCGCCACAGGACCCGATGCTGCACAGCGGCATGCTCAAGGGCTTCATGGATGGCTCGATCGGCTCGCACACGGCGGCAATGCTCGCGCCCTACACTGACGAGCCGAAAAATTCCGGCCTGCCGCAGTTCGAGCAGGCGAAGCTCGACCAGATGGCAGCCGAGCGCGCCGCTGCCGGCTTCCAGATGGGCTTTCACGCGATCGGAGACCGCGGCGTCGCCATGGCGCTAGAGGCATTCGCGACGGCCGAACGTTACGTCGAGGAAAAGAATCCCAAAGCGCCGCAACTGCGCCAGCCGGGCGGCTTCCGCTTCCGCATCGAGCACGCGCAGGTGGTGGCGCCCGAGGACTTCGCGCGCTTCCGCCAGTTGCAGGTCATCGCCTCCATGCAGCCCAACCATTTGCTGACCGACATGAATTGGGCGATCACGCGCATCGGAGCGGAGCGGGCGAAATATTCCTATGCCTGGAATGAATTCTTGAAAAACAGCGTGGTGCTGGCGTTCGGCACCGATTATCCGGTGGAGCCGATCACGCCCTTCCGCGGCCTGTACGCGGCGGTCACGCGCAAGAACGAGGCGGGCACGAAAGAATATGTGCCGGAGCAGAAGATCTCGATCGACCAGGCCATCGCCGCCTACACCAGCGGCGCCGCCTACGCCGAATTCGCCGAGTCGGAGAAGGGAAGACTCGCGCCGGGATTTCTGGCCGACTTCATCGTGCTCGACCGCGACATCACCAAGGTCGCGCCCGCGGAAATATTGCAGACCAAGGTGCTGAGGACGATGGTGGGCGGGAAGACGGTGTATGAGGCCGCTAGGTAGGGTCCGAATGCGTGAGGCAATTTCAAATTTGAAATCCCGCCTGCCCTGAACGCAATCTACTTAAGTCGGGACAAACACCTTGCCTCGCGCTCAACAATCCGCCGTCTCCGACACTGCGCTGCGCCTCTACATCTATCGCCACTTCATTGAGCGCGGACGCGCGCCCACGATCGCCGAAATGGCCGCCGGGCAGCGTGCATCAATGCGCACCATCCGCGCCGGACTGCGACGCCTTGTCCAAACCCATGCATTCTGAGGTGACCGATGCCGCCAGATCCTGCTTATCGCAAAGCCACCGCTTTCGAAGCCTTCTTCAACCGCATGTTCGGCGTGCTGGTCGGGCTCGGCTTGGGCATGCGGCACAACTACCTGGTGCAGGTGCGCGGGCGCAAAAGCGGGAAGGTTTATTCCACGCCGATCGATCTTCTCGAACTGCGCGGAAAGCGATTCCTGGTGGCGCCGCGCGGGCGCACCCAGTGGGTACGCAACGCCGAAGCGGCGGGCGAGCTGACGCTGAAGAGAGGCAGTTTCCGGCAGACATTTCAAATTCGTCCGCTGGCCGACGCCGAGAAGCCGGAAATTCTGAAAGCCTACCTGGATTCCTTCAAGACCACGGTGCAGCGCTATTTTCCGGTTGCAGCAGGGTCGCCGGCGGAAGCGTTCGCCGGGGTGGCGAATGATTATCCGGTGTTCGAGTTAATCAATTCTGTCGCCCGCTGAAGCGGGCTAGCGGTTCATTACCGTTCGTGTCGAGGAGGCCCGTGCCGTCCCTACGGGACTCGGACGCATGAGCACACGCATTCCCAGGACTGCGTCCTGGGCTACCAGCGTGCGTCCCTGCGGGACTAGGACTCCGTCGAGGCAAAAGCGCATGCCATAGTAAAGGCCCGTGCCGTCCCTACGGGACTCGGACGCATGAGCACACGCATTCCCAGGACTGCGTCCTGGGCTACCAGCGTGCGTCCCTGCGGGACTAGGACGCAATCGATGTCTAGCGCGCTCCCTCGGCGAAGTCGCGGACGAATTCCACCAGCGAGCGCACCGCGATTCCGGAAGGACCCTTGGCGATCCAGGCCTTGCTCTCCTCTTCCCACGCGGTGCCGGCGATGTCGAGGTGCATCCACGGCGTGTCGTCCACGAATTCCTTGAGGAACATGGCCGCCAAAATGGCGCCGCCCCAGCGCCCGCCGGTGTTCTTGATGTCGGCAATGCTCGATTTGATGAGTTCCTGATATTCAGCGTCCACCGGCAGCCGCCACATTTTTTCGCCGGAACGCTCCAGGGCGCCGCGAAAGCGCTCCCACATGGCTTCGTCGTTGGTAAAGACGCCGGCGTTGACGTAGCCGAGCGCGACCACGCAGGCGCCGGTGAGGGTGGCGGCGTCCACCAGGTGGGTGGCGCCGAGCTGGCGCGCGTAGTAGAGGCCGTCGGCGAGCACGAGGCGGCCTTCGGCATCGGTGTTGATGATTTCGATGGACTTGCCGGACATGGCGATCTGCACGTCGCCGGGTTTTTGGGCTTTGCCGGAAGGCATGTTTTCCGAGGCGCAGACGACGACGATGACGCGGACTTTGGGCTTGAGCAACGCGATGGCGCGAATCGCGCCCAGCATGGCAGCGCCGCCGGCCATGTCGTACTTCATTTTTTCCATGCCGTCGGCGGGCTTGATGGAGATGCCGCCGGTGTCGAAGGTAATGCCCTTGCCGACCAGGCCGATGATGGGCGTGGCGGGCGCGTCGGCGGGTTCATAGCGCGCCACGATCAGGGCGGGCGGTTCGTCGGAGCCTTGCGCGACGCTCCAGAAGGCGCCCATCTTCAGCTCCTTGATTTTGTCGGCGCCGTAGGTTTCGATCTTGAGCTCGGGCAGGTTGAGGGATTCGACCATGCGGCGCGCGTGCTCGGCCATCATGGTGGGCGTCATGCGATTGCCGGGCTCGTTGACCAGTTCGCGGGTGAAGTTCTGAGACTCGCCCATGACGCGGCCTTGCTCCATGGCGGCGCGCAGGGCGGCTTCATCCGGGCCGGTGGCAACGATGGTGAGGTCGTCAATGCGCTGGTCCTTGCGGTCGCTGCGGTATTTGTCAGGATCAAAGTTGCCGACGAAGGCGCCTTCGACCACCGACTTGACGGCATCGGCAGCGCCGGTCGGAATCTGGGGCAGGGCGAAGGCGAAGCTGCGGATGGACTTCGGCTTGAGAAAGCGGACGGCGGCGCCGGCGAGCTTGCGCAATTCGAACCCGGAAAAATTCTTCGCTTTGCCGCCGCCGACCAGCAGCAGGCGTTTCGCCCTGATGCCGCCCGGACGGTGGAGCATCACGCACTCGAAGATTTTGCCGGTGACCTCGCCGGTGGAAATGAGCTCGGCGGCGGCATCCTGGAGCGCCTGGTCAGCCGAGGTGACGCGGGCATCGGGTTTGTCCTTGTCGCCGTGGTCGAGGACGGGCAGGACAAGACATTCGGTTTCAAGCTGCGCGGGAGGGGAGAAAGAGAGGTTGGTATTCATTCTTTTGCTTTCCTTGGAAAACTCACCACGGAGACACCGAGACACGGAGAAAAACATTGCTTAGAAAAACTCCGTGGCTCCGTGCCTCCGTGGTGAAGAAAAATGATCAGTGTTTATCTGCGTTCATCAGCGGCTAAGTTTTTCGCGAGCGGGCGATGGCCTCGCGGGCTTCGCGGTCGGCAGTGCGGCGGCGCTCGGTTTCGCGCTTGTCCCAGAGCTGTTTGCCCTTGGCGAGCGCCAGCTCCACCTTGATGCGGCCGCCCTTGAAGTACATGCGCGTGGGAATCAGGGTCATGCCCTTTTGCTGGGTTTTCCCGATCAGCTTGCGCAACTCCAAGGCATGGACCAGCAATTTACGGGTGCGCAGGGGCTCGTGATTAAAGATGTTACCGTGTTCGTAGTGGCCGATATGAGCATTTAATAACCAAAGCTCGCCATCCTTCACCAGGCCGTAGGCATCCTTCAAATTGGCCCGCCCGGCGCGGATGGACTTGACTTCGGTCCCGGTGAGGACGATGCCGGCCTCGAACTTATCGGAAAGGAAGTAGTTATGAGCGGCAGCCCGGTTGACGGTGGCGTCGCGCTGGCCGGCGGCAACGGGTTCGCGGCGCGGATTTTTCTCCGGATTGGGCCGGGTCTGATGTGCCGCCTGCCGCGCCATGGGAATTGCGCCCTCCAGAACGAAACTTTTATGCTAGCACGAGGTTTGCATCCGAGGTGCCCCACCTTCCGTACCAGCGAGCGCTTTCGAGGGCTGGTGATATAATTTGCGCTCACATGCATCTGCTTCAGCCACAAAGCCTTCGGCAGGCGTGGAGGGTGGGCGCACGATTCCAGCGCATCGCCACCGCAGTGCTGCTGGTGTTGACCCTCGCGCTCCCCGCCGCTGCCGATAAAGCCAAGAGTTTGTACGAAAAAGGACGCGACGCCGAGGCGCGCCAGCATTGGGAACAGGCCTACGAGTTCTTCAAGCAGGCCTACGACCTGAAGCCCAAGGAGCTGCGCTACCGGACTTCGTTCGAGCGCGCGCGCTTCGAAGCCGGGGTGGCGCACGTCCACCGCGGGCAGCAACTCCGGGACAACGGGGATTTGCAGCAGGCGCTGGCCGAGTTCATGCACGCGGCGCAGATCGATCCCTCGTCGTCCATCGCGCAGCAGGAAATCCGGCGCACGCGGGAGATGATCGATCGCGCGCCGCCGCCGCCGGGGCCGTCGTCGCGGGTGACGGACCTGGGCCGCATGGCCGCGGAGGCGGAGGGACCGGCGGAACTGAAGTCGATCTCCAACGTCCCGATCACCATGCGCATGACCGACGACACCAAGAACGTGTATACGGCCATCGGAAAACTGGCCGGGATCAACGTGCTGTTCGATCCGGATTATGTGTCGCGGAAAATCACCATCGACCTGAACAACGTGTCGCTGAACCAGGCGCTGGAGATCGTGGCGCTGCAGTCCAAGACATTTTGGCGGGCGGTGACGACGAACACGATTTTCGTGGCCGCCGACACCAAGGCGAAGCGCACCGAGATCGAGCAGAACGTGGTGAAGACGTTCTACCTGGCGAACCTGGCGCAGACCACGGAAATGCAGGACATCGTGAATACGCTGCGCACGGTGGTGGAGATCACGCGCGTGATCTCGCTGGCGTCGCAGAACGCGATCGTGATCCGCGGCACGCCCGACCAGGTGGCGCTGGCGGAAAAGCTGGTGAACGACCTGGACAAGGCGCGGCCCGAGGTGCTGGTGGACATCGCGGTTATGCAGGTGAGCCGCGACAAGCTGCGCAACCTTGGGGTGTCGCCGCCGACGACGGCGTCGATTCAACTGCAGCCGAATGCGTCGACAAGCACGACGAGCACCAGCACGACGACTACGACGTCGACGTCGACGAATAATGCGCTTACGCTGAACAAGCTGGCGAACCTCACCTCGAATGATTTCCTGGTCACGATTCCGGGGGCGACGGCGAATTTTCTGTTTACCGACAGCGATACTAAGATCATCCAGAATCCGCAAATCCGCGCGCTCGACGGACAGAAGGCCTCACTGAAGATCGGCGACCGCGTGCCGGTGGCGACCGGTTCGTTCCAGCCGGGCATCGGCGGCGTGGGCATCAACCCGCTGGTCAACACGCAATTCCAGTACATCGACGTGGGCGTGAACATTGACGTGCAGCCGACGGTGCACGCGGGGCGCGAGGTCACGCTGAAGCTCACCATGGAAGTTTCGTCGGTGAGTTCCCACGTCAGCATCGGCGGCATCGACCAGCCGGTGATCGGGCAACGGAGGGTGGAGCACACCATCCGGCTGAAAGACGGCGAGGCCAGCCTGATGGGCGGAATGCTGGAAGAAGACACTCTGAAGAGCGTCAGCGGCTACCCGTTTCTCTCGCAGGTGCCGCTGCTGAAATACCTGTTCTCGGCGCAGAACACGGAGAGCCGGACGAACGAAATCGTGTTCGTGCTGGTGCCGCACATCATCCGCTCGCAGGACGTCACCGACCAAAACCTGAGGCCGATAGACGTGGGCACGGCGAACGCCATCGAACTGCGGCGCAAGTCGTCCACGCCTTCTCCGGGCGGGAATGGCGGCTCGGCAGCCGTTCCGAAACCGGCAGCGGCGCAGGCGCCGGCGCCACCTCCGGCACAGGCGCCCGGCGCGGCCGTGGCTCCGCCGCCATCGCAAGCTGGGCAAGGTCCTCCGGCGCAGCCGTCCCAGGGCACAACCGGAGCGGCGATCATGAGCTTCGATCCGCCGCAGTTGAATCAGTCCGTGGGATCCACGTTCGCGGTGAATGTGACCGTCAGCGGCGCGCAAAACGTCTATTCGGTGCCGGTGCAGGTCAGCTACGATGCGCGATCGCTGCAATTGATTAATGTGTCGAACGGAAATTTCCTGTCGCGCGATGGGCAGCCGGTGGTGATTGTGCACCGCGAGGACGCACCCGGCCTGGAACAGATATCGGCAACCCGGCCGCCGGGATCGGGAGGGATGTCGGGACAGGGCTCGGTGTTCACCCTGACCTTCATGGCCAAAGCGGCGGGACAATCCACGCTGAGCATCACTCGGGCCGCTGCGCGCGATCCCAACATGCAGCCGGTGCAGGTGACGCCGGGCCAGGCGATGGTAACGGTGAAGTAGATCGGGTGATCCGGCGATCGGGTGATCGGATGATCTGCGCAGGTCGTGGGCTGCGTGGCTCTCGTTTACAATATCCGGAACAGAACACATTCCCCGAAAGTTGTGCCTTGCATATTCCCGAACAGACCGTGAAGCCGCGTGCCGGGCGGCGGTGTGGCCAGCGCGGGCTGACCCTGGTGGAACTGATTGTCGCGATCACCATCCTGATGATCCTGACGGGCGCGGCGATCCCGATTGCGCGGGTGCGAATCAAGCGCGACAAGGAGCGCAATTTGCGGCAGGCGCTGTGGGACTTGCGGGACGCCATCGACCGCTACAAAGATGCGGCCGATCGGGGCGCGTTTCAGATCAAGCTGGGAACGGAAGGCTATCCGCCGGATTTGGACACGCTGGTGAAAGGCGTGGACGTGGGCGGAAAGAAAGTCCGGTTCCTGCGAAAGGTTCCCATCGATCCCATGACCGGCAAGGACGAATGGGGCAAGCGCTGCATGAAGGACGATCCGGAATCGCAGTCGTGGTGCGGCGACAATGTGTTTGACGTGTTTACGCAGGCAACCGGCACGGGGCTGGATGGGACCAAGTATTCTGATTGGTAATTGGTAATTTGTAATTTGCAATTGATGAAGTCCCGACAGAAATCACGCGGTTTTACCATCATTGAGCTGATGGTGGTGATCAGCATCATTATGATCATCGTCTCGATTGCGGTGCCGATTTACACCCAGTCCATCCTGCGCGCCAAGGAAGCGGTACTGCGGCAGGACCTGTTCGCCATGCGCTCGGCGATCGACCAGTACACGATGGACAAGTCGAAAGCGCCGCAGGCACTGCACGACCTGATGCAGGAAGGCTACCTGCGCGAGATCCCGAAAGATCCGTTCACCGATTCGCGCGATACCTGGCAGGTGGCGCAGGAAGACGTGCTGCTCAGCATCGACCAGAACCAGCCCGGGATCACCGACGTGCACAGCGGATCGAACCGGACGGCCTCGGACGGGACGGCGTATAACACGTGGTGAGCGGCGGGTTTTCGAGTCAAGTCTCCGGTTTGTGATTTAGTGATTTGTAATTTAGTGATTGGAAGAGGATGGTTGCTCGACGCGAAATCGCTAGAACTGGTTTCAAAAATGCATTTCGCTTCAGGAAAAATGTCCCTCAGGGGCTAAATCCCACTATTTTTGCGGCCTCGAGCGGCACGGCTGAAGCCGTGCCCTACCCAAAAACCGTTTCTTAAAACCAGTTCTAATCACAAATCGCGAAATAATGACTTATCGCATCTAAACACCACCCGACCCGTCCCAGTTGAACCCTGAAGCCACGCAGGACTACCATTCTCGAGTTATGCCGGTGGAAACAGAAATCACACAGAGCACGTATGTTCCGGTGAAGGCGCCGCGCGGAACGCGGATTTCCTGCAAGGGCTGGCAGCAGGAAGCCGCCATGCGCATGCTGATGAACAACCTCGACGAGGAGGTCGGCGAACGCCCGCGCGACCTGGTGGTGTACGGCGGCACGGGGCGGGCAGTGCGGAGCTGGGAGTGCTTCCATGCCATCGTGCGCTCGCTGAAGTCGCTGGAGAACGACGAGACCCTGCTGGTGCAGTCGGGCAAGCCGGTGGGAATATTCAAGACGCACGAGTACGCGCCGCGGGTGCTGATCGCGAATTCCAACCTGGTGGGGCACTGGTCGAACTGGGAAAAGTTCCGCGAGTTGGAGCGCGCCGGCCTGATGATGTACGGCCAGATGACGGCGGGTTCGTGGATTTATATCGGGTCGCAGGGCATTATCCAGGGCACGTTCGAGACGTTTGCGGCGGCGGGTGAGAAGAGTTTCGGCGGCGAGTTGGAAGGGAAGCTGATCGTTTCCGGGGGCATGGGCGGCATGGGCGGGGCGCAGCCTCTGGCCGCCACCATGACCGGCGCGGCGTTCCTGGGGATTGATGTTGACCCGGAGCGGATCAAGAAGCGTTTGAAGACCGGGTACTGCGATTTCATGGTCACCTCGCTCGACGAGGCGCTCAGAATCCTGAAAAACGCGGTGCGCAAGAAAGAAAACGTTTCGGTCGGGCTGGTGGGAAATTGCGCCGACATTATTCCCGAGCTGGCGGCGCGCGGCGTGGTGCCGGACATTCTGACCGATCAGACGAGCGCGCACGATCCGCTGAACGGATACATTCCGCAGGGGCTGACGGTGGCGCAGGCGGCGGAGTTGCGCGCGCGCGACCCGAACGGCTATCAAGAGCGCTCGCTGGATTCGATGGCGCGGCACGTCGAAGGCATGCTGGCGCTGCAGAAGATGGGCGCGGTGACGTTTGACTACGGAAACAACATCCGGACGTTCGCCTTTGAGCGAGGCGTCAAGAACGCGTACGACTTTCCGGGATTCGTGCCGGCGTACATACGTCCGCTGTTCTGCGAAGGTCGAGGGCCGTTCCGCTGGGTGGCGCTGAGCGGAGAAGCCAGCGACATTCACGTGACCGACGACCTGGTGCTGGAACTTTTTCCCGACAACCGGATCCTGTCGCGCTGGATCAACCTGGCGCGGAAGCGGATCAAGTTCCAGGGGCTGCCGGCTCGGATCTGCTGGCTGGGTTACGGCGAGCGCGCGCAGTTCGGGCTGGCGATGAACGAACTGGTCAAGAAAGGCAAGCTCAAGGCGCCGATCGTGATCGGGCGCGATCATCTGGACACGGGCTCGGTGGCATCGCCGTTCCGCGAGACCGAGGGCATGAAGGACGGCTCGGATGCGGTTGCCGATTGGCCGCTGCTGAATGCGATGCTGAACACGGCGAGCGGCGCGAGTTGGGTTTCGATTCACAACGGCGGCGGCGTGGGCATCGGGTATTCGCAGCACGCGGGCCAGGTGACCGTCGCCGACGGAACCGACGCGATGGCGAAGCGGATCGAGCGCGTGCTCACCAACGATCCGGGCATCGGCGTGGCGCGGCACGTGGACGCCGGATACCAGGAGGCGGTTGATTTCGCGGGGCGCAACGGCATCAGAATTCCGATGCGATCAGGACATGAGTGATGACATCGAAGTCCGCGAATTTGTCACGCGTGCGCGACAAGCGCTTGTCTGGGCAGTCTTGGCCGCATTCGCATGGTTTGTGGCGTGGAACGTTTCATGGGTTGCATACTCAAAGCGGCTCCCGACAGCGCACCACTTGAGTGCGCCAGCGCCCCTTATTATCGGCGTTGGAGCAGGGCTGGCGGTGTTTCTGTTCCCAAGGAGGACTTGGTCGTCTCGATTGTTGCTGGCCGTTATTGGAGGCGCAGTCGCCATGTCAGCCGTCTTTTGTGCATTGCTGGTAACTGACATCATGAGGTGAAATTCTGCCCGCACAGTATGAGGTGTCTAGATGACAACTGCACCACAATCCTCGGTCGGCATGGCGGCGGCGGCTCTGACATACGCCGAGCTTCTGAACCACGACGAGCAGGAAACCGGGCAGTGGCACGAGTGGTTTCGCGCGCATCCAGAAATGCTCGACGCGAAGATGGAGCTGGCGATGATGCACGACGTTCGCGGCGTGCTGTTCCACATCTTCGTAGTCGAGTTGCGCTACGGCGAACGCCTGCTGGAACAGCCGGAGGTCCCGGCTGAGTCGCTGGCAAAAGGGTCGCTGGACGATCTGTTCGCGATCGGGGCGACGGCGCGCAAGAAGTTTCGCGAGTTCATGGCGCAGGCGACGGACGCGGATTGGAACAAAACGATCAGCTTCAAGACGCTGTCGGTGGGGCAAATGTCGGCGAGCAAGAGGAAATGTTTCGTGCACGCGCTGCTGCACGGGATGCGTCACTGGGCGCAACTGGCGACGGCGCTGCGGCAGCAGGGCACCAAGGCGGAGTGGCATCACGATTTCATGTTCACCAAGGCGATGGAATAGATGCCGGCGCTGCTGCTGACCAACATCGGCCAGCTTCTGACATTGCAGGGACCGCCGGGACCGCGGCGCGGGCGCGAGCTGGGCGAAGTTGGATTGCTGGAAGACGCCGCGGTGCTGTGCCACGGCGGAAAAATTGTTTCCCTCGGCAAGCGGCGCGACGCAGAGCGCGACTCCTGGCTGAAATCCCACAAGAAGAAAGTTGAAGAGATTGATTGCCGCAGGGGCGTGGTGCTGCCCGGGTTCGTGGATTCGCACACCCACCCGGCATTCGCGGCGCCGCGGCTGGTGGATTTTGAAAAACGCATTGGCGGCGCCACCTATGAGCAGATCGCCGCGGCCGGCAGCGGGATTCGTTCCAGCGTTGAAGGCGTACGGAAATCGGGCCGGGCGGCGCTAGCGGAGAAGATCCTGTCGGCGCTGAAGGAGATGGCAGCGCAGGGCACCACCACGGTGGAGGCGAAGTCGGGCTACGGGCTGAGCTTCGCGGCGGAAATGAAGTCGCTGGAAGCGATCCGTGAGGCGGCGCGGCAATGGCCGGGGACGGTGGTGCCGACGCTGCTGGGAGCGCACGTGGTCCCGCGTGAGTATCTCGACCGCCGCGGGGAATATGTGCGCGCCGTTTGTGAGGAGATGATTCCGCAGGCGGCGCGGCGGAAGCTGGCACGTTTCGTGGATGTATTTATCGAGCGCGGCGCATTCACGGAAACGGAAGCTGCGCTGATTTTCAAGGCGGCGCTGGAGAACGGGCTGGACACGCGCGCGCACGTCGGCCAGTTGTCAGCACCCGCCGACGGGTTTCTGCCGTCGCTGGTGAATACGGTGGAACCGGCATCGCTCGACCACATGGATCATGTGTCGGACAGCGACATCAGGGAACTGGCAAAGCGCGATACGGTGGCGACACTAGTGCCGGGCGCGAATTATTTTCTCGGCGCGGACGGCTACCCGCCGGCGCGAAAACTGATTGATGCGGGCGTGCCGGTGGCGCTGGCGACGGATTACAACCCCGGCAGTTCGCCAACCAGCAACATGCAATTCGTGCTCTCGCTGGCGTGCACGCACTTGAAGATGACACCGGCGGAGGCGATCGCGGCGGCGACCATCAACGGCGCGCACGCGCTCCGGCTCGGGGACCGCAAGGGAAGCGTGGAGGCCGGTAAAGATGCGGACCTGGCGGTGTTCGGAGTCCGGGATTATCGCGAGATCGCGTACTGGTTCGGGTCGAACTTGTGTGGGATGACGGTGATGCAGGGCCGCATCGGGGAACTTTAACCGGGGTAAATCGTATAAATATTCATGCAGCAGCTAACGCCGGCGCAGCGGCGCCGTCTATTCCTGTTTACAGCACTCTTTTGAAATGGATCTTCCCTGGAGGCGAAATGAAGCGGTTGCTTAGTGCGGTTGCGCTGTTGCTGTCCATGGCGTGCGTGGGAAACGCGCAAAGGCTGCCCGGCGACGTGGTTCCGAGCCATTACCAGATCACGCTGGCGCCGGACCTGAAGAGCGCGACGTTTGAGGGCGAGGAGACGATTGAGGTCCGGGTGCTGAAGCCGGCGTCGAACATCGTGCTGAATGCGGCCGAGATCAAGTTCGGAGACGTGACCGTTACCTCGGGCTCGGCGACGCAGACGGCGAAGGTCATCGCCGATGAAAAGTCGGAGATGGCGACGCTGGCGCTGGCCGATGCGGCGCCGGCCGGCCCGGCGACGATTCATATCAAGTTCTCCGGCACGCTGAACGCTCAGCTCAGGGGCTTTTACCTGAGCAATACCAAACGGCGCAATTACGCCGTCACGCAGTTCGAAGCCACGGATGCGCGGCGGGCGTTTCCGTCCTTTGACGAGCCGGCGATGAAGGCGACTTTCGACCTCAGCGTCGTGGTGGACAAGGACGATACCGCGATTTCCAACAGCAAAATTGTGGCCGATATGCCGGGTCCGGGCGAGGGCAAGCACACGCTGAAATTCGCGACCAGTCCGAAAATGTCCACCTACCTGGTGGCGCTGGAAGTGGGCGACTTCCAGTGCCTGGAAGGCGGCGCCGACGGGGTCCCGATTCGCGTCTGCGCCACGCCTGACAAGAAGGAGCTGGGCAAGTTCGCGCTGGAGTCGGCGGAACACATCCTGAAGTTCTACAACCAGTACTACGGGATCAAGTATCCGTTCCAAAAGCTCGATCTGGTGGCGCTGCCCGATTTCGGCGCGGGCGCGATGGAAAACACCGGCGACATCACCTATCGCGAGGAGGCGCTGCTGGCCGATGGCCGCACCGCCAGCATCGGCCAACTCAAGGAAATCGGGGCCGTGACCGCGCACGAGATCGCGCACCAGTGGTTCGGCGACCTGGTGACGATGCAATGGTGGGACGACATCTGGCTCAACGAAGGCTTCGCGACGTGGATGACGAACAAGCCGCTGGCGGCGTGGAAACCGGAATGGAACATCTGGCCGAACCAGGGTCCGCTGGCGGTTGACGCGCTGAAATCCACGCGCCCGATTCATGCCTCCGCGAAGGAAGTGAATACGCCGGCGCAGATCGGGGCATTGTTCGACGGCATCGCGTACGGAAAAACCGCGGCAGTCCTGCGCATGCTGGAAAGCTGGCTGGGCGAGGAGACGTTCCGCAAAGGCGTGAATTCGTATCTTGAGAAGCATGCTTACGGCAACACAAGGGCTGCCGATTTCTGGAACGCGATGGCGAAGGCTTCCGGCAAGCCGGTGGACAAAGTGATGCCGACTTGGGTGGAGCAGGCGGGCGCGCCCATGCTGAGCGTGAAGGCGCAATGCACGGGGAACCAGACCACGGTCGAACTCTCGCAGACGCGGTTCTTCAACGATCCGGAACTGCTGAAAGCCGGGAGTCCTGAGTTGTGGCAGATCCCGGTATGCATCAAGACGGCCGCGGGGGGAAACGCGCGTTGCGAGCTGATGGCGCAGAAGCGGCAGGCGTTTAAGGTGAATGGGTGCTCGCCTTGGGTTTTCGTGAATGCCGGCGGCCGAGGATATTACTGGTCGGCGTATAGCCCGGAATTGACGGCAAAGCTGGCGGAGGTTGCCGAGCAGGCGTTGACGCCGCAGGAGCGGGTTTCGCTGCTGAACGATGAATGGGCGCTGGCGCACGCGGGGCAGCATCCGATCGCGCAGTACATGAGTCTTGCGCAG
>JBEKZP010000037.1:0-28061 GCA_049509755.1 Terriglobales bacterium | reverse complement strand
TTAGCTCCCGGGCCGAGCAGCAGTTCGACCGCTAGCCCGGAATAGAAACAAAGAAGGCAATACCTGGGGCTTGCGCAGAGAACGTCACGACGTTCTCACGCACACACTAAAGCCCCCGGCCTTAACTCACCGAAATTCGCGGGCCTGAAGGCCCGCGCTTCCACGGTGCTGCAAGCTACCCGGTATTTATGAGATAGCCTCTAGTTATCAGTTGCCAGAACTTCAAAACGCTTCCGGCCATTGCTGTGCGCCATGGTAGATGGCAAGGACCACGACGCGGTCCTTGTCAATTGCATAGGCTGCGATGAAGGGCGTGTTGGAAATGACCAGTTCACGGGTGCCGGGTACCCGGCCTGGCCGCCCTGCCGTCGGAAACGCGGCGAGATGTTGGATGCTAGTGACGATTTGGATCACGATCCGGGCGGCAACCTGCTCGGAGTTGGATAACGCGATGTAGTCATGTGCCTGGTCCAGTTGCCGGACCGCCTGTTCCGTCCATTCGATCATCGGCGTGGGCGTCCCGTCCTCTTCAGCCGCTTTGCCACCTGCTCATGGCTTAGCACGCGGCCTTTCCGCATGTCGTCCAGTCCCTTGCGCACGAGCGCGTCCTGATACGCGTGCAACTCGACGTAATTGGAGATGGCCTCATTGATCAGATAGCTGCGCGGACGGTCCTGCGCGGCGGCAAGCGAATCGAGCGCCTCAATTTTGCCGGCATGGGCACGGAAGCTGATTGTCTTTTCGGGGTCGTTCATAATTCAGGAAGTATGCCCTGTATTATCGTGTATTACAAGGCAAATTGGCCTTTGGCCCTCAGACCTTCAGATCGGCGGTGGGGCGAACTGCGGCGGCTTGCGGTGGTGGGTTGCCTGCTCGAAGGCGTAGGCCAGCTTGATCAGGGCAGCGTTGGATCCCTCGGCTTCGCTCGGGGCAGGCCCTTCGACTCGGCGTCGCGGCGACGCCTCGCTCAGGATGACAAGCGTTGAGGAGGCGTAGTCGGTTCTCGGTTGGCGGTTTTCGGTTACAAGCAACATTGCCGATTGTCGATTGATGGACTCCCACCCTGTCTCGCCAAACCCGGGCGAGACAAGGGTGGGCCAACCACTTTAAACTGAAGGCGTGAAGATTGCGCTCGGGCAGATCAACACCACCATAGGCGACTTCAGCGGGAATTGCGGCAAGATCATTGAATTCTCGCGGCGCGCGCTGACGGCGGGCGCCAGCCTGGCCATGTTCCCCGAGCTTTCCATCTGCGGCTACCCGCCGCGCGACCTGGTGGAGAATCCCAGCTTCGTCAAACGCAATCAGGAGATGCTGGAGCGGATCGCCGAGGAAACGCGCGGCATCGCGGTGATCTGCGGGCTGGTGACGCCGGCGCACGCCGAGTCGGGCAAATCGGTGATGAATTCGGCGGCGCTGACCAAGGACGGCCAGGTGGCGTTCCGGCAGTCGAAGATGCTGCTGCCGACCTACGACGTCTTCGACGAATGGCGCAACTTCGCTCCAGCGCGCCAGCAGGAACTGTTGCCGTTCTGCGGGCGGCAGGTGGGGCTGACCATCTGCGAGGACGCGTGGAACGACAAGAGTTTCTGGAACCGGCAACTGTACGGCTTCGATCCGGTGGAGGCGCTGATGCGGGGCGGCGGCAACCTGCTGCTGAACATCTCGGCATCGCCGTTCTACGCGGGCAAGCGCGAGTTGCGGCAGAAGATGCTGGCGGCGCTGGCCACCAAGTACGGCGTGGCGGTGGCCATGGTGAACCAGGTGGGCGGCAACGACAGCCTGGTGTTTGACGGATCGAGCGTGGTGATGGCGCCCGACGGCCGGGTGGTGGCGCAGGCGAAGTCGTTCGAAGAAGACCTGATTTTTTTCGACACCGAGAAACTGGCCGGCGACCTGCACCCGCAGATCGAGGGGCTGGAGCGCAGCGTGTACGAGGCGCTGGTGCTGGGCACGCGCGATTATGTGCGCAAGTGCGGGTTCGATCGCGTGCTGGTGGGACTGAGCGGCGGGATTGACTCAGGGCTGACGGCGGCGATTGCGGCCGATGCGCTGGGGAATCAGAACGTGACCGGCGTCGGCATGCCGGGGCCGTATTCCTCGAGCGGCAGCATTGACGACGCGCGCGCGCTGGCGGCGAACCTGGGAATACGGTTCGAGCTGATCGGGATCACGGAAATCTTCGACGTCTACCGGAAGGCGATGAAACCGGTGTTCGCAGGCAGGGAAGAGGACGTGACCGAGGAAAACATGCAGGCGCGAATTCGTGGCGCGCTGTTGATGGCGCTCTCCAACAAGCTCGGCTCCATGGTGCTGAGCACGGGCAACAAGTCGGAACTGGCGGTGGGCTACTGCACGCTGTACGGCGACATGGTGGGCGGGCTGGCGGTGATTTCCGATGTGCCCAAGACCCTGGTGTACCGGCTGGCGCGGTACGTGAATGCACGCAAGCCGGTGATCCCGCAGGCGACGCTGGAAAAACCGCCGTCGGCTGAACTGCGGCCGAATCAAAAGGACAGCGACTCGCTGCCGCCCTACGACGTGCTGGACGCGATCCTGGAAGACTACATCGGGGACTACAAGAGCGCGGAGCAGATTGCCGAGGAGCGCGGCTTCGATCTCCACCTGGTGCGCAAGGCGATCCGCATGGTGGAACGCTCGGAGTACAAGCGGCAGCAGGCGGCGCCGGGATTGAAGATTTCCGAAAAGGCGTTTGGCGTGGGGAGAAGATTTCCGATCGCCGCGCGGTGGGATTATTGAAGTCTTCAGTCGCCAGTCTTCAGTCGTCAGGGGCTGAAGACCGAAGACTGAAGACCGAGGACTGAGGACTGAAAGGAACGCATGCGCCGATATTTGGCATTGTCAGCATTGGTTGTGATCGCCGCGCTCGCACTGGCGCAGTCGCCAGCGAAGCCCGAGCCGTCAGCCAGCGGAAGCGGAACCTCGTTGCCATCCAGAGCGACGGCCGACTCGTTCATGCGGCACATGTTCGGCTACGAGCCGAACGCTTCATGGACGATCACCAGCATCAAGCCGTCGGATGCGCCGGGCATAGCCGAAATTGACCTGACCATGAAATCGGCGCAGAACAACGGCGAGCGCAAGCTGTTCGTGCTGGCGGGTCACAAGCAGGCGATGCTAGGCAACATGGCGCCGTTTCCCGGGGAAGGGGGACGGCCCTCGGACATGGCGATCAATAGCTTCGTGCGGCAGATGACCGGGGGCACGAACCCGGCGATCACATGGACAATCGTGGATGTGAAGCCGCACGCGGTATCGGACCTGACACAAGTTTTGGTGATGGTGAACACGCCGCAAGGTCGCGTGCAGGCGGCGTTCCTGGTGACGGCGGACGGCAAGCATGCGCTGATGGGCGAATTGGTTCCGTTCGCCGCCGACCCGTTCGCGGCCAACCGCGCCAAGCTGCAGAAGGGGATCAACGGGCCGTCGCGCGGGCCGGCCAATGCTGGGGTGACGATTGTCGAGTTTGCCGACCTGCAGTGCCCGGCGTGCAAGGCGGCGTTGCCGGTGGTGCAAAAGCTGTTGGCCGACGCACCCAACGCGCGCTTCGTGTTCCAGCAATTTCCGCTGACGCAGATGCACCACTGGGCGTTCGCGGCGGCGGAGTATGGCGAGTGCGTGCACCGCGAAAATCCGGCGGCGTTTTGGAAATTCGTGGATGCGGTGTACGGCGCGCAGGAACAGATCACCGCCGATACCAACAACTCCGAGGATGCGGGCAAAAAGGCGGAGGCCAAGCTGCAAGAGCTGGCGGCGGCGGGCGTGGATGGGAAGAAGGTGGCGGCGTGCGCCCATCAGCCGGCAACGGCGGAGCGGGTGAAGCAGTCGGTCGCGCTGGGGAAGGAACTGGAGATAACCGGCACGCCCACGCTGTTCATCGGAGGGCGCAGGATCAGCAACCTGGGACAGTTGCCGCCAGGGCAGTTGAAGAAGATCGTGGAATTCACGGCGAAGGGGAAGTAGGAATTGGAAATTGGAAATTTGAAAATTTGAAATTTACCCAGGGGCGAAACGCGGACGGTGCCGGGTTGAAATCCCGCCGGGTTCGTTCGTGCCGTCCCTACGGGACTCTGAATATTATTAATGCTTCCCCGGCACTGAAGTGCGGGGCTACTATCAGCCGCCCCTGCGGGGCTGTTCTTCTTCGCGCCGTCCTTACGGGACTCTGCTTATTTGTAGATGTTTCCCCAGGGCTGGCGCCCTGGGCTACTAGCGCTCGCCCTTTCGGGGCTCTGTTTCATGAGGACTGGACGTGGGCCCTCGGTGCCTGCCAAAGTACCATCGCACTTAGTCCTACCCACCAACTTCTAGCTACTAGGAATCATAATCGCCGGCGGGCTGGCTTCGCGGGTGCGGGTCAGGTGGGGCGTGATCAGGATGAGCATTTCGGTGGAAGTCTTCTGCGGGTTGTGACTGGAGGTGAGGGTGCCGAGCAGCGGCAAGTGGGCCACACCCGGCAGTCCGCTGAGCGCATTCTGCTCCTCCACATCCAACATCCCCGCGATCACGCCGGCTTCGCCATCCTTGATGCTGATGGTGCCGGTATAGGCGCGGTTGCTGATCACGGGCACGCCGTTGAAGTACTGCGCACTCAGCGCCTTCACTTCGATACTTAATTCCAATTGGACGTCGTTGGAGCCGTGAATCTGCGGGGTCGCCTTGACGAGCAATCCCAGGTCTTCATAGTTGAAGGAAGGGAAGGGTGCGATGAAGGTGTTGTTCTGAAGGACCTGCGAAATGGCGGGCGAGTTGTAGATGGGCGCGAAGGTGGAGTTCAAGATGGGATAGCGCTCGCCGATGCGCATGGTGGCGGGGTTGCCGTGAGAAGCGCGCAGCGTCATGTGTTGAATGCTGGAGACCTGCGACTCGTTGCGCGAGAAATTCACCGAAATCGGCGGAACAGCCAGGGCGGTCAGCGTCTGGCCGCCGCCGAAAGTAGCAAAGGGCTGCTGCAGGAGCGAGCTTTGCGACTGGCTCTGGAGTTGCGCCAGCAGGGCGGCAATGGCGGTGGTGTTTGCCTGGTTGATGCCGCCGGAGGCGACGAGCTGGTTAATCGCGTCCTGCACGTTGGGCTGCTGCAACGCCGCCAGCGCTGCAGCGTTCAGGCTGAAGGTCTGCCACTGCAGCGGCATGGTGAGGCCGAAGCTGCGCATGAGGGAGCGGCTGATCTGGAAAACCTGGATGTCGAGCATCACCTGCGGACGCGACTGGTCGAGCGCTGCCAGGAAGGCGCTGGCGGCGTCGAGCATGGGGCGCGGCCCACGCACGACCAGGGTGGAGGTCGCGTTCTGCGGCGTGATGAAGCGGATTTCGAAGACGGTGCGCAGCACGTTGACGATCTCGGAGAGATCCTGGGCGGAGGCCGCGTCGGGCACGAAAAAGGTGCGCAGCGACATGCGCTCGAACTGGGCGCGGTTTTGCGCGTTGTCGGCGAACACGAGGAACTCGCGCGCCGACAGCGGCGTCCAGGAACTCTTGCTCATCACGCCGGCCAGGCGCATGGCGGTGCGGAAATCGGCGTCTTCCAAGTCAAAGCGGATCTGGCGGCTGACCACGGTTTCGTCGAATTGCGGGGCGACGCCGAAAGCCTTGGCGATGGCTTCGTAGAGGGCGCGGGTATCGCCGCGAAAATGGAAGTCTTGCCGCGAATCGGTGAGCGGCTGGAGGCGCAGCTCGCCGGGATCGTCCACAATCTGAAATTCGTGTGGGCCGGGCAGAGGCTTCAGTGCGGCAGCGTCGGCGAGCCGCTGCAGGGCGAAGGAATTGCTGGGATCGAGTTGCAGCGCCTGGCGGAACTCGGCGGCGGCGGCGATTTCCTTGTCGCCGAGCAGCAGGGAATTGCCCTTCTGGACGTGATCGTAAACCAACTTCTGGCGCATGACCTCGAGGGTGGTGGCGTACTCGAGATTGCGTGGGACGACATGGGCAGCGGCATCAAAGGCGTCGAAAGCCTCATCCGATTTGCCCGCTTTTTGCAGCTGGAGGCCGCGGTCGAAATTGCGCTGCCCCTGCTTCAATTCCTTCTTGGACACGGCACAGGTTGCGGGCGTGGGCTGCTGCGCGCAGAGCTTCAATTGTTCGAGGCCGGGATTGGCGGATGGCGGTGCGGACTGCGCCCAGGCCGCCGAGCAGAACAGGACGAGGATCGCGGCGAGACGGCGCATGGTTGGAATTGTAACCGCTGGCGCGAGATGCGCAACTAAGGCGGCGGCCAGGAGCCTGGTGCAGCAACGCAGGTTTGTGGCCAGTGGTCAGTGGTTAGTGGCCAGCAAAAGTTACAGGCTGGCGCCCTGGCGGCCGGGAATCATGATGCGCTCCACCGCAGTGGCGCGGCCGGTGACGTCGTCGCATTCCATGTAAACGCCGCAGAAATGGACGTCGGCGTGGGCGGCCTCCCAGCGCGCCGGCATGTTGGTGAGGAAGCGCTGGATGACCAACTCCTTCTGCACGCCGATGACGCTGTCGTAGGGGCCGGTCATGCCGACATCGGTCTGATAGGCGGTGCCGCCGGGCAGAATGCGCGTGTCGGCGGTCGGGATATGAGTGTGGGTGCCGAGCACGGCGGTGACGCGGCCGTCGAGATACCAGCCCATGGCAACCTTTTCCGAGGTCGCTTCCGCGTGCATGTCAACCAGGATGATCTTGGCCTTGGTCTTTTCGATGAGGGCATCGGCGACGCGAAAGGGATCGTCATTCTGCGGCAGGAAGACGCGGCCTTGCAGGTTGATGACGGCGTAGGGGACCTTGCCGACGACACCTTCGTACATTCCGATGCCGGGCGTGCCGGCGGGATAGTTGGCGGGACGCAAAACGCGGCGCGCCGGGCTGTGCGGATTGCCGTTTGCCGACTGGAAATACTCGATGATCTCGCGCTTGTCCCAGACGTGATTGCCGGTGGTGAGCACGGCGATGTTGAGATCGAAGAGTTCGTCGATGATGGAGGGCGTGATGCCGAATCCACCGGCGGCGTTTTCCGCGTTGGCGATGATCAAATCAACGGGGCGTTGCTTGACGAACGCCGGCAGGTGCTCGCGCACGCTGACGCGGCCGGGGCGTCCGAAGATGTCGCCAATAAAGAGAATGCGCACGGTGGGTGCCGTAAACGTTCGATGGTAACACGGGGAAAAGAGTCGATGGCCGCTGGCAAAGGCAGTCGATGGTCGTTGGTCGATGGCAAAAGCAGTCGATGGTCGTTGGCCGGTATGATTCCGGATTTGCGAACGACTAACGACTACCGACGTTTATTAGTGCAGTTCGACCGTGGTCAGGAAGTCGTAATTGCCGGGCGGGCTGATGGTGAAGTTGCTGGTGCGCCGGGAGTGCACCACGACGTTGTCGAGATACCACAGGTCAATGTAGGGGAGGTCTTCGGCGAGCAGTTGCTGGATGCGAACGTAAAGCTGCTTGCGCTTGTCGGGATCGATTTCGCGGCGGCCGGACTCAATCAAGCGGTCCACCTCGGGGTTGGAGTAATGACTTCGGTTAGCTCCCGCCGGCGGCGTGAAGGAAGAATGGAAGGCGTACTGAAACATGTCGGGATCGTTGTTGCCGCCGATCCAGCGCAGCGAGTAGAGCTGGAAGGCGCCCTTCTGCACGTCGGCAAAAAAGGTGGCGAACTCGTAGGTCTTGATATCGAGTTCGACGCCGATGGCGCGCCATTGCTGCTGCAGCACGGCCGCCAGCAGGCGCGAGGTCTCCTCGGTGGAGGTTTTCATGGTGAGGTGGAAACGCACGCCGTTGGTGGCGCGGTATCCGGCCTGGTCGAGCAATTCGCGGGCGCGCTGCGGATTGCAGTCATAGGTCGGCAGGTCGGCGGTGAAAGCCCACGACTGGGTGGGCAGAATGCTGTAGGCGGGGCGGGCCTCGTCGCGCCACAGGTAATGGATGAGCGGGCGGCGGTCGAGCGCGTAGGCCAGCGCCCGCCGGACGCGCACATCCTTGAGGATGGGATCGGCAAGATTCATCGCCACATAGGCGAGCACGGTGCCGGGGGTCTGCTGGACCTCCAGATTGGGATCTTGGCGGAGGGCGAGCACCATGTCGGCGGTGAGCGCATTGAGCGCGACATCGGCGCTGCCCTTGCGAAGCTCGAGCGCGCGCGTGGTGGTATCGGGCACGACGGTGAAACGCACGCGAGCGACGCGCGGCCGCTCGCGCCAATATTGCTCGTTGCGCTCGATCACCACTTCGCGGTCCTGCTGATTGCTGATTAACCGGAACGGGCCCGAGCCGATCGGGTGGCGGTAGAAATCGGGGCCGCTACCGTAGGGGACAATTCCGATGGCGCCATTGGCCACGTTCCACAGCAACGATGCCCAGGGTTCCTTGAGATGAAAAATGACGGTCGCGTCGTCGGGGGCGTCAATGTGGTCGACGAAGCGGTAGGTGCCGGTCTTCACCGTGCGCACGCTGCGGTTCATGATGGAGTCGAAGGTCCACTTGACGTCGCGCGCGGTGAGCGGGCGGCCGTCGTGGAAACGCGCGTCGCGGCGCAGGTGGAAGACGTAGGTGAGCGGATCGGGAACGTCCCAACTGGCGGCAAGCCAGGGCTGCAGGTTGAAGTGCTCGTCGCGATGGACGAGCGCGTCGAAGAGCAACTCGTCAATGCGCTCCGAATAGGCGTCAATGCCGACGCGCGGATCGAGGTTGGTGGGGCTGCTCTCGATGATCATCACCAGCGTGTCGGACGGGGGCTTCCTGGTGCAGCCAAGAAAAAGCAAACCACAAAGGACGCTAAGGACACCAAGGAATACAACAATCCTTCGTGAAACTTCGTGGCATTGGTGGTTAGTCATTTTCCTAAGGATACGATGATCATCACCAGCGTGTCCGCAGGCGGCTTTTTCGAGCAGCCCATACAAAAAAACAACAAACCACAAAGGACACTAAGGACACTAAGGAGATGGGGAAAAACACTTCGTGGAACTTCGTGGTTAATCGGCATTGATGTAAGGATACGAGATTTTGCCCAGGACGGCGGGGCGCTCCGCACCGGTGGCGGCGGGAATGTTGGAAGGCACCCGGCGCCAGGTCTGATAGGCGAGGATGGCGAATGCCACCGCTTCCTTGGCCTCGGAGGGCAGGCCGAATTCGTCGGAGGTGCGCAGCTTGAGGCCGGTCAATTCGGCGGCGAGCATGGACATGAGCGTGCTATTTTTCGCGCCGCCGCCGGAGACGATCATTTCCCGGAAGCGCTTATCTCCGGCGGGCGCCACGAAGGCACGCACCGCATCGGCAATTGAGTAGGCGGTCAGGGCGGTGGCGGTGGCGACTACATCTTCTTTGCGCGCCCGCGGGCAGCGGCGGAGAAAGCCGGCGACGAACTCGCGCCCGAACTCCTCGCGCCCGGCGGTCTTGGGCGGACGGCGGCGGAAAAACGGTTGCCGCATGAGTTCCGACACCACCACGTCGAGCACGCGCCCGCGGGCGGCGATGCGCCCATGGCGGTCGAAGGGCCGGGCGAAGAGGCGTTCGGTGACCGCGTCCATCACCATGTTGCCGGGCCCGGTGTCGAAGGCGATGACCTGCTGGGGCGCCGCTTTTGCGGGAATGGCGGTGAGGTTGGCGATGCCGCCGATGTTCTGCACGATGCGCCCGCGCCGGCGGTGGCGGTAGAGAAGATAATCGAGGAAGGGAACCAGGGGCGCGCCGGTGCCTCCGGCAGCCATGTCGGCGGGGCGGAAATCGCTGACCACCGGGACGCCGGTGCGCGCCGCGATCACCGCGCCTTCACCGGTTTGCCAGGTGCAAGCGATATTGCGGCCCAAATATGCGCGCGCTGTGCCCTGGTGGTAGATGGTCTGGCCGTGGCAGCCGACCAGATCCACAGCAAGGTGCGCATGCTTGGCCGAGGCGCGAACTGCGTCGGCGTACAAATCGCCGAGCAGGAAATTAAGCCGCGCCAGATCGGCGACACTGGCTTTGCTGGCGTTCATCATGGCAAGCACGGCCCGGCGAACGCGCGGCGGATAGGGAAACGCAGCGTGATGGAGGAGTTCAAAGCGGGTGCGAAATCCGCGCCCGAGCACGCGCACGACGGCGACGTCAATGCCGTCCGCCGAGGTGCCGCTCATTACGCCGGCTACGATCACGGTCGCTCCTGGAAACGATAAACACAGAGACACAGAGACACAGAGGAAAAATGAAGAATTAAGAATGCAGAATTAAGAATCAACAGACCTGAGGGTGCAGACAGTGAGCAATTCTTCATTCTGACTTCTCCATTCTTAATTTCTCCGTGCGCCGGCAACGATCACGGTCGCTCCTGGACGATCATTTCACCACGGAGGCACGGAGACACGGAGGAAAAATGAAGAATTAAGAATGCAGAATTAAGAATCAACAGACCTGAGCGTGCAGACCGTGCGCAATTCTTCATTCTGACTTCTTCATTCTTAATTTCTCCGTGTCTCCGTGCCTCAGTGGTGAATCAAGATCCCGCCACCGCGACCAGGCGCGCTTCTTCGCACAGCTCCCAGAGCCGGCGGCGGAGGCGGTCCACCGCTCGATCGGTGGGCGCAGGCGCATGGCGCTTAAGCTCGCGCGCGCGTTGCTTGAACGCCAGCACGCGCCGCGCTTTGTCGCCGACCAGCCGGGCGAAGCGGCGATCGCGCTCCGCCTCGCTCAGCACAGCCTGGTAGGCGCGCCAGACCTTTTCTTCGTTATGACAGACCATGAAAATGTCGGCGCCGGCCTTGAGGGTCTCGACCGCGGCGACTTCGATGGGCGCCGCCGACAGCACGCCGCCCATTTCCAGGTCATCGCAAAGAATGAGCCGGCGGTAGCCGATGCGCTTGCGCAGAATATCGGTGATCCACTTTCGCGACAGGCTCGCCGGCGTATTGTCCTTCGTCACCGCTGGGTAGGCGGCGTGCGCCACCATGACAAATGGCATCTGCCGGTGCAGCTCGCGATACGGGTAGAGATCTTCTTTCATCAGGCGAGCGGCGGGAGTTGCGATGGCAGGCAGGTCGTGGTGCGTGTCCAGGTTGGCGGCGCCGAGGCCGGGAAAGTGCTTGCCGCAACCGAGCACGTGCGCGTCCTTGAGGCCGCGCAAAAATTCGCGGGCGTAGGTCACCACTTCTTTGGGATCGTCGGACGCGGTGCGCGAGGTCAGCACCTTGCGCGATGGCTCCAGCCCAAGGTCCACCACGGGCGCGAAGTCCACGTTGAATCCGAGCAGGCGACATTCGTCTCCCACGACGCGGCCATGGAGGCGGAAAAGTTTCCGGTTGCCGCTGGCGGCGATGTCGGCAACGGACGGCGCGGGAGCGATGACGTCCTTCAGGCGGTCGACGGTGCCGCCCTCCATGTCCACGCACAGGAACGCCGGCGTGGTGACGCACTTCTGCGATAGGCGCAGCAGTTCCCAGGTCTGGCGCGCGGCGGTGATGTTGCGCTTGAAAAGGATGATGCCGCCGGGCTGGAGCGTGGCCAACATGGAGCGCAGCCGGGTGGAGGCTTCGGCGCCGTCAAAGCCCATGAGGAGGAGCTGGCCGACCTGGTGGCGGAGATCAAAAGTGTTGTGTTTTATGTGCATTACGGTCGCAAATTCAAGTATTACATTGTTCTGTCGCCCGCTGAAGCGGGCTGGCCTTTTCCTTGGACAGCTACCCCCGGCTTACGCCGGGGGCTAGGTTCTGCCGCGCGCTGCGCGCGCTCTCATTTCATCCGCGCTCTCATTTCATCCGCGCTCTCATTTCAGTTGCTGCTTGAAGGGATGAATTTCTCATTTCAGTTGCTGCTTCAAGGCATGAGTCTCTCACTTCATCTGCTGCTTAAGCGCGTGCAGCAGGTTGAGGGCTTCCAGCGGGGTGAGGCGGTCGAGATCGGCCTCACGCAACTGGTCCACGATTTTCTGCGAGAGCGGAGTAAACATGGTGAGCTGCACCGAGCCGGGCTGCAACTCGTCTAACGCCAACTCGCTGGTGAGGCGATGCTCGGCCGACTCGTGCTCGGCCAGCACCTCGCGCGCGCGCCCGATTACTTCGGGAGGCAAACCCGCCAGCTTGGCGACCTCGATGCCATAACTGCGATCGGCCGCGCCGGGCTCCACCTTGCGCAGAAACACGATGCCCCCAGCGTTCTCCTTCACCGAAACGTGATAGTTCTTGACCCCGGAAAGCCGGTCGGCCAGTTCCGTGAGCTCGTGATAATGGGTGGCGAAGAGTGTTTTCGCGCGGGTGCGGGCGTGGATATACTCGATGGCCGCCCAGGCGATTGCCAGGCCGTCGTAGGTGGCGGTGCCGCGCCCGACCTCGTCGAGCAGGATCAGCGAATTGGGCGTGGCGGTGTTCAGAATGGCGGCGGTCTCGGTCATCTCGACCATGAAGGTGGAGCGTCCGCGCGCCAGGTTGTCGCTGGCGCCGATGCGGGTGAAGATGCGGTCCACCACCGAGAGCCGCGCCGAGCGCGCCGGCACAAACGATCCCATCTGCGCCAGGATTACGATGAGCGCCGCCTGCCGCAGGTAGGTTGACTTGCCGCCCATGTTCGGGCCGGTGAGGATGAGGATGGTGTCGCTGGTGGAATTCAGGTAAAGATCGTTGGGCACGAAGCGGTCGTTGCTGCCGGTGAGTTCCGGGCGCTCGACGACGGGGTGGCGGCCCTCGCGGATCTCGATCTCGCCGCTGTCGGAAAATTGCGGGCGGCAGTAATTGCTATTCGCAGCCAGGTACGCCAGGCCGGCGAGCACGTCCACCTGGGCTACGGCGAGCGCGGTCTGGCGAATGCGCTTGGCCTGGCCGGCGATGGCGGCGCGGAGCTCGGCGAACAAGCGCCGCTCGATCTCGACAATCTTCTCCTGCGCGTCGAGAATTTTCGCCTCGTACTGCTTCAGCTCGGGGGTGGTGAAGCGCTCGGCATTGACCAGCGTCTGCTTGCGCTCGTAGTCGGGCGGCGCCAGGTGCTGGTTCGCCTTGCTAATTTCGATGTAATAGCCGAAGACGGAATTGAATTTGACCTTGAGGGAGCCGATGCCGGTGCGCTGGCGCTCGCGTTCTTCGATCTGCGCCACGAACTGCTTGCTGTTGCGGCTGAGGGTGCGCAGTTCGTCCAACTCGGCGTCAATGGCGGCGCGGATGACGCCTCCATCGGCGAGGGTGAGCGGCGGTTCCTCGACCAAAGTGCGCTCGATGAGCGCCCGCAGGTCCGCCAGATCGTCCACCGATGCCAGCAAGGATGCCATGCGCTCGCTCTTGAACCGCGCCAGCGACTGGCGGATTCCGGGCAGCCGGGCGAGGGAGGCCGCCAGCGCCAGAAGGTCGCGCGGGTTGGCCGTCTCCAGCGTAATCCGGCTGAGCAGGCGCTCGATGTCGAAGACGCCATCGAGCGAGCGCCGCAACTCCTCGCGCTCGACGGTCGAGCGCACCTGTTCCGCGACGGCGTCCAGGCGCGCATTGATTTCCGCCGCGTCGATGACCGGGCGCAGCATCCAGGCGCGCAGCAGGCGCTTGCCCATGGGCGTGAGGCTGTGATCGATGGCACGAAACAAGGTGACGGCATCGCCGGCGCCGGACAACAGCGGCTCCACCAGTTCGAGGTTGCGCACCGTGACCGCGTCCAGCACCAGGCAGTTCTGGCGCTCGTAGAAGCCGATGCGGTCCACGTGGTCGAGGGAGCCGCGCTGCGTGCTGCGCACGTAATGCAGGATGGCGCCTGCGGCCGCGGCTGCCGCCGGCCGACCGGCCAGCCCGAAGCCTTCGAGTGAGAGCACGCCAAAATGGTTTTCGACCAGGGGAATGGCGTAATCGGGGGAGAACACCCAGTCGTCCAGCGGAGTCTCGGCCCAGCCATAGGCGGTGCGGGCGCCGCCGCGAGCCGACATCTCAAACAGCGGCAGAGTGGAGCCGAACAAGACCTCGCGCGGGCGCAACTGTTCCAATTCCTCGAGCACGCGGCGCTCGGCGGTTTCGCCGGTGAACTGGGTGGCGCGAAATTCTCCGGTGGAAAGATCGAGCACGGCAAAACCAGCGACTAGCGCGTCCGGCCGGCCACGGTCGAGCCGAGCGACGGCGGCAAGGAAATTGTTTTCGTCGGAGCTGAGCGTGGAATCGGCGGCCGTGCCCGGGGTCACCACGCGGGTGACAGCGCGCCTGACCAGCTTTTTCGCCAAGCGCGGGTCTTCCATCTGGTCGCAAATGGCGACCTTGTATCCCTTCCGGATCAGCTTGGCGATGTAGCCTTCGGCGGCGTGGTAGGGGACGCCACACATCGGTACCGCGATGCCTTTCTCCTTGTTGCGCGAGGTGAGCGTGATCTGGAGCTCGCGCGCGGCCACCACGGCGTCTTCGAAAAAAAGTTCGTAGAAATCGCCCAGGCGGAAGAACAGCAGCGCCGCGGGATGTTCTTTCTTGATGGCCGAATACTGGCGCATCAAGGGCGTGCCCGGCGCGGTGTCGGCCACGGACTTCGGGGTGGAAGACTCGTCCATCGGCGGCGAAACTTGCGCGGATTATAGCAAGCTGCGGGGCGCCGCTACTCCCGGAAGACACTTTTTGCGTACAATGCTCGCCACTGCCGCGCGGTTGTGAAACGCTGCCGAAGTTGACGCGCGCGGAAGACAGTGTTTTCTTAATAACAATGGAACTGCGCAAAGATCCGATAACACGCTCCTGGGTGATCACCGGCGATGACATGCCCACGCCGACCGGTGAAACTCGCTGCCATTTTTGTCCCGATTCGACCGAGGCCCCACACGTGATCGCCACGCGGCCCTCGATCGACGGCGGGCCGTGGTCGTCGCGCGCGGTGGTGCACCCCAACCCGCTGTACCACATCGAAGGCGAGCCGCAGCGGCGCGGTGACGGTCTCTACGACCGCATGCGCCTGGTGGGCGCGCACGAGGTGCTGGTGGAGAACCCGCGCCACGACGGCTACCTGTGGAGCGCGGCCGACGCCGAAATTGACGAGTTCCTGCTGCTGACCGCCCACCGCATTCAAGACCTCAAGCGCGACCGGCGTTTCAAGTACGTCACCGTGTTCAAGAATCACGGTCCGCTGTCGGGACAGGAATTCGAGCACCCGACGTCGCAGATCACGGCCAGCACCTTCGTGCCCCGCCGGGTTCTCTATGAACTGCGCGCCGGGCGCGAGTACTTCCAGCAGAAAGAGCGCTGCGTCTTCTGCGACATCATCGCGCAGGAAGAGCAGGCAGCGACGCGCGTGGTGGAAAATCGCGGCGACTACATTTCGCTCTGCCCGTATGCGCCGCGCGTGCCGTACGAGACCTGGATCATGCCGCGCACGCATGAGGCATTCTTTGAGCGCACCATTCAGCGCCCCGGGGGCACCCGCGACCTGAGCGCACTGCTGCGGCGCACGCTGCTGCGCATTCGCGCCGTGACCGAGCAATTCCATCTGGTGGTGCACACCGCGCCCAACACGCTGCATCGCTCCGAAGTCCTCAATTACTGGAAGACGATTGACGACGATTACCACTGGCACATCGAGATCCTGCCGCTGTCGCCCAAGACCGCGAAGTCGTACACCTTCAAGGAGGTGTACTTCACTCCGGTGACGTCGGAAACGGCGGCGGCGCGGCTGCGCGAGATCGCGGTGGAAGGCTAGCGGCTATCTGGCTCGGTTGAAATCCCGGCCAGGCTCGGGCATTTTGTGCCGTCCCCTTCGGCTGCGCTCAGGGCAGGCTCTACGGGACTCCGATCCTTTCCCAGGAGCTTACCCGGCACTTACGTGCCGGGCTAGTTTCTACCGCCCCGCGGGGCTGAGGGTGAGGGTTGAGCGAACGTCCCTACGCGCCGAAGGCATCGAGCGTGAAGAGCGAAGCCTGTTTATGACTGTCCGCCGAGTCAAGACCCACAGCGCGCAGACCGGCTACGTTTACGAGTACTACTTCGTGGGCAAACGGCGCGCGTTGCCCGAGGAAGACCCAGGGACGGAGTTCGTCTTTGACGTCAGTTCGGATCGCAAGACGAAGTTTGCGGTAAGCGTATTTGTCACCGATGCGGCGGTGAGCGGATGGGCCTTGTCGCACGGGCGGGTCCTCACCGAGCCGGAGCAATACGCCGCGGCCAAGCTGCGACTGCTGCTGGGGTTCGACGACATTGAAGACATGCTGGAGTCCGGACGCCACCTCACCCTGGATGCGGGCGAGTTGGGCGAGCTGCTTAGCGGGCTGGGGATCGAATAGCGGCGAGCGCGTGGTAACACAGGTCACAGCCCAATGTGACCACGTTGGTTGCACGTTGGCCCCGCCGGGAAGCACCATGGCTGTGTAGCACGGGTCTATAATCGTAGCTTCCCGCCTGTATCTCCGGTTCGTGCCGATGGCGCAGGCAACCGAGTTCATGCCGCTGTTATGGCTAAAAGTCGCAGTCGGTTTCTACGTGGTCGGCCTGTTGTGGGCGACGGCGGCGGTGAGCCGTCCCTGCAATTTCCTGTCGAAAGTGGTGCTCCCCGCGCTTGGCCTGGGCATGGTGTTCCATTTTGTCTCACTGGCGGAGAGCGCCATGACCACCGGCCACCTCACCCTGGCGCTGGCGTCGATTCATGAATCGGAATCGCTGCTGGCGTTCGTCATCCTGGCGTTTTTCCTGGTGGTGTACGCGCGCTACCGGACGCTCGCGCCGGGAATTTTCGTTTTCCCGCTGGCATTCTTGCTGACCTTTGCCTCCTCGATCGCGCAGGGGCCGCCGCTGTTCGACTCCAAGCTGATGCGCAGCGGCTGGATCTTCGCGCACATCGCGCTGATCTTTACCGGCTACGCCGCGCTGTTCCTGAGTTTCGGCGCCAGTATTCTGTACCTGCTGCAGGAGCGCAGCCTGAAGGCCAAGCACCTGGCAGGCTATCTCACCAAGCTGCCGGCGCTGGAAGTGATCGACGATATCGGCTACAAGTCGCTGCTGCTGGGCTTTCCGTTCATGACCTTCGGTCTGATCGCCGGGTCGGTGATCGCGCAGGAGCACTTCGGGCCGATGTACTTCCTGGATGCCAAAATCCTGCTGTCGCTGCTGATGTGGGCCATTTACATGGTCCTGTTGTACACGCGCTGGAATTCGGGCTGGCGCGGGAAGAAGGCCGCGTACCTGGCAACCTTCGCCTTCATCGCCGCGGTCGGCGCGTGGGCGGCCAATTACTTTAGCGGAGTTCACAGGTTCATCGCGCAATGACCTTTCAGCTCATCGGATTGAACCATCGCACCGCGCCCCTGGAGGTGAGGGAGAGGTTTGCGATTTCCGAATCGAAGCTGCCGGCGGCGGTGCAGCAGTTCGCGAAGCATGACGGAATCGAAGAGGCGATGATCGTTTCCACCTGCAATCGCGTGGAACTGCTGGCGCGCTCGCGCAATGGCGGCTCCGACCTCCGCGCGTTTCTCGGCGAATATTTCCAAATCGATCCCCGGCAGTTCGACCAGCACCTTTACGAGTACGTCGACAAGGACGTAATTCGGCACCTGTTCCGGGTGACGGCGAGCCTGGACTCGATGGTGGTGGGGGAACCGCAGGTGCTGGGGCAGGTGAAGGAAGCGTACGCGGTGGCACGCGCCGTGGGCGCGGTCAATTCGCAGCTCGACGCGCTGGTGACGCGCGCCTTTGCAGTGGCCAAGAAAGTGCGCACCGAGACGGCGGTGGGCAGCTCGGCGGTGTCGGTGGCATCGGTGGCGGTGGAGCTGGCGAAAAAAATCTTCGGCAGCCTGACGGGCAAGACGGTGATGCTGGTGGGCGCCGGGAAGATGTGCGAACTGGCGGCGCGCCACCTGCTGGCGCACGGCGCCGGGTCGATTTTCGTGTACAACCGGACGCTGGAGCGGGCGCAGAACCTGGCGCGCAAATTCAACGGCCAGGCGCTGCCCTGGGACCAGCTTTACGAGTCGGCGGACAAGGCCGACATCGTGATCACCTCGACCGGCGCGCCGGTGGCGATCTTCCGGCGCGAGCACGGCGAAAAATTCCTTGCCCGCCGCCGCAACCGCCCGATGTTCTTCATCGATATTGCGGTCCCGCGCGATGTGGATCCCGAGGTCAACAAGCTGGACGGCATCTTCGTGTACGACATCGACGACCTGCAGCAGGTGGTCAGCACGCACGTCGCCGACCGGCACCGCGAGGCGGAACGCGCGGAAGAGATCATCAGCGAAGAGGTGGAGCGTTTCCTGGCGCGGATGCAGACGTTGGACGTGGTGCCGACGATCGTCTCCCTCCAGGAGCACCTGGAGACGATCCGCCAGGCCGAAATTGACCGCGTGCGCGGCCGGCTGGGCGAGCTTTCGCCGGAACAGGAACTGGCCGTGGAGGCGATGAGCCGCGGAATCATCAACAAGATCATGCATACCCCGATCACCACGCTGAAAACGGCGGCGCGCGAAGAGCAGGGCACCACGGTGATTGACGTGGTGCGGCGGCTGTTCAACCTGCAGCACAAAACGGAAAAAGAAAAGGCGGACTCGGCGGCCAACGGAGCGAAGCGCTGATGGCGCGCCTGCGCATCGGCTCGCGCGGGTCGCAACTCGCGCTCTGGCAGGCCAACCACATTTCCGGACTGCTGCGTGCGCGCGGGCACGAAGTGGAACTGGAAATCATCAAGACTACCGGCGACAAGATCACCGACGTTGCGCTCGCCAAGGTCGGCACCAAGGGCATGTTCACGAAAGAGATCGAGGAAGCGCTGCTCGATAGGCGAGTGGACCTGGCGGTACACAGCCTGAAAGACCTGCCGACGGAACTGGCGCCGGAATTCGAGATCGCCGCCATCACCAGGCGGGAGAACCCGTGCGACGCATTCCTGGCGCGGCACTTCAGCAGCATTAGCGACCTGCCGCAGCGCTCGCGCGTGGGCACCAGCAGCCTGCGGCGGCAGGCGCAGCTCAAGGCGGTGCGTCCCGACCTGAACATTTTTCCGCTGCGCGGCAACGTGGACACACGCCTGCGGAAATTGGAAGAGGGCGAGTACGACGCCATCATCCTGGCCGCTGCCGGCCTGAATCGCCTGGGCCGCACGGAGTGGATTCGCGCGATTTTGCCGGTGGAGATGATGTGCCCGGCGGTTGGACAGGGAGCGCTGGGCATCGAGATTCGCAGCGGCGACAAGCAAACCGGCGCTCATCTGGATTTTCTGAATGATGCGGCCGCCCGCGCCGCGACCACCTGCGAGCGCGCGCTGCTGAACCAGCTCGGCGGCGGTTGCCAGGTGCCGATCGGCGCGTATGCCGAAATGAAGGACGGCGTACTGCACCTGACCGCGGTGGTGGCGCGTCCGGATGGGTCGAAGGTGTTGAGGGAAAATCAGTCGGGCAGCGATCCCAAAAAGCTTGGGGAAATAGTGGGCAAGCGCTTGCTGGAGCGCGGCGGCGATCGCATCCTGCAGGAAGTTTACGGCGAAACCGCCGCGGCCCCGCAGCAGCCGTAAGAACAGTCGCCAGTCGCCAGTCGTCAGGAAAAACGGATCGGGAAATAAGAGCAGTCGTTGGTCGTTGGTCGATGGTCGTTGGCAAAAGCGAATCGGGAACGTAAAAAACAGTCGTTGGTCGATGGCCGTTGGTCGTTAGCAAAAGCAAATCGGGAACGTAAAAAACAGTCGTTGGTCGATGGTCGTTGGTCGTTGGCAAAAGCAAATCGGGAAGAGCATCGTAAAATCAGTCGTCAGTCGCCAGTCTTCAGTCGTCAGGAAAAGCGGATCGGAACGACCACTGGCGAGCGACTAGAACTGGTTTCAAGAATGCATTTTCGCCTTAGGAAAAATGTCCCTCAGGGGCTAAAGCCCAGTATTCTTGCGGGCTCGGCGGCGCGGCTGAAGCCGTGCCCTTCCCAACAACCGTTTTTTGAAACCAGTTCTAGCGACTAACAACTTCTACATGAACGCAACCGCTGACATTCCGACCCGGCCGCTCGGGGGCCGTCGCGTGCTGGTGGGGCGCGCGCGTCACCAGGCAAGCGCACTGTCGGACGCGCTGCGCCTGCTGGGCGCCGAGGTGATCGAAATCCCGTTCATTGAGATCCGCGAGCCAGAGTCGTGGCGCGCGCTCGACCAGGCGATCGCCCGCCTGCTGGATTACGACTGGCTCATCCTGACCAGCGTGAACGGCGTGCAGGCGCTGTTCGCGCGGCTTCATAAGCTGGGCAAGACCGAGGCCGACCTGCTGCATCTGAACATCGCCGCCATCGGCCCGGCGACGCGCAAGGCGATCGAAAAGCGCGGCCTGCCGGTGGACGTGATGCCGGAAGAGTATGTAGCCGAAGCCGTGGTCGCCGAACTGAAGCCCGAGGTCAAAGGCAAGCGCGTGTTGCTGGTGCGCGCCAAGGTGGCGCGCGACGTCATCCCCAACGAACTCATCAAGGCCGGGGCCAAGGTGGACGTGATCGAGGCCTACGAGACCGTGCTGCCCGAATCTTCGCGGACGGAGTTGGCGAAGGTGCTGCGCGACCCGCGCCGCAAGCCCGACGTCATCACCTTTACCAGTTCCTCGACGGTAAAGAATTTCCTCGACCTGCTGGGGAAGGGAAACCACGCGCTGCTCACCGGCACCAAGCTGGCCTCGATCGGACCGGTCACGTCGGAAACCATGCGCCAGCATGGTCTGCCGGTGGACATCGAAGCGCGGGAGTACACCATCCCGAGCCTGGTGGCCACAATCGCGACGGCGCTGTAGTCGTATGCAGGCCATTCTGCCGCCCGCTGAAGCGGGCTCGCATTCCAATTGCGAGCGGTCCCACGGCTTACGCCGTGGGCTAGGTTCTGTCGCACGCTTCGCGTGCTCTTGATGAGCGTCCTCTCGATCAAGGTTTTGATCCGCGTGCTCCTGATCAGCGTCCTCTCGAGCAAGGTGCTGATCCGCGTGCTCTCGATCAGCGCCCTCTCCAATTTGGCGTTGCGGCCCTAGGATGTCGGGCGAGGACATCAACACACCTGCAACGCAGTCCATAGGGCGGGCGCGACGCGGCGCAAACTTTACGGCTTGGCGTTCTGGTGGATGTCCACCGTGTTCCAGGTCTTGTCGGCGGCGTGGCAGACAGACTCCAGCGGGCAATCCACGCACTTGGGCGAGCGCGCCGTGCACAGCTTGCGCCCGTGCCAGATCACCTGGTGGCTGAAGCTGGTCCAGCGCTGGCGCGGGATGATGCGCACCAGGTCCTGCTCGATCTTGTTGGGATCGGTGTTAGTGGTCAGCTCCAGGCGGCGCGAGATGCGGTACACGTGGGTGTCCACCACTACGCCTTCGTTTTTGTGGAACCATGTGCCGAGCAGGACGTTGGCCGTCTTGCGCGCGACGCCCGGCAGGGCGAGCAACTGCTCCATCTCCGACGGCACTTCGCCGCCGAAATCGCTGACAATCATCTTCGCCGCGCCGACCACTGATTTCGCTTTGTTGCGGAAGAAGCCGGTGGAGCGAATGTCGGGTTCCAGTTGCTCCGGCTTCAACGCGGCGACCGCTTGCACCGTGGAATATTTGCGGAACAGTTCAGGCGTGGTCATGTTGACGCGAACGTCGGTGCATTGCGCCGAGAGGATGGTCGCCACGAGAAGCTCCCACGCGTTGTTGTGGTGGAGCGCGCAGGTGGCGTTGGGATAGGTGGCATCGAGCCGCTGCAGGATTTCCTGCACGCGCTGCGGCGCCAGCGGATCGTACTTCTTAGGCGATTTCGCCCTCAGCGTCTTAGCCGCACGCTTGGACTTGGCTTCCGATTTCACTGGAGGCTTGAAGCGCGACGGGCGCGATGATTTCTGCAGTGGCAAGGCGCCGCGCACCTGGGCCCGGCGGCCCTCGTGACGTCCGCTCTTGGACGGCTGTCGGGGAACGATGCCGCGTGCCATCAGCCCAACTGCTCCAACATCTGGTCGGTGTCGCACTGGATGCCGGTGAACACCGGCGTGTCCTGCTGGATGTAGGGGGCGTTCTCGGATTCGCGGAGGCGCATTTTCAGGTCCACGATGTCGGCGGGGTGATCGCTCTCGAAGACCAGCACGAATTCCTGGTCGCCAATGCCGAAGGAGTAAAGCGTGTTCATGCGCACCCGGGGAAAGTCGGCGATGGCGTCACGGTACTCGGTGACGATGCGCTGGCGCTCCTCAAACGCCAGTTGGTACCAGGCGCGCGTTTTAGTGAACGGCAGCACCGAGGCGTAACGATAGCTGCCGCACTTGATGGTGTGTTCGTCGTCGCGCCCGTGGCCGATCTTGTACTGCGAGTGGCGGGTCATGGCGAGGTAGGAATGCGGCGTTTCCAGGTAAGCACCCAGGCGCGTGCGCATGAGTTCGGCCTGCATCTGCTGGAGACATTCCAGGGAGTAGCAGATGCGCCACAACATCATGTCGGCGTCGGCGCGCAGGCCGGAGAGCGAATAGGTGAGCGCGGTCATCTGCTCGCTCTGGCGCCATTTGCCGAGGACGGAGGCGAACTCGCGGCGATGCTCCGCCTTTTCCGCCACCGCCAGACGCCGCCATTCCGGCTGGACCTTGTAAAAGGTAAAGCTGACCACCTGGCGGCGCGGTTCCGGCGGGTCGCGATGCATACGTTCGGGCATGAAACGTCCTCGTGTCTGTTGACATCCTGTCGCGCCGGAAGCTTCTTCGTGCCGTCCCTACGGGACTCGGGCCATTCTTGGGGCGGCTTCCCCGGCACTCACGTGCCGGGCTATCCTGTGCCGCCCCTGCGGGGCTGGGGTCACGGTGACCCTGAGGACAGAACCGACCCGCACAAGGGGATGTCAACAGAGCCAAATATCCTCTTGTCTGCCGGCCGGAAATATTAGCAGATGCGAGCGGGCATGCGAGCACATCTCCGGGAGTAGATTTCGAGCCTCACGAGTAGAATGGATGCCAGCAGCAGGTTGCAAGTTTGTTTCCGGGAGTTGAGGATGGCATCTTCCATCAGAGGCGAGGCGCGCCTGCAAACCATGCCCACCGAGCTTTTTCCCGTACCGCTGACCCTGGAGGGCGCCAGTGTGCTGCACCAGGTGGCGCGCTTCCGCTGGCCGCAGTGGCGGAAGTTGACGCCGGCGGAGCGTTCCAGGATCGCCGCCGAAGCCACCGCCGTCCTGCAAAGGCTGGAGCCGGAACAGAGTGCGCTTTATTCGGTGCTGGGACACAAAGGCGACCTGATGCTGGTCCACTTCCGAAACAGCTTCGACGAGCTGAAACAGATCGAGCTGGAACTAGGGCGCACGGCGCTGGCGGAATACCTGGAGATTACGAAGTCGTACCTGTCGGTGGTGGAGTTGGGACTGTACGAGTCTTCGGTGAAGCTCTATCGCGCGCTGCGCGAACGCGGCGTGGAACCACACTCGGCGGAGTGGAACAAGGAAATCGCGGAAGCCATGGAGCGCCAGAAGGAAGCGATGAAGCCGCGCCTGTGGCCGGAGATTCCCGCCGCGCGCTACGTTTGCTTTTATCCCATGGACCGCCGCCGCGGCGAAGAGAAGAACTGGTACACGCTGCCCATCGAAGAGCGCCAGCGGCAGATGGACGAGCACGGCAAGATCGGGCGGCGCTATGCGGGGACGGTACGCCAGATCATCACCGGCTCCATCGGATTCGACGACTGGGAATGGGGCGTTGACCTGTTCGCCGACGATCCGCTGGTGTTCAAGAAGTTGATTTACGAGATGCGCTTCGACGAGGTCAGCGCAGTGTACGCGCTGTTTGGGCAGTTCATGGTGGGAGTGAGGGTTCCGGCGGCGGCGCTGGGTGGGCTGCTGGAAGGTAAGCTGCCGGAAAAGCGGTAGCCGGTGATCGGTTGTCGGTAGTCCGCAAGCAAAAACGAAAGATTAGCCACGGATTACCGCGGATTAAGACAGATCAATTCCTTTTTCCCTTATCCGTGTAAATCCGTGGCGATCCGCGGTTAGCATTTCCTTGCATCGCAACGATCACCGGCCATCGATCACCCGGTTCCGAACAAGCGACTTGTTGGCAGTTCAGTCGCTGCTGTAATCTGAAAACACTATGGCGGTGAAATCCATCCAGCTCGGGCAAGTGTGGCGCAACGACCAGACGGCGCAAAATTTCCTGGTCACCAAGGTTTACACCGAAGTGTTCACGCAATGGGCGATCCTGCGCATCGCCGACTCGACCGCCGCCACGACCGACACGGTGCGCGTCAAGGTGCAGAAGACGACTGACAGCGCCACGCTGCCCGGCTATACGTTTACGCAGGAGTCGCAGGATTTTTAGTGCGCCGATCGTTTCCAGTCCGTGCAGCGTTCCCTCAGGGGCTAAAGCCCGATTGTGAAAGTGCCCGATCGGCACGGCTAAAGCCGTGCCCTTCCCGGAGACTGCGTGCCCTTTCCGGAGACTGTTTGTCTGATTTTGTTACCTGCTGAATGATAGCCAACATCATCGCGGCGCTGAGCGCCTTCATCATTTCCGTCATCTCGCGGCTGGGATATCCCGGCATCGTGCTGCTGATGGCGATCGAGTCCGCCTGCATTCCGCTGCCGTCGGAAGTAATCATGCCGTTCTCCGGCGCGTTGACCATTCCCGCGATTGCCGCGCACTACCATCGCGAGCCCTTCGCGCTGCTGCTGGTGGCGTTGTTTGGCGCGCTGGGCTGCAATGTGGGATCGGTGATCGCCTACGAGATCGGCTACTACGGCGGACGTCCGCTGGTGGAGAAATTCGGCGCCTACATCCTGCTGAGCAAGCAGGAACTGGACTGGGCGGACCGCTTCTTTCATCGCTACGGAAGCAGCGCGGTGTTTATCAGCCGGCTGCTGCCGGTGGTGCGCACCTTCATCGCGCTGCCGGCAGGGATCGCGCGCATGCCGCGGCTGCGCTTCCACGTCTACACCTTCGCGGGCTCGTTTCCCTGGTGCCTGATGCTGGCCTATGTCGGCCGCGTGCTGGGCGAAAAATGGGAAACGGACCCGCGGCTCAAGACCTGGTTCCACCGCTTCGACGCCGTGATCCTGGCAGTGATGGTGGCGGGCGCGGCGTGGTTCGTGTGGTCGCGCTGGCAGCACCGCATCCGAGGGGAAGAAAAAGCTTAGCCACGGATTGCCGCGGATCTACACGGATCGGAACAGAAATGCAATTGATCCGCGTGAATCCGTGAAAATCCGTGGTTAATCTTTTGGTTTATCTTTTGGTTTATCTTTTTCCGGTGTTGGCGGCGCGGGCTGCGGCGACTGGATGTTCCAGACGGCGCGCGAAATTTTCCAATCACCATCCGGCTGGCGGCGGAGAACCTGCATGACATTTCGCAGCGCCGCCGACTCGCGTTTCTCGCCCTCCTGCATGGCGCGGATGTTGACCGTCCCCCACTCGAAGGCAAAGTCGCCGACCACCTGGACCTCCTGCCAGTTTTCCTCGTAGGCGAGCATGTCCCAGTTGGCAAGCTGACCGCTGATTTCTCCCAGGTACTTGCGGACGGCGTCCTGCCCGGCCAGCGGCGCGCGCCCGGGCACCAGGTAAACGACATCGTCGGTCCGCAGGGCAAGGAGTTTTTCGGTATCGAGCGCCATGTTGGCCTCGATATCGCGGCGCTGCAACTCGGCGATGGCCTTCTGATCTTGTTCGGGAGGGTGTTGGGATGATTGCGCCGGCGGGCGCGAGCGGCGCGGCTGTTGCGCGGACGCGGCGCCAGCAAGCGCGACGACCATCAAGGCGACAAACACGAGACGCATGATCAGGCTCCGACATGGGCGAGTATACGCGGAGCGACCGCTTGCACCCCGGTGTGACCTCGGTCACAGCGCGATGTGCAACAGCCGCGTACACTCCACCCCAGAACGCGCAAAAGCGTTGCGTTCTGGGGGCCCCGGTTCTGGGATGCAGAAATGGGGAGCAGGCAGTGGCACCTGAAGTCCAGCAGTCCGGCGTCTTCGTCCTGGCGATCTTTCTAGCCGTGCTGGTAGAACGCGGCTGGCAATGGTTGCGGCGGCGAGCGGCGCGGCAGTGGCCGCTGGCGGAAGGCCGCGTGGAGCGCGCCGAGTGGCGCCAGCCCAATACCGGCACCAACCGCTATTTTGTGGCCGACCTGGCATATTCCTATATCGTCGGCGAGCAGTATTACGCGGGATATTACCGGCGGTCGTTTTCCGACGCGGAGTCGGCGGCGGCGTTCGTGCGGTCGGTGAAGGATTGCAGGGTGCAAGTGCGATACAAGCGCGGAGAGAGCGGGACGTCGCTGTTGCTGGAGGAGAACCTGGCGGAAGCGATCAGTGCGGCGGCCGAGGTCGCGTCGTAGGTCGTGTCGTCGTTCGTGTCGTCCCCTACGGGACTCCAGCATTCATACTTCGGACTTTCCCAGGGCTGACGCCCTGGGCTACCAGCGTGCGTCCCTGCGGGACTGCACACGCGAGGGCGCCCTTCGGCTCCGCTCAGGGCAGGCCGTGCGCGTGTGCCTGCGCCGGCGCGTCCTCGCTCAGGATGACATCACGTATAGTTACGGGGCTGCGCGGTACTGATCTAGATCAGCACTGGCTGCGCGAGTGTAATTGCAAAAGCGGACGCGATACGAGAAGATAAATAGTTTTGAATTCATTCTGATTTGCGGAAGTGATGATGGCGAAAAGCAAGAAGCAGGCGAGCAAGAGACCAGTGGCAAGATCCGGGCACACGAGCAAACCGCGAACGAGCAAACCGCAGTCGAGCAAGCCCGCGGCGCGCGCGGCCGCAAGCGCGATTGCGCCGGCGGAAGGGAAGCTGGGGGTAATGATTCCGGGCATGGGCGCGGTGGCGACCACGTTCGTGGCCGGCGTGCAGGCAGTGCGCCGGGGACTGGCGCTCCCGATCGGGTCGCTGACCCAGATGGGCACCATCCGCCTGGGCAAGCGCACCGAGGGCCGCTCGCCGAGCATCAACGAATTCGTGCCGCTGGCCGGCATCAACGACCTGGTGTTCACCGGCTGGGACCCGTTCGAGGACGACATGTACGCGGCGGCGCGCAAGGCGGGCGTGCTGGAAAAAGAACTGCTCGACAACATCAAGCCGTTCCTCTCGCAGATCAAGCCGCGCCCGGCGGTGTTCGACCGCAATTACGTCAAGCGGCTGGACGGCCCCAACGTCAAGAAGGGCAAAACGAAGATGGACCTCGCCGAGCAGGTGAGGGACGACATCCGCGATTTCAAGAAAAGTTCCGGGGCATCGCGGCTGATCATGATCTGGTGCGGCTCGACAGAAACGTTCCTGCAGCCGACGGCGGTGCACCAGACGGTGAAGTCGTTCGAACAGGCGATGGCGAAGAACGATGAGAACATCGCGCCTTCGATGATCTATGCCTATGCGGCGCTGTCGGAGGGCGTGCCCTACGCCAACGGCGCGCCCAACCTGACGGTGGACATCCCGGCGATGCACGAGCTGTCGCGGCGCAACCAGGCGCCGATCTGCGGCAAGGATTACAAGACCGGGCAAACGCTGCTGAAAACGATCCTGGCGCCCGGCTTCAAGGCGCGCATGCTCGGGCTGAGCGGATGGTTCTCCACCAATATTCTGGGCAACCGCGACGGCGAGGTGCTGGACGATCCGGGCTCGTTCAAGACCAAGGAAGAATCGAAGCTGTCGGTGCTGGAGCACATCCTGCAGCCGGAGCTGTACCCGCAGCTTTACGGCAACATCTGCCATAAGGTGCGGATCAATTACTACCCGCCGCGCGGCGACAACAAAGAAGGCTGGGACAACATTGATATCTTCGGATGGCTGGGCTATCCGATGCAGATCAAGGTGGACTTCCTGTGCCGCGATTCCATCCTGGCGGCGCCCATCGTGCTCGACCTGGTGCTGTTTCTCGACCTGGCGAAGCGCAGCACGGATCTGTGCGGGCTCGGCATCCAGGAGTGGCTCAGCTTCTATTTCAAGTCACCGATGACGGCGCCGGGGCTCTACCCCGAGCACGATCTGTTCATCCAGTTGATGAAGCTGAAGAACACGCTGCGCCACCTGAAAGGCGAGGGGCTGATCACGCACCTGGGGCTGGAGTATTACGACTGAAGCTATCAGCTATCAGCTATCAGCTTTCAGCTAAACCACACCGGGGCTAAAGTGTGTGCGTGAGAACGTCGTGACGTTCTCTGCGCAAGCCCCAGGTATTGCCTTCTTTGTTTCTATTCCGGGCTAGCGGTCGAACTGCTGCTCGGCCCGGGAGCTAAATC
>JBEKZP010000036.1:0-29294 GCA_049509755.1 Terriglobales bacterium | reverse complement strand
TACCGCTCAAAGCCGGTCATCATCGCCAGTGTCCTCTGTTTGTTGTGAGGCTTCATCTGGCTGCACTTTAGCTTGAGTACTTGTGGAAAGTGGAGAACTTAATCAGAGTCTCCCTAGGGGGTTTGTGGGTAGCAACTGCTAAGGATTGAATGAAACAGAGAACGCGAGACAACCTGATTTACTTAACGGTGGGCCTCAGCATCGCTGCCCTGGTGGCGGCGGACTTTTATTACGCAGAGAGTCACGGGCGGGAAATGTGGTTGCCGTCAAATTTTGCCTTCCGTGCTGTGGCGACCACGAGCTTATTGGCGTACTTTGTTGGCAGAGAAACGCGCAAGGTGAAGTCACCGCTGGTCCAAGTGTTCACGTGTGTCGTACTTGCGAGCGTTGTACATCTGGGGATTGTCTTCAGTTTTCGCCAAGCCGTTGGTCAGCTTTCGGGTCTAAGCTTCTCCGCCTTAGCGGGCTTCGAGATGTTCATCCTTGTGCAGTTGGCTATGCAGGTCGCTCGGTATCTTAGGTCCGGGTGACACAGCGTTGTGGAAAGCGCCACTGCCGCAAGTTTGCGTGTACGGCAAGTGGGTGAAAGGCCCGCGCCCGCCGCCGAAACTGCCTTCGGACAAAACAGCGAAGGTTTGTAACAAGTGATAAGCGCTGTTCGCGCCATTTACGCGGGAGCGTAATGCGTGGCCCGAGAGCAGCGACATCACCCCCGGATGTGCTGATCACAGTTGTGGGTGAGTTAGGGCACCGAATTGAAGGTTGCTAACAATAATAATTAAAGAGCTGCGTCGAGCAACTCGCGTGTAAATCATCTTTCAAGGGTTGTGGGAGACAGTTTCGCATGCCACACAAGATGCGCAACCAAACTCTTCTTAGCTACCTAACATTAGCACTCATTTCAATCTTCAGTCTCGCGGGGTGTGGTGGTTCATCCAGCGGTTCGTCAAGCCCTGTTTCCGGTTCCACCCAAACAGTCGCACCGGCGGAGTTTCTGGTGGCCGCCGACACTTTAGGGAGGATCGTTTCCCTAAAGGTTAATCTTGGCGACGGAACACTGGGAACGCCACAAGCCTATCACTCAAACTCCTTCCAGCCGGTTCCTATATTCTCCAACGCTATTGCGGTGGATTCACCCGGCAAGTTTGTCTTTGTGGCCGACGACGAGTTCGAGCAAGGAATCTTTGGATTTGGAGTCAATCAAACTACCGGCGTGCTGGAAGAACTGGCGTGGTCTCCGGCAAAATTCTCTGCCACAGCTACGACTTCTGCGGCCCTGGCGGTGGACCCGAAAGGTAGGTTTCTGTATCTCAGCGATTCATTCGGAATTCCCACGAAGATTAGATCATTCACCATCAATCAGCAGAGCGGGATCATATCTGCAGGTGCTATTATCTCGCCGCCGTCCTCCCAATTTACACAGGCGACGGTTGATCCTGCCGGCAAGTTCTTGTACGTCGTTGATTTTGGGTCCGGAATTCCTCCCAATATCTCGGCGTTTGCCATCGACCAAAGCTCTGGGACATTGCAGTCAGTGCCCGGCTCGCCCTTTACTACCCCCGACCTACCGCAAAGTGTCGCGGTCCATCCCAGCGGCAAGTTCCTGTACACCTGTCTCGCCCGTTCATCGAAAGGAGTGGTGGGGTTCAGTGTGGACGCGACAACGGGTGCTCTAACGCCCATCGGCGGATCTCCTTTCGCATCGGGCAATCAACCGAGCTTTATGGCGATCAATCCATCGGGAAGGTTTGCCTATATTGCGAATATTGATGGTATATATGCTTACTCGATCAACCAGACGACGGGCGCGTTGACTCTGATCAGCGGATCTCCTTTTTCGGGCGGCTGGGCCCAGCTTCTTGTCGATCCGTCGGGCAAATTTCTTTACAACCTAAATTACAACCCCGGGACGGTGTTTGCTTTTTCAGTCGATCAGAACACCGGCGCACTTTCGCCCGTTGCTGGCTCTCCGTTCATCACTGGATTCAGCGGAGCGAGCCAATTGGCAATTGTCCAGGTGCCCTGATGGCGGATTTCAGACCGTTTCATACTCTTTCGCGGAGTACTCTTCCTAGCTAGCTCACGTTGACCATAGCCAGTCTGAGGCTGTGTCGCACGCTTCGACCAGCGCGTAAGTGTTGTGAAATCCCCTTATCGTAAGTTACGGACGGGAGTACGATTTTGGGGGTGAAAACGCGAACCCTTGTACTCGTCGCCGCAGCGGTGGGAATTGTCGTCTGCGCTGTGGTTCTGACACTCCTCGCGTTTGGCGTCAGTGGCGTTTTGCGGCTTCACAACAGTACTGACCTGATGTACGTCGTCTGGCCTTCCTCGCTCATTCTGCTATCGAGCTGGCGAAGCACCCCGTTGGGAATCGCGGTCACAGCGGTGTCGGTGCTCCTCAATTGCCTTACTTATATCGCGGTTGCACTTGTGGGCCGGGCTGTTGTCAGGTCGGCTGCCCTCGTATTCTCGCGTTGATTGGCGATAAATCGCCACAGCACAAGTTGTTGCCACCCGAGGCCGACGGCGCGGCGCTGGATGCGATTCACGCCGAAATGCAGGCAGCACTCGACCGCGCCCGCCTGGCCGCCGAAACGGCATTTGGACAGAACAACTTAGCCGCCGATGAACGCTGATTGGCGCGGCTGTTCATGTTCGGATGTCACGGGCACCTGTGACGACCTGCCTTGTCCCCGGTGATTACTTGTTCCTACACTCGCGAACATGGTGACACCCGTCTTCGCGCGGCACGGGCTGCTCGGCTGCATCGGCAACACTCCCATGATCGAACTGCGGCGCGTGGTGCCGGCCGGCTGCGCCACCGTGCTCGCCAAGGCCGAATTCATGAACCCGGGCGGCTCGGTAAAGGACCGCATCGCCCGCTACATCGTGCAGCAGGCCCAGGAGCGCGGCGAGCTGCGCCCCGGCTCGACCATCCTGGAAGTCACCAGTGGCAATACCGGCATCGCCTTTGCCATGGTGGGCGCCGAAATGGGATACCGCGTGGTGCTGATGATGCCCCGTTGCGCCAGCGTGGAGCGCCGGCGGATGATTACCGCCTTTGGCGCCGAGCTGGAACTGATCGACTCCCTGCTTCATATCAGCGACGCGCGCCGGGAAGCCGAAAGCCGGGCGGCGCGCGATCCAAAAATATTTCTGCCGCGGCAGTTCGAGAACCTCGACAACCCGCGCGCGCACGCGGTGACCACAGGCCCGGAAATTCTGGCGCAGGCTGGTCCCGACATTGACGCCTTCGTGATGGGCGTGGGCACGGGCGGAACGCTGATGGGCGTGGCGGAATCGTTGCGCAAGGTGCGCAGCCGCGTGCGCATTGTGGCGGTGGAACCGGCGGAGTCGGCGGTGATGTCCGGTGAAGTGCCGGGTTGTCACGGCATACAAGGATTTGCAGACGGATTCATCCCCGAGATCGTGGACATGAGCCGCGTGGACCAGGTGATTAAGGTCGGCACCCAGGACGCGATCGCGATGGCCATGACGCTGTCGCGGGAAGAAGCGCTGTTCGTGGGCATCAGCGCCGGCGCCAACGTGCTGGCGGCGCGGCAGGTGGCACAAGAACTTGGTCCCGGCAAGAAAGTGGTAACGATTTTGCCGGATCGCGGCGAACGATATTTATCGGTGTGGAGCGAGCAGGGAAAAAATTTGTAATCTGTAATTTTGTCCGGCACCGCGTCTGCTCCGCTCTTCAAATTTCAAATTTCAAATTTCAAATTTCCAATTACAAATTACAAATCACGGTGTAGAGTCTTACCCTCACGCGTTCGCGTGACGTTCTTTGACATCCTTGGTTCGCGCGTACGGGAAGCGGGTGAAAAGCCCGCGCTGCCGCGCAACTGTAAGCGACGTTGTTCTCACCTTCGATTCACTGTGGCATTGGTCATGGGAAGGACCGAAGGAGTTTCTAGTTTCTGGTTTCTAGTTTCTAGCGACCGAAACCGAAACTGATTGTCGCCAAGCCAGGAGACCGGCGCGAACCGCCAACCACAACCCCTTTCGCGTGCAAAGGAGGATGGTTCCATGCGTGTCGAGTTTCCAGTTTCCAGTTTCCAGTTTCCAGGTCGCGTTGTCCTTTCGGCGACAGGCGCTTCCCACTCGTGCCGTCCCTACGGGACTCCGATCGAAAAAAATCAGCGTACCCAGGACTGCTGTCCTGGGCTACCAGCGTGCGCCCCTTCGGGGCTGAGCTTCCAGGCACTTTGCTTGCTATTGCTCGTGACGAGCGTATCCGTTGCGTGCTTTGCTTCCGACCTCAAGGTAAGAGTCGTGGACCCGCAGTCCGCCGTTGTTGCGGGCGCGCGCGTCACGGTTTATCCGCGGGACAGCTCGACTGCAGTCGCGGTGCGCACGACCAATGCGGAAGGAACATGCGCGTTCAGCGGATTGAGCGCGACTGCTTATCGCGTGGAAGTGCTGGCGCCGGGATTTGCGCCGGCGCAAGCGCGCGCTTCGGTCGCGCAGGAGGCCGAGATCACGGTCAAGCTGGCGCTGCCAAGCGCGGCGGAAACGGTGGTGGTGACCGCGGAGCGCACCCCCCTGCCCAGTCAAGACACAGGTTCCGACACGTCGTCGCTCGGGCCGGATGCGCTCGCATCCACCCAGCCGGTGAGCGCGGTTGACACCCTGCGCTTCCTTCCGGGAGCAATCGTGAGCGCCAGCGGACGGCGTGGCGGATTGTCATCGCTGTTCGTGCGCGGCGGCGACTCGCGCTACAACAAAGTCATCGTGGATGGCGTGGCGGTGAACGATCCCGGAGGCACGTTCGATTTCGGCGTGGTTCCCATGTACCAGGTGGACCGGCTGGAGTTCGTGCGCGGCGCGGAGAGTACGCTCTACGGCTCGGACGCCATGACCAGCGTCATCCAGACCTGGACTGCGACCGGTACCTCGCGCACGCCGGAACTGCGCTTCGGCGCGGAAGGCGGAACCTTCGGCACGGCGCGCGGCTACGCGTCGCTGGCCGGGGCGCGCGGACGATTCGATTACAACCTGTTCGGCGAGCAGTTCAACACCAGCGGGCAGGGGATCAACGACCAGTATTCCAGTTCGCTGGAAGGCGCGAACCTCGGGGTGCAGATTGCGCCGCGCGCCGCATTCCGGCTGCGCGCGCGGCACTCCACCGACCGCAGCGGCGTGCAGGGTTTCTGGAACTTCAATGGCCAGCCGCTGTTGCCGCCGGACAGCGACGCGCGCGCGCGGCAGAACAACTTCCTGGCGAGCGCCGAGCTGACCATCTCGGGGCCATCGCGCTGGCAGCACCGCTTCAGCGGTTTCGAATACCATCACCGGCGCTCAGTGGTGGACACGTTCATGGATCCGGGACGAGTCTCGCCGGCGTTCGGCAACTTCGATTTTCCGTTTTCCGATTTTGCCAATCTCAACCGCGCCGGCTTCGACTACCAGGGCGACTACGTGGCGCGAAGCTGGGCGCACACCACGGTCGGCTATCACTTCGAGGACGAGAACGGCTGGGCGGGAGACTTGACCTCGCTGCCGCTCGGCCACGGGCTGCGGCGCAACCACGCGGTGTTCGGGCAGGAGGTGCTGACCTGGACGCGCGTGACCGTGATCGCGGGCGCGCGCTTCGAGCACAACGAGAGTTTCGGCAACCGCGGGCTGCCGAGGATTGCCGCCAGCGTGCTGGCGCTGAAGGGCGGCCGGATTTTCTCCGGCACGCGGCTGCGATTTGCCTACGGCACCGGGATCAAAGAGCCGAGGCTGGAGGAATCGTTCGGCGTCGGCGGATTCGGCATCATTCCCAACCCCAACCTGAAGGCGGAGGAGAACCGCTCGCTTGAAGCGGGCGTGCAGCAGAGTTTCGCCGGGGGCAAGTACTGGCTGGGCGCCACCTACTTCAACAACCTGTTCACCAACCAGATTGAGTTCAACTTCGATCCGGTGCTGTTTGTCAGCCAGTATCTGAACATCAATCGCGCGCTGGCGCACGGGTCGGAGGTGGAGTTCCGGGCGCGGCCGTGGTCTCGGCTGAGCGTGGACGCGTCGTATACGTACACCTCAACCCAGGTGCTGAGCGCGCCGCTGGCCTTCGATCCGCTGGTGAGCGCGGGTGCGCCGTTGCTGCGCCGGCCGAAGCACGCGGCTTCGCTGCTGGCGGTGTACACGGCGCGGCGCTGGGGCGGTGATGTGGGTGTGACCGCGCTGGGGCGCCGGGCTGATTCCGATTTCCTGGGACTGCTGCCGCCGGTGACGCACAGTGCGGGCTATGCGCGCGTGGATTTGGGCGTGTGGCGAGCGATCAACGGCCGCATGACAGCGTATGTGAATGTCGAGAACGCGCTCAACCGGCACTACGAGGAGTCGGCGGGATATCCGGCGCTGCGGGCGAATTTCAGAGCGGGGATGAGGTTTCGGGTGGGCGGAGAATGAGAACAGACTTCCACGGATCCACACCGAACGGAAATGAAGAATTAAGAATGCAGAATGAAGAATGAAGAATGAAGAATGGAACGCCGCCAGCGGTCCTTGATTCGTTCTTCATTCTGACTTCTGACTTCTTAATTCTTACTTCCCTCCGTGGCTATTTTTCCTGCAGTTCGATCTCGTCCACCACGCCGATGACGCTCATATCTATCGGAGAGTTGGGGCGGCCGGCGGCGGTCATGGCGCCGTAGCCTTCCTGGACGACGAGCACGCGGTCGCCGACGCCGGCGTCCACGGTGTCGAGGGCGAGGATGGGCTCGCCGCGGGCGGAATCGTCGAGCGCCAGCGGCTGCACCAGCAGGATTTTGCGGCCTTCGTGCGACTTGTGCTTGCGGGTGGCAACCACTTCGCCGAGGATGCGTCCGATGATCATCGGCGGCCTCGCTTATCGGCAGCAGCGCGCGATTTCACGGCAGGCGCTGCGGCGGATGCCGGGCCCACAGCGGTGCAGGCGGGACCAGCGGCCGATGAGGCGGAGCCGGGCTGATCCGCGGCGGTGATCTCGTCCACGATGCCGACAATGCTGGCGTCGCAGACCACTTCATGATCGAAAGCGAGAGCGGCTTCGCGGCCGCGGCACCAGTACACGGTTTCGCCGACTCCGGCCCCGACCGCATCAATGGCGACCAACGTCCTGCCGCGCGCCATGCCGTCCTTGTTCACCGGCTGGAGCAGCAGGAGCGTGCGGCCTTCCAGGGTCGGGTACTTGACGGTGCAGACGACCGTGCCGATGACTTTCGCGAGCATCATAAAGCAGTAGTTAGTAGCGAGTAGTTAGTAGTTAGCGAAAATCGGTGCGGCGCGCGATGGAGAGCACGCGGGTCGCACCGCGTTAATGTTTCGATTTGCCGGCGATGGCGGCGGTGCGCTTGTTGTAGGACGAGGCTTCGGAGTCGTTCTCGGTGCGAACCTCGTCCACAATGCCGACGACGGCGCTATCCACCGGCGAATCTTTTCCGCCGGCCATGCGGGCCGAGGAGCCGCTCACCAGCAGTACCGTTTCCTGGACGCCTGCGCCCACGGTGTCGACGGCGACGACGTAGCCGCCCTCAACGGTGCCGTCGGGCGCGACCGGACGGCAGACCAGCAGCTTGCGGCCTTGCAGGCGGTCGTCCTTGCGCGTGGCGACTACCGTGCCTACTACGCGTGCGAGAAGCATCGCAATGATCCTTGCGGGCGCGAACGTCCCGCTGCATTGGTAATTTGCAATTTGTAATTTGCAATTGAAAACGAAAGCTCGATTGCCAACGGGCTCCGGACAAATTACCCAATTACAAATTACCCGATTACAAATTCCTAAGCTCCAGCCTTGGCGGTGATGACGCGGCCGATGGGCAGCACGTCTTCCAGGCTGGCGTGCGGACGCGGGATCACGTGAACGGCGATCAGTTCGCCTACGCGGCGGGCGGCGGCGGCGCCGGCGTCGGTGGCGGCTTTGACGGCGGCCACATCGCCGCGCACGAGGGCGGTGACGTAGCCCGAGCCGATCTTTTCCCAGCCTACCAGCGTGACCTTGGCGGCCTTCACCATGGCGTCGGAGGCCTCGATCATCGCCACCAGACCGCGCGTTTCAATCATTCCCAATGCTTCGCCCATGTGAGTCTCCATTTATGAGTTCTCGCCTTTCGGTTTCCAGTTGCCGGTTCCCAGGAATGCAAGAACCGGAATCTTACGCGGCCCATGGCCAATTGCCAATGGCGAAATGCCGATTACCAGCGCCGCTTGCCGGTTTGGCGCAGCGCGTCTTCCACGATGGCGGCAAGTTCCTCGCGCGTAACCGTGATCTTGCCGCTTCCGTCCTGCGGTTTAGGAGCTTCCCCACCCTTGGCGGACGCGAAGGATAGGGCGGGCGCTGATTCCCGCGACGGCGGCGGCGCAGAACCAGCCGTCACCGGGCAGCCAGCGGTTCCTTTCGCCGGCCCGCTCAGTCCGTAGCGCTCGCGCGCGTCAATCAGCTTGCTGACTTCGTCCTGCGTGAGCAGTTGCTGGCGGCCGAGCAGGTGCGTCACCAGCGTGATCTGCGCGAAGTGCTCGACGGTTTCCATTTTCATGTAGGCGCGCGTCAGGTCCTCGCCATAGGTGACGACGCCGTGGTTCGCCATCAGGATGGCGTCGTACTGCGGGACCAAGGGCTCCAGCGCCGCCACCAGTTCCGGCGTCCCGGGCGTCGCGTAGCGGGCCAGGGGAATGCATCCCAGGGAAAGCACGATTTCCGAGACCAGCGCCTGATTCAGCGGCAGGCCGGCGGCGGCGTATCCGGTGGCGGTGGGCGGATGCGCATGCACGATGCCGTGGGTGTCCGGACGCAGGGAGTAGATGAGCAGGTGCATGCCGATTTCACTCGACACCTGGCGGCGGCCGGTGACGCGCTTGCCTTTCATGTCCACCACCACCAGGTCCTCGGGCTCGAGCATCCCCTTGCTCATGCCCGTGGGGGTGGAGAGCACGGTTTCGTGGTCGAGGCGGACAGAGAGGTTGCCATCGGTGGCGGCGACGTAGGCGCGCTGGTGCAGCATGCGGCCAAAGCGCACGATATCTTCACGGTGCTGGCGTTCGCTCTTCATTAACTACAAATGTAGTAATAGGGCTGACCTTCGGGGCCCGAGCATGGTAACGCACGGGAGCGGGGGCAGGCAAACGGCCGATTTCGTAATTTGGTAACTTCGTAATCTGGTAATTTGCCGGAACAGGGCCCGAAAAATTACTAAATTACCAAATTACAAAATTACGAGATTACCCGTGCTCGTTTCTGAGTTCGACTACCACCTTCCGGAAGAACTGATTGCGCAGGAGCCGTTGGCGGCAAGGGCGGCGTCGCGCATGCTGCACCTGGTGCAGGAAACCGGGGTGCCGGCAGACCGCTGGTTCCGCGAGTTGCCCGACCTGCTTCGTCCCGATGACCTGGTGGTGTTCAACGACACGCGTGTGTTTCCAGCCCGATTGTATGGACACCGGAGCGGGGCAAGATCGCAGCCGGTGAGCAAGAGCAATCCGGCGGCGAAGGAATTTCTGAAGGGCCGCGTCGAGGTATTGCTGACAGGGCCGGCGGAGTCGACGGTCGACGGTCTACGGTCGACGGCGGAGAATCCCTTGGTGTGGGATGCGCTGGTGAGGCCCGGCAGGAAGATCGGCATTGGAGAGAAGCTGTTCTTGGGCGAAAACCGGGAGCTGCGGGCGGAGGTGATTGGGCGCGGGGAATTCGGGGAGCGGACCCTGCGATTCGAGCCGGTGGAGGACTTTTTCGCGGTGGTGGAGCGGATCGGGCATGTACCGCTGCCGCCCTATATCGCGCGCGCGGATGCGGCGGCGGACCGTGAGCGGTATCAGACGGTATATGCACGGGCGCGCGGTTCGGTGGCGGCGCCCACCGCGGGGCTGCATTTCACGCCGGAGATTTTCGAGCAAATGCGGGCGCGGGGGATGGAGACGGCTGAGATCACGCTGCATGTCGGGCTGGGGACGTTTCAGCCGGTGCATGCGGAGAAGGTGGAAGAGCACAAGCTGCATCGCGAGTGGTACCGGATATCGGAGGAAGCGGCGGCGCAGATCAATCGGGCGCTGGCGGCGGGGAGACGCGTGGTGGCGGTGGGGACCACGACGGTGCGGACGTTGGAATACGCAGCGAGAGTCGCGAGTCCCGAGTCGCGAGTCCCGAGTGGACGCGTGGAGATTCGGGCGGGCAGTGGTGAGGCGGATGTGTTCATCTATCCGGGATTTCAGTTTCGGGTAGTGGGGGCGATGCTGACGAATTTTCATCTGCCGAAATCCACGCTGCTGATGCTGGTGAGCGCGTTCGCGGGGCGGGAGAGTGTGTTGAACGCGTACCGGCATGCCGTGGAGGAGCGGTACAGGTTTTATTCCTATGGCGATTGCATGTTGGTGGAATAGCTCTTTAGGAATCGCGGCTGGAAGTGCCTATGAGCATTACGAGTGAAGGAAAAGGGGTAGGGGTCCTTCGACTCGGTCGCAACGTGCCCAAAACCGGGGCGCGTTGAACCTCGCTCAGGATGACAAGGATTTAGGTGCGCTCGTCGCCGGTTAAAGCCCGGCGCTTCCACCAACAGCACACGCGAAGGCGCGTATGCCACACGCTGGGCGGCGCTTGCAGCGCTAGTCGCTCCTATACACGAAATTCCCACTCACAATTGTCGCCATCACTTTGCCGATAAACGTCCAGCCGTCGAACGGGCTGTTGCGCGACTTGGAGAGCGACTGCGCGGCGTTGTAGGTCCAGCGCTTCTTGGGATCGAAGATGACGACGTCGGCGTGCGCGCCGGGTTCCAGGGTGCCGCGTCCGCGCAGGTTCATGATGCGCGCCGGATTGGTTGAAAGAAGTTCAACCAGGCGGCGCAGCGGAATGTTTTTCTCGCGGTGCAGGCGGGTGATGGCCAGCGCCAGCGCGGTTTCCAGGCCGATGATGCCGAAGGGAGCGCGGTCGAACTCCACCTCTTTTTCGTGTACGGCGTGGGGGGCGTGGTCGGTAGCAATGGCGTCAATGGCGCCGTCGGCGATGGCGGCGAGCAGGGCCTCGCGATCGGCGGCGGAGCGCAGCGGCGGGTTCATTTTGAAATTGGAATCGTACTCGCCGACGTTTTCATCGAGCAGGGTGAAATGGTGCGGCGTGACCTCGCAGGTGACGTGAATGTGGTCCCGCTTGCCGCGGCGCACGGCTTTGAGGGCGGCGGCGGTGGACAGATGGGCGACGTGCAGGTGTGCCTGGGTGGCGCGCGCCAGTTCGATATCGCGTTCCACGATCCTTGATTCGGCTTCGGCGGGCATGCCACGAAGGCCGAGGCGGAAAGCCATGGGGCCTTCGTTCATGGTGGCGCCGGCGGTAAGGCGCGTGTCCTCGGCGTGCTGAATGAGCGGAACCTTGAGGCGCGCGGCGAGGCTGAGCGCCTCGCGCATGATCTTGTCATCCAGAACCGGCTTGCCATCGTCGGTGAAGGCGATGGCCCCGGCGCGCTGCAGAGCATAGTAATCGGCGATCTGTTCGCCGTTGCTGCCCAGGGTGGCGGCGGCGATGGGGAAGACGTTGACCACGGCGCCGCGCGCTGCCTGCTGCATCCAGGTGGTGATTTCGACGGAGTCGTTGACCGGCGAAGTATTGGGCATCGGGCAGACGGAGGTGAAGCCGCCCGCCGCCGCGGCCGCGGTACCGGTGGCGATGGTTTCCTTGTGCCACTGGCCGGGCTCACGCAGGTGGACGTGGAGATCGATGAATCCGGGGGCGACGACCAGGCCACGGGCATCGAGAGTTTCGGCGGCGCGCCCAATCAGCTTGGAGCGGGGGGCAAGTTCGGCGACGCGACCGTCGCGCAGCAGGAGGTCGAGTTCGGCATCGGTGTTGGTGGCCGGGTCGATGACGTGGCCGCCGCGGATGAGCAGGGAATTGGGCGAGGGTTTCTCCGGGCGCGGAGCTTCGCGGTGCGGCGCGGATTTTGGTTTCTTCACCAACTTCGTGTCGTCCCTACGGGACTCCGAATCTTATCTGCGACTCTCCCCAGGACTTGCGTCCTGGGCTACCAGCGTGCGCCCCTTCGGGGCTGCGCTCTTCTGCGATCTTCCAAAAACCAAAAACCAAGCACCTAAAACCTAAAACCGACCAACCGAGAACCGAAAACCGAAAACCGAAAACCTAAACTCGAATCTCCAGCGCGCGGGCCAAAATTGCCATGCGCACCGGGATGCCGTTCGCGACCTGTTCCAGCACCACGGACTGCGGGCTGTCGGCAAGTTCGCCGGTCAATTCCATGCCACGAATAATCGGGCCCGGATGCATCAGGACGGCGTCGCGCTTGGCCAGCTTCAGCCGCTCGGGCGTCACCTGGTATTGCGCGATGTACTGTTCCAGGCTGATCTGTTTGCCGGCAAGTCGTTCCTTCTGGATGCGCAGGACCATGACCACGTCGGCGCCGCGCAGGGCCTCGCCGAGGTTGCGCGTCACCTGTACGCCGGGAGCCAGGCTGGCGGCCGAATCGGGCGCCAGTTCCGGCGGACCGCAAAGCATCACCTTGGCGCCGAAGCGGCCCAGCAGGTGCACTTCCGAGCGCGCCACGCGGCTGTGATAGATATCGCCGACAATCGCCACCCGCAGCCCGCGCAATGTTTTCCTGTGCTGCAGGATGGTGAAGGCATCCAGCAGCGCCTGCGAGGGGTGCTCGTGCATGCCGTCGCCGGCGTTGATCACCGGGACATCCACATGGCGGGCGAGCACGTGCGGCGCGCCCGACGAGGGATGTCGGATGATGATGACCTGGGCGCCGAGGGCGCGGATGGTCAGACCGGTGTCAATCAGCGACTCGCCTTTTTCCACGCTGGACGCGGTGGGGTGCACAATCGTTGTAGTGGCGCCCAGCACCTTGGCGGCAAACTCGAATGAGATGCGGGTGCGCGTCGAGGCCTCGTAGAAGAGCAGCGCAACGCGTTTTTCCTTGAACAACGGGCGGGGGCGGGCACGCTGAAAGCGCTTGGCGAGCCGCAGAATGGCGACGATATCGTCGGTTTCGAGCTGTTCAATGCCCAGCAACGACGCGTGCGCCAGTCTGCGCCGCGCCGCCGGAGCGTTGGTGTTCGCGATCAGGTTTCCTTCTCCACCAGCAGCACCTTCTCCATGCTGTCGGTTTCCTGGAGCTTAACCTCGATGATCTCGTTGCGCGAGGTCTGCACCGTGCGGCCGACAAACCCGGCCTCGATGGGCAGTTCGCGATGGCCGCGATCGATCAGGACCAGCAGTTGCACGCGGCTGGGGCGGCCGTGATCCACCAGCGCGTCCAGCGCGGCGCGGGTGGTGCGGCCGGTGTAGAGAACGTCGTCGCAGAGGACGATGTTCATGTCGGTGACCGGACATCCGATGTCGGCCTTTTGCACCAGCGGCTTGGGGCCGACGGTGGACAGGTCATCGCGGTAGAGCGAAATGTCGAGGATGCCCAAGGGGATGGCCGTGCCTTCGATGCGCTGGATGATTTTGCCGAGACGCTGTGCAATTGGCACTCCACGCCGGCGAATTCCCACCAGGGCAAGGTCCTTGATGCCGTTATTTTTCTCGATGATTTCGTGCGCCAACCGCACCAGGGTCCGTTCGATCTCGGAGGCGGACATCAGTTGCGCCTTCAAACGCAGCTTGGGCGTGGACGTGGGAGTGGAACTCATGGCCGGGGAATCATAAAGAAGCGATTGGCGATTAGCAATTGGCTTTTGGCCCAAGAGGACGTCGGTTCGCGGTTGCGGGCTAGGTTTCGCGGTCCGAGGGACGTTTGCCCAGCAACCAGGCGCCCAGAGCCCCGCCGATACTGGATAAGGCGAGGAAGGCGGCGAGGAACAGCACCAGGACGATGGTGACCAGCAGGGCGAGGCCGGCGGGGGTCATCATCTGCTGAATGGCCTGTTGGGCGCGGGGATCGGCGTTGCGCGCGGCGGCCTGCTCGACCATCTGCTGCAGCATCTGGCGAAAACCACCGCTGCCGCGGCTTACCAGCAATTCCAAGCCGAATAAAACGGCGAAGACGCCGAATCCAAACAATCCCGTGACCGCCCCGATGCGCGCGCCCAGACCCGGGGTGAGCGTCGCCTGGGGAACGCGGCGGCGATACATCGTGATCCCCAGCACACCCCCGACGATGAGCCATAACAGGAAGCCAAGAAGCGGGATAACCCAGGCAATCGCCAGGAAGAATCCGGCCATCGCGGCGGCGGGCACCGCCTGGGACCAGTCAATGCCGAGGGGCGCGGCTGGCGTGGCGCCGCCCAGGGAGTCCGGTTCGGCGGGCGGCTGGCTTTCAGCCGGAGTACCGGGGGGGAGGGGCTCGCTAGCGGGCTCCTCCCCCATAACCCGGATCTGAGGGGCGCCGCAGTGCTTGCAGAAGGCGGTCCCGTCTTCCACCGCGACGCCGCACTGATGGCAGGGATGCTCCATAACTCCAAATTCAACGTAACAGGTGGAAGTGACGGTGGCAAGGAACCTGACCACGGGGTGCAGGCAGCGTTCTGAATGCCGCGCCGGGACGGGACTTGCGGTTTGCGCCGACGCAATTTGGCGTGCATGGCGGGCTACTCAAATGATATAAGAGCAGTTATTCATAACTCGTCATCCCGGGTTAATCGGAGCCTCCATTGCCGGTGAACTCGTGACGGTAGGTCAGCCGGCCGGTAATTCGGCTGGGGGGAAGATCCGTTGGATATTGTCCTCATACGGGTAATTCTTGTTGTCGTGGTGGCCGCGGTCTGCTACTTCCTGCAGCCGTTCGGGCTCAATCCTGTGCCGGATGTGGTGGTGGGAGCGGGGATCGGCCTGGCCATCGTTTTGTTCGAGATGCGGCTGCGGCAGATCAGCCTCAAGCGCCTGATCGGGGCGGCCATCGGCAGCGTTCTCGGCATCATCGGCGCCTACCTGTTCAGCCTCGTCATCCGCAACTCTCTCAAGCCCGGCGCGACGCAAAGCTTTCTGCAATTGCTGGTCATCCTGTTGATGGCGTATGTGGGGCTGGCGGTCGGAGCCAACAAGGGCGACCTGCTGAACCTGTCGGCGCTGGGTGGAATTTTCGGCGGCGAAAAACAGGGAAAGCGCAGCTACAAGATCCTGGACACAAGCGTCATCATTGACGGGCGGATTGCGGACATCGCCGAGACCGGGTTCCTGGACGGGGTGCTGGTGATCCCGCAGTTCGTCTTGCGCGAGCTGCAACTGGTGGCCGACAGCGCCGACTCGCTGAAACGCAATCGCGGGCGGCGCGGACTCGACATTTTGCAGCGCGTCCAGAAGATCGCGACCCTGCAGGTGCAGATCGTGGAAGACGATTTCCCCGCGGTGCGGGAAGTGGACATGAAGCTGATCGAGCTGGCCAAGCTGATGGAGGGGAAGATCGTGACCAACGATTTTAACCTCAACAAGGTGGCGCAGCTCCAGGGCGTGGAAGTGCTCAACATCAACGAGCTGGCGAACTCGCTGAAACCGATCGTGCTGCCGGGCGAGGTCATGCGCGTGTTCATCCTGAAGGAAGGCAAGGAGTACAACCAGGGCGTGGCGTACCTGGACGACGGCACCATGGTGGTGGTGGACAATGCGCGCAAGATGATCGGCAAGACCATCGATATCGCCGTCACCTCGGTGCTGCAAACTACGGCGGGAAAGATGATCTTCGGAAAGTTCGATGAGCGGGCGGCGGTGCGCACCGAACTGCCGCGCATGGCCAACGCCCGTCCCGGGGCGCCGCAACCCTCCGGACCGCCGCAGCCGGTGGGAACGCAGGCAGCGCCCGTGGCGGCGGCGGAACGGCCGGTTGAACCGGCGTAGGGAGTTTCAGTTTCGAGCCAGACGGTCGCCCCCCGCATGCCAGCGGAACGGTATTGATGCGGCTAGTCTCCCGTAGCTCGTAAGTGCAGGTAGTCGCCGTCGGCAACAATTTTTGCCGGACCGGGATCCCGATTATAGACATAGAGCCAACAACTCAGCTCTTCGCCAGATTCCAGGCGTACAGGACACTCGGTTCGCGTAAATAGACTGCCTCCGCGATCTTGCGGGTCGAATCCCTCGTACTCATCCAGCTTGCGAAGAATCTCGTGGTCTGCCGGAAGTTCGTACACTTCGCCGTGTACCATTGCAGGACCTTCCGCCAGGACAGCGCCCGGGTACTCGCCCAAATCGTACAAACGGCCGCGCACTGAGCCGCGGCCAATGCGCCGGAATTTGCGAACCATCCCAGCCAGCTCCGCCGGTGCATGGGACGGGATGAGGGTACCGTACGCAAACAAATACTGGGCGTTCATGAAGTGCTCGGCGTCCTTCTAGCCAATAAATCGCGCAACGACTCGTAACCCTTCCCTTTGTCTTGGATGTACTTTACTACCGTTCGATGCTTCGATAAACAGTCAAGGTAATAGCCAAACAGTGCCTCGATGTCTTCTCTTTCCAGTTGTTTCGATTTCTCCAGATAAGCCATCAGTTCGAAAAAATTGAGATAGTCGGTGAATGCGGAAGGTTCCGACTTGACAAGACCGTCGACAATCGCATCGGGAACGGCGCTGTCAAGTTGGTCGCGAATATCCTTCAATGTGGATTCTTTTTCGTAGAATTTGGCATAGAGGTTGGAAATCCAGCGGGCACGCTCCAAACGCGCGTTCCGGCGGTATGTGAACAACGCGACGCAAGCAGCGACAGCGCCGACCACGACCGCAATCGCTTGTGCCATGCCTGTCCAGATACTTGGGTTCATTAGCGGCCTCCAGTGACTTGGCACAAGTCTAAGCGGGTGGTGGCAGAATCTTCATCAGCGTGTACCCAGGTTGGCAACGCCAATGGATGACTCCGCTGCGGCTGTATATACTTGTTCCCCCTTATGAACGTGCTGGTCATCATTCCGGCGGCGGGGCTGGGGACGCGCATGGCGGCGGCCAGTGGCGCGCGCGTGGTGCCGGCTGCCTCCAAGCAATTCACCGAGCTGGACGGCGTGCCCATCCTGATCCATACGCTGCGCAAGTTCGCTGCGTCGCCGCGAGTACGCGAAATTTACCTGGCGCTGCGCCCACCTGAAGCCGCCGCATTCCAGGCTCGGTTGACGCAGGAGAAGCTGGGCAAGCCGGTGCGGGTGGTGGAAGGCGGCGAGCACCGGCAGGAATCGGTGGCGAACGCGCTGGCCGCGGTGAAGGCGGCCGCCGACGACATTGTCCTGGTGCACGACGCGGTGCGGCCGTTCGTGGATGAGGAAATCATCGCCAGCGTGATCGAGGCTGCCGCGCGCTACGGCGCTGCCATTGCCGGCGTGCCCGCGGTGGATACCATCAAGCAGGTGGAACGAACCGCCGAGGGGGCGGTGATACGCGCCACCATCCCACGCGCGCAGATCGTGATGGCACAGACGCCGCAGGGCTTCCGCTACGACGTGTTGAAGAAAGCGTTCGCCGAAGCCACGGCGGATGGGTTCACCGGGACCGACGAGGCGTCTCTGGTGGAACGCTCCGGGCACGAAGTGGTGGTGGTGATGGGCTCGGTGCGCAACATCAAGATCACCACGCCGTGGGACCTGGAACTGGCGGAGTTTTTCATGGAGCAGGGGAAAGCAAAAGTCTAGCCACGGATGCACACGGATGAACACGGATCAGAACAAATCCATGTTGGTTCGACGCGAGCCTGCCGGACTGAAGCACGGTGAACTGACGGAACGGATAATCGGTGTCTTCTATGGCGTTTACAATGAGTTGGGATATGGCTTTCTGGAATCCGTTTACCGCGAGTCAATGCGGGTCGCATTAACTGAAGCTGCCCTGCGGGTTGAAGTTGAAGTAGCAATTCCTGTTTCATTCAAGGGCCATCTTGTGGGACAGTTCAAGGCCGACATGTTGGTTGAAAACAGCGTTTTGCTGGAACTCAAGTCCGCGCGCATGCTCGAGCGATCTCATGAGGCACAGCTGCTGCACTATTTGAAGGCGACTAACATCGAAGTTGGCCTTCTCCTCAATTTTGGCATTCGCCCGCAATTCCGTCGGTTACTGTTCGATAACGAAAGAAAAAAAATCCGTGAGAATCCGTGTGAATCCGTGGCTGAAGGTTTGTCATGAGAATCGGATACGGCTGGGATTCACACGAGTTCAAGCTCGGGATACCGCTGAAGATCGGCGGGGTGACGATCGCTCACCCCAAGGGGTTGGCGGGGCACTCCGACGGAGACGTGTTGCTGCACGCTTTGACCGACGCGTTGCTGGGCGCGATTGCGGCGGGGGACATCGGCACCTACTTCCCGCCGTCGGATGCGCGCTGGAAAGGCGCTGACTCCGCGGTGTTCTTGCGGACCGCGCTGGAGCATGTGGAGCGCGCGGGATACGCGGTGGCGAACGTGGATTCCACGCTCATCCTGGCCGAGCCCAAGATTGGGCCGCACGCGGCGCTGATTCAGAAGCGGGTCGCGGAGCTGTTGGGCATTGAGCCGGCGTCGGTCGGAGTAAAAGCGAAGACGCCCGAAGGAATGGGCACCGACAATGCTGCCATCGCGCACGTCGTCGTGTTGTTGACCAAGAAGGCGGGCAAGCGGCGGCGTCAAGCCGAGGCGCTGGAAGCCGTGCCCCAACCGGTGGTGGATTCGGTGGCCGAGAGCCTGGTGGAGAGCGCGGTGGGGCCGAAGTGGAAGAAAAAGTGAGTACCGAGCACCCAAGACCGGGCGCTGCGTTCGGGATGACATCCAGATAAATTCTGTGCTCGTGGGTAGGGAGCAGTTACTGGCTGCGGGCGACCGACCTCTGTTTGCCCCTGACTTGAGCCAGGTACAGGCGGACGAGCATGCCGTCGAACTGAGTGCCGCTGCAGCGCTCCAGTTCGGCCGTCGCTTCGGCCTGGGAGAGCCGCGGGGCAAACGGGCGGTCGGTCATCATGGTGAGGTAACCATCCACCACGGCCAGCATGCGTGAGCCGAGGGGAATCTGCTCGCTGCGCAAGCCGTCGGGATAGCCGGCGCCGTCGAAGCGCTCGTGATGGTGCTTGATGATCTCCTGCAGGCGGTCGCTGGCGGGTATGCAGGAGACGATTTCGGCGCCGACCAGAGGGTGCATCTTGACCAGGTAAAACTCGTCTTCGGTGAGCGGGCCGGGTTTGCAGAGGATTTTTTCCGGCAGGATGAGCTTGCCGAGGTCGTGGACGCGGGCGGCGTAGGTGACGTCCTGCAGTTCGTCGTCGCTCATGCCGAGTTCGCGCCCCAGCATCTCGACATCGCGCGCCGCGGTCTCGGCCAGGCCGGAGGCGTGCACTTCACGTCCTTCCGAAGCGCGGCTCAGGGCGCATAACGCCTCCATCAGCGATTCGCGACTCTCCGCGGCGGCGCACATTTTCTTGATCGTCGAGGTGAGTTCCTGGACCGACTCCGGACCGGTGTGTTCGCGCTGCAGGAAGCCCTCGATGAACGCCGTGAGCAACTGCCGCTGAGCCATGGCGCTGCCGGAGCCGAGAAATTCCTCGGCGATGGAGACGCAGTTCCCGCCGACCCGCTTGGAGACGTACATGCCGGCGTCGGCAACCCGCAGCACTTCTTCCGCGGTGGCGCCGTGCAGCGGAAAGCTGGCCACGCCAAAGCTGCCGGTGATTTGGCGTTCGTTCAGCATGGGGTCGGTGGCGATCCAGAGGCGCAGGCGTTCGGAGAGAATCTGCGCCTGTTCGGCGCCGGTTTCGGGCATGAGGATGACGAATTCGTCGCCGCCGTAGCGCGCCACCACGTTGGACTGCCGCGATTTCTGCTCCAGCAGGCGGCCCACGCGCGCCAGCACCAGGTCGCCCTCCAGATGTCCGCTGGTGTCGTTCACGGCCTTGAATTTGTCCAGGTCAATCAGGGCCACCGAAAATGGGCGGCCGGAACGCGAGGCGCGCTTCCATTCCGTCTGCAGGTTTTCCAGGAAAAAGCGGCGCGTCTTGATGCCGGTGAGGCTGTCGGTGATGGCCTGCTGCTGCAGTTTCTGGAAGACAAAAGCGTTGTGCAGCGCGGTGGCCAGCAGGTCAGCCAGCGTCCGGAGGATAAGGACTTCCTGGTCGGCAAAGGCTTTTTCGCGGCGGCTCTCGACGTTGAGCACTCCCAGCAGGCTTTCGCCATAGGTCAGCGGCAGGCAGAGCACGGAGCGCGCGTCGGGCAGGATGGAGGCCAGCTTGGAATCGCCGTCTTGCACCAGCACCATCTCGCTGCTGCGGGCACAGCGTCCAATGATGCCGGCGCCCAGGGGCACCCGTTTGCCGGCGCCGGAGGCGGTGGCGCCCGCCTCGGCCTTGATTTCGATTTCCTTGGTGACGTAATCGAGCATGCCGATGCCGATGTGATCGAAATCGAAGTTCTGCTGGATCTCGCTCACAATCTCGGCCAGCATCTGCTCGGCATCCTGGCTGGAAATGGCGGCCTTGGAAACGTTGTTCAGGACGGCGAGATAACGCGACCGGCGCTGCTGTTCCTTGAACAGACGCGCGTTCTCGATGGCGACGGCGACCTGGCCGGCGGCGGTCTGAAGCAATTCCAGGTCGCGCTGCTCGTACACGAACTCGCGGTCAAAATTCATCGCCGCCAGCATGCCGACGGCATGGTTGTTGATGAAAATCGGCACCGCGCAATAACTCTTGGCCGGAATGTCGGGGACGAAAGTAAGCCCGAGGCGCGCGCGGACCTTCTCCATTTCGGAGCGGACCAGCATGGGCTGGCCGCTGCGGATGACGTACTCGGTCATGGCGTTCGCGGTCTTGCGCGAGCGCTTGGGGAGGATCTCGCCCTTGACCGATTCGAATTCAAAACGCACCTCGTCTTCTGCGAGGAAGGCGACGTAGAAGGTCTCGGTGTCGAACAACAATCCGAGTTCCTTGTGGATGGAGCGGAGAACCTCGTCGGAATCGAGGCGCGAGCTGATCACCTGGCCCATCTGGGTGAGCAGTTCGTACTCGCGAGTGCGCCGCTTGGCGTCGTTCATGACCACGTAGTTTTCCAGGGTGAGGCCGATCTGCATGGCGACGCCGAGAAGCAGCCGCACCTGCGAGGTGCCCAGCACCCGGCGCTCGTCGTGGGGAAAAAGGACGACGCCGAAATTGTGTTCGCGTGTCTGCAGGCTCACCGCGGTCAGACTGCGCACGTCATAACGCTGCAGCAAGGCCTGGCAGCGTTCGAAGCGGCGGGGCGCACCGGCGGGCAGCGGCTCGGTCATGTGGGCGACGTTGCGTAAAGTCCCCAGGCCGCCGCGCCGGAATGCGATATCGCTGAGGTACTCGCCGCTGCCTTCGTTTTCCAGGTCGGCGGTGAAGGTGGGGTCGAAACCGCGGCTGACGCAAGGCAACACGGCGCGCCAGCGCTCGGCGATGCTGATGGCGGCCCGTTCGGTGCGGCACAAGCGCATGAACCGGTCCAGCAGCTTGAGCAGCGCGGGCGCCGCTTCGGCGGGACTGAGCATGGAATTGGCGTCCACGTCGAGAGTGGAGAACACCAGCGCGTTCTCCTGCACCAGCCGGCGTTCGTGTTCGAACAACACGATGATCATGGCGACGCCGACCAGCATCTGCGGCATGGTGCCCAGGAAATGGCCGACCTGCCCAAAATACTTATCGAAGAACCCGTGAAACTGGCGCAACACCAGCAGGGGAACCCACAAGAGAAGAGACCCGGCAAGCAGGCGGAAACCAGCGGAGTCGCGCTGGCGGCCGAGGCGGTAGAAGCGTGCCGCGGAGAATGCCAGCACGAAGGCGATGCCGACTTCGAGTTCCAGGTGCGGTCGAGCCATCGCCTGGAACCGGCCGTTTTCGATGTGGGCCAGGAGATTGTGCACCGTGAGCGCCACCGCACCGGCGGCCAGCGCAACATCGGACCAGTGCGGCCGGTAATCTTCCTGCACCAGGCGCGTGGAAACGAAGATGGCAGCGGCTACGCCGCAGAACAGGATCTTGGAAGCGATGAACGCAAAGGCGTTTTCGGTGGAGAAATAATTCCACGCCAACAGCGCGTATTGCAGGCAGTAGGCGGCCCAGGCAAGCTGCCACGCCCGGAAATACGGCTCATGCGACTGCCGGTAGAGATAGCTGAAGACGAAGAAAAACAGCAGCGCAAAGATGCCGGGGACGATGATGATCCCGATGAATACGTTTTCCATGGCGCGGCTCTGCTGTTCGTTAAGCTTACTCGCCCGTCAGGAAAGCTGTGCTCTCCTTGGCCAGGACGGGCTTGGGCTGGTCCCTGTGGAATCACCCGTCCGGAGCGCACCTTGGCCTTTGGGGATAAGCCTGGCCGCTTTACCGTTACGGTGGCGAAAATATATGTGGTTTGTCCCTAACCGTCAATCAGGCAAATGCCTGCGCAGGGGTAACTTAGGTCACCGCCTGCCTACGTCCCGGCGCGCTTCTCGATTTTGGCCCAGGTGTCCTTCAGGGCCACGGTGCGGTTGAAGGCCGGCCTGCCCGGTTTGGAATCGGGGTCGGCGGAGAAGTACCCCAGGCGCTCGAATTGATATCGGCTGCCCGGGGCGGCATTGGCCAGCGACGGCTCCAGCTTGGCGTGGCTGACGGTCTCCAGAGAGTTGGGATTGAGGTTGGAGGTGAAATCCTTCCCCGGCTCAACCTGGCTGGGGTCTTCCTTACTGAACAGCGTTTCGTAGAGCCGCACCTCGGCGTCCACGGCGTGCGCGGCCGAGACCCAGTGAATCGTGGACTTTACCTTGCGGCCGTCGGGCGTGTTGCCGCCGCGGGTGGCCGGATCGTAGGTGCAGTGGACCTCGACCACCTCGCCCTTGTCATTTTTCTTCACGCCGGTGCAGGTGACCAGGTAGCCGTAGCGCAGCCGCACTTCGCGTCCGGGTGAAAGGCGAAAATACTTGGGCGGCGGGACCTCGCGGAAATCGTCCTGCTCGATGTAGAGCACCTTCGAGAACGGCACCTTGCGCTTGCCCGCCTGCGGATCTTCGGGATTATTGATGGCCTCCAGTTCGTCAGTCTGACCCTCGGGGTAATTATCAATCACCACCTTGAGCGGGCGCAGAACGGCCATGGCGCGCGGCGCACGCTTGTTCAGGTCTTCGCGGACGAAGTGCTCCAGCATGGCGAGGTCAACAATGCCGTTGGTGCGAGAGGCGCCCACGGCCGTAACGAAATTGCGGATCGCCTCCGGCGTGTATCCGCGGCGGCGGATGCCGCAAATGGTGGGCATGCGCGGATCGTCCCAGCCGCGCACGTGGCCTTCGTTCACCAACTGCAGCAGCTTGCGCTTGCTGAGCAGCGTGAAGGTCAGGTTCAGGCGGTCGAACTCGATCTGCTGCGACGGAAAGATGCCAAGCTGTTCGATGTACCAGCGATAGAGCGGCTGGTGGTCGGCAAATTCCAGCGTGCACATGGAGTGCGTCACTTTTTCCAGGGAATCGGACTGGCCGTGGGCGTAGTCGTACATCGGGTAGATGCACCACTTGTCGCCGGTGCGGTGATGCGAGGCGTGCAGGATGCGATACATCACCGGATCGCGCATGTTCATGTTGGGCGAGGCCATGTCGATCTTGGCGCGCAGCACGCGCGAGCCGTCGGGAAACTCGCCCTTCGCCATGCGGGTGAACAGATCGAGATTTTCTTCCACCGGACGATTGCGGTAGGGGCTCTCGCGGCCGGACTCGGTCAGCGTGCCGCGGTATTCACGGGTTTCGTCGGCCGTCAGGTCGTCAACGTAGGCCTTGCCTGCCTTGATCAACTTGATGGCCCACTCGTAGAGCTGGTCGAAGTAATCGGAGGCGTAGTAGAGGCCGTCCCACTCGAAGCCCAGCCAGCGGACGTCCGCCATGATCGAGTCCACGTACTCCTGCTCTTCTTTTTCCGGGTTGGTGTCGTCGAAGCGCAGGTTGGTGCGTCCGCCGAACTCGTCGGCCAGACCGAAGTCGAGGCAGATGGCCTTGGCGTGCCCGATGTGCAGGTAGCCGTTGGGCTCGGGAGGAAAGCGGGTCTGGACGACCGCGTTGCCGTACTTCTTGGTCTTCAGGTCCTCGACGATGATGTCGCGGATGAAATTGGAGGGAGCGGGCGCCGGCGCGGCGGCGGGCGTGCTCACTTTATCTTCGAACGCTCGATCTGCACTCATTTCCTAGGACTCCAGATACATTTTTACCATGCGGAACGCTCAGGAACTGCCGTTCATGTTCCGATTCCGTAACAAATTCAACAAATTTCCTGCGCATCGTCGTCTGGCAGTAGAATTCCATTCCGTACCATACGCAACCCAAGCAGAAGAACGATGAGCACTAATCAAGACGAGCTATTCCGGTTGGTCGAACTGTTTGCTACCAGCGAACAAGTCAAACAGTTGCTTCGCTTGGCGAAGGACCATGAGGCAGTCCGCATTACCGCGGAGAACAAGTCGGATCTAATACAACGAAATCTTCGCTCTGCCGTGGCCTCGAAGGCAATAACACTGGACCAGGTGTATGGCCTAGTGCGTGAGGCCGAGGAGAATGGTGGCCAGCATATCTTCTATTTCAAACCACGAAACAAAACGGTCGCCGAATCGATGGCGTTCGAATCCGTGGCGAAGCAACTTTGGGGAACGGACTGGCAGAAGAAGATGTCCTTCCCGAACGTCAAAACTGCCAAGAATCACTTCGTCTACGGTGACTTCAGGCTGTGGAACCCCACAAAAAAGCCCCTCGATTGGATGCTCAAGCTGTATGGCCACATGCAATTCGAACGATTTACTGGTGAGGAAAAGCAGGAGGACGGTGGGCTGTGGAGGCTATTCGTCCCCGAAGATCTGCGCATCGTCCTTATCGCGCGGTGGAATAGCCCGGATTTGCTGGAACTCAGAGTACAGCGGGATCAATCGCGGAAGAGAATCAACTCTTGGTTAGCTGAAATATGGAAGATGCTGGGACCAGCCTTGGACAAGGGCAACATCGATGCTTGGGACCTCTCGAAGGCCCGCCGTCGGATGATAGATGAGGAACAGAAGAACCAACACATCTACCAGTTCCGCGATACAAGACTCGAAGATTCGGTCAGCAACAGAATGTCTTTCGAGTCGCATGCGACCCAAGGGAACCTGTTCGCATCTACAGAGGCAAAGCAAGCCATCAATGACGTGCTAGCAGCGAAAAACAGCAGGTGCACGCATTTGTCGGTTAATTGGTTGCCTACAAAGGACGGAACACTCAGCAGGGAGTATCGCACCCTGCTCGGCGACCGGGAAGCGCACGAGGTGATCTTTTCTGCGCAGTGCAGCGCAGCGGAAGTGGATTATGTTACCGACAAACTTCGATACTTTAGCCGCTGAACATCCACAGCTGAAACGAGCACTGCTCGAAATACGCGAATGGATACGAACGCATCCTGACTGGAACGTGCTGGACCCTCGAGTGCTTTCTGAGTCCTTGCGAAAAGTTGACTCATTCACACTGGCTTACGCGCTCCACCTCCTGGTACAGCACGGGTTACTTCGGCAGGTTTACATGGTCGTTACCCCATCTGGCGTCCTTGCGGAGGGGGAGTACGATGACCCGAAAAAAATTCCGCTGAAGGTCCCCGACCGGTTCAACAACTACTTTGAAACATCTGAAGCGGACATCGTTCCCGTGTTGATTGCTGCGAATGACAGATGAGGCCGACTATCGAAGGGTGCTGACGGATTGCAGGCTTGAAGAGCTGGCGCGAAAAATTGCGGATAACCCTCACAGTAGAGGCGCTCTCCTGGTTGAATGGCACCATAAGCTATTAGAAAACTACGGCCCCTCGAAAGCTAATTTTGCATTTCTCTTATTCTCGATAGCGATGGCGAGGCCGGAAATGCCGAATACAGTTCAGATAAACATTACAGGCGGCAACGTGGCGAACTTGAATCTGGGGAAACAGGTCGGCACGATCAATGCGACTATTCAGGCGTTCGCTAACGCCGACGACACGCACCAGGAACTCGCAAAGGCACTTAAGGAGCTGACCGAGGCCGTCATGACCGACGGAAAACTCAGTGATGGGCAAAAGAAGGAGGCGACTGAAGTGCTCGCCGGGATTGCAGAGCAAGCCCAGGCCACGCCTGAAAACCGCTCGCTGGGTACTCTGAAGGCGATGGTTGCGGGGTTCCCGACCGTAATCGCAGCAGCCGAACAGGTGACTAAGCTTTGGGAATCTTGGGGTCCCGCGATTCGTACATACTTCGGTTTCTGAAGACTCTGAATAGAGCGCGGTACGGGGGCCGCTGACTTGTTTTTCCGGGGCAAGGTCAGGCGCTGCTCATCTTCCCAATTGCCTGCTCGATTCGCTGCAGGGTCTTCTCCTTCCCCAGGACTTCCAACGTCTCGAACAGCGGCGGGGCATTCTTGCGGCCGCAGACCGCAACCCGGATCGGCTGGAACATCTGGCCTGCCTTCAATCCCAGTTCTTGCGCGGCGGCGCGCAGTGCGGCATCCAGCGCGTCGTGCTTGAACTCGGTCGCGGCCAGCACCTCGCGCGCTTTCTTCAGAGCCTTGAGCGCCATCGCCGCATCGCCCTTTTGCGGGACCAGCTCCGCGGGATCGTACGGCGGCAGTTGGTCCACGAAGAAGAAGTCGGCGACGGTGAGCACGTCTTTCAGCAGCTTCATCCGCTCGCGCACCAGCGGCGTGATGCGCTGCATCCGCTCCGGTGAAATATCAAACCCCGCCTCGCGCACCACCGGCAGCAGGCGTTCGCTCAACTGCTCCACCGGCAGGGCGCGGATGTGCTCGGCGTTCAGCCAGATCGCCTTGGGGTCGAACATCTCTTCCGGCGTTGCGGCGGGCTCTTTGAAATTCACCACCGCGTTGGCGCGATTGATGCCCTCCAGCGAGAAAAGGTCAATCAACTCCTGCCGCGTCAGCATCTCGCGATCGTTTTTCGGCGACCAGCCCAGCAGGCACAGGAAGTTGACGAACGCCTCCGGCAAAAATCCGGCGTCGCGATAGGTGGTGACGCTCACCACCGGCCCGTGCTTGCGCTTGGAGAGCTTGGTGCCATCGGGCGCCATCAGTAACGGGAGGTGCGCGAATTGCGGCACGGCGGCGCCGGCGGCTTCGAAAATCAGCGCGTGCTTGAAGGTATTGGTGAGGTGGTCCTGGCCGCGAATAATGTGGCTGATGCGGAGGTCGGCATCGTCGGCGCAGGAGGCCATGTGATATGTCGGCATGCCGTCGGAACGCAGTAGCGCGAAATCCTCGATGTCGGCGGTAGACTTGGCCTGGTCGCCATAGACGGCGTCGTCAAAGCGAATGATCCGCTCCGGCTCGCGCGGCACGCGGAAACGCAGCGCAAACGGCTCGCCGGCGGCGGCGCGGCGGTCGCTCTCCTCGCGCGACATCTCGCGCACACCGGGATTGAATAGCCACGCGCCCTGCGCCACCGGCCTCGGGCTGTCGCCTTCATGTGCCGGGGTGAAATCGCGATACGCCATGCCCTTGGCGAAGATCGCCTCCGCCATCTGCTTGTGCAGTGCCAGGCGCTCCGACTGGCGGTATTGCTCGTCCCAGGGGAGATCGAGCCAGCGCAGGCCCTCGAAAATGGAGGTGAGCGAGGCTTCGGTGTTGCGCTCCACGTCGGTGTCGTCCACGCGCAGGATCATGGCACCGCGGTTGTGGCGGGCGTAGAGCCAATTCAAGATGAAGGTGCGCGCGCTGCCAACGTGCAGAAATCCCGTGGGTGACGGCGCGAAGCGGACTCGCAGCATAAACGGTCAGTATAACAACGGAGAGGGTAGTCGGTTTTCGGTGATCGGTTATCGGTAGGTACGAGCGAGAGCTGAGGGCTGATAGCTGAGAGCTATTCCGACTCGCCGGCCCTGGATTCAAACCGCGTGCTGCGCTTCAGGAATGCGAGATTCACCTTGCCGGTGGGGCCGTTGCGCTGCTTGGCGATGATCAACTCAGCGAAGCCTTCGTTTTCCGGCGTGGGGTTGTAGACCTCTTCGCGGAAGATGAACCCGACCAGGTCGGCGTCTTGCTCGATGGAGCCGGATTCACGCAGGTCGGACAACTGCGGGCGATGATCGCCGCCGCGGCTTTCCGGAGCGCGGCTCAACTGCGACAGTCCGATCACCGGCACGCGCAGTTCCTTGGCCAGCAGCTTCAGTCCGCGCGAGATGGCGGAAACTTCCTGGGTGCGGTTCTCGAAACGCGCTTTGCCGCCGGGCGCGCCGCCGGACATCAGTTGCAGGTAGTCCACGATCAGCAGGTCGAGCCGTCCGCCCATCTGGTGCTGCAGGCGGCGGGCCTTGGCGCGCATTTCGCTGATGGTAATGCCGGGCGTGTCGTCAATGAAGACAGGGGCTTCGGCAAGGCGGCCCAGCGCTGCCACCAGCTTCTGATAATCGTCGCGGCCCAGGAAGCCGGTGCGCAGCTTGTGCGCGTCCACGATGGCGTTGGAGCAGAGCAGGCGCAGCAGCAGCGCCTCGCGCGACATTTCCAGCGAGAACATGCCGACCACCTTGTTGTCCTTCACCGCCGCGTTCTCCGCGATGTTGAGCGCCAGGGCGGTTTTGCCCATGGAAGGACGCCCGGCGATGATGATCAGGTCGGAGCGCTGCAGTCCGCTAGTCAGGTTGTCGAGATCCACGAAGTGAGTTTCCAGGCCGGTGACGCGCTGCCCGCGTTCGTAGAGCGCATCAATCGAGCCGAACGACTCCTTCACGATTTGCTTCACGTCGCGGAAGCCGGAGGTGAAGCGCTTGTCGGAGAGCTCGTAAATGGCGGCTTCGGCGGAGGTCAGGACATCCTGCGCCGGTTCGGCCTCGTCCATGGCGCGGGCGACGGCGGCGTTGGAAGCGAAGATGAGGCCGCGCAGCAGCGCCTTGTCCTTGACGATGCGCACGTACTGCTCGATGTTGGGCCGGTGCGGCAGGCCGTCGGTGAGCGAGGACAGGTAGGCGACGCCGCCGATGGCCTCGACTTCCTTGCGGCGCGAAAGCTCCTCGGCGAGCGTGACCAGGTCCACCGGACGGCCGGAATCGGCAAGCTCGGCGATGCGCCCGTAAATGCGGCGGTGCGAGTCGAGCGAGAAATCGTCGGCCTGAAGGTTCTCGGAGGAGGCCTGCGTGTAGGTGAAGTTATCGAGCAGGATGGCGCCCAGGATGGAGCGCTCGGCGTCAATGTTGGCGGGAAGTCCGCGTTCGAGAGCGTAATCGATGGTGGCCAATTTCGGGTCCGTTCGGTGCTAAAAAGAAATATAGGCGAAGCGGGGGAAAAGACAAGGGTGATTATCGGTTATTTACGGTGGAAAAGCGGGAAGTTGGCACGGGCGCGTGCATGAGAGCAATTAGGGAATCTCTGAACAACTACAGCGCTCGTCTCGCTGAAGGGTCGCGGATGTCGGATTCAATCGGTTTGACTGAACCCACGAAGGGTGCGGTCGCTGAATTTGCGGCCCGGCGAGT
>JBEKZP010000035.1:0-30773 GCA_049509755.1 Terriglobales bacterium | reverse complement strand
GGGCGGCAGTAGATACACCTGATCCGGACTGTAAGGCAGAAATCGCGACATGCCTCTTTCTGCCTCACTTGCCCTGTGCATTACAAGTTAGTTCTCACGCACACACTTTAGCCCCTGTGCCACTCCACACGGATTTATGAGATAGCTTGTAGTCCGCCCCTCCCCCATAATCCGCGCCGCCGGTGTATCCTGTTTCCACTTCGCCTCGAGGCGTCCCCGACGAGGTTTCGTGTTCCCTTCTTTCCCTTATCCGCGGCCGCGCCACCTCGCCTCGCCGGTTCGCGCTGTCCTGTTTACCCGGCTCTCCATCGTCCTGGCCGCGTATTTTCTAGCTGGACGGATCGGTCTCGCCATTCCTTTCACCAGCGGCAATGTTTCCCCCGTTTGGCCGCCGGCCGGTATCGCTCTGGCCGCCATGCTGGTGTGGGGATATGGCATGTGGCCCGCGATCCTGGCGGGCGCGTTTCTGGTGAATTTTTTCAGTCCGGTTCCGCACGCCGCTTCCCTCGGCATTGCGGTGGGAAACACCAGCAGCGCGCTCGTGGCTGCCTGGCTGGTGCGCAAGACTCCGGGATTCCGGGCGGCTCTGCCCCGTCTTCAGGACGTCCTTGCGCTGGTGCTTCTCGGCGGGTTGAGCACCACCATTGCGGCCACGGTCGGTGTCACCTCACTCAATCTCACCGGCGTGAAGCCCTGGTCGGGGTTCACCTCGGCCTGGCTGATCTGGTGGTTGGGCGATGCCATGGGTGTCATCGTCGTCGCTCCCCTGATCCTGAGTTTTTCTCGACTCGCGCGCCTGCAGTTTGAAAGTCGCCTCGAATTCACCGGATTGGCGGCCGCCGCCTCGGGGGTTGCATTCCTGGTCTTCGGCCATCGCTTCGGCTTGGGCGCCGCCGACAACGTGCTGGGCTTCCTGGTGTTTCCTTTTGTCATCTGGGCCGCCATTCGATTTGAAATCGCGGGCTCGGCCGTGGTCAGTGCTCTCATCGCCGCCGTTGCCATCTGGGAGACCGCCACCGGCCTTGGACCTTTTGTTCAGCCCAACCCCATCCGCGGCGCCACTTTGCTCCAAGTGTTCCTGGCCGTCATCTCCGTCAGCGGACTGGCGCTCGCCGCCGTGATTGCCGAACGTGAAGCCGCCCAAGGCGCCTTGCATCTGGTCCAGGAAATGACCCTGCGCCGGCAGGCGGAAGAAGCTCTGATCAAATCGGAAAAGCTGGCCTCCGCCGGCCGCCTCGCCGCCACCATCGCGCACGAAATCAACAATCCCCTGGCCGCCGTCACCAACCTCCTCTACCTGGCTCGCGCCGCTGAGCATCTCCCGGAAGCCACCCGCCAGCACCTCGATCTCGCCGATACCGAACTCCAGCGCGTCGCCCACATCACCAAGCAGACTCTCGGTTTTTATCGCGACCAGAGCGCGCCCGTCCGCTTTGACCCGGCTGAACTCCTCGATAATGTTCTCGCGCTGCTGCAAACCAGGATCGAGGCCCGCAACCTCGCGGTCGACAAGCGCTACCGCGCGCATCTTCAGGTGCTGGGCTCGCAAGGTGAAATTCGCCAGGTTTTTTCCAACGTCATCAGCAACGGCATCGATGCGCTCCAGCCCGGTGGACGCCTTCAGATCAAGGTCGCCTCGTCACCGGATTGGCGCTCGCCGGAGAGTCGTGGCGTGCGGGTCACCTTTGCCGATAACGGCCACGGCATCGCGCCCGAAAACCTGGCCCGGATTTTCGAGCCTTTCTTCACTACCAAGAAGAACGCGGGCACCGGCCTCGGACTGTGGGTCTCGCGCCAGATCGTGGACAAACACGCTGGCTCCATCCGCGTTCGCTCCCGGACTACCCCGCATCGCTCCGGCACCGTCTTCTCCATCTTCCTGCCCCTCGCCGCAGCGTCGGAAAAACGCCCGGCCAACCCTTCGTGAAACGCGTGTCTCCACTGATCAGTTCTAAGAATGGGTTATCGGAGGGCACGGCGGAACCTGTCCTGAGCGAAGTCGAAGGAGCCGTGCCGGCCGCGTTGCATCTTTCATCTGTTGAGTCTCCCCATCCCTTTGGAGCACTCCCCTCAACCCCTCAGATCCCTTGACAAACAGAATTCCCGCCGTTTACACTTAGCACTCGATAGGCGAGAGTGCTAACACTCGAACCACGGTAAAGATTTTCTGGCGATATCAAGTTGCAAGCACAGCCACTTAGCGTAAGACAACAACGATAAAATCAGTGTGTAGGCATCTGAAAAAGGAGGTCGTTTCATGGCTAAATTCACTCCCCTGCATGACCGCGTTCTGGTCCGCCGGGTGGAAGAAGCAGAAACCACGCGTGGCGGCATCATCATTCCCGACTCCGCCAAAGACAAACCGCAGGAAGGCGAAATCATCGCCGCCGGCAAAGGCAAGGTCAACGAAGAGGGCAAGCTCCGCCCGCTCGACGTAAAAGAGGGCGACCGCGTGCTGTTCGGCAAGTACTCCGGCACCGAGATCGTGATTGACGGCGAAGAGCTGATCATCATGCGCGAGGAAGAAGTGCTCGGCATCCTCGTCGGCTCGAAGAAGGAAGAAAAAGCCGGCTCGCGGCGGTAACACAGAGACATTTTGCGCACAGCCGAGAGCGGCGGTGCCACACAGCTATCGAACGAAGAGGAGATACACAGATATGGCGAAACAGATTGTTCATGGCGAGGAATCGCGGCAGGCGATCCTGCGCGGCGTCAATATACTGGCGGACGCCGTCAAGGTCACGCTCGGCCCCAAGGGCCGCAACGTGGTCATCGAAAAGAAATTCGGTTCTCCGTCCATCACCAAGGACGGCGTGACCGTAGCCAAGGAAATCGAACTCAAGGACCCCCTGGAAAACATGGGCGCGCAGATGGTGCGCGAAGTCGCCAGCAAGACCAGCGACGTCGCCGGCGATGGCACCACCACCGCCACCGTGCTGGCGCAGTCCATTTTCCGCGAGGGCGTAAAGACCGTGGCCGCCGGCGCCAATCCCATGGCGCTGAAGCGCGGCATCGAGAAGGCCGTCTTCGCCATCACCGGCACGGTGGACAAGGACGGCAAACGCATCCCGGGCGCGCTGGACAAGTTCAGCAAGCCCGTGGCCGGCGACATGAACGCCATCGCGCAAGTCGGCACCATCTCCGCCAACAATGACGAGACCATCGGCCGCATTATCGCCGAGGCCATGAAGAAAGTCGGCAAGGACGGCGTCATCACGGTGGAAGAATCCAAGACGATGGAGACGCAGCTCGAAGTGGTCGAAGGCATGCAGTTCGACCGCGGCTACCTGTCGCCTTACTTCGTCACCGACCCCGAGCGCATGGAATCCGTGCTCGAGGACCCGTACATCCTGATCAACGAAAAGAAAATCAGCTCGATGAAGGACCTGCTGCCGCTGCTGGAGCAGATTGCGCGTTCCAGCAAGCCGCTGCTGATCATTGCCGAGGACGTTGAGGGCGAAGCCCTGGCGACCCTGGTAGTGAACAAGCTGCGCGGCACGCTGCAGGCCGTCGCCGTCAAGGCGCCGGGCTTCGGCGACCGTCGCAAGGCCATGCTAGGGGACATCGCTACGTTGACCGGCGGCAAGGCGATCACCGAAGACCTGGGCATCAAGCTGGAAAACGTTCAGCTTGCCGACCTGGGCCGTGCCAAGCGCGTCACCATCGACAAGGACAACACCACCATCGTCGAGGGCAAGGGCAAGCACAGCGAGATCGAAGGCCGGGTAAGGGAAATCCGCGCCCAGATCGAAAAGACCACCAGCGACTACGACACCGAGAAGCTCCAGGAGCGCCTGGCGAAGCTGGTGGGCGGCGTGGCGGTGATCAAGGTGGGCGCCGCGACCGAGACCGAAATGAAGGAAAAGAAGGCTCGGGTCGAGGACGCCATGCACGCTACCCGCGCGGCAGTCGAGGAAGGCATTGTCCCCGGCGGCGGCGTGGCCCTGTTGCGCTGCGTGGACGCCGTCGACAAGCTCAAGCTGACCGGCGATGAGCTTATCGGCGCCAACATCGTGAAGCGCGCGCTGGAAGAGCCTCTGCGCCAGATCGTCGGCAACGCCGGCGAGGAAGGCGCGGTGGTGGTCGGCAAGATTCGGGACAGCAAGGACCCGAACTTTGGCTACAACGCGCAGTCCGGCGAGTTCGAAGACCTGGTGAAAGCCGGCGTCATCGACCCGACCAAGGTCGCGCGCACCGCGTTGCAGAACGCGGGCTCGATTGCCAGCCTGATGCTGACCACCGAAGCTTTGGTGGCCGAGCTCCCGGAGGACAAGAAGTCTCCGTCGATGCCCGGCGGCCACGGCGGCATGGGGGACATGTACTAGGCGCGCGAAGCGCGCCGGCTGTCAGCTCTCAGCTTTCAGCCCTCAGTTAGAGCCCCGCTCGCAAGAGTGGGGCTTTTTTGTTTGCCGTCGACCAGTGAGGGGTCTTTCAGCGGCGCGGTTTTTATTCGACGGCCACGCGGTAAATTGTGCCGTCCCTACGGGACTCAGAACGTCATTACACATGCGATCCGGGACTTACGTCCCGGGCTATGAACTATCGTCCTACGGACTCTGTATCCAGTCCCGCAGGGACGCCAGTCCATAGTCCGGCACGTGAGTGCCGGGGACGCGTGCACCTAACTTTTCCGGAGCCCCGCAGGGACGGCAGTTCATAGCCCGGCACGTGAGTGCCGGGGACGCGTGGACCTAATTTATCTGGAGTCCCGTTAGGGACGGTACGACTTCGCATCGCTTGTCACATCTTGTTCCGAGGGCATGCGCGCGCCCTCACTAGGTCACCGCGCGCATGTGGTGCTTGCGTAACATCGCCGCGAGTTCTTCCCCATAACCTCGCCGCTTGTGGTGTTCCGCCTGGTTCTGGATATACGCGATGGTCGCATCCGTATGCGAAATGCTCACGCTGAACGCGGCGTATCCCTCCTGCCACGTAAATCCCGGCGCGGTCTCGCGTATCCACCGCGATGAATTCGCCTTGATCGCCTGCACCGCTTTGGCGACGGACATCATCGCCGGGACCCCGATGAACACATGAACGTGATCATCCGTTCCGCCAACGGCATACACCGTCGCGCCGATATTTCGCGCGATGACGGCGATGTAGGACCACAATCGCGGTTGCATGTCAGGTTTGATGGCGTGTTCGCGTGAAGCGGTGCCGAACACATAATGAATGCGGACGCTGACGAAGGTGTGCGCTCCCATAATTGTGCCGTCCCCTTCGGCTGCGCTCAGGGCAAGCTCCACGGGACTCGAATCTTATAGGAGAAACCTCTCCCGGCACTCACGTGTCGGGCTATGAACTGTCGTCCTTCGGACTGTTTTGGGAAGACTTCGCTCGAAGCAGGCTCTGGCCGATGGCGCGGTCAGTTGATTGCTCCTGCAACGGAACGCCCCATTTTTCTCAGTTTGGCGCGGTGACGGGAAATTCTTGTCAAGCCCCCTTTTTCTGCAAATTCGAGCTAAGTCGCTGCAAGCAACGGGAATAAAGTCTCGGGCGATGTGGCGGGTTTACCCCCTCGGAATTGGTAAAATAGAAGTAGAAGGTTGGGCGCCGGGAAAGTTCCCGTGCGCCCATTTTGCTTTTGGGTCGATGGTCGACGGTCGATGGTCGACGGCAAGATTGGAGAAGAGATGCAGCCACGGAAAGCAATCATCATTGATGTACCGATAAGGAAGTTCATGAACGAGCCCCCGCATCAGAATCGGGTGATCGGGAGACCGGCAGAGAATCCGGTGATCGGGCAATCGGGTGATCGGGTAATAGAAACGCAAAGGCAAGAGGCCCTTGAACGGGCTGGACATTCGGGACTACCCCACCCTATCTCGCCAACCCCGGGCGAGATAAGGGTGGGGCAACCGGAAACAACTGCGCTGGCGACGGCTGCGGTGTGCACGCGGCGGCGAGGCAATGGCACGATGTGCGGGCGTCCGGCGGACGGAGGTCGCGACGAATGCTGGCTGCACGCGGAGTGGTATGCGTGGCTGCCGGCGATATTTGGGATGCCGTATCCGGAAGATGCGGTGGCGATCCACCAGATTCTGTCGAGGACAATGTCGATGGTGATTGGCGGGGAAATCTCGCCGCAGAAAGCGCAGGCGATCACCAAGCTGTGCCGCGAGCTGAGGCGAAACCTGATGTGGTATCAGCGGGAGATGGGGATGTGGTGAAAGAACAGTCGTCAGTCCCCTCGACTTCGCTCGGGGCAGGCTCTAGTCGTCAGCAAAAGCAGAATCTGTCATCGGGTGATCGGGAGATCGGGTGATCGGGTGATCGAAAGCCAAAACCAAGAAGCGGACAATCCGGTGATCAGGAGATCGGGTGATCTGGTGATCCCCTCGCTGCGCTTCGGGGCAGGCTCCACCGCACCACTCGCTCCCCGCTCAGCACTCGGTACTCGGTACTCAGTACCAGGTACTCGGTACTTGTCACGCATCTTTTCGCGCCGCCGTGCATCTCTACAACCCATGAACTCGACTCGCATCACAACCCTCGCTTCCCTGCTACTGTTGCTGGCCGTTTCCGCGTTTGCGCAACAGTCCACACCGGCACGCGCTCCGTCTCCGTCCATGGGCGATCAGGACTGGGCGAAGGCGAAGCTGGAGAAGAGCCCGCGTCACGGCGAGTGGGTCACCATCAAGCACGGCGATCGCGCAGTGCAGGCGTTCGTCGTCTATCCGGAAGTGAAGACGAAGGCGCCGGTGGTGGTGGTGATCCATGAAATCTTCGGCATGACCGACTGGGTGCGCGGCGTCGCCGACCAGCTTGCGGCCAACGGGTACATCGCCATCGCGCCCGACCTGCTGTCAGGCATGGCGCCGGGTGGCGGACGGTCGAGCGATTTCCCCAGCGGCGACGCGGCGCGCGAGGCCAACTCCAAGCTGCCGCCCGACCAGGTGATGGCCGACTTGAACGCCACCGCCGACTACGCGAAAAAGCTGCCGGCGTCGAATGGCAAGCTGGCGGTCGCGGGATTTTGCTGGGGAGGCGGGATGTCGTTTCGCTTTGCGACCGTGCGCAAAGATCTCGCGGCGGCGTTTGTGTTCTACGGGCCACCGCCGCCGGATGACGCGATCAAGAATATCACTGCGCCGGTGTACGGCTTCTACGCCGGCAACGACGCCCGCATCGACGCCACCATTCCCGATACCGAGCAGAAGATGAAAGCCGCGAGCAAGAAGTACGATCCTGTGACCTACGAAGGCGCGGGACACGGCTTCATGCGCGCGGGCGAGGATCCCAGCGGGAACGAAGCCAACAAAAAAGCGCACGACGAGGGCTGGCAACGCTGGCTGAAGCTGCTGAAAGCGAGCACCTAGAGCTGGTTTCAAAAGTCGGTCAGGGCGTCGGAGGTTAATCCCTCAGGGGCTAAAGCCCAGTATTCTTGCGGGCTCGGCGGCACGGCTGAAGCCGTGCCCTTCCCAAGAAACGACTTTGAAACCAGTTCTAGTCCGGAGTGCTGAGTACCAAATTATTCAGTCGCGACAAATTAGAAGCTGGTGCGCCTGGTCCGAGATTTCTTGAACGGTGTGAAGCGAACCGGCGGCGCGCTCAGCTTGTTGCGCTGGATGTCGGCCTCGGCCTGGAGCCAGTCGGCGAGGGCGTGACCGTGTTCTCCGCCGCGCTTTTCGAAAAGCAGGTAAGCGCGAATACGGATCTTTTCTTCGACGTCTTCGACGTCATGTGCCTGAGCAGGATTGGTTGGAACGCGAGCGGCGCTCATGAATGCCTCCGGAAAAACAGCAATTAGCAATTAGCGGTTAGCGGCGCTGCACAGACGACAGCAAAATGGCCGATGTATTTCCAGATTACGGAAAAGTGGGGTGGAAGTCGAGGCGGAAATTTCCATGAGCGCGATAGGAATTTCTTGTTGTGAGAAAGATGGCGCGATGGCCGGCGCGCACCAGCAGTCTCGGCAGAAATGTCGGCGCACCCCAAACTACACAACAAATCGCTGATGCCGGAAAACGGGCCACCAGTCTATAATTCCGCCCAGCCAGGGGATGGCACTCCAGCCCTTCATTCAACATGACACTGCAAGCGGGTACCAAACTCGGGCCCTATGAAATCCAGTCCGTGGCGGGCGCGGGCGGGATGGGCGAAGTGTATCGCGCGCGCGATACGCGGCTGGAACGCACGGTGGCGATCAAAGTTTTGCCTTCGCATCTTTCATCGAATGCCGACCTGAAGCAGCGCTTCGAGCGCGAAGCGCGGGCGATCAGTTCGCTGTCGCATCCGCACATCTGCACGCTGCACGATGTCGGGTCGCAAGACGGCATTGATTTCCTGGTGATGGAGTACCTGGAAGGCGAGACGCTGGCCGACCGGTTGGCGAAGGGGCCGCTGGCGATTGAACAGGTGCTGAAGATCGGAAGCGAAGTCGCCGACGCGTTGGACAAAGCGCACCGGCAAGGCATCGTGCACCGCGATTTGAAGCCGGCGAACATCATGCTGACCAAGGCGGGCGCCAAGTTGATGGACTTCGGGCTGGCAAAGCCGGCGGCAGTCGCGATCGGGGTAGCGGCGGGACAACTAACCAAAGCCGGGTCGGGCGGGGCGCCCTTCACGCCGTCCAGTCCGACGACGCCGCTGATCTCGCTGACCGGGCCGGCGTCGCCGCTGACGCAGAAAGGGACGATCGTCGGGACGTTCCAGTACATGGCGCCGGAGGTGCTGCAAGGCGTGGAAGCCGATGCGCGCAGCGACATCTTCAGCCTGGGTTGCGTGCTGTACGAGATGGCGACCGGGCACCGGGCATTCGAGGGCAAGTCGCAAATCAGCGTGCTGGCCGCGATCCTGGAGAAAGAGCCGGAGCCGATGTCGACCATCCAGCCGCTGACGCCACCGGCGCTGGAGATGGTGGTCAGAAGCTGTCTGGCCAAAGATCCGGACGAGCGCATGCAGACGGCGCATGATTTAAAGCTGCAACTGAACTGGACATCGCAGACGGCGGCGGCCGCGGTGGCCAAGCAGCCGAAGGCGCAGGCGAAAGGGCGCGAGTGGGTGGCGTGGGCGGTGGCGGCAATCGCGGTGCTGCTGGCGATCGCAGGGGCGATGCAGTTCTGGTCACGTCCCGCAGCGCGGCCAATCCACGCGACGATTCTGCCGCCGGAGAAGACGGCATTCGAGTCGATGGGCGATTTCGCCGGAGTGGCCGTGATTTCGCCCGATGGCGAGAAGATCACCTTCGCTGCCAGGGGGCCAGATAGTCCCAAAGCGCTGTGGGTGCGAGCTTTGAACAGCCCGTCGGCGACGAGGCTGGACGGAACCGACGGAGCTTATGCTCCGTTCTGGTCGGAGGATGGGAAGTACATCGGATTTTTTGCGAACGGGAAGCTGAACAAGGTCCCGGCCAGCGGCGGCCCGATCGCAGTGCTGACGGACGCGACGGATGCGCGTGGAGGCACGTGGAGCAAGGACAACGTGATCGTCTATGCGCCAGACTTTAACCAGGCGCTGGTGCGCGTCAGCGCGCAGGGCGGAACGCCGCAGCCGGTGACCAAGCTGGACCTGAGCCGGCACACGACGCATCGCTGGCCTTGGTTCTTGCCCGATGGTAAGCACTTCCTCTACCTGGCAACGAACCACAGCGGAGGCAGGCGCGAGCAGAACGGCATCTACTTCGCATCTCTGGACGGCAAGGAAAACAAGCTGTTGATCGCGACCGACTCCGGAGGCCAGTACGCTTCCGGGTACCTGCTGTTCCACGCGCAAACCGCGGTGATGGCGCAGCGTTTCGATCCGAAGAGCGGGACGTTGTCGGGCGAGGCGGTCCCGGTGGTGGACCGGGTGCAGTACGACGACAGCGTGTGGCGGACGCTGTTTTCCGTCTCCAGCAATGGGGTGATGACGTATCAGACGGGGTCGGCCAGCGTCGGGTCGCAATTAACGTGGTTCGACCGCTCGGGCAAGCAACTCGGGTTGGTGGGGGATCGCGGGCTGTACATGGATGCGCGAATCGCGCCGGACGGGAACAAGATCGCGGTGGCCTACGGGTCGCCGTCACAAGACATCTGGGCCTTCGACACCGCGCGACAGATCAAGACCCGGCTGACGTTCGATGCGCCGACCAAGCTCCAGCCGGCCTGGTCGCCGGACGGGCAGACGATTGCGTACGCGGCCCTGACGCCGGGAGCACTGCAAGGCGATGGGACGCTGTATATCGTGCCGAGCAATGGCGGCGGAAAGCCTCGGCTGGTCGGGCAGGAGCCCGGAAGGTCGTATGCATTTCCAACCTGGACTCCGGATGGGAAGACGATTTTGTATACGGGTAACACGGGGCCGACGGGCCAGTCGATTTATTCCTTGGCGGTGGACGGCACAGGCAAGTCAACGCTGTTGATCGCGCCCGCTAATCCGCAGGCCAACATCACGCATTTCCGCATCTCGCCGGACGGGAAATGGATCGCGTACACCTCGAACGAGTCGGGGACCGACCAGGTGTACGTGGCGGCGGCATCGGGACAGGGCGGCAAATGGCAGGTGTCGGTGAATGGGGGCGACTACGCGGCGTGGCGCGGCGACGGCAAGGAACTGTTCTTTTTCGACGCCGCCGACACCCTGTTCTCGGCCGACGTGAGCGAGAAAGGGGCGGAATTCTCGGTGGGGCAAGTGCGGCAGTTGTTTCACCAGGACGCGTCCGCAAGCGGGGTGGCGTATGACGTAAGCCGGGATGGCAAGCGGTTCCTGTTCAATGTTGGGTCGCGCGACGCGGCGGCGCCGCTGAATTTGGTGGTGAACTGGACGGCGGAGCTGAAGAAATAGTTTCAGTTTCAGTTTCGGTTTCTGTTGCCGGCGGCGCGGAGGAGAGCGCCGCATTTTTTTTGTCGGGGATCATGGCACCGTGAGCGCGTCGGTTTGCAGGCGGGCGCGGTAGATTTTGCCGGTCTCGGAATCTTCGGCGACGGCGTCGGCGTGGACGATGTAGGTGTCGCGCGGGAGCGTGGCGCCGAAGGAAATGCGCTGCGAACCGGCGCCGAGGGAGATGTGCTGGTACCCGAGCGTGAATGCCTTGTTGACGGTGTTCACGGCGACCACGATGACGGTGAGGTCGAGTGCGCCGGCAGTGCCGATGGTCACCTGGATTTCGCCGGCGATGGCGCCGGCGGCGGTCACCTGCGGCGGCTTTGTCCAAGCAACGGTCAGGGGCGAGGGCACGGTGAGGAGGTAATCGCGTGTCTTGGCGACGGGCGTGGGCGATGAATCGGTGGCTTCGAGGGTGAAGTGAAATTCGCCGGGCGCAGTGGACGTGCCGGCCAGGACGCCGGCGGGGTCAAGCGCGATGCCGGGTGGCAACGAACCGCTAACGCTGCGAAAGCGCCACGGCGGTGTTCCCTGCTGCGGAGTCCCGAGTTGATAAAAGTAGGCTTGGCCCAGAGATCCGTTGGGAAGGACCGCGGCGGGAGACTTTGTGCGGGTCTGGGCGACGGCGGGCGGGGGCACGGTGAGGAGGTAATCGCGTGTCTTGGCGACGGGCGTGGGCGATGAATCGGTGGCTTCGAGGGTGAAGTGAAATTCGCCGGGCGCAGTGGGCGTGCCGGCCAGGACGCCGGCGGGGTCAAGCGCGATGCCGGGTGGCAACGAACCGCTAACGCTGCGAAAGCGCCACGGCGGTGTTCCCTGCTGCGGAGTCCCGAGTTGGTAGTAGTAGGGTTGGCCCAGAGATCCGTTGGGGAGGATCGCGGCGGGAGACTTTGTGCGGGTCTGGGCGAACGAGGTGGGGGTCGCAACACCGAGGACGCAGAGGACGCCGAGAAGCGCGATTGCACAAGTAACGCGCATGGTGTGAAAGATTAGATTGTTGATTGCCGATTGTCGATTGCCGATTTGTCAGGGTTGCCTCGGGCGAGGGCGCCCGCGGCAGCTCAGATTTGAGTCGGATCAAGGGCCAGTCCCGACGACCACCCCAGCAGGCGAAACCCGCGCCTGCCGGGGACCCCGGTTGAGGGCGCCGGGACCTACAAATTCAGACTGGTCCCGAAAGTGATCCCAACAAATCGAATGGCGTAGTCTTCAAATTTCCAATTCTAAAATTTCAAAATTTCAATTCTTCCCTGGCGCCCGATCACCCGATCAACGAACGACGCCTTCCACCGGGGAACTGGCGGTGGCGTAGAGCTTCTTTGTCATGCGGCCGGCGAGGTAAGCGGCGCGTCCGGCAATCACTGCATGTTTCATCGCTTCGGCCATGAGGACGGGGTCCTGGGCGGCAGCGATGCCGGTGTTCATGAGCACGCCGTCGGCGCCGAGTTCCAGAGCGATGGCGGCGTCGGAGGCGGTGCCCACGCCGGCGTCCACGATCAGAGGAGTGTTCAGCATCTCGCGCAGGATGCGGATGTTGGCCTGGTTCTGGATGCCCATGCCGCTGCCGATGGGCGCGCCCAGGGGCATGATAGCGGCCGCTCCGGCGTCGAGCAGGCGCTTGGCAACCACAATGTCGTCAGAGGTATACGGCAAAACAGTAAAGCCTTCCTTCACCAGCACGCGGGTCGCTTCGATGGTCGCCTGCACGTCGGGATAGAGCGTGGCCTGGTCGCCGATGACTTCGATTTTCACCCAGTCGGAGAGGCCGACTTCGCGGCCCAGGCGGGCGGTGCGGATGGCATCGTCGGCGGTGTAGCAGCCGGCGGTGTTGGGCAGCAGAAAATATTTTTTGGGATCAATGAAGTCGAGCAGCGATTCCTTGCTGCGGTCCAGGTTGACGCGGCGCACGGCGACGGTGACCATTTCGGCGCCGCTGGCTTCGATGGCGCGCGCCGTCTCCTGGCCCGATTTGTATTTGCCGGTGCCGACGATCAGGCGCGAACGGAAAGTGCGGCCTGCAATCACGAATGAGTCCATACAGATATTGTAGCAATCCGGAGGGGAAGCCGAAAACCATTGCCGATTGTCGATTGATGATTGTCGATTTTGCGCTGAAGTGTCTGTTAACGGTGCTGTGACGTTAGAAGAATAGGGGTCCTTCGACTCGGTCGCAACGCGGCCAAAGGCGGGCCGCGTTGAACCTCGCTCAGGATGACATGCCATTTAGTTCTGTTACACAGTCCCAACGCCTCGCTCAGGATGACACGCGTTGAAATTCGGTTCGGAAACTTCGTTCGGAAACTAGCTCTTCGAACCGGCGGCGACATCGGCGGGGGTGGTGGAGTTGTCGGAGTTTTCGTAGAGCTGCTGGATGTGCTGGCGATAGCGCTCCTCGACGACGCGGCGCTTGAGCTTGAGGGTGGGCGTGAGGCTGCCGTCGGCGACGGAAAACTCGTCGGCCACGAGCAGAACTTTTTTTAATTTCTCGAACTGGGCAAGATCGCGGTTGACCTCGGCGACGATGCCGTCGAACAGCTCACAAACTCTTTCATCGCGGACAAGTTCCTCGCGGGATTGGGCGCCGAGGCCGTTTTCGCGCGCCCAGCGCTCCAATTCGGTGAAGTCGGGCGCGATGACGACGGAGGGAAACTTGCGGCGGTCGCCGATCACGATGGCCTCGCCAACGTAGGCATTGTTCTGCAGCTTGCGCTCGATGGGCTGCGGAGCGATGAACTTGCCGCCGGAAGTCTTGATCAGGTCTTTCTTGCGGTCGGTGACGGAGAGGAAGCCGTCTGAATCGAGATTGCCGATGTCGCCGGTCTTGAACCAGCCTTCGGGAGTTAAGGCGGCGGCGGTCTCGGCCGGCATGTTCCAGTAGCCCTTGAACACCGAGGGACCGCGAACCAGGATCTCGCCGTCGTCGGCAATTCGGACTTCCACGTTGCGCAGCGGCCGGCCGACGGTGCCGATCTTGTACGCAGTGGGTTTGTTGAGCGCGATGACGGGCGAAGTCTCTGTCAGGCCATAACCTTCGTGGATGCGGATGCCAACGCCGGCATACCACTCGGCGAGGTCGCGACCGAGGGGCGCACCGCCGGAGATGTAGATTTTGATGCGGCCGCCCAGCGCCTGTCTGATCTTGGAGAAGACAAACCGGTCGGCGAGCTTCCAGTCGGGCGAGGTGGGGAGCTTCCCTGCCAGGATTTCGTCGCGATGGGCGCGGCCGACCTTCAGCGCCCACTGGTACACCTTGTGCTTCCAGCCGGACTTGGTTTGTGCCTCGGCCTGGCCGCGGATTTTTTCGTACACCCGCGGGACGGCGACAAAGATGGTGGGGCGGATTTCAGGAAGCGCCGCCTTGAGCTGGTCGATGTACGGGCAATAAGCGATGGTGACGCCGTGGTAAAACATGGCGTAATCCACGTGGCGGGCGGTGATGTGCGAGAGCGGCAGGAACGACAGGCTCACGTCGTCCGGGCCCAGGGGGTAACTGTCGAGGGAGTGCAACAGGTTCGACGCCAGGTTGCCCTGCGTCAACATCGCGCCCTTGGGCGTGCCGGTGGTGCCGGAGGTGTAGATGATGGTGGCCAGATCGTCGGGGCGGATGGCGTGCGCGGCGGCGTCGAATGCGGCATCGCGCTCCACCGGGCCATCGTGCATCAGGCGGTGCATGGGAATCGCGTCGGGGATTCCGATGTAATCCATGACCACAATTTTTTCCAGCTTGGTGATGGACTGCACCGCCTGAAGTTTCTTGAGCTGGTCCACGGTGGAAACGAAGGCGACGCGTGCGCCGGAGTCGGCGAGCATGAAGGCCGACTGTTCGGAGGTCAGAGTCGGGTAAATGGGGACGATGGCGCCGCCGAAGAGCAGCGTGCCGAATTCAGCGGTGGCCCACTCGGGCCGGTTTTCGCTGAGGATGGCGACGCGATCGCCCTTGGCAATGCCCCAGCTGGTGAGCGCGCGGGCGATCCCGACGGCGTCGCGATAGAGTTCACGCGAGGAGATGGGGATCCACTTGACCGTCTGCTTGTAGAGCATGACGCGGTCAAGTTGGCGGTCCACAACCTGATAGAAGACCTGGTTGACGGTTTCGATGCTCATGGAAAACAGGTTTCAGGTCTTAGGCGTTAGGCTTTACGCGCCAGGCTTTGGGCTCTAGCTTTCGGCCGCCTAAAACCGAAAACCTAAGACCTTAAACCTAAGAACAGGTTTCAGGTTTTAGGCGTTAGGTTTTGGGAGCCCAAAAACCGAAAACCTAAGACCTAAAACCTGACCAACACTGTAGCGGGTAGCGAGGCCATGGCGCAAGATGGCGGTCGAATTGCGATTATGAGTTGCGAGTCCCGGCATGGGAGGGAGCGAGGATCGCCCGCGGCTGGTGGAGTGCGCAGGGTTTAGAGGGGGCCGGTTTCGGGAAAAGTTTCTGTAACCGCAGCCCACAGGCGGCATCAGGTGGGAGTATGAAACGAAGCATGACTTCCCTTCTACTGGCCCTTGCCCTGGCGGCGACGCTGGTGCCGCCGCTGGGCGCGCAGGACAAACCGCAAGCGGCGCCGATGAAACTGAAAGTCGGCGACATGGCGCCCGATTTCACGCTGAAGTATTTCGACGGCGCCAAGGTGCAGGACATCTCGCTGCACGAATTTCGCGGAAAAAAGAACGTGGTGGTGGCGTTCTTCATTTTCGCCTTCACCGGCGGTTGAACCACCGAGATGCGCAACCTCCAGGCGAATTACAAGAAGCTGGAGGATGCGGACACCCAGGTCGTGGGTGTGAGCGTGGACAGCCCGTATGCCAACAAAGCGTTTGGCGATTCACTCAACGTGACCTTCCCCATGGCCAGCGACTGGTTCAATGAAGGCGCGGTGACCAAGGCGTATGGGTTGTGGAACGAGAAGAGCAAGACGGCGCGGCGGGCGACGTTCCTGGTCGGCAAGGATGGCAAGATCGAGGAGATCCAGGCGGACAAGGAAGCCATCGATCCAACCAAGGTGGTGACGGCGTGCGAGCGGAAGAAGCACGGGTAGTTTCAGTTTCGAGTTTCAGTTTCGGGTTGGCAGTTGTGAGTTGGCGCGGGCCCTTCGACTGCGCTCAGGGCAGGCTTAGGCGTCCGCGCCATTCGTTGTCTTTAGCTGAAACTGAAACTGAAACTCGTAACTACTTTTTGGCGCTGGCGTTGGGCGGGGGGGCGTTGGGATTGGGCTGACCGGGAGTCAGATAAATGACCTCGCCCGGGCGGGCGTAGTGGAGTTGCTCGCGCGCTTCCTTCTCGATGGCGCTGGGATCGGTCTTCAGCGCCTTAATCCGCTCCGATAATTGCTGGTTTTCCTTCTGTAGCTGGTCTGCGTCTTTCTGCAGGGTGCGGTACTCGGATTTCTTGCCCTGGTAAACGACCATGCCGTTGGCGCCGAAGATGACGTGAATAGCGAGAACGATGGCGAGAGCGGCAACGGCGGCGGTGGCGAGCTTGGTGCGAAGGTCGTAGAGCTTGTGAACGACGCGCTCGGCGAGCGCGACGACGCGGATGAGGCGTGGGTCCGTTGCCCCGATCGTGATCGGCCGGTACTTCCTGGCGCGTCTGGAGAAGACCGAAAGCAAGAGTACCGTCCGTTCCTTTAAGCGGTCTTACATCACTCAAGAATCCACTGCTTGGCGGCGGCGCTGAGCTTTTCCAGATCGTCGAGTGTGCGCGCTTCCGAATAGACGCGCACCACCGGTTCGGTGCCGGAAAGGCGGTAACACACCCAGGAGCCGTCGTCGAAAACCAGCTTGAGCCCGTCGGTGCGGACGACTTCGCGGACCCGGCGCCCGCCGAGTTCGCGAGGATCCTCCCGCACTTTGCTAGTGAACTTCGCTTTGACCTCGGGGGTCAAGCGGAAGTTCTCGCGGCGCGGGTAAAAGGAACCAACTTTGACAAATAAATCGTTGAGCTGTTCGCCGAGGGTGCGTCCGCGGCGCGCCACCATCTCGCAGCACAGCAGGCCGGCAAGCACGCCGTCTTTTTCCGGGACGTGGTGGCGAATGGAAAGGCCGGCGGACTCTTCCCCGCCGATGGCGATCTTGTCCTGGTCAATGAGTTCGCCGATGTACTTGAAGCCGACCGGCGTTTCGTAGAGCGGGACTTTGTGGTGATCGGCCAAGGCGTTGACCAGGTTGGTGGTGGCGACGGATTTGGCGACGCCGTTGCGCCAGCCGCGGGTCTCGACCAGGTAGTCGAACAGGAGCGCGATGATGTAATTGGGCGAAATAAAAGTACCGTCGCGGTCGAGGATGCCGAAGCGATCGGCGTCACCGTCGGTGGCGATGCCGATGTGGGCGCCGGAAGTTTTCATGGCGGCGCGCAGGTCGGAGAGCAGATGATCGTCGGGCTCGGGAGCGTGTCCGCCAAAGAGCACGTCGCGGTAGTCGTGGACGGTGACCACGTCAACCCCGGCACGGCGCAGGAGGTGGTCGGGATAGCCGCGCGCGGCGCCCCACAGCGGATCAAAGCAAACCCGCAGGCCGGCCTGCTTGATGGCGGCGACATCAACAATCTCGTTGAGGCGCGCCAGGTAGTCGGCGGCGACATTGAGTTCTTCCCTTTTCACCGCGCTTGCGGGCGAGGACGCCCGCGCCACATCAGCAAAGGGCGAGCGCGCGCCTTCTGCACTTGCGATCTCGGCTTCGATCCGCTGGGTGACCTCGGGCAGGGCGGGCGCGCCGTCGGGGGTGGAAAACTTGATGCCGTTATACTCTGGCGGATTGTGGGAAGCGGTAAAGTTGATGGCGCCATCGGACTTGGTGCGAATCACCGCCCAGGAAATTGCGGGGGTGGGCGCGGGATCAGGGATGACGCGCGGGGTCACGCCATGGGCGGAGAGAATGTCGGCAGCCATGGCGACAAAGGTTTCGCCGAGAAAACGCGGGTCGCGTCCGACAATGACCGCGGCCCCATGCGGCTTGACCGACGCGACGTAGCGGGCGATGCCGGTGACGGCGCGGCGAACGTTGGCGAAAGTGAAGTCCTCGGCCATGACGGCGCGCCACCCCGAGGTGCCGAACTTGATGACAGCTGGCATGCATGCAGCTCCGAAAGTCAGAAGTAAGAAGTCAGAAGTCAGAATGAAGAATGGCAGAAAACCATTGCCGATTTCCGATTTCCGATTGACGATTGATGAATGCCGCGCACGGCCGCGCTGTTCGATGGGCTTCCGGCGCGTGAGGAATTGTAAATGACCGACAAGAAAATTGTGCTGACGACGACAGCAACCCGCGAGGACGCGGGTAAGATCGCACGGGCGCTGGTGGAACGGCGGCTGGCGGCGTGCGTGAACGTGGTCGCAATCGAATCGGTGTACCGCTGGAAGGACGAGGTGGAAAGCGCCGAGGAGTGGCTGCTGTTGATCAAGACCACGGCGGCGGCATACGACCATGTACACGCGGCGATCAAGGAGCTCCATACGTACGACCTGCCGGAATGCGTGCTGCTGCCGATCGAGAGCGGCAGCGAAGAGTACCTGGCGTGGATTGGGGAAAGCGTGCACCTGGAGTAATTGCGTAATTTAGTAATTTAGTAATTTAGTAATTAAAAAAACACCAGGTCCCCTTCGACTGCGCTCAGGGCAGGCCCTCGACTCGGCCTGCGGCCTCGCTCGGGATGACCTGCCTTAATAATTCTTGTTCGTTCCAGTCATGTCTTGTGATCGCGCGGCGCGTTGCGCGAGCGGCGCTCGAGCAGCGCGAGCAGGTAAGTTTTGACGTTGGCTTCCAGGCGCGAGTGATGGAGGACGTCGCGCAGCACCTGGCTGGGCAGATTGTCCGCGAACGCCAGGGCGCGCGCCAGCGGCGTCTTGTGGTTGCGGAGCAGCGCGATTTGCACGTCGCGGCGCAGCGACCACTTGGGGTGGCGGCACACCGTGTGCACCAGCGGAACGGGAGCGTCGTCCCGCAGCAAGGCCTTCACAATCCACGCCTCGGTCATGTAGGGATTTTCCAGAGCGGCGTGCATGACGCGCTGTTCGGAATCGCCGAGCAGAGTGGCGGCGACGCGCGTCGAACCGCGCTTGGCGAGGGTGAGCCGCTCGCCGCTGGAAATGGATTCCATGCGCGCGATCAGCGATTCCTCAATGGACATTTTCAGGTCGGCGGCAATCGAGGGGGTAAGCGCGATCTGCATCAACTCGAAGGTGTAGAGGTGGCGCGCGATGGGCAGCGAGACGTGGCGCGGGGTCCGCGGATGCGCTACCACGGCCACGATCACCTTGCGGTGCTTCATGACCGCGGCGTTTTTGGAGAGGTCAACCATCGCCTGGTGCGGCAGGTCGCGGCGGGCGAGCAGGGAGAGCGCCAGCTCCTCGGTGAGACGCGAACTGGCGGCGACCCCGCGCAGGACGTCGGGTTCCTGGCTGTGAAGGAGTTCTTCGAGCGGGCCTTGCGGCTCGGGGGCCCGGCGTGCGCCGGCGCCGGAGGCGGTGGTCATGCGCTATTCACGCGTGCCGGCCGTCATGCGGCGCGCCATCCATAAAGCGCCGGCAACGGGTTGAATGATCTTGAAATTCACGGCGGCGCCAGGGCATTGGTCGCGCAACTTTTTCCAGAACGTGCCGCGCACCAGCGGCGAGTGGGCGAATACGCCGCCACCAATCGCGACACGCACGACATGCTCCGCGGGCCACAGGCGTCCGATGACGACGCTTGCCAGGGTGGCCAGCTCGCTGCCGGCGGCGGCCAGAATCTGTTGCGCGATAGGGTCGCCCGCCGCTGCCGCCGATTCCACCGTCGGAAACAATTCCGCAAAGCCCGGCAAAGAATTCCCTTTCTGCAAAAGCTCTTCCAGCGAGTTGAGCCGCCAGCAGTCGAGAATGCCGCGCAACAGCGTGGTGCTTGCGCCGGCGTCGTGCGCGCGCAGCACGGCGGACACGGCGGCGCGCCCAATCCAGTATCCCGAACCTTCGTCGGAGATGGCCGAACCCCATCCACCGGCACGCGCGGATTCTTCGCGGTGGTTGCGGCCGAAGGCCACCGATCCGGTGCCGGAGATCACCACCACGCCGGGCAGGCCGGGAAAGGCAGCTTCCATGGCGATGACCATATCGCCCACGACTTCAATCTCGCCGGAGACAAGGTCGCCGATCATGGCGGCGACCGCATCCTTCACCGGTGGAACGGAAGCGCCGGCAATGCCGATGACGGCGGCTTCCACCGCGGCCGGGCTGACGCGGGCGGCGGCACAGGCCTTGGTGATAGCCTGGCGCAGGTTGGTCCGCGCCTCGGGTTCGCCGACCCGGACGATGTTGCTGCCGCCGGTGACGGAGGTCGCCAGCACGCGCAGGTGGTCGCCCACGGCGCAGGTGGTTTGCGTACCGCCGCCGTCAATGCCAAGGTAGAGGGGCACGAGTGCCTCAATTTTTATCACGGCAAGAGTGCCACGGGCGCGGGTTTTTCGGAATAGCTCCGAGACCCGAGTCCCGAGTCGTACGGAGGAATGGCCGCCATTTGCGGAGGTAAGCGCTTATTATTCGGCAGGCAGTGTTCGGCACTCGGGACTCGCGACAAAGGACTCGGGACTCAAAAGCATGGGACTGGATCGGCTGGATCTGATCATCATTGCGGTGTACCTGGTGGGCATCACCGCCTTCGGGGTCAGGTTCCGCAAGCGCCAGCACACGCTGCGCGACTACTTCCTGGCCGACCGCAACGTGCCGTGGTGGGCGATCTCGCTCTCCATCGTCGCCGCCGAAACCAGCACGCTCACCATCATCAGCATTCCCGGGCTTGCCTACCGCAGCAACATGACGTTTCTGCAACTGGTGTTGGGTTACGTGGTGGGGCGTTTCATCATCAGCTTCCTGCTGATCCCGCACTATTTCCGCGGCGAGATGTACACCGCCTACCAGTTGATGGAAAGGCGATTCGGCGGCAAGCTGCGCTCGCTGACCGCGAGCCTGTTCCTGATCACGCGGTCGGCAGCGGAAGGGGTGCGCGTGTTCGCCGTCGCCATCGTGGTGCGAATCACGCTGGGCGCGGTGCTGCGCGGCTTCAGCGACTTCCAGCGCGACGCCATCGCCATCGGCATCGTGACCGCGCTGACGCTGATCTACACCTTCGAAGGCGGCATGACGGCGGTGATCTGGACCGACGTGGTGCAGATGTTCATCTACGTAGGAGGAACGCTGGCCGGGTTCGTGACCCTGCTGCACCTGGTGCCGGGCGGATGGCCGAGTGTGCAATCGCTGGCCGGCGCGGCGGGAAAATTCCGCGTGTTCGACTTCTCGCCGGAGTTTTTCAAGGTGTACACGTTCTGGGCAGGCTTGATCGGCGGCGCGTTCCTGACCACGGCGAGCCACGGCACCGACCAGTTGATCGTGCAGCGGCTGCTGGCGGCGCGCACCGAGGGACAGTCGAAGCTGGCGCTCATCTTTAGCGGCTTTGCGGTATTTTTTCAATTTGGCCTGTTCCTGCTGGTGGGCGTGCTGCTGTATGCGCTGTATCACACCGCCGCCCAGCCGCCGGCGTGGGCTTCTTACGACGAGATTTTTCCCACGTTTATCGTGACCCGCATGCCGCACGGAATTTCGGGCCTGCTGATCGCCGCAATCCTGGCGGCGGCGATGAGCAACCTGAGCGCCGCGCTGAATTCCCTCTCCTCAAGCTCGATCGTGGATTTCTATTTGCGGCGGCATCCCCAGACCAGCGACCGCGAGCGCCTGCGCCTGTCGCGAGCTTCCACCCTGCTGTGGGCGCTGGTGCTGTTTGCGCTGGCGATGCTTTCGCGCAACATCAAGGTGGTGGTCGAGGTCGGACTGGCGATTGCCTCGGTGGCCTACGGGGCGCTGCTGGGCGTGTTTGGGCTGGGCGTCCTTACCAAGCGCGCCAACGAACGCGGCGCCATGGTGGGTTTTTTCTGCGGCTTCGTTTTCAACCTTTATCTCTGGCAGGAGCAGCGGTTGTGGGCGGCGGTTGCGCGCTCGACCGGCTTCTCGCTGGCGCTGCCCCACGGAGGCGTGCCGTTCACCTGGTACGTTGCGCTGGGTTCCTCGGTGACGTTTGCCATCGGATACGCGGCCAGCCTGCTGTACGCGCGGGAGAAGAGGACGGGCGCGCATGCCTGAGACGGCGCCGAATTCGAGTAAGGGCCGCGAACTGGCGCGCGACCTGACGGTGAGCCACGCCGGCGCGATCGTGGTGGGCACCATCATTGGGAGCGGAATTTTCCTGGTGCCGGCGGAGATGATGCAGGCGGTCGGCTCCGCCGGGGTGGTGTACCTGGCGTGGATCGTAGGCGGGTTGCTCTCCATGTTCGGCGCCCTCACCTACTCGGAGCTGGCGGCCATGAAACCGCAGGCCGGCGGCGAGTACGTGTACATGCGCGACGGCTACGGTCCGCTCGGCGGATTTCTCTACGCGTGGACGTACTTTGTGATCGCCAAGCCGGGATCGATGGCCAGCATCGTCACCGGCTTGGTACGCATCCTCAGCAACCTGAACGCGCTGCAATTCCTGGGTGAGACGCGCATGGATGGCTGGCATCCGACCGTCCCCGGACAAGCGGTCGCCATCGGCGCCATCGTGCTCATCAGCTTCATCAACTACATTGGCGTAAAAAAGGCGGGCGAATTCCAGTTGTTTTTCACGGTGTTGAAGGTGGCGCTCATCCTGGCGATTGTCGGCATGGGCTTCGCATACGCCAAAGGCAGCCTGGGGAATTTTGGCACTCACTATTCGCTGTCGCGCGGCGGCATGGCGGGATTCATGGCGGCGCTGCTGGCGTCGCTGTGGGCGTATGACGGGTGGAACCTGGTGACCACGGTGTCGGCGGAGATTCGCGATCCGCAACGCAGCTTGCCACGAGCGTTGATCGCGGGGGTGGCGACGGTCGCGGGGTTGTACATCCTGGTGAACGCGGCGGTGCAGTACGTGATCCCGGCGGACATGATCGCCCGCTCCAGCAGCCCGGCACTGGACGCAATCCGGTGGGCCGGGCACGGAATCTTGACCGTGGTGCTGATTGCCATGGCGCTGGCCATGCTCGCCACCTTGAACGGCAGCACGATGACGGGGGCGCGCGTGCCGTTTGCCGTGGCCCGCGACGGCTACTTCTTCTCCGGCCTGGCAAAAGTGCACGAGCGTTTCCGCACGCCATCCACGGCGATCGTGTTGCAGGCGGTGCTGGCCATTGCGCTGCTGCTGTTCGCGGGCAGTTTCCAGCAACTGTTCTCGCTCACGCTGTTTGCGGAATGGCTGTTCTACCTGCTGGTCACCAGCACCGTTTTCATCTTCCGGCGCCGCGAGCCGGACGCGCCACGACCGTATCGCGTCTGGGGCTATCCGGCGGTTCCGGTGGTGTTCATTGCGGCCTCGGCGGTGCTGCTCTACTACACGTTTGCGGCCAATGTGCGCAATTCGCTGCTGGGTTGTGGGGTCATCCTCGCGGGAATTCCGGTGTACCTGGTGTTCCGGGGCAAGCGGGAGGCAAGGCGCGAGGCGCAAGGCGCAAGGCGCAAGGCACAAGGCTAAGAGCGTGGGTGAAACACACTTACAGTTGCAGCTTTCGCCTTGCGCCTGGGACCTTGGGCCCTCCACATTACCAACGGAACTTCCCAAGGTGGAATTGTGCTTGCTCCTCCGGCGAGTTCTAAAGTAATTTGCAACAAGGCGGCCAAATGAAGAAATCACACAGCGAAAAGCGGGCGAACAAGCGATTCAAGGCGAAGGACAAGGTGGAGGTCAAGGTGGGAAACGGCGCCGTCCATCACGCCCAGGCGCAACTGCGCGACGTCAGCCTGAAGGGTGTGTACTTGTACCTGCAAAACAAGGTGACGGAGGGCTCGACTCTGGAAGTCGTGCTGCCCCTGCCGCAGGGCATCCTGGCCGGAAATGAAAATTGGATTCGCTGCAAGTGCCGCGTCGTGCGGGTGGAAAACAAAGGCGGGCCAGAGTACGGGGTGGCCGCCACGATCGAAGAACTTGAGCCGGTGGACACCACGAAACTCAAGCAGGCTTAAAACAGTTTCAGTTTCGAGTTTCAGTTTCAGCTACGCCGCCGTCACACTCCGCAGTTGCCGCACGCGGTCGTAAATCTTCACGTACTCCCGGGCGGACGCGGTCCAGGAAAAATCCTTATTCATGCCGTTGCGCATCAGCGCCTGCCAGCTTTCCTTGTCGCGAAACGCGTGCAGCGCGGCGCGGATGGTGGCCAGCAGCGCTTCCCCGCTGTACTCGGTGAACTTGAAGCCGGTTCCCTTGCGCGTGTGCGGGTCCCAATTTTCAATGGTGTCGTCCAGGCCGCCGGTGGCGCGCACCACCGGCACGGTGCCGAACTTCAGGCTGTAGATCTGGTTCAGGCCGCAGGGCTCGTAACGCGAAGGCATGAGGAACATGTCGGCGCCGGCCTCGATTTTGTGCGCGATCTTGTTGTCGTAGGCGACCTTGACCGCGAACTTCTGCGGAAACTGTTTGTTGAGGCGGCGGAACAGGTCTTCGTACTCCTTGTCGCCGGCGCCGAGCGCGACCACGATCATGTCCTCGCGCGCCAGCCGGTCGGCAACCTGCGAGATCAGGTCAAAGCCTTTCTGGGCCGCGAACCGCGACACGATGCCGATGACCGGCAACTTGGGATCGGCATTGGCAACACCGAAATCGGCGAGCAGGTCCTGCTTGCACTTTGCCTTCCCGCCCAGGTCCTCGGGCGTATAGTGAGCCGCGATGAATTTATCGTTCTGCGGGCTCCACTCGTTGTAGTCCACGCCATTCAGGATGCCGGCGACGGTGCCGGTGCGCCCGCGCAGCACGCCTTCCAGCCCAAAGCCGTACTCGGCAGTCTGGATTTCCTGGCTGTATTTCTTGCTGACGGTGGTGATGAAGTCGGAGAAGACGAGAGCCCCCTTCAGGAAGTTGAGCTTGCCGTAGAATTCCAGCTTGTCAATCGTAAACAGGTCCCAGGGAAGCATGAGCAGGGCCAGCGTGTCGGGCAGAAACAGGCCCTGGTAGCCGATGTTGTGAATGGTGAAGACGGTAGCGACGTCGCGGAGCGCGGGATCTTCGGCATAGACGGTGCGCAGCAGGATGGGCACCAGCGCCGACTGCCAGTCGTGGCAGTGGAAGACATCGGGCACGCCCAGGACCTTGCAGGCCTCCAGCACGGCGCGCGAATAGAGGGCGAAGCGCTCGGCGTTGTCGCGGTAATCGCCCAGCGGCGTGCCGTACAGGGCGTCGCGTTCGAAGTACGGCGGGTAGTCGATAAAGTAGAATTTGACCCCGGAGTGAGTGCCGCCGTCCACCACGGAGCAGAAGCGGTAGCGGTCATCGAAGGGAACGGTAATGCTGCGCACCACGGTCTTGGCGTCGGTCAGCCTGGTCTGCTTGTATTTCGGCAGGTAGACGGTGACGTCGTGGCCGATAGCGGCCAGCGCCGGGGGCAACGCGCCGACCACGTCGGCCAGGCCACCGGTTTTCGCGAATGGCACACACTCGGATGCCGCAAAGACGATTTTCATGTTAGGGAAGCCTCCGGGGATGGAACAATTTGGTGCGTCGAGGAAGTGAGAGGCAAGTCTAAATGGCAAGTCGAAACAGGGTCAATGCCGCAATCGCCGAGGAAAAACCTTCACGACGTCCGCCCAAGCTCGGACAGCACTTCCTGGCCGATCGCGGCACCGCGGAAAAAATCGTAAGCGCGCTCGGCGTTGTGGCTTCCGAGACGGTGGTGGAGATCGGGCCGGGCAAGGGAGTGCTGACTACCATCCTGGCAAGGAATGCCTTCAAGCTGATTGCCATTGAACTCGACCGCGTGCTGGCGGCGCAGTTGCGCATGAAGTACGCGGCGTGGCCCAACGTCGAAATCATCGAAGGCGACATCCTCAAGATTGACATCAGCACGGTGCTGGGGCCGAGGCCGGGAGCGCTGGCCGGTGTAAAAGATGCGCCCAAGCAAATCGCGCAGGTGATCGGCAACATCCCGTACTACATCACGTCGGAAATCCTGCTGCGGCTGTTCAAGTATCACGAGTATTTCCACCGGATGGTGATCATGGTGCAGAAAGAGGTGGCCGAGCGGATCGCGGCCAAGCCCGGCGGCAAGGAATACGGGTTGCTCTCGGCGACGGCGCAACTGTATGCCAAGGTCGAGAAGCTATTCACCGTTCCTCCGGGCGCGTTCGCGCCGCCGCCCAAGGTGGACTCGGCGGTGCTGCGGCTCACGGTCGCACCGCAATGGGAGCGCCTGCGGGTGCCGGAGCGCGAATTCATTGAGTTTCTCAAGCTGTCGTTCGGGCAGAAGCGCAAGACGCTGGTCAACAATCTGAAGCCGCGCTACGACACCGCGCTGCTGCAGCAGGCGCTGAAGAAAGCGGGGGTGCGCGCCGATGCCCGAAGTGAAACTCTGCCCCTGGAAAAAGCGGCGGCGGTATTTCGGTTCGTGCAGGGGAAAGAGGTATCGTAGGAACAGGCTCTGGGCGTTAGGCCTTGGGCCTAACACCTAAGACCTAACACCTTCAAACTTTTCGGGAGGATGCTATGGCCGCGATCATCCGGCCTCCCGCGGTTGCAGGACGTTTCTACCCCAACAATCCCGACCGATTGTTGCAGGAAGTCCGCGGCTACACCGATGCGACGGGCGAAAAGCTGCGCGCCATCGGCTGCGTGGTGCCGCACGCCGGATACATGTACTCCGGGCACGTGGCGGGCGCGGTGTATGCGCGGCTGGAACTGCCGAAAACATTCATCATCCTGTGCCCCAACCACACCGGCATGGGGCAGCCGCTGGCGATCATGAGCGAAGGCGCGTGGATGACGCCGCTGGGCAATGTGCGCGTTGACAGCGCGCTCGCCCACGCGCTCCTGCAAGCCTTTCCGCAGCTCAGCGAAGATGCGGTGGCGCACCGCGCCGAGCACGCGCTCGAAGTGCAATTGCCGTTCCTGCAGGCGCTGGCCGGCGACTTTTCTTTTGTGCCGATCACGGTTGGCTTAGGCCAGGTGGAGATACTGGAGGCGCTCGGCGACGCCATGGCGCGCGTCATCAGCGCACAGGCGCAGCGTCCGCTGATCGTTTCCTCCAGCGACATGAACCACTACGAATCCGACGCGATCACGCGGGTGAAGGACCGCAAAGCGATTGACAAGATTCTCGCGCTCGATGCCCGCGGGCTGTTCGAGGTGGTCAAGCGGGAGAACATCAGCATGTGCGGCTACGCGCCGACGGTGGCGATGCTCACCGCCGCCAAGCGCCTGGGCGCCAGACAAGCGCAGGTAATCAAGTACGCAACCTCCGGCGACATCTCCGGCGACCGCGACCAGGTTGTGGGATATGCGGGAATAGCGATTTGCTGATTGGGCGATTGGGTGATTTAGTGATTGAGCCCGCTCCCGACGTCAATCACTAAATCACAAATCACTAAATCGCAAAATTACTTTGGCGGTCTGCTTCCACCGCTGCTGCCGTGGCTTCCACCGCTTTGTCCGCCACCACCCGAAGGCGGCGCGGAAGGCGCAGCCGGCGGAGCCGACATACGCGGCGCAGGCGCACTGCGCTGCATCGGCGAGCCCGGCGCACCGCGCATGCCCGGGGCACCGCGATCCAAGTTGCGCGGGCGCATGTCGGGGCGCGGGCCGCGCACAGGCATCGGCGAGCCCGGGGCAGCGATGCCCGTCCCCGGAGCGGGAGCACCCGCCGGGACGGCAACTCTCGCACCCGCGTTTCTGCCGCCCACGAATCCGTCCCCGAACCTGCGGGGATCGCGAATCACGCCGGCTCCGTTGTCCACCACGACTGTCGGATGGGGAATCGCTGTGCCAGCTCCGCCGACCACCGTAACCGGAAGCGGAGGCCTGGGACTGTGGTAAAACGCCGGCTGATTATAGACCGGCGGCACGGTGTACCAGGTGTTCCACAATCCCGGCTGCCATGCCCAGCCGAAGTTGGGAATGAACGTCCAAGAGCCGTAGCGGTACGGTGTCCAGCCCCACGGATAGGTTGAAACCCAGGTGTATCCGAAGCTCGGGTACCAGGCCCAGGCGCCGTTGTAGAACGGATCCCAGCCGTAGCCGACGCCGAAGGGCCGCCACATCATGCCGTAGCCCGGATAGCTATTCCACGCGCCGTAATAGTTCAGATCGCTGGCGCCGTAATAGTAAGGCGACCGCGTGTTGTAAGAGCTGGACGCGTACTGCGAAGCGTAGTTGATGCGGTCGTTGTCCCACCCGTCATAGCTCTCGGGCGTGATGTTCTTCGCCAATTCGTAGCGAACGGCGTCGGCAACATCGAGGGTGACGGTTTCATTTTTCTTGACCGAGACGCGCCCTTGCGGGCCGTTGATATCCAGATCGCCCTTGAACACCGCCAGTTCGGGATTGCCGCCGGCGAGATCGAGGCGGAAGTGGACGTTGCGGCCGGCGTTGATTTCGCGGTTGGCGAAGGCAACGCGGAAATCGTCGTCGCGCTTGTGCCGTACGTTGAAATAGGCGGTGCCCTGGCTTACCAGAACGGTGGTGACGCGCGCGCCCGAGGTACGCAGCCCGAGCGCCGGGAATTCGATATCGGTGCGCGGCGCCAGGCGCAGCGTGGTGCCGTCTTCAAATTCAACTTCGGCGCGGGCATCGTCGGCGGTGGAAAGTTTCATGCCCTGGGTGATGGGCATGTTCGTGATAGCCTTTTCGAATCCTTGGCCCCGATCGATCTGCACCGAGCCGTCCACCAGGCTGAGGCGCACAATGCGGGCCTGGGAGTCGGCGCGAGCCGAGGGGGCGAACACCAGTGCCGCCAGCAGCACCAGCAGCATAGACACCACCACCCTGCGAGTCGTCATACGAGCCTCCACGGATTACTCCGTCTACCCTATTAAACACCCATTGTAGCGCGGAGTTGCGGCGGCGACGCGAGTCCCGAGCGTGTGCAGAAACCGAAACACCAGGTGTGACAAACACAGGTGTTGCAGCCTCGGAACTCGGGGCTCGCGACTTATTGCGGAGCGGTGGCGCGGGCCGCGGGATTCGACTTGATGACTTGCAGCAGGCGCTCGGCCCGGTGGCGGGTCACGTTCAGAATGGAGCCGTCGTTGACGATGCGTTCCAGTTGCGGCGCCACCGCCTGCAACTCCGCCAGCAGCTTGTTCTTTTCCTGCTCCTCCATGAACTTCAGTTCCGCCTCCAGGCCGAGCTTGTCATAACGGTGGAGATAGTCCAGCCGGCGGCCGGACTCCATGGTGTTGGATATGTTCTGGAAAAGGGTGGTCAGCTCCTGCAGCCGCGGGTTGGTGGAGTAGTTGTACGTGGTTTGGGATTCGCGGCCGGCCCAGGCGCACTTCAGCGTTTTGGCGCCCATGTTGGCCACACGGCCGCCGCGGTATTCAAATTCGCCCTGAAAGCACTGGAGAGCGGCGGCGAGGTCGAAAATGCGCGAACGCGTGGGGTCGGAAACCAGGAACTGGTGCAGGTAGGGCTGCGGCGGCGCGGCGGCGGCGGGGGCCTCGTCGGAGCGGTACGTCGCCTGGCCATCGGGCGCCACGGCGATCGAGTAGTGCGGCGGCGCGCTGCCCTCCAGAAGGAAATCAAAGGAGACGATCGGGAGCACGGGCTGGCTGGCCATCGGCTGGGGATTGGGCGATTGCGCCAGGCATACGCATGGCAATGCGAGCAAGGCAAACAGGACGGTCAACGCGCGCTGGACCATGTGCAGCCAGTGTAAATGATCTTCCGTCTTCAGTCGTCGGTCTTCAGTCGTCAGTCTTCAGGCGGGCAAGCGAGGCGCGTTCCCTGACGACTGAAGACTGAAGACTGACGACTGGCTATTGAAGACTACGATTTTGGCGCCGCCTGGCGGCTGAGAGTTGCCGCGGTGTGCAGGTGGCAGATGGCGATGGCCAGCGCGTCGGAGGCGTCCTGCGGTTGGGGCATGGCCGGCAAGCGCAGCAGGCGCGTGACCATCTGCTGCACCTGCGATTTTTCCGCCTTGCCGTATCCCACCACCGCCGACTTGATGGACAGCGGCGAGTATTCCGCGACCTCCAGGCCGCACGACGATGCCGCCAGCATGGCGACGCCTCGCACTTGCCCCAGCTTGAGCGCCGACTTGGCGTTGACGGAGTAAAACACATCTTCGATCGCGACCGTGTCCGGCCGGTGGCGCTCGATGATCTCGCGCAGTTCGTTAAAGATCTGCAGCAGGCGCACGGGCAGCGGCTTTTTCGGATTCAGGTGGACCGCGCCGCAGGTGATGTGACGCAAATCGCCGCGCGCATCCTGCTCCACCACGCCGTATCCGGTGTATTCGCCGCCGCAATCAATGCCCAGGACGCGCATGCAAGCGGAGTGTACAACAGGCGGCGGGGCTGCAGGATTTGGGTTTTAGGTTTTGGGTTTTAGGCCGCCGAATGAGCGCCCAGACTGAACTCGATCACGGCCCGGCCTTGGCCGCCTTGAGCATTTCAAGGATATTAGCGAGGCGTTCCGCTCTGACACGCAATTTCACCGCAATATCGGTGAGTTGGCTGTGTTTCTCGTCGCCGTCGGCCTGCTGCGCCCGTTGCCGGGCAAGCTCGCTGAAGGTGATCAACTCCGCGATCTCGTTCTCGAGCCATTGCGCATCCGAATTGTAATCGGAACGGCTGGACGTCATGAGACGAGTATGGCGACAGGCCTATGGCTAGTCCATGTCACGGAGGTAAGTTTCGAGCGTTGCTGGCGTAACGAAAGTAATGGGTAATTTTGTCGCGTTGGGCGTGGTTTCGTTTTAGTCCTGCGCGGAGGCGCCTGCGGACGCGCCGCCGGCGGAATTCCGTGCTCATGCCCGTGACACCGTGGATCACAAAGTGGTGTGACCCGGCCAACAGCGACCCCCCATCGGATGGCGTAAATAGTACCTCAGGAGAGTATGCGTTAGGGAGACTCTGATTAAGTTCTCTGATTTCCACAACGGTTCAAGCTAAAGTGCAGCCAGATGAAGCCTCACAACAAACAGAGGACACTGGCGATGATGACCGGCTTTGAGCGGT
>JBEKZP010000034.1:0-30849 GCA_049509755.1 Terriglobales bacterium | reverse complement strand
ACTCGCCGGGCCGCAAATTCAGCGACCGCACCCTTCGTGGGTTCAGTCAAACCGATTGAATCCGACATCCGCGACCCTTCAGCGAGACGAGCGCTGTAGTTGTTCAGAGATTCCCTAACGTCCGGCATGCACATGGCATGGGTCAAACAAGTGTGCGGACGATTGAAGTCGGATTACCGGTACTCGAACAAACTCGTTTATAACAACTACCCGTGGCCTGAAGCGGGGAGCGACAAACAACAGGCAGCCGTGGAAGCCGCCGCGCAAGCCGTGCTGGACGCGCGCAAAGCATTTCCCAACGCTACGCTCGCCGATCTCTACGACCCGCTCGCGATGCCACCCGCCCTCGTCAAAGCCCACGCGGATCTAGACCGCGCCGTTGACCTTTGTTATCGCCCACAACCTTTTCAGAACGACCGGCAACGCGTCGAACACCTCTTCGCCCTCTACGAAAAACTTACCGCACCTCTCATAGCAACGGTCAAGAAAGGGCGACGAAAAAAGGTAGCGACGTGGCCTCCCAACGATGGGAGGAATTGAGACAGCGTCGGCGGCGTTCACATGCTCGAATTATTGCTATCGACGAAGTTGTACGGCGGCCACGGTCCGCTCAACAGCAGCTTGACGGGCTGGTTCCGGGAACCCTGCCGGCTGGTCCGGCGAAAGCATTCCACCGCCGGGCGCGGCACCAGGAAGTAAAGACGCAGAAGGCGGTCGCGAGAAGGCCGCTCCACCTTGCGGCGGACGAACAGCCCGGCGAGGGACGCCGAGATCTCCTCCACCAGTTCGCTGTCCCGCTCCACCATCCGGTCGGCGCCGCGGTAATAGAGCTTCCTGCCCGACAGGTACGAGGCGCCGGACGGCGCCGAGTCGGGAGAGCGCGCCGGCGCAATCGCCGCCGTTGTGGCTGCGCCGGCGCAGCCCTCGCTCAGAACCTCGACCCCCATTTCGGCCATCCCGTCGAGCTCTGCCAGCAGCGCCGCGTATTCCGCCTGGTGTCTTTCCAACAGCGCCGTGACCTCGCGCCGGTCGCCGGCCATGGCTCCGTAGCGCAGGGGAATCACGGTGAGATGGCGGAAGAAAAACTCGACCACGGTTCCGTAGGCGAGAATCCCGGGCACCTCCGCCGGCGCCTCCGCTTCGGCCAGCTCGGAAACCGCCGCGCCCAGGCCTTGGTGCTCCACCACCTCCACCGGTTGTCCGGCCACGCCGGCGGGCAGCTTCAATCCCGGCGGCAAGGGGCCGCGAAAGATCGCGTACAGCAGATTCCTCATGGCGCTTCCGCCCCAGCCAGCGCGGGAACGAAACGGAAAGGCGGCCAGGGACCGGAACGTTCAAACTCTAATCCCTCGGCCGCGTGCTCCAGGTTGGCGCGGTCGACTTCCTGCAGGAACGAAGCCGCCTTCGATTCGGGCAGCAGGAAGGCCCAATTCAGCACCTCCTCGGCTTGGTTGTCGGAGCGCTCGCGGGACAGAGGGGCACATTCGCGGGAGTCGGTAGCGTGCTGCGCCAGATTGTGCGCGACTTGCCGCAATGTCTGCTCCAGCCAGCCTCCCAGTTCCTGCTCCGCCTGCTGGCGGATGCGCTTCTCGGCGAAGTATCGTATCCCCTCGGCGAGCGAGGACAGTTGTCCCTGTTCGGCCGCCAGCTTTTCCGCCGCCCGCGCCTGCTGGGCGCGATTTCGGTCGAACCGGCCTTGCACCGACCATTCCCGCTGGCCCGCCACCCGGCCCAGAAATTCCGCAATGACTGCGCGGTGCGCGTCCATGAATTGGGTCAGGGCCGGCAGCGACGAGAACAGCGTGCCGAAGCCCGCCGGCAATACCGGAGAATGTTCCATCACTTCTTCGATCACCGCCTCGTGGCGCAACGCGCGCGGCCCCACCCAGGAGAGCTGCTCCATCCGCCGTTCCGCCTGCGGGCCGCAGAAGTCTTCCCGCGCCACCTCGCCGATGACCGCGCACACTTCCGCGGAGTGGCGGAAGATACGCACCGGGTTGCGCTCGTCGACGCTGCTCGCCGCCACCTGACGGGCCTCCCCGGGGCGGGCAAAGCAGAACAGGTAGAGGACGACTTCGCTATTCTCCATCACGTTAGTTTTCCGGCCCGGTGGCCGGCCTCCTCCATCGCCGCTGCCAGGTCCCCCGACTCAATGGCCACCCGCGCCGGAGCGCCAGCGGTCTTGCCGGCGGCATGGACCGCGCGCCGGATGGCGCGCAGGGCGGCCTGGTGGCATACCGAGCTGATCTCGGCGCCGCCATAGCCCTCGCTGCGCGACGCCAAGTCTTGCGCGCTCACCTCGGTGGCCAGGGGTTTGTTGCGTAACTGCACCTGGAAAATTTCCCGGCGCCCGTCTTCGTCGGGAAGCGGGATCTCCACGATTTCATCGAAGCGGCCGGGCCGCACGATGGCCGGATCCAGCATGTCGGCGCGATTGGTGGCACCCACCACCAGCACCCCCCGCAATTCTTCCACTCCATCCAGCTCGGCCAGGAACTGGCTCAGAACGCGCTCCGAGACGTGCGAGTCGGAGCCGCCGTTACCGCGGCAGGGCACCAGCGCGTCGATCTCGTCGAAGAAAATGATGCAGGGGGCCGCCTGCCGCGCCTTGCGAAAGATGTCGCGCACCGCCCGCTCCGACTCTCCCACGTACTTGGAGAGCAGCTCCGGCCCTTTCACCGAGATGAAATTCACCTTGGTCTCGGTGGCCATGGCTTTGGCCAGCAGCGTCTTGCCGCATCCCGGAGGCCCCGACAGCAGGATTCCCTTGGGCGGCTTGACGCCGGCCTGGCTGAACAGGTCGGGGTAGCGCAACGGCCACTCCACCGCCTCGACCAGGCGCGCCTTGACCTCCGCCAGCCCGCCGACATCTTCCCAGCTCACGTTGGGGACATCGACGAACACCTCGCGCATGGCGGAAGGCTCGATGGTTTGCAGCGCGGCCAGGAAATCGTCCATCTCCACTTCCAGCTTGGCCAGTTGGTCGTAGGGGATGCGGGCCAGGCCGAAATCCACGTCCGGCAGGATGCGGCGCAGGCAGATCATGGCCGACTCCCGGCACAGCGCTTCCAAATCAGCCCCCACAAAACCGTGGGTGATGGCCGCCAGGTGGGGCAGGTCGACTTGTTTCCCCAGCGGCATGCCGCGGCTGTGGATCTCCAGGATCTGCAGGCGCCCTGGGCGGTCGGGAATGGGAATGGAAATCTCGCGGTCAAACCGCCCTGGCCGGCGCAGCGCCGGGTCCAGCACTTGCGGCAGGTTGGTGGCCGCGATCACGATCACTTTGCGCCGGGTGGCGAGCCCATCCATCAGCGCCAGCAACTGCGCCACCACCCGCTTCTCCACGTCGCCCACCACCTGCTCGCGGCGGGGGGCGATGGCGTCGATTTCGTCGAGGAAGATAATGCTGGGGGCCTTGCGGTCGGCCTCCTCGAAGATCTTCCGCAGATGCGCTTCGCTCTCGCCGTAAAACTTGTGGATGATCTCCGGACCGGAGACGGAGAAGAAGCTGGCCTGGGTTTCGTGGGCGATGGCGCGCGCGATCAGCGTCTTGCCGCAGCCCGGTGGCCCGTACAGCAGCACCCCTTTGGGCGCATCGATCCCCAGACGCTCGAACACCTCGGGGTAGCGCAGGGGAAGCTCGATCATCTCCCGGATGCGCGTCAAGTGAGGCTTCAGCCCGCCAATGTCCTCGTAGGAAATCCTGCGCTCGGCGGCTTCCTGCGGCTTCGCCTTGGACATCAGCAACTGGGTGCCGGGTCCGATCAGCACCGGGCCCTTGGGCACCGTGCTCTCCACCTTGAAGTCGGCCCAGCGCGATCCGAACAAGGTGGCCCGGATGCGGTTCTCCGCCAGGACCGGCAACCCGTCCAGACGGCTGCCGATGTAGTCCATGTCCCGCTCCGAGGGGACGACGTTGGTCGGGACCAGAACCACGCGCTCCGCCGCCGGGCAGGCAATGGGTCGTGCCACGATATGTTCATCCAGCCCGATGGACGCGTTCTCCCGCGTCAGCCCGTCCAGTTGCACCTGGGACTGGCCGCGCATCTCCTTGTACGCCGGCATGGCCTTGCACACGGTGCGGGCTTTGCCGGCGACTTCCACGATGTCTCCGACCTCCACCCCCAGCCGGGCCAGGTCCTCGGGCCCCATGCGGGCGTAGGCCCGGCCCACGTCCTTGCTGAGCGCCTCGCTGACTTTCAGCTTCAGTGTCTTGCCGCCCATTGCCATACCGCTCCTTGGCTTGCGAAACTACTTCGCCCACCGGATTTCCAGCACCCCGTTGTTGCAGTTGACCTGCATCTTCTCTTTCGAGACGCTGCGCGGCAGGAGAACTTCTTTGCGGTACTTCTTGTCGCCGCGCTCGGCGGCGATGGTCAGAACATCGCCCTCCAGTTCGATCTTGACATCTTCCTTGCTGGTGCCGGGCAGCTCCGCCAGTACCAGCAAGTGCTCCTCTTCGTCGAAGACATCCACCATCGGCTCCCGCACCTCCTGCACTTCGGTGCGCCCCGAACTGGCGTCGCGGCGAATGTTGCCAAACGGCTCGATGCGCGGCCCCTGATCTCCCAGGCCCACTTTCACGGTGAATCCGTAGATGCCCCGGACTTGTTCTCCCGAACCGCGAATGGTTCCGGTCTTGGATACCTCGCCCTGTTGTTCCAGGTCGCCCAGTTTCTCCACCAGGTCTCCCAGGCCGCGGAGGATTCCTCCAATGCCGCCTTCCAGTCCGCCGCGTGTGTCTTTCTCTCTCCTCTTTTCCACTTAGGACTCTCCTTTTCTCGTCCTCTCGGACAGAATGCCGTACTCTTTGAGTTTCAGGTGAATGGTCTTGTAGTCGATGTGCAGCAAGCGCGATGCCTTGGCTTTGTTGCCGCCGGTTTCCCGCAGCACGCGCAGCAGAATCTCGCGCTCCAGGGCAGCGGTTTTTTGTTGCACGATGTCTTTCAGGGAAAAGCCGTTCCAGGGCTTCTGCGCGGCCGCCGCAGAGCCGGCATCGTTCTCCGCATTCGCCGCCAGCTGTGGCGGGTCGCAGGGAATGGCCAGATGATGCTCGCTGATGGTGTCATCCGCCAGTAGAACCGCCCGCCGGATCATGGACCGGAGTTCGCGGACGTTGCCCGGCCAGTGGTAGGCCAGCAGGGCATCGGCCGCCGCCTGGGTGAAGCTCTCTACCTTCTTGTGCAGCTCGGCGTTGGTGAGGTTGAGAAACCGCTGGGCCAGATACGGAATGTCCTCCCGCCGCTCCCGCAAGGGGGGAACGTTGATGGTGAATTCGTTCAGACGGAAATACACATCGCGGCGAAACAGACCTTCCTTGCACTCCGCCAACTGGTGCAGGTTCTGATTGCTGGCCGCTACAACTCGCACATCCACCCGGATGGGCTGCGTACCCCCAATGCGGCAAATGGTTCTCTCCTGCAGCACGCGCAGAAGCTTGGCCTGCGATCCCAGGGGCAAATTGGAAACTTCGTCCAGGAAGAAGGTTCCGCCCGAGGCCATTTCGAACCTCCCGATGCGGCGCTGGTCCGCCCCGGTGTACGCCCCTTTCTCGTATCCGAACAGCTCGCTGTCCAGCAGCGTCTCCGGAATGGCGCCGCAGTCCACGGTCAGCAGCGGATTCTGCGAGCGGAAGCTAAGGGCGTGAGTGGCGCGCGCCACCAGCTCCTTGCCCGTCCCGGTTTCCCCCAGAATCAGCACGCTGAAGTTGGTTTTGGCGACGCGGGCGACCTCCGAGGCCAGGCGGTTGATGACGCTGCTGGGGCCCATCGACTCCCGCAGCGAGGCCTCGTCTTCCACCTGCGAGGCCAGGCAGCGCACCTTGCGCTTGAGGGAACGCTCGTTCAAGGCGCGGAACACAACCCGCAGCACCTCGTGGTGCTTGAGCGGCTTCTCCAGGTAGTCGTGGGCGCCCGCCCGCATGGCGGCCACCGCTCCCCGAATCTCCGGCGTGTGGGTCATCAGAATCACCGGCAGGTCCTCATCCAGCGCCTTGGCTGCCTTCAAGGCCTGGATCCCGTCCATGTCCGGCAATCGGGAATCCAGGATCAGCGTGTCGGGAACCTCGGTGCGAATTTTCTCCAGGCCGGCTTCCCCGCTGTGGGCGATGATGGCGGTCAGGCCCTCGTGCCCGACGTACTCGGAAAGCAAGCTGCACGTCTCCGCTTGCTCGTCCACGATCAGAATCTTGTTTCCCGCAGCCATGTAGCGTTCCGTCTCCCGCTTCAAAGATGGCGAATGGGGCGAACTACTCGGATGTCCTTGGCCAGCCAAAGCTCCGCCGAGTGCAGCATCCCCAGCAGCAGCAGGCCGGTTTCACCCTGCTGCAGAGTGGTGTTGATCCTGGCCGCGAGGAACTGGTCGCGCCGCTGCAGCAAGGAATCCAAAATCCTGCCCTGGGACACGGCCCGCGCCGGGACTTTCGACCGCGGTTCGGCAAAGGCTTGCTGCAGGAGCTGATACTCCTCGACCAGCAATTCGGAGGATTCCGTGCCCATGATGGTGGCGCCCTTTTCCTTCAGCTTCAGCAGCAGTTGATGGTTGCGGCTCCCCGCCTTGGCCAGCTCGCTCACGATCTCCAACTCGCGGCCGCACACCGGCAACCCATCCTGGTAGACACGGACCCGCTCGTAGGAAATTGCCAGGCCCTCGATAGTCTGTTCGATTTGCGTCCACAGCCGGTTGACCATCTCGGAGTTGCGCTCCAGGCTTTTTTCGCCGAGCTTCGCCGCTTTCATGCGCTGGATCGGCTCCCTGAGCGCTCCCATGTCGGCTTCGGTGTGAATGATGGGAATCAGGATCAGAGTCCGCCGGCCTGCCGGTCGGTTGGAAGGACGGGCGGCAGCTTGGTCTCTACTCTCCATGGTTCGCACGAGCCATCTATTTCGGAGGGTATCGCAGGAGTGAGGGGAGCAACAGCGCTGGGGAGTGTTTTGTTAAGCCATCAGTGCCGGATCGGGTTGACGTTCAAATCAGAACTCGCAGCTTGGCCTCCGCGGTGACCGTCGATCAGCGCCGTTCTGCGCCACGCGAACGTGAGCATCGCGGCGGGAAATCGTGCGGGGCAACTTCAGGACAGTAAACATCAATGCGACCGCAGTACCTACTACGGTCCAGTGATGCTTAACTGATTGGGATTGCAAGAAACTGGCGGAGAGCGGGGATTCGAACCCCCGGTACAGGTTTTAGCCCGTACAACGGTTTAGCAATTCTCCCAGCCAAGACATCACAACGCAATCCCAATCACTTACAGTCGTGCTGCCGCACCAGAAAGCACCCCAAGTGACGCTAGTGGTCAGTTACGGGACACCGTAACGGACATCTGCAGAACGCAAGGCGGGAGTCCCAAACGACCCGGGGGGGGGGTGGATCACCCTCCCCGGGGTGCCCTTTGACTACGCTGAGCCTCGATTCACGGAACCCACGTCGCTTCTCGTGCGGCTCGTTTGTCGAAGGCACTCACCATGTGCTCATCAATCTATATCTCTGTCGCCATCCGGTGAGCCACGAACGCTGGATATGCATCGCCTAGTCTGAGGCAGCAGCTAACGAAGGCTGCGGCTGTGTTGGTTGCAACTGCGCAATGGCTGTGACGGCCAGCGATGGTTCCGCGGCAGGAACTGACAGAGGAGTGCTGCGGGACGGGAAAACCCGGTCGCGAATGGCTAGTACCGGCAACTCGATGAGTCTCGCCATCATGATTCCCAGAGCCAGCGCCAAGCATATGTAAAGCGGAAAGTGCGCGTATTGATAGATAGCATCCAGCAACGGCCGGTGCAGGCGTGCGAGCCACATTCCGACCCACGGCATGACAAATGCAACCAAGAGGTGCCATAGATAAATGCTATACGAGTAGTAGCCAACCGCTGCCAAGCGCTTGACGATGACAGCTCCCCAACCGGCAGCGGGGATCTGCGTGCGCAGGGCGAACACTAGAATGCACGCGAACCCGAGGTAAATCAGCGTCAAGCCCCCGGTTTGCATGAACACGCCTTCGCCTTCGACCGGCAGCAGGGTGCAAGGAGTAATGAGGATTAAACCGACGGGCAACAAGGCGGAGCGGGGTATGGATTGAAAAACTGCGGGCCTGAAGTGGTGCAAGTATCCGAGAGCAACGCCGCAGAGCAGCGCGTCGATGCGCATGTGTGATTGAAACAAGCAGGCGCGGATCGGTTCGGCGGATTCGAGGCCCGCACGGGTCCGGAGCACAAGCACAACCAGCGCCACCACAGCGAACAGTGGCAGCACGCCAAAGAATGGATCGTCTTTCCGCGAGGAAAGCTTAGCCATCGTCCAGAGGACGAGCGGAAGTACCAGGTAAAAATGCTCTTCGACCGCAAGCGACCAGGTATGCCACCAAACGCCTCCCAGATAGTTTTGTACAAACAGCAGTTCGTGGAAGATTGGGCGAAACGAAAACGACGACGGGAACCGCAGAATGAGCTGAGACGCGATGGTTAAGCCCATGAGAGCGTAGAAGGCGGGGTAGATCTTCAGCCCCCTGCGAGCGTAGAAATTCAGGACTTTAATGGAACGGGTGCGCTTGTATTCGGAGTACAACAGGCCCGAGATGAGGAAGCCGCTGAGGACAAAAAACAAGTCTACGCCGACCCAGCCCGTGCGCTTCCAGATAGAGAAAAATTCCAGGCGTGCGAGGCCCTGCCCGATCCCGTGCCGCCCGAGCACCAGGAGCACGGCAATGGCACGCAAGGCATCGATTTGCTGATTGCGCATACAGGAAAAGGAAAGATCCCGGGACAGTATAGCCGCTCACAGGCCGACGAAAACGCAATAGTTGCGTCCGGAACCAGTACCCTTTTCATACCCCCTCCCAAACTGGCTTGCCTGCATGAATGTGCGTTTTGATTAGGGCGGTATTCTGAGCGGAATCGGAGTCGAATATTCAACAGAAACACATGTGCTCAGGCGCAAACGAACACCACCGGCCCTTGTCGCCCGTAGTATTCAGTCCGAACAAAACGGCCGCCGACGATGTGCGCAGCGCGATGGCGAAGATGGAGGACAACATCCCGAGCACGAAGGCAGCAATCGGCCAGAGTACCGAAAGCGTTACCGAAACTCCGGAAATCGTTCGGGGCACCTTCAGGACACCAAGTCTGGATTCCACCGCAGTACCGGCCACAGTGAACTGAGGCTTAAGTGATTGGGATTGGGATTGTAAGAACTGGCGGAGAGGGGGGGATTCGAACCCCCGGTACAGGTTTTAGCCCGTACAACGGTTTAGCAAACCGCCGCATTCAGCCACTCTGCCACCTCTCCGGAGGGCGGGGCTTACCGAAATCGATTATAGCGGAGCGGCACGATTTTTGCCGCGAATGCAGCGCGCGCAAGCCGAGCCATGGGCGATTGGCAGGCTTCCTGGCGACCTGGACAATTCGGCGCGGTTGAGCGCGCTCTTCGTCTTCGCCGAATTCTTCATTCTTGCTTCTTAATTCTCACTTCTGACTGCTTAATTCTTACTTCTTAATTCTTGATTCTGACTTCTCCTCCGGCATGTACTTGGCGAACCAGTCCAGCATGCGGCGCACGACGTCGCGCTGGTGTTCGGGCTGGCTGAACATGTGGCCCTCGCCGGGATAGACCACCAGTTCGGTGGGCACTCCGAACGTCTTTAACGCGTGCCAGAACTCGAACGATTGCGGCGCCGGACACTCGCCATCGCGCTCGCCCACCACCACCAGCGTCGGGGTTTTCGCCTGCTTGACGAAAGTGATGGGCGCGCTTCTTTCATAGACCTTGGGATCGTCGTACACGGAGGCGCCGAAGTAGGGGATCATCCATTGGTCAATGTCGTTCTGGCCGTAGTAACTCAACCAGTTGGAAAGCCCGGCGGCGGCCACCGCGGCACGAAAACGGTGCGTCTGCGTCACCCCCCACATGGTCATGTAGCCGCCGTAGCTCCAGCCGGTAAGGCCCATGCGCTGCGGTTCCACCGGGGCTTGCTTCAGCACCTCATCGGCGCCGGCCATGATGTCGCGAAAATCGCCGTAGCCGAAATCCTTCACGTTGCCCTGGGTGAAGGCTTCGCCCTGACCGAAGCTGCCGCGCGGATTCGGGCACAGCACGAAGTAGCCCTGGCCGGCCAGCGGCGCTTCAAACGGCCAACCCGGCCAGGTGGGCAAGCAGGCGCTTGCGGGACCGCCGTGCACCACCACGACCAGCGGATATTTGCGGGCGCGATCGAAATTCCGCGGATACAGCAGCCAGCCTTGCACGCGCATGCCGTCGCTTGACCAGTGCAGGCCCCTGGCCTCTCCCCACATCGGATGCACCGACTGGTTAGCGTGGGTCACCTGCTGCCACGCGCCCAGCGGCCCGGCCCACACTTCGTAGGGCTGCGCGAACGAGCTGCGGATCACCGCCGAGGTGGCGCCATCGCGCGCCACCGATGCCGCCAGACTCCATCCCTGCGCATTCACCGACTCCGCGGCCGTCCACAAAGTGTTGGCCGCGCCGCTGGCGGGATCCACCGTGGCGATGGCGGATTGCCCGTCGGCGACCTCCACCGCAAGAATTTTTCCCGAGGCCAGCCACGCGATCCACGACGCGGAGGCCTTCATGCCGGGAGTCAGATTGCGCGCCTCGCCGCCACCGGCCGGGACGGTGTAGACGTCGCCGCCGATGGCGCCGAAGTCGCTCATCAATCCGCTGATGTAGGCGATGCTGCGGCCGTCCGGCGACCAGCGCGGCAGGTTGATCTGCAGCGGCGGCTTAAGGATGGATTTCATCTCGCCACCGGCGGCCGGCAGGGTGTAGAGCTGCGCGATCCACCAGTTGTTGTCGCCGGAGCCGCGCGCCGCCGTCGCCGCGAATGTTTTTCCGTCGGGCGACCAGTCGTACTCGTAGACGTACATATCGGGAGGCGATATTAATTTCGCCGCGCCGCCCGCCGCGCTCACCGTGGCCAGCCGCTGTTCGAAAGCTGTTTCCTCGATGACGCCTACCGCCGGTTCCATCGCCACCAGCGGACCGGGCGCCCGCGGCGCGTTCTCGATCAACAACAACGCCAGCATTTTTCCGTCTGGCGACCACTGCGGATCGGCCAGAGACCCGGCGAAATGCGTCAACTGGCGCGCCGAACCGGAGGTGACGCTGGCAACGTAAAGCTGCAATTGCCCGGAGCTTTCCGCATCGGAAAGGAACGCCAGTTCGCTGCCATCGGGCGACCACGCAATGTCTTGCTCGCGGTGCGGTGCGCCGGCGGCCGCGCTGACCTGTTTCCTGGCCGCCGGATCGCTCAGGGCGGCAACGTAGATGGCCGCGTCGGCGGTCGGCGTTCCGTCCGCTGTTTTGAGCGACTCCACCCAGGCGACGCGCTTGCCATCCGGCGAGATGGCCGCCTGGCCGAATCGCCGCACCGCGAAGGCCTGGTCCATGACTGCGTCAGCCGCGCTCTTCTGCGCCGCGGCCGGCACAGCGGCGTAGCACAAAAAGAGGAGAACAAGCGAGCGTCCCCAGCATCGTTGCATCCGGGAAGATTACCGGAGACCTGCCGCGGCGGACAACCTCCCTGGCACTCCCGGATGGGGTTGGCTGCCAAAAAGCGCGTGGGGAGCGGCTTTTCGCAGGGCAGGGCGCCAACCCAGAGAGTTGCGACCCGCGTCCAAGCGAGTGTCCCCTGGAGAAAAACGGGGCCGGCGCCGGAGTCACCGGAGGGCGTGCCGAAAGTCACTTGCGTCTGTGAGCTAGTTGCGATATTTACCGAAGCAGGCACCGGGAAGGGCCGAACCTTGATTCCCGAATCGCATCCACTGCAGCAGTTTTTTCTCGAGCTGGTGAGCGAACATTTTCACAACACCATCGGCTTGCGCGATCCGCAGGTGAGCGAATACATCGCCAGCATGCTCACCGAATTCACCGAGGTCGAGCAGTTGCACCGCATTCGCGACGCCGGCGGGCGCCCGCTCGACGATGTGGGCGCAATGCTGCTGGAAGCCGATCCGGTGTTCGGCGAAGCGCCCTCCTTCGACCGCGAGCGCGCCGTGCGCAAGCACATTGGCGACTACACCCTGTTTTTCACCGGCATGTTTCCGGAGGCGATCAATCGCCGGCGTCTGCGCCAACAGCGGCTGGAAAATTTTGTGGACCTGATCCGCGCCGGCAAGGAGAGTTATTACATCGTCTCCAAGTTCGAGTTTTTCGAATACGCCAAGGCGGCGCCCCTGTTCGCCAAGCTCTCGGCGCGCTTCGAGGAATGCGTCTTCGGGCTTAACCAGGTGAAAAACGAACTGGCGGAGCGCCAGCATCCCATCGTGCGCCGCACCGACGAATTGTTGATGTAGCTGTCGGAGGTTAATCCCTCTGAAAAAATCAGAACAGCAGATTCCTCGCGGGCTGAAGCCCGCTCGGAATGACAAGAATAAAGGACTTTTGCGGCACGGCTGAAGCCGTGCCCTTCCCAAGAACGACTATTGAAACCAGTCCTGCCGACTACCAACTCCTTGCTCACGCGCTCAGCCGGTAAAAGCTCAGGGCCGCGTCTCCCTGCTGCAGCAGGCGGTAGCGCTGGAGCGCTCCGAAGCGCTCGCCGGGATCGAATTTCTTCTCGTGCTCGGCGATCACCACGCTCGCCGGGCGCAGCAGGCGCGATTGCGAAAGGAAGCGGAGCGTCTCGTCGTACGTTTCCTGCTTGCGATAAGGTGGGTCGAGGAAAACGTAGTCAGGCTCGACCGCCTGGCCGTCGAGCAGACGCAACGCCCGCTGCACCTCGCGCTCGTGGATCTCAAAGCCTTCGCCGATGCCGAGGGCGCGCAAGTTTTCCCGGATGACCGCGGCGGCGCGCAGCGAGGACTCGACAAAATGCACCGCGTGGGCGCCCCGGCTGAGCGCTTCGATTCCCACCGCCCCGGTGCCGGCGAACAGGTCGAGCCACACGCTTCCGGCCAGCGCCTGGGGACGCCCGGCGGTGAGCACGTCGAACAGGGTCTCGCGCAATCGGTCCGACGTAGGCCGGATGTCCATGCCGCGCAACGAGCGCAGCGGCCGGCTGCGATATTGTCCCGCGATTACCCTCATGTTGCTATTTCACCACGGAGGCACTGAGACACGGAGGGAATTAAGAATGAAGAAGTCAGAATGAAGAATGACCTATGACCGGCGATTCAGTGGTTCTTGGATTGTGCCTGGTCACTTCTTACTTCTGACCTCTTACTTCTTACTTGACCAGCAACTCCCCTCCACCATTTACAATGATTATCCAGCGGGTGTGCTACCGATGAGGAGTTGGTCGGTTTCGGCGGGTCGCGTTTTCGGCATCGACGTTCGCGTTCACCTCACGTTCGTCTTTTTGCTGTTCTACGTGTGGATGACGGAAGCCAGCGGCCTGGGTGCCGCCGGCGTGGGACGCGGGCTCGCGCTGGTGGGCCTGGTGCTGGCGTCGGTGCTGCTGCACGAACTGGCGCATATGCTGGCCACCTTGCAACAGCGACTGCCGGCGTGCTCGGTGGTGCTGCTGCCGATCGGCGGCGTCAGCCTGCTGCAGGAGCCCTTGCGGCAAAAGCTCGATCCCAACCACGAACTCCGCATTGCCCTCGCCGGCCCGCTGATCAATCTGCTGCTGGCGTTCCTGGCGGCCGCAGTGGTGCTGAGCGTCGCCCCGGAAGCCGCCCTGTGGAAGCAGCCCTTCGTCTATTCCGGCAACCTGCCGCGCAGCTTGTTCTGGATCAATATTTTTCTCGGCGTGTTTAACCTGCTGCCTGCCTATCCCGCCGATGGCGGCCGCATGGTGCGCGCCTTGCTCGCCCGCCGGATGGACCAGGTGCGGGCCACGCGCCGGGCGGTCTCGATCGGCCAGGGATTCGCCATGGCGTTCATTCTCGGCGGCATCTGGAATACCTGGCTGATGCTGGTGGGTTTTTTCCTTTTCGTGGCCGCGCAACTGGAAGACCGCTCCGCGGTTTTTCAGTCCGTGCTCGAACAGGTGCGGCTGGAAGACGTCATGCTCACCGACTTTTCCACCCTGTCGCCCGCCGACACGCTGGAAGACGCGCTGCACAAGGCAGTGCACACGCTGCAGGACGATTTCCCGGTGGTTCGCGGCTGCGATATGGTGGGCGTAATCTCGCGGCAGAAGGTTCTCGATGCTCTCCGCGCCAGCGGCAACGGCTATGTGCAGTCGGTGATGAACCGTGTCTTCTCGGTCTGCCAGGCGGGTGACACGCTGGCCTCTGCCTTCCGCAAATTGACGTCGCAGGGTGTGACCGTGTTGCCAGTGGTGAACAGCGGCCGCCTGGTCGGGATCATCACGCTGCAGAACCTGATGCACAGCATGTCGCTGCTCGCCGAAACCAAGCGCCTCAAGCACGATCAAGAGCGGGAAGAATAGTCTTCAGTCTTCAGGAAAAGCAGTCTTCAGGCACCAGTCTTCAGTCTTCAGGAAAAACAGTCTTCAGTCGTCAGGAAAGTCTTCAGTCGTCAGGAAAAGCAGTCTTCAGGCACCAGTCTTCAGTCTTCAGGAAAAACAATCTTCAGGCGTCAGTCTTCAGGCCGGTTTTGCTGACGACTGAAGACCGACGACTGAAGACTCGGGCCTGAAGACTTATCCCAGCCGTATAGCCCTTGCCAGGGTGATAGCCGCGATGCCGCGCAGCTTTTGCAGCACCGTATCCGGCACCCGCGAATCCACGTGCACCACGCACACCGCTTCGCCGCCGGAGCCATGTCCACCGCTAGCCGGCGCCACGGCCGCGCGCTCTGCCTGCTCGGCGCGACCCAGGGAAAAGTTCGCGATATTGATCTTCGCCTCGCCCAGGATCGTCCCGATTTTTCCGATCACGCCGGGCACGTCGCGGTTGCGCAGGTAAACCAGGTTGCGCTCCAGCGGGGCCTCGACGTCAATTCCATCCACCGACAGCAGCCGTGGCGACACGCCGTGCAGCACCGTCCCCCTCACCGCGTGCTCGCCCTGATGCGTCTTGAGATGGACGGTGATCACGCTGCCCGCGCTTCCGCCCGACACCTTTGGCTTGACGGTTTCGCGCACGCGGATGCCGCGCTCCTCCGCCATCGCCGACGCATTCACCAGATTCGCCTTTTCCGCGAGTACGGAATTCAGCACGCCGGCCAGCGCCGCGTTGCGCACCAGTTGCGTTTTGCCGCTGGCGATGGGACCGCTGAATTGCAGCCCGATTTCCTCCAGCCCGTCCTCGGTCGCCTGCGCGATGAACGCCCCGAGCCGCTCGGCCAGCGTCATGTAGGGCTGCAACTCGGCGTATTCCGCGTCCGACACCGACGGCACGTTGACCGCGTTCTGCATCACGCCGCGGCGCAGGAATTCGCGTACCTGGACGGCGATCTGCACCCCGACCGCCTCCTGCGCTTCATGGGTGGAACCGCCGATATGCGGGGTGAGAATCACATTGGGCGCGGTGAGCAGCGGCGAATTCTTCAGCGGCTCTTCGGCAAAGACGTCGAGCGCTGCCCCGGCGAGATGTCCATGCGACAATGCAGCCGCTACGGCCGCTTCGTCCACCAGTTCGCCGCGCGCGCAATTGATCAGGCGCGCGCCTTTCTTCATCTTGCGCAGAGTCTCGGCGTTGATCAGGCCCGCGCTTTGCGGGGTGAGCGCCAGGTGCAAGGTGACGTAATCGGCCACGGCGAGAACTTTTTCCAGCGTGGTCAGCTCGATCTCCGCCTGGCGCGCCACTTCCGGCGACACGAAAGGATCGTGCGCCACCAGCTTCATGCCGAAGGCGCGTGCCCGGCGCGATACCTCCATGCCGATGCGGCCCAGGCCGACGATCCCGAGGGTTTTGCCGCGCAACTCGGTGCCTTGCAGCGATTTCTTTTCCCACTTGCCGGCGTGCATCAGCGCGTCGGCCCGGCAGAGGTGACGCGCCATGGCCAGCGCCATCGTCATGGTGTGCTCGGCGACCGCCACGGCGTTGGCGCCCGGCGTGTTCATCACCGCGATGCCAAGGCGGGTGGCAGCCTCCAGGTCCACGTTGTCCACGCCGACGCCCGCGCGCCCGATGACCCGCAGCTTGTGCGCATGCTCCAGCAGGGCGGCGTTGGCCTGCACGGCAGAGCGCACGATCAGCGCGTCGGCATCGGCGATCTCGCTGGCCAGGCGGCCGTCAAGCTGGTCGGGAGTGACGATGTTCCATCGCTTTTCCTCCCGCAGGATATCGATGGCAGAAGACGAGATTTTTTCCGCTACTACGATCTTCATAACACCTGCCGCTATGGTCTGTTATGGCGCTAGTCGTCGATGGTCGTTGGTCGATGGCCAAAAAGAGTTGCGAACGACTAACGACCAACGACTAACGGCTGTTTCGGGCCGCGCACAAGAATAAGCCCTACACAGCGCTTGCTGCGGGCTTTGCGCCGCAGCGCTCGGCGTACACCTTTTGCGCCGCCGCCACCGCCACGCCGAACTCCACCGGGCGAATGCGCGCCATCACCTGCTCCAGCGCCGCGATGATGCCGATGGTGTCCAGATAATCGTAGTACCCGAGATGCGCAATGCGAAACAGCGCCGACTTCATCGCATCGCCCTGGCCGGCGGCCACCACCGCGCCAAAATTGTCGCGGAACGCTTTCACAATCACGCTCGAATCCAGGCCCTCCGGCGCCGCAATCGCAGTCAGCGCGTTCGATGGCACGCTGGCGTAGAGCTTCAATCCCAGCGCGCGCGCGGCGGCCCGGGTCATCTCGGCGCAGAGCTCGGCGTTGGCGATCAACGCTTCGCGTCCGGCGGCGAGATCGCCCGCGCCGGCTTCGCGGATGTAATCCATCGCGGCGGCGAGCGCCGCCACCAGCGCGATTGCCGGCGTGAACGCCGACTCGCCCTTGGCGCCGGCCTTGCGTTCCTTGCGCAGATCAAAGTAATACCGTGGCGATTTCGCGCTTTCCATGCGCGACCACGCGCGCTGACTCACGGCGCAGTAGGCCAGCCCCGGCGGCACCATCACCGCCTTCTGCGATCCGCCGATGATGACGTCAATGCCCCAACCGTCCACGTCGAACCGCGTGGTGCCCAGGCCGGTGATCGCGTCCACCACCAGCAGCGTGTCGTGGCCGAACTCGCGCACCAGGGCAGCCACGCCTTCGACATCGTGACGCACGCCGGTGGAGCTCTCCGTCGCCTGCATGTAGACGGCGCGAGTGTCGGGCGTGAGCCGCGCGCGCACCGCATCGAGTGCGAAAGTCTGGCCATAAGGCGCGCTGAAAACATCCGCGGCAAGGGCGTACGCCTTGGCCAGCTCGGTCCAGCGCTCGCCAAATTTTCCCGCGGTGACGACCAGCACCTTGTCGCCGGGCGAAGTGAGGTTGGCCATCGAGGCTTCCATCGCCCCGCTGCCCGAAGACGCCATCAGCACCACGTCGTTCCGTGTCCCGACAAAGGTTTTCAGGTCCGCCAGCAGGCGCGCATAGAGCGCGCGAAAGTCCGCTGTCCGGTGATGAATGTTGGCCGCCGCCATGGCCATCTGCGCGGCCGGAAGAAGAGGCGTCGGCCCCGGGGTGAAGAGCCGATTCTTGCGTAACATGATTGCCGTCCTAGCGCAGTGACGGAATAATTCCGTCGGATGATTGCTGATGGGCTACGGTTCCAGGCTGATGTCCTGATAATCGGCCGGCGAAGAGGATTTATGGGTGCATCGCCCGCGCGGCGCGAATCATAAGACCCCGGCAAAACTCCACGCAACACTATAATGGGCGCTCGGGCGATGGCGACACCGAATTGGGCCGGGTTGCGACGAATTTTTTCGATCGGCGCTATGAAACCATCCGCAGGAGCCACCATGAGCATCAGCGAGCAAGTGCACAAAGACATGGTCGGGGCGATGAAGGCGCGTGACGAGCGCCGCCTCTCTACCCTGCGCATGGTCAAAAGCGCGCTCAAGAACAAGGAAATCGACAAGCGCGCCCCGCTCGACGACCGCGAAGCTCTCCAGGTGATGAGCACGCTGATCAAGCAGCGCAAGGACTCTGTCGAGCAGTTTACCAAGGGCGGGCGGCAGGACCTGGCCGACAAGGAAGCCGCCGAGATCGTGCTCATCGAAACCTACATGCCCAAGGCGGTGGGCGAGGACGAGATCGCAGCCACGGTTCGGGCGACGATCGCTGAAATGGGCTCGCCCACCATGAAGGACATGGGCGCGGTGATGAAAAACGTCATGGCCAAGTTCGCCGGCGCCCGCGTGGACGGGAAAGTGGTGAGCGATGCGGTGAAAAAGGAATTGGCAGGGAAGTAGGCATGGCCTCATCGGCGGAAATCACGCGCGCAACGCGGGCGAAGTACGAACCGGTCATCGGCCTCGAGGTCCACGTCCATCTGCTGACCGCCAGCAAGATCTTTTGTTCGTGCTCGACTCGTTTTGGCGACCCGCCGAACACCAATGTCTGCCCCGTATGCCTCGGCCTGCCGGGCGCGCTGCCGGTGCTGAACAAAAAAGCGGTGGAATTCGCCACGCTTGCCGCCATGGCGCTGAACTGCCGCATTAACCAGCGCTCCATCTTCGCGCGCAAGAATTACTTTTATCCCGACCTGCCCAAGGGCTTCCAGGTTTCGCAGTACGACAAGCCGCTGGCGGAGTTTGGATGGATTGAAGTGCCAACTGCCGCGGGCCCTTCGGCTGCGCTCAGGGCAGGCTTAGGCGCCGGCGCCACAACAAAGAAAATCGGCATCACCCGCGTCCACCTGGAAGAAGACGCGGGCAAGAGCCTGCACGAAGGCTTTCCCGATTCCTACGAGCGCACCTATCTGGACCTGAACCGCTGCGGCGTGCCGCTGATTGAGATCGTCAGCGAGCCGGATATCCGCTCGCCCGAGGAGGCGCACGAATACCTCACGCGCCTGAAGGAGATCATCCTTTACACCGGCGTCAGCGACGTGAACATGGAGGAAGGCTCGCTGCGCTGCGATGCCAACATCAGCGTGCGTCCTGCCGGCCAGGAAAAATTCGGCACCAAGACCGAAATCAAGAACGTGAATTCGTTTCGCTTCATCCGCCAGGCGCTGGAATACGAGATCGGGCGCCATATCACCGTCATCGAGTCCGGCGGACGCATCCAGCAGGAGACGCGCCTGTTCAACTCGAACGAGGGCAAGACGTACAGCATGCGCTCCAAGGAAGAGGCGCACGATTACCGCTATTTTCCCGAGCCCGATCTGCTCCCGCTGGTGGTGGACGCGGCGTGGCAGCAGCAGATTCGCGCCCAGTTGCCGGAATTGCCCGAAGCCCGCAGGGCGCGCATGGTGAGCGAGTACGGGCTCACCGAGGACGACGCGTACACGCTCACGCGGACGCAGAGCATGGCCGAGCAATTCGAATCCGCCGCCCGCGCCGCCAAGAATCCCAAACGCGTCGCCAACCTGGTGATCGGCGACCTGCTCGGACGCCTGAAGGCGCAGGGACTGGAAATCGAGCAATCGCCGATTTCGATGCAGGGCGTCGCCATGTCCGCCGACCTGGTGGAATCCGGCGCCATTTCCGGCAAAATCCTGAAGGACCTTTACGACAAGGCATTCGAGCGCAAACAGGATTTTCCCGCTATCTACGAGCAGGAAAAACCGCAGCAAATCACCGACACCGCCGCCATCGAAAAATTGATCGACGACGTGCTCGCCGCCAATCCCAAGCAGGTGGAGCAGTATCGCGCCGGCAAGACCACGATGAAGGGCTTCTTTGTCGGCCAGGTGATGAAGATGAGCAAGGGCACGGCGAATCCGGCGCTGGTGAACGAGCTGCTGGAAAAAAAGCTTAGCCACTGATCGCCACGGATAACACGGATCGCAGCAATCCTTTCTTCTGATCCGCGTCCATCCGTGTGAATCCGTGGCTAATTGTGTCTGACGAACTCGCGCGTGAACGGACGTGAATACCGCGCTAGTGCTCCAATCCCGCGCTGTTGAAGAGCGGCGTGAGAGAGTCGGGGGTGGCGCGATACAACGCAAACCCCTGGCCATTATCGGAGATTTCGCGGAACAGCAGCTCGCCGCGGCCATCGCCATCGGCGTCCACGGCGTCAATCAGCTCGGCGCGCGGATAGGCATCGAGGTGCTTGCTGTCGGTGGCCCACACTTTCAGCTTGCGTAGCTCGCCGTTGTAATCCTGGCGCGCCGCCACAGTGATCCAGTAAGCCAATCCTTCTCCCGCCGCCGGCGGTGGTGGCGTTGCAGCTTCTCGCTTGGTTCCCGGCCGTGGGCCTGCGCGGCGCGGCGGCGTCCCCGGCGCGGACGGTACTTCCGGGGCGCGCGCCATCAGAATGATTTGCGGTTCGTTGCGGGTGGTGAGATCGAAAGCGCGCACCTGCACGTCCTGCAATGGGCCGGGATGCGTGCCGCCGTGGGTGCGCGCGAAGTCCTGCAACGCGGCGCTGGCTAACTGGATCATGGAATTCTTCAGACGCTCCTGCTCGTCCATGTTCCAGGGCAGGAGGTAGGTGTGTGGTTCCGGACCAGCGGCATCGGAGATTGCCGGCAGCACGCGTCCGGGGCGCGCCACAGCGGCCTTGTTCGCGGCTGAACTGGGACCGGCGGCCGCCGCGGGCGGTTTCGGCGCCGCCTTAACGTCCACCGCGCCGGGAAGATTCTCCGCCTGCTCGGCGGTGGGACGTCCGCGTCGCAGCACCGGATGTTCGGAATCCTCCGTCCTCTGCGAACTCGACGGGCTTGATGCCGCTGGCGGAGCTGGCGGAGCTGGTGGCGCGCTTGCCTTGTCGGTTGGCTTGCTCTCGGTGTCGCCGGGCGTAGTTGCGTCCGGCGATGGAGTGTCGGCGGCGGGTCTGCGCAGTACTGGCGGCTCATCATCTCCGGCAGGCTGCGGTTCCGACGTTGGTTCGGGCGTCGTGGTCGGCTGCGGAGTCCGGTCGCGTCCGGAACGCCGCCCGCCGCGACGCAACGTCGGCGGGCCTTCCGATACGGTCGCCGATTTCGGTGTAACGTCGCGTGGCCTGCGCGCCGCCAATTGTTCGCTGGTCTGGAAGCGCGCATCTGCGAGCCACGCGCCATTTGTCGCCTGGCGCGCGCCGGTAAGCGTCACCATGCCGATGGATGCGCCGCTCTGCTCCACCTCGTACACGTTTCCGTACTCCAGCGCCATTGGCACAGGATCCGCCTTGTAGATGGACGCATCGTAGTAGCGGCCGTCCACCAGGATGGTCACCGGGATCACGCGCGGGCTGCCGCCGTTCGCGGGCCATTCCACCAGGGCCAGAGCGCGCGGACCCTTGGCCTTGCGGGCGGTGCTCTGTGCCGCCGCGCCCAGTGACAGGACGAGGCACAACGCCAAGAGCAAGGCGCGGTGTAAGATACTTTTTCGCCGGAGAACTTGCATGCAAGTCAATGATAAAGCCCCCGAGTTCAATTTGCCCGATCAGGACGAAAAGAGCACGTCACTGAAAGACTTTCGCGGCAAGACGGTTGTCCTTTATTTCTTCCCGAAAGCCAACACTCCCGGTTGAAACGTGGAAGCGTCCGAGTTTCGTGACGAATACGCCAAGTTCAAGAAAGCCGGCGTCGAGGTGGTGGCCGCCTCGCCCGACTCGCCGCGCGCGCTGAAGAAATTCCAGGAACAATTCAACCTGCCGTTCACGCTGCTCTCCGACGCGGAGAAGAAACTTGCCCAGGCCTACGGCGTGCTGAAAGAAAAAAATATGTATGGGAGAAAGGTGATGGGCATCGAGCGCAGCACGTTTGTGATCGGGCTCGACGGCAAGCTGAAGCACGAATTCCGCGGCGTCAAGGCTGCGGGGCACGCCGCGGAAGTGCTGGCCGCCCTGCAACAAAGCTGAACCGCGGATTTTCGCGGATGAACGCGGATCGGAGTCTTTTCTTTTTCTGATCCGTGCCGGTCCGCGAAAATCCGTGGCGCGGTTTTTTCCATGCGCGATCCGGGATTCGACATCACGCGCGCGCGCACGCTGTCGCGCCGGTTTTACGACCGCGACCCGCGCCGGGTCGCGCGCGAACTCCTGGGCAAGGTCCTGGTCCGCAAACATGGACGCAAGCTGCTGGCGGGACGGATCGTGGAAGTCGAGGCCTATATGGGCGCGAACGACCCCGCCGCGCACGCCGCCTCCGGGCCGACCGCGCGCAACCTGGTGCTGTTCGGCGCGCCCGGATTCGCCTACGTGTACCTGATCTACGGCAATCACTATTGCTTGAACGTCTCCTGCATGACGGAAGGCAAAGCGGGGTGCGTGCTGTTTCGCGCGCTCGAACCAGTTGCGGGATTGACGCAGATGTTTGCCGCGCGCGGGCTTTCCATGCCGGAGCGCGAGCCGCGCGTAACCGACTTGCGCTTGTTGACCACCGGCCCCGGGCGGCTGACGCAGGCGCTGGGCATCACGCGCGCGCGCGATAACGGCAAGGACCTGACCACGTTTTCCGACCTCACCATCCTGGACGACGGCATTCGCACAGGCCGCGTTGTGACCACGCCGCGCATGGGCATCAAGAAAGCGGTTGAAGAGAAGCTGCGCTACGTGATCGCGGGGAATTCGTTTGTGTCGGGAAGAAAAGCCTAATCACCACGGAGGCACGGAGACACGGAGGAAATTTGGTAATTTCGTAAATTGGTGATTTGGTAATTTTGCCAGCCCTTCTCGGCAGAAATTATGAACTAAGACCGTTTTTCCAATTACCAAATTACGAAATTACAAAATTACCAAATCAGATTCTCATTACTCCGTGCCTCCGTGTCTCCGTGGTGAGCTGCTATCCGAGGTTGGGGCCGCGAGCTTCGCCGGCGCCGTACAGCACGACGTTGTCAATGAGCCGCGTGTTGCCGATGAATGCCGCCACTGCGACCAGCGCGCCATGAGAGATGTCGGCCACGGGATCGAGCGTTTCCAGGTTGACGACCTCAAAATAGTCCAGGCGCGCGCCGGGCTCTTCGGCCATCACCTGCTTGCCCGCTGCGATCAGTATTGCCGCACTGTGCTCGCCGCTATCGGCCAGGGTCTCGACGCGCATCAGCGCGCGGTGCAACACAAGAGCCTGCTGGCGCTGCTGCGGGTCCAGGTAAGCGTTGCGCGAGGACAGCGCAAGGCCGTCCTTCTCGCGCACAATCGGGCAGACCACGATGCGCACGGGAAGATTCAGGTCGCGCACCATGCGGCGAATGATTGCCACCTGGGCTGCGTCTTTCTGGCCGAAGAACGCGAGATCCGGTTCGACGATGTGGAACAGCTTGGCGACAACGGTGGTCACGCCGCGAAAATGCCCCGGCCGCGAGCGCCCGCAGAGCCTGTCGCTTAAGCCCTCGACGGTAACGAAGGTGGTCGCGCCCGGCGGATACATGGCGTCATTCGAGGGCGCGAACAGCAAGTCAACTTTCTCCGCTACCAGCAAATCGCGATCACGCTCGAACGTCCGCGGATATTTGGCGAGGTCTTCCTTGGGTCCGAATTGCAGTGGATTGACGAACAGGGAAACCGCGACCACATCCGACTGCGCCCGCGCCGCGCGGATCAGGGAGAGGTGTCCCTCATGCAGCGCGCCCATGGTCGGCACCAATCCGATGCGGCGGCCGTCGCGGTGGCGCTGCGCGCAAGCGGCGTGCATTTCGTCTGGAGTGTCGAGGATTTTCATTGTGGAGAATTTATAATTTGCAATTTGTAATTTGCAATTTCAAACCGGCGGTCAAATTACAAATTAGAAATTGCCAAATTACAAATCCCGCTAATCTCCTGACCTCATACTGTGCTTGCGCTCCAGGATGGTCTCCAGCGCCGCGCGCGTGTCCTTGGGCAGGTGGTAGGACTCATCGTCGTTGGGATAGCCGCCTGCGATCACATCATTCTTGTAGCTCTCAACGGCGCCGCGCATGATGGCGCCGACGTCGGCGTACTGGCGCACGAATTTTGCCGGCGTGCCGAAATTCAGGCCGAGCATGTCGTGAATCACCAGGATTTGCCCATCGCACTCCGGCCCGGCGCCGATGCCGATGGTCGGCGTGTGCACCTCGGCGGTGATCATCGCCGCCACCTCGCGCGGAATGCCTTCCAGAACCATGGCGAACACGCCGGCGCGATCCAGCGCCACCGCGTCGCGCATGAGTTGCTCGATCGCAGTCAGCGTTTTGCCCTGGACTTTGTATCCACCCATGGCGTGCACCGACTGCGGCGTCAGGCCGATGTGCCCCATCACGGGAATTTCGGCGTCAATGATGCGGCGAACGATGTCGGAGCGCTTTTCGCCGCCTTCGATCTTCACCGCCTCCGCGCCCGCTTCTTTTACGAACCGCGAAGCATTGCGCAACGCCTCGTCGACGCCGAGGTGATAGGACGCAAACGGCATGTCGGCAACCAGCAACGCGTGCTTGATGCCCCGGCGCGCGGCCCGCGTGTGGTGCAGCATCTCTTCCATGCTGACCGCCAGCGTGTTGTCGTAGCCGAGCACGACCTGGGCGAGCGAATCGCCGACCAGGATGACGTCAATCCCGGTTTCGTCCACCAGGCGCGCGGTGGCGTAATCGTAGGCGGTGAGCGCAGTAATGGGCTCGCGCCGCAGTTTCTTGTCCAACAGACAAATGGTGGTGATTTTCTGGCGGGAATCGCCGACCGGAACAACGCTCACTTCAGCCTCCAGTGCAGTTCCGCCGCAGCGGATACCACCTGTGCCCGGAAAAACCGGGCAGTTACCTGCAGAGATGCAGGCAGGATTATTGTAGGCGCAATTCTTTCCAGGCCGAAGCGAAATGTGGCGGGAGCCTGGCGCGGCCTAGCGCGCGCTGCGGCGGTCGCCCCGGCGGCGGTCGCTCTGGCGGCGCTCCTTGCCGGAGCGAGTGGTACCCGGCGGCGCTGGGATAGCGGGGTCGCGCCGGTCTTTCCCTTTACGGATCGGCGCTTTTCGACGGTTACCCTGACGGCGCTCCTCGGATGCAGCCATAACTTCCCCCCTGTATTCCTGCTTCCTGCGAACCATCTTACCTGAGCCGCGCAGCCGGGCAAGCATCGAAGGCCATAAAGTGATTAGAGCTGGTTTCAAAAGTCGGTCAGGGCGTCGGAGGTTTATCCCTCAGGGGCTAAAGCCCACTATTCTTGCGGCCTCGGCGGCACGGCTGAAGCCGTGCCCTTCCCAAGAACGACTTTTGAAACCAGTTCTAGTAATTGGCAACAATCAAGAATTAGCCGGGCATGTCCCAGGCGCATCTCTGGAATTAGACGGACCAGCTAATTACCAATTACTCGTTACTGGCCCGCGGCGGCCAGTTCGACATAGAACTCCTGCAGCGGGTAGCCGAGTTCGCGCCAGCCATGAAACCCGCCGGCCAGCGGACGAACCTGGGTTACTCCCAAGCGCTTCAATTGCTGCGCCACCCGGGCGCTGGTCGCTTCGTTCGGTCAAGTGCAATAGAGGATGACCTCCCGATCGCGCGGGATCTCGGCGTGGCGCTGTTCAATGTCGCTGGGCGAAAGCCGAATCGCTCCCGGAATCACCTGCGGGTAGGGGAGAAAATCGAGCGGATGGCGGAGGTCGACGATGGCCAGCGGTTCGCCTGCGTCCAGTTTGGCTTTCAAGTCTTCGGGGCTGATGCGGGCCATCCACAGCTCGCGCTGGAAGCGGCGGCGCGCCAGATATTTTCTGAGTACATAGGCGGCCAGCAACAGCACCAGCAGAACGACGGCGGCATTCCCCAGCCGCGAGAAGTAGAACGCCAGGCGCTCCAGTTTCTCGCTGAAGAGATATCCGACCAGCACCGCGCCACCGGTGTACAACAGCGCCCCGAGAGAATCCAGGAGCAGAAAGCGCGGCATGCGCATACCGGTCATGCCGGCCATGGGCGGCGCCGCCGTATTCAAGCCGGGAATGAACTTGGCAAGCAGCAGAGAGCGCGAGGCATGATTCTGGAATGCGTCTTCGGTGCGGCGGACGCACGACTCCGGCTCCAGCGAAATGCGGCACAGCAGGCCGAGGATTTTTCCGCCACGCCGCCGCCCCAGTTGGTACCACAGCAGGTCGGCAATGATCGAAGCGACTACCGCGAGTGCAATGGGTATGGGAAAACTGAATTTGCCTGCGCCGGCCAGTGCGCCGGCCGCCAGCAGCAGCGGAAGCGATGGGATGGGCAGACCCAACTGCTCCACCAATACCCAGGCGAACAGCAGCGTGTAACCGTGCTGGATGAGGAAATCGAGGGTTTCGCGCATGGCAGGCCGGCAATCCGGCTCAGGTAACAGATGCAGCAGGACCAGCGGAGAGCCTGAAATATTCGTCCGTGCGCTTACGACAGGAATCGCATCCTTGCGGCGGAGGCCTAGCTCGCGGCGGAGGCCGGCAGGAGAACGGCTTGACCGCGCTCCAGGTCGAGGAGCTTCTGTTTCAACGCGAGTCCGCCGCCGTAGCCGCCGAGCGTGCCGTCGGAGGCAAGCACGCGATGGCAGGGCACGATGATGGCGATGGGATTGTCGTGGTTGGCCAAGCCGACGGCGCGGAAGGCCTTCGGCTGGCCGACGGCGCGCGCCTGGTCGGCGTAGGTGCGGGTCTGGCCGTAGGGAATTTTCAAAAGCGCGTGCCAGCAGAGGATCTGGAAATCGGTGCCGCGAAGATCGAGGGGAACAGTGAAGTCCCGCAGTTTTCCCGCAAAATATTTTTCCAGCTCGCGGCGAAAAGGGGCGAGCTTGTCGTCGGAGTAGAGCCAGGTGGCCTCGGATTTCCGCTTCAGTTGCGGACGAAATTCCAGCGCGACCAGGCCGCGTTCGGAGGCGATCAGGGTGAGCGGGCCGATAGGCGATTGCCAGGTGGAGTAGTAGAGCGTTTCCATGTGGCCAGATCGTAACATCTCGCACGATTCGCGCGGGGCCGTAGCGGCACCAGTTCCCGAGCAGCCCCAGTCCCATGCCGGGCTTTCGTCTCGCGACTTAACGTGTGATTTTTCACTTACAAAATAGTTTGGTACATAGCGGCAATCACGTGTGGTAGAATTGTATTGATAATGCTTATTAATACTTGACAACAAAATACGCATGTGGCATAGTGTGGCATTATTAATGCTTGAAAACCAATGGAGAGGTAAAATGAAGTGGACTCGAAAATTTCCTAATTCCGCCAATAACTTCGATCTAGTCCTAGCCACGCCGCAGGAACTGGATTCTAAACGGATGAACGCACTTCTAAATGGCATTTTAGAAGAGACCCACCGCGGGCTTACGTTGAGTTCGCGTGCTAGCACCGAGTTCCGACGCTGGTTCGAGCAGCCCGACACCCCTCTGAAGAGTGAGGCCTACGTTTTGTTGAGCAATTGGTTCATGACGCAGTCCGGAGATCGACACAGCACGGTTGCGAGCCGTTGCGAAGATCTTTGGGATGCGCTGTTCCCGTGCCGTCCAGTGGAGCGGCTGTCTTCGCCTAAAGCTGGACGCAATCATGTTATGGCTCCGGCCGAATTTCATAGTTTTTGGCGGCGGCTCTTGGAGGCTCAGGGCGAAAATGTCCGTGAAGCTGATGAATCGTCCGCAGAGCCGAATAGCGAGCCGCCTTCTCGGACGGGCGAGGTGCCTGAAGTTAGTGACGTGTCCACGACTGACCGGCTTCGGGCGAAGTTCGACAAGGAGGGACTGCACTGCGAGGTGGAAGGATCTCCCCGTGCCCTCGCTGATTTTCTAAAGATGGTATCGAACTGGGAGGCTGGCCAAGCTTGATAGCCCGGCGGAATTGCGCCCACAACGTGTCGTCGACAAGCTGCCGTGATGACTCTATGGCGTAATGGAAAGAAGCGTCAGGAATAGGAGCGTAGAGAATGCGTTATTGGGGTACTCGTTGGAGGCGCGGGATAGTCACCAAGAATTGGCATTGGCGAGCCGCGATGCTGGCCCGTTGGGGCAATTGGCTGCTTGGCCGCGGCTTCAGGACTGATGCCGAATACGCACGTGAGAATAAAATGGAGCATCGCCAAGGAGATGACGAGCGGGGCGCACGAAAACGACGCGGTATCGCTACTAATGTTAAGTTTACGATTGAATGCGGCTGCTGCGGCAAACACTTCAAGCGGCAATCACCGACCGGAACAACGTTAAGACCGCACAAATCTTCGGAGGGCTTGACTTGCCACGGAACGAGCGGTTTCTTACGATGAGATGTTCTCAGCGGCATCGGCAACTGGCCTCCGAGGAACCGCCAAGTCCCCTTGGTCGTATACTCATCCCATAGACGATCGTCGACAACCCGGAACCTGAAGTCTGGCCGCATCACTTCAGGATTCACCCGCGATCCGGGCACTATCAGAAACTTTCGACAAGGCGGCCCACATCTACTCAGTAGTCCCTTGGGACCAAACAGTCCCCGCGCTGATGGCGTATCCTTGGGCAGAAATGGCGTTTTGTAGCCACTGCGGAAAACGGGCGGAAGGCGGGCGTTATTGTGCCGCCTGCGGGGGACCAATCGCGCCGGACGCGGTCCAGGCAATGACCGCCGAACTCCGGCGCCACCGCAAACAGATGCGCCTCGTTGTGGTACTTGGCCTGGTCTTAGTAACCGCGGGGCTAATCGCCATCCGGGCGATGTACGTAGAGCGGGCAGGTTCACGCTTGGGCGGCGAGACCTCCGCTGCCCCGCTACGGCAACCGCTTCCCGCCCAAGGTACCGCCGCGCAAACTCCGCCCGGTCAGGCAATCACTTCCGACACAGCCACTTCGCAGCCGCAGCAGCAACCGGCGCAGGTCAGCGTCCCGGACGCCAACCACCCAGCGAGCCACTCGTCAACGGGCAGCATCGACCCGCAGGCGGTGCAGAGCGCGTTGAGCACCCTGGTTCAGCAGGGCAAGCAGAGAGACCCATCCCTGCAACAACTGCCGGCGCCAGCGGTGGCTTCGTCCGACTCCGACCGTTATCCCGGCTCGCAGCCGGTTGAGGTAAAGGACGCAAACCTCCCCGACATCGGCATCCCCGTTGCCAGCGAGGTCTATACCACTTCCGACTCCGTCGCAACGGTCATGAGCTACTACAAGCGCCGCTACCCCGACGCCGAAGTGACGGAAATCAACGGCCAGACGATTATTGCCGTCGACCGGCCGGGGGCCACCAAGGTGTTCGCCATCGGCACGACCGGCTCGGAGACGCGAATCGCAATCGTCCAGCCGGCTAATTGAAGCTCACTGGGATCAGTCGCCTTGTGTTTACTGATCACGGTCGGGAACATTTTATTGCCGGAGCGCCAGTGGCAAATTACCCGGTAACAAATTACGCGATGGCCAATCACCGGTTTCAAAAATACATTTTCGCCTCGGGAAAAATGTCCCTCAGGGGCTAAAGCCCACTATTTTTGCGGCCTTGAGCGGCACGGCTGAAGCCGTGCCCTACCCGAAAACCGATTTCTGAAATCAGTTCCAATGAAAAAGCCCCTCGCTGTCGAGAGGCTTTCACTCCGAGTTCCTGTCCATGCGCCAGAGCCCAGGAACCTGGGGGCGCCCGGTACGCGCGGGGGACACGTACCGGGCTTCGGGGTTGCTACTGCTGCTGCGGATTCGGGTGCTGCGGCGGAGTGCTGGGGGAAGCGCTCGGCTGCGCAGGCGGAACCATCGGAGCGGTAGCCGGAGAAATGCTGGTTGCCGGAGCGTTCATGTTCGAAGTCGGGCCGTTCGACATCGGCGGCGCCGCGCTGAGCTGCTCCAGGTCGTTCTTCAGCAGGCTGACTTCGACGCGGGCGCCGCGTACGCGCTTCGCCGTGCCGTCGCTCGACTGCATGGGTGCATTGCCCAGCCCGAGTACATGCACGCGGTACACCGGGATGTCGTTGTTGATGACCAGGTAGCGGCGGACGGCGTCGGCCAGGCGCTGCGAGCTCTCGATTGCCGACTCACCGCGGCCGGTGGAGAAGCCCTGGATTTCCACGATGTAGCCCTTCTGGTCCTTCACTCCATTCGCCATGTCGTCGAGCACGTCCTTGGCTTTCTTGCTGAGGACGGTCTGGCCGGGACGGAAGCGGATTTCGGTCTGGGTGATGGGCTTGTATTGGTCAAGGTTGGTGACTACCTGCTCGACTGTCTGCAGGCGCGTGCTCGCCTGGGTTGCGGTCTGCTGCGCCGCCTGGGCACGGTTGCCGGCGTCCACGGCGTGCATATCGGCTTCATTCGCCCGATTGCTCGCCAACTGGATGCCCTGCTGCGCGCGGGAGTCCACGTCCTTGATGTTCCTGGAGTTGGCGGCGGTCAGCTCGTCGAGCTCGTTGACGCGTTCGCGCACCGGGCCGAGCTGGCGCTGCACGAACTTCTTGCGCGCGAAGGGATTGACCTTGCCCCAGAAGCCTTCATGACGTTCGGCGGTCAGCGCCTGGCGCGCCTGCAGGTTCTGGTCGGCGGCCTTCTGGTCGGGCGTCTGCTGAGCAGTCGAGGGCTGGTCCTGCTGTAAAGCCGGGAGCTGCTGGGCCGAGTTCGGGGCCAACTGCGGCGCCGCGGGTGGGTTGTTCTGATTGCTGGAGCTGGGGGAGATCTGCGCGGCGGCCGGAATAATGAGCGCGGCGGCCAGCGACAGAGCGATCCAGAAACGAGTCTTCATTGCGAAAATCCTCCAAAAAACGTGAGCGGCGCATCCCGGCAGACTGCGCCAGGGCGAACCATCTGCGGCTAGGGCGTCTGCGCGCTCCACTGCTTACATAATCAGATTCGTTGCCAAAGTTTTCTCTGGTTTTCCGCCTGTAAGTTACTGAAGAGTAAAGACGTGGCGATTGTGGCCTGGTCCCGCGGTGCGTAGGAAAGGGTGGAGTAGGGTAATTTTGTCGGGCAGGAGTTGCGAGTTGTGAGCGGAAGCCGCTCCCTGGTTTGTCGGAAAATTTCCCTCAGGGGCTAAGAGGCTGCTGAAAAACTCGCGCAGGTGGAACAAAACCGAGATTCCTCGGGGCTGAAGTGTGTGCGTGAGAACGTCGTGACGTTCTCTGCGCGAGCCCC
>JBEKZP010000033.1:0-32029 GCA_049509755.1 Terriglobales bacterium | reverse complement strand
CAAAAAAAAGAGCACCGGATTGCTCCGGTGCTCCCCGGCTCGTACCCTCCCCCAGGTACTTCGCCAAACCTGCGATCAGGACTACTGCAGCGGGCTGTCGCTAGCGCTGGCCTGCTGGCTTACGTTGTAGCGGATCACGCCCGACTGGTCGCTATAGAAGTGCCGCTGACCGGTCTGCGAGTTCTGCGGATCGCCCTGCACCGTGTAGATGGTGGCCGGACCGGTGCCGCTGGCTCCGGCCGTGACAACTGTGAACGCATAGCCGCTCTTGACTGCGCTGGCCAGAACCGCGTCCAGAAGGCCCGCGCCCGTGGCGCTGCCGCCGGCGCCGCCGAGCATGGCAAGGGTGGCAAAGCCGACGTTCGGATATGTGGAAGCATAGGTGACTTCCGAAGTGTTGATGGTGCGGATCGAGCCGACCGCCGAAGCTTCGTTCGCGGCGATGCGCGAGCGCAGCAGGTTCGGGATGGCGATCGCGGCGATGATCAGAATGATCGCCACCACAATCAGCAGTTCGATCAGTGAGAAACCTTTTTGTTTGCGCATGGAATCCTCTCTCCTGAAAAGACCAACATTGATGGAAAACCCAGTTCCGGTCTTGCTGATGTTGGTGCAATCGTAGCGCCACCCTGGGGGGAGCGCGGCCGCGGAAACGCAAGTCAAAGAAAGTCAGCCACTTGCGTTGCTTAGTTCCACCAAAGCGCTGTTGCTTCCGCTGGTTCCGAATTCGCCTGCGATGACACAAAACGTCATCGAGCAGTGACACGATCTGTCGTCGCCGGCCGGGGCAGGGCGGGATTTCGGTGCTAAACTGGCCGCAAGATCACGTTGCGTGGGGAAGTCCATCCTGATTCGGAGTGGGGGCGTACATGTCATCGAGTGCAGGGGAATTTACGCATCGGCTACGGCTTCGAACCACCAGCGCCGAGGACGCCATCGTGATTCGCTGCGCTGGACGCCTGACATCGGAGCACACCGAGCAACTGCGTGAGGAATTCATGCGCGTGCTGCCGGGCACGAAACGGATCGTGCTCGATCTCAGCGATCTCCATCATGTGGACAGCACCGGACTGGGCAGCCTGGTGCGGCTCTATGTGTCCGCCAAATCCGCAAACTGCGATCTTCAACTCGTGAACCTGAGCCAGCGCGTCAAGGAGTTGCTGGGCCTGACCAACCTGCTGTCGATGTTCACCGCGTGCGGGCAGTACTTGACGAAGCTACCGTGAATTTTGAGGAACGGTCGGAATCGCGGTGGCCTGCCCGGCCGGCTGCAAATCGGCTTGCGGCGCCATGGCGCGAGGGAAATAGACGGTAAAGGTTGTGCCGCGGTTGATTTCACTATCCACGGCGATATAGCTGCCGGTTTGCTTGACCACGCCGAAGACGATCGCCAACCCCAGCCCGGTGCCCTGATTCTCTCCCTTGGTGGTAAAGAACGGCTCGAAGATGTGCGCCTTGACGTGCTCATCCATGCCGATGCCGGTGTCGGCAACGGCAAGGCTGACGTAGGAGCCACGGCGCGATCCGGGATGCGCGCGCACGAAAGCGTCGTCGAGTTCGATATTGGCGGTGCGAATGGTGACGTTGCCGCCGTCGGGCATGGCATCGCGGGCGTTCACGATTAAATTGAGCACGACCTGTTCGACCTGGGTGGGATCGGCACGGGTCACACCCAGATCGGGGGCAATCTGGAGTGACAGGTGATACTGCCTGCCCAGCAAGGCGCGAATCATAGTCTCCATGCCGAGCACCAGTTTGCTGAGATCGACACGGCGGTCCGGTTGCGGCTGCTGCTTGCGGCTGAACGACAGCAACTGCCGCGTCAAGGTAGCGGCGCGTTGTGCGGCCCGGTCAATTTCCTCGACCTTGTCGCGCAGTGCGTCGCCGGCCGGTATGTAGTCCAGCAACAGCTCGCTGTAGCCACGGATGATGGTCAACAGATTATTGAAATCGTGGGCCACGCCGCCGGTCATTTGCCCGACGGTGACCATTTTCTGCTGCTGCGCCATTTCCGCTTCGGCGGCGCGCACCTGCTTCTCGGCATTGCGCGTTTTCTTGTCGGAGTACATAGCGCGGTCGGCGCGATCCAGCAGATCGACCGCGGTTTCGCCTCCCTTGTACTCTGCCCAGCCGGCGGCAAAGGTGATCGAAATTTTTTCGCCCGCGTGATCGAAATACAAATCGCGCAAGTGCAGCAGGACCTTGGGCACGCGGTCCGAGGTACACTCCGGCAGCAATACCATGAATTCGTCCCCGCCCATGCGTACCGGAAGGTCGGAGGAGCGGAAGCAGCGTTTCAGTTGTCGCGAAAATTCCTGCAGCGCGGCATCCCCCGCGGCATGACCATAGCGGTCGTTGATCGCCTTGAAATCGTTGAGGTCCAGCATCAGCGCCGTCAGCGCGTATCCCTGGCGCGACGCACGGGCGATTTCAACCGGCATGTGCTCTTTCGCGAAGCGCCGGTTGTACAACTCGGTCAGAGGGTCGATCACGGCGAGCCGCTCGAAGGTTTCAGCCCGCGTTTCCAACGCCGCCATCTCCGCCAGTTGGGTGGCAAGCTGTTTCCGCAGGCGCTTGATCAAGACCTGCTGGTATACGACGGAAACGCTGAACAGCAGCACCAGCCCGAACAGTCCGCGAACCGCGGTGTCCAGATCGAACCAGTAGAACGGATTATCTTCGTGCAGGATGCCGGGAAAGCTCAGGGAGAAGATGGCGAAGGTGAGCAGCAGCATGACCAGTACGGTGGCCCCCCAGAGCCACCAATCCTGGCGTTCCAGCCGGCGCAAGCGAAATCGTATGTCGTCGAGATTGACAGCGCGGGCATTGCCCGCCGCGCCGCCAGTCGCAATCCCGCTCTCAGGTTCTGGGTTCGTCTGCAATGCCACACCCTCAGTTGCGGCAATATAACCCCAATGTCACCCAACATGGCAGGATTTAAGGGGTTAGCAGGTGAGATTCGTTCCTACCTGGAACCCCGGGGCAAAACGGGAACCAACGCAGCGCCACCAGGGAACGTAATTCTTTCCGTAAGGTCGGCAAAACCTACCAATCAGGCGCTGTGCATGGCCTTGTAAGCCGCCTGTTTTCAGTGGAGGCGGAATGGTATCGGGGATGCTTTAGGACAGGGCAGACGAAGTGGCGCGCAATAGGGGCGCTCTCGAGAATAACTTTCGGCCAGAGAGTTTCTTGAGCGCCCCTTTGCATTTCTAGGCCAATGCGAGCTTCTCTCCCAGGTTAATGCCGGCGCGGCGGAGCAGCGCGGCCACTACGTTTTCCTGCAATCGAGTTGCGTCGTATTCCACCCGGACGGTCTTTTCCTTCTCGTTGAACACAACGCGCCGGATGCCGTAGACGCCGCGGAGGCTGTCGATGGCCCGCATTTCCATCGGCCCGGGAATATTTCCGTAATGGTAGGCCAGGTCAACCGCGGTCATGGATGTTCTTGCCTCTCATCATCGCAGGGAATCATTGCCTTTACGATGAACCCCACTATAGCAGGGGCCACGCGTGACAAAATTGCCGGAATGTCTTGACCCTGCACCTTACTATGGAGATGCGCATGAACGATCCCACAACCACGCTGGCGAAAGATCCGGTGTGCGGCATGAGCGTGGATCCTGCTCAGGCCAAGGCGACGGCGGAGCACCGGGGCCGCACCTATTACTTCTGCTGCCCGGGATGTGCCCGGAAGTTTACGGCCGAGCCACAGAAATACTTGCAGAACCCTGCAGGTCTGGTGAGTCTGGGAGCTCCGGCTGCCGCGACTGCCGCGAAAGCTTCCGGCCTGGTGAGCATCGGCGGACCGAAACCTGCGCCGGTGGCGGCGCCTCCGGCCAAAGCAGGTGCAAAGCAAATCTACATTTGCCCCATGGATCCGGAGGTGCGACAGCAGGGTCCAGGCGCGTGTCCCAAGTGCGGCATGGCGCTTGAGCCGGAAATGATTTCCGCCCCCGCGACCAGGACCGAGTGGGTGTGCCCCATGCACCCGGAGATCGTGCGCCAGGAGCCGGGCGCGTGCCCCGTCTGCGGCATGGCGCTGGAGCCGCGCTCGATCACCGCGGCGGAGCCGGAGAATCCCGAACTGCGCGACATGACGCGCCGCTTCTGGGCTGGACTGGCGCTCACCGTCCCTCTGCTCGCGATCGCCATGGGCCACATGGCGCCCGGGCTGCAGCACGTGTTTCCGCGCTGGATGCTGACCTGGGGCGAGCTGGCACTGGCGACTCCGGTTGTACTGTGGGCGGGATGGCCGTTTTTTCAGCGCGCGTGGACGTCGGTAAAAAACCGCCACGCCAACATGTTCACGCTGATCGGCATGGGCGTCGGCGTTGCCTACGTGTACAGCGTCGTGGCAACCATCGCGCCCGGCATCTTTCCTGAGGCCTTCCGCCAGCACGGCGTGGTTGACGTTTATTACGAGGCGGCAGCGGCCATTACCACGCTGGTGCTTCTGGGGCAGGTGCTGGAACTCCGCGCCCGCAGCCGCACATCGCAGGCGATCCGCGCGTTGCTCGATCTGGCGCCCAAGATGGCGCGGCGCATCAACCCCGACGGCGCCGAAGCCGACATTCCCATTGACCAGGTCCAACCCGGCGATCGGCTGCGGGTGCGGCCCGGCGAAAAAATACCGGTGGACGGCGTGGTGACGGAAGGCGCCAGCGCCGTAGACGAATCCATGATTACCGGCGAAGCGATGCCGGCGGAGAAGAGTGCAGGCGCGCGCGTGATCGGCGCCACCATCAACGCCCAGGGATCGTTCGTCATGCGCGCCGAGCGCGTGGGCAGCGAAACCTTGCTGGCGCAGATCGTGCGCATGGTCGCCGAAGCGCAGCGCAGCCGCGCGCCCATTCAGCGCATCGCCGACCGCGTCTCCGGCTACTTTGTCCCGGCAGTGATCTCGGCGGCCGCCATTACGTTTGTCACCTGGGCCGCCATGGGACCACAACCGCGCCTGGCGTATGCGCTGGTGAATGCGGTCGCCGTTCTGATCATTGCCTGCCCGTGTGCGCTGGGCCTGGCAACGCCGATCGCCATCATGGTCGCGACCGGACGCGGAGCGTCTGCCGGCGTGCTGATCAAGAACGCCGAAGCGCTGGAGATATTGGAAAAAGTGGACACGCTGGTGGTGGACAAGACGGGAACATTGACCGAGGGCAAGCCCAAGCTGGTATCGGTGGTCACGACGGGTGGGGATTTACAAGATGAATCCGAGTTGCTGCGCATGGTGGCCAGCCTGGAGCGCGCCAGCGAACATCCGCTCGCGGCGGCCGTGGTCAGCGGCGCTCAAGAAAGAAATTTAGGGCTGTCAAACCCGGAAAATTTCAAGTCACTCACCGGCATGGGCGTAGCCGGGCGCGTGGATGGCAGGGAAGTCGCGATTGGAAACGAGAGGCTGCTGGAGGAACTGCGAATCGCTACCGCTGACGATCTCCGCGCGCGTGCCGACGAACTCCGGCGCGACGGTCAGACCGTTATCTTCGTCGCCGTGGATGGCAAGCCTGCGGGACTGCTGGGCGTCGCCGACCCGATCAAGTCGTCGACGCCGGAAGCGATTCGCAGTTTGCATGAGGAGGGCGTGCGCATTGTGATGCTGACCGGCGACAGCCGCCAGACTGCCGAGGCGGTGGCGCGCCACCTGGGCATTGACGAGTTCGAAGCTGACCTGCTGCCGGAGCGGAAATTGGAAATTGTGAAGCGGTTGCAGGCGCAGGGGTACGTGGTGGCCATGGCCGGCGACGGCATTAACGACGCGCCCGCGCTGGCGCAGGCCAATGTCGGCATCGCCATGGGCACGGGCACGGATGTGGCCATGGAAGCGGGCGGGATTACGCTGGTGAAAGGCGACCTGCGGGGCATCGTGCGCGCGCGGCGGCTGAGCCGGGCGGCCTTGCGCATCATTCGCCAGAACCTGTTCTTCGCGTTCGTCTATAACTCGCTGGGCGTTCCGATTGCGGCGGGCGTCCTCTATCCGTTCTTCGGAATCCTGCTCAGCCCGATTCTCGCGGCGGCGGCCATGAGCTTCAGTTCGGTCTCGGTGATTTCCAATTCGCTGCGGCTGCGGAATGTACGGCTGTAGACGAACAACACAGAGTCACAGAGAAAAGAAATGAACGACTCATCTGTGTGACTCTGCGACCCTGTGTCTCTGTGTTTTTCAGTACAGACTGGAGCATGCGCAACTACATCTTGCTGAGGTAGGAAACGATTTCCGGCTGCGTCCAGTTCACCGGACCGATGAACTTGCGCCGCACTTTGCCGTCGCGGTCAATGATGTAGGTCTCGGGAAACTTGAAGGTGCCGTAAACCGAGTTCGCTTTCTGGTTGGGATCGCGGACCGAGAGCAGGTCTATCGCGTGGTCCTTGAGGAACTTGTTGTACGCGTTCTCGTCCACGTCAACGCTGACCGCCAGCACGGTCACGCCATTGTCGTGCAGCCGCGACTGCATCTGCACCAGCGACGGCATCTCCTCGACGCACGGCGGACACCACGTCGCCCAGAAATTCAGCACCACCACCTTGCCCTTGAGGTCGTGTAACGCCACCGTGCGGGCGGAGTCCTGGAGGGAGAAATCGGGCGCGGATTCGCCAATGCGCGGCGGCCGCGAACCGCTGTAACAGCCGGTCAGCAACAACAGTCCGGCAACGACGATCAAGAGCCGCTTCACGTTTTTATGATACCCGAGCTTCGAATTCCGTGCGCCCGCGAGGCGTACGATCAGCATCATGCCACCGCACGCGGGTTGGTGACGGTGATCACGGTCACAGCGGTTGACCTGCCCAGGAACGCACAACCTGCGCCCGCAACCTATAATTGCATCCTTAGCCTGTGACTACGCTGACCAAAAAAGAAGGACCGGTCGTGTCGGTGATCGTGCCGGCGCGCAACGAAGAAGCCTGCCTGGGCGCGTGCCTGGATTCGTTGCTGGCGCAAACCGGCGTGGATTTCGAAATCATTGTGGTCGATGACCAGTCCACCGATGGCACGCGCGCGATTGCCGCGGCGCGCGCGGGTGTGCGCGTGATCGAGGCCCGTCCGCTCGCCCCGGGCTGCTCGGGAAAATGCAATGCCGCGCAGTCGGGCGCCGATGTCGCACGTGGTCCGTGGCTGCTGTTCACCGACGCCGATACCGTGCACCTTCCCGGATCGCTGCAACGCAGCCTGCGCGAGGCGCGCGAGCACCAGGTCGCACTGCTCTCGTATTCGCCCGCGCAGGAAGTCCATGGGCTCATGGAAAACGCCGTCATGCCGGTGATCTATGCGGAATTGGCGGCGACCTACCGCCCGAAAGAGGTTTGCGATCCTGCATCGGAGGTAGCGGCCGCCAACGGACAATACCTGCTGATCACGCGCGCCGCGTACGACGCAGTCGGCGGGCACGCGGCCCTCAGCCACACCTTGTTGGAAGACGTTGCCCTGGCAAGAGCAGTCAAGCGTAGCGGTCGGAAATTGCGCTTCCGCTTCGGCGGCGACGCGGTGCGGACCCGCATGTATCGCACCTGGCACGATCTGCGTGACGGATGGACCAAGAACCTGGCGCTGCTGTTTCCGCAGACATTGCGACTTGCGGCGATCCGCGGCATCGAATTCCTGCTCGCTGCCGGCGGCATTGGCGCCGCGGTCGCAGGCCTCGCCACCGGGCATTACGTTCTGTTCGGGGCGGGCGTGGTGGTCGCCGTGCCGACTTGAGCGCTGTTCCTCCGCCGGGTGCGGAAGGCGCATTTCGGGCCGCTGGCGACCATGCTGTCGCCCCTCGGTCTGCCGGTGTTCGTGTTCCTCCTGCTGCGCTCGCAACTCCATCACCGGTGGAGGAAGCAGGTACGGTGGAAAGACCGGACATATCGTCCTACGACAGAAACGCCGGAAATGCGACAATACAAGGGCGAATCCACCGCCGCCGAGCGGCGCTGAGACGAGAAGGAGAGCATGGTTTACCTGACGCGCAAGTGCGAGTTTTCCGCGGCGCACTATTACCACAACCCGGAGTTCTCGCCGGAGGAGAACCAGCGCGTCTTCGGCAAGTGCAACAACCCCAACGGCCACGGCCACAATTACACCCTGGAAGTGACGGTGAAGGGCGAGGTGGACCCGCGCTCCGGCTTCGTGCTGGACCTGAAGGAGTTGAAGAACACGCTGGAGCGCGAAGTGCTGAGCGCGCTGGACCACCGCTTCCTCAACAAGGAGGTCCCGGAATTCCGCGACCGCATTCCGACCACGGAAAACCTGGCGATCGCCATCTGGGAGCGCCTGCACAGCAAGCTGAACGTGGCGAAATTGCACCGCGTCCGCGTGTTCGAGACGCCCGACTTGTTTGTGGATTTTTACGGAGAGAAATGAAGGCACACCTCACACGGCGCTACTGGTTTTCGGCTTCGCACCGGCTGCACAGCGACCAAATGTCGGCGGAAGAAAACCGCGCCACCTATGGCAAGTGCAACAACCCGTACGGGCACGGCCACAATTACGCGCTGGAAGTCACGGTCAGCGGTGCGGTGGATGCGGGCACCGGCATGGTGTGCAACCTGGTGGACCTGGACAGCTTCATGGCCCGCGAAATCCTGGCGCGCTATGAGCATGTGAACCTCAATACGCTGGCGGAATTCAGCCATCGCGTGCCCACGACGGAAAATCTTTGCGTGGAGATTTACGAAATATTGCAGCGCGGATTCCACCAGGCCCATCTGGAAAAGGTAAGGATGGAAGAGACCATGATGAACTCCTTCGAATATGCCGGGGGAGCCGAGGTGCGTCATTAGCTCGAAGAAGGGACCCATGACACAAGTTGCGGAAGCCACCACGCTGGCCGGCGCCGGCTACGCCGACCTGGTGCGCGAGATGCTGCTGCGGCTCGGCGAAGACCCCGACCGTGAAGGATTGCAGCGCACGCCGGAGCGGGTGCAGCGCGCCATGGAACACCTCACCAAGGGCTATCGCGAAGACGCCGAGACCATGCTCAAGAGCGCCCTATTCACCGTCAACTACGACGAGATGGTGATCGTCAAGGACATCGAGATGTTCAGCCTGTGCGAGCACCACCTGCTGCCGTTTTTCGGCAAGGTGCACATTGCCTACGTGCCCAACGGGAAAGTAATCGGCCTGAGCAAGCTGCCGCGGCTGGTGGAAATTTTCTCGCGCCGCCTGCAGGTGCAGGAGCGCTTGACCACACAAATCGCGGAAACCATTCAGCGCGTCGTCGAGCCCCAGGGCGTGGGCGTGGTGGTGGAGGCGCGCCACCTCTGCATGATGATGCGCGGCGTGGAGAAACAGCACTCCGCCGCGGTCACCTCGGCGATGTTCGGCGCCTTCCGCGAGGAGCACGAAACGCGGGAGGAGTTCCTGTCGCTGATCCGGGCCAAGGCGGGGAACGGGAGCTTCTAAGAACAGTTTCGAGTTTCAGTTTCAGTTTCAGTTGCAGTTAAAGTGTCGCTTTACGGTTTCTAGCAGGCCGGTCGGGATCGACCGGCTTTTCTATTGCCGTCATGTATCCTTCCCATGCGATGAAGCGAGCGAATCCGGCACGGAAAGATGCGGGTAACGTGTTGGCCGGCAAGGTGGCGGTCGTCACCGGCGCCAGCCGTGGAATCGGTCTGGCCATCGCCCAGGCGCTAGTTGCCGAGGGATGCACGGTCGTCGCCACGTCCCGGCGCATCTCGACACAACCAAAGAAATCCGATTCCCGCCCACCGATCACCGACAACCGATCACCGATCACCGCCGTGCAGTGCGATGTGCGCGACGAGCGCTCGGTTGGCACGCTGTTCGCGGCAGCGAAGAAGCAGTTTGGGCGCGTGGACATCCTGATCAACAACGCCGGCATGGCGCACCCGCTGTGCAACATCGAAGACCTGCCGCTGGAAACCTGGCGCGAGGTGCTCGAAACGAATCTTACCGGAATGTTCCTGTGCACCCGCGCTGCGCTGCCGCTGATGAGGAAAGGCGGAGTGATAGTCAACAATCTGTCGGTCGCGGCACGCGGCGTGTTTGCCGGCGAGTCGGCGTACTGCGCCTCCAAGCACGGCACGCTCGGGTTCACCGACACGCTGCGCGCTGAGGTGCGCGGCCGCGGCATTCGCGTCGTCTCGCTGCTGCCCGGCCCCACCGCAACCGACATCTGGAACCAGTTCATGCCGGAAGCGCCACGAGACAAGATGATGTCGCCGGAGACAGTCGCGCGCGCGGTGATCGCCGCCATTACTCTGCCGGAAAATGCGACCGTGGAAGAACTACGGATCGGACCGACGGGAGGAAATTTGTAGATGGTTCAGATCACCCGATCATCCGATCACCAGATCACCCGATGCCCTATGTGTCGTAGCGGAAGCGCCGGCGCTGGGAAGGGAAGAGCTTGATCATGGCGATGCCGGCGACGAATCCTCCCACGTGCGCCCAAAACGCGATCCCGCCGCCGGTCTGGCTGGAGTAGGCGATCGAGGTGGCGGCGCCGCTCAGGAACTGCACCACGAACCAGTAGCCGAGCACGATCCATGCCGGCAGCCAGAGGAAGAAGACGAACAGGAAGGGAACCAGCGTCAGGACGCGCGCCGATGGGAACAGGACGAAGTAGGCGCCCATGACTCCGGCAATGGCGCCGCTGGCGCCGACGCTGGGGATGTGGGAGGTCGCGTTAAAGAATGTGTGTACCAGCGTTGCCGCCACGCCCGACAGCAGGTAGAACACCAGGTAGCCAAAATGACCCAGGTGGTCCTCAACGTTGTCGCCGAAGATGTACAGCACCCACATGTTGGAAATCAGGTGCAGCCACGACGCATGCATGAACATGGCGGTCAGCACCGGGATGAACGCCATCGTGGCGGTCACCGAAGGCGAGCCGCTGATCAAGGCGGTCACGCGGTAAGGATGGAAGCCGAAGACGTTGACCACCTGCTGTGCCGGCGCGGGCACGCCCAGCCACATGCACAGGAACACCAAAGTGTTGAGCACAAGCAGAAAATAATTGACGTAGGGCGTGCTGTAGCGCGGGGTGTCGTCCTTCAGGGGAATCATCGGGCTGCGGCGGCGACCCGGGTTGACCTGACCGCCGTTCCGCCCTCACGATAACAGAGACAACATGAACGGGGTACTGGTTATAGACAAACCGGCGGGCATAACGTCTCACGACGTTGTCAACCGCGTGCGCCGCCTGCTAAAGGAGCGCTCGGTCGGACACCTGGGCACGCTCGATCCCATGGCGACCGGCGTGCTCCCGCTGGTACTGGGAAAACTGACCCGCCTGGCGCAGTTCTATACCGGCGCCGAAAAAATTTATGAAGGCCACATCCGCTTTGGCTTTGCCACCGATACCTACGACGCCGAGGGAGAGCCGGCCGGGCCACCGCAGCCAGTTCAAGTAACACTTGAAGTGGTGCGCGAGCTGGCGGCGAAGTTTCGCGGCGAGATCGAGCAAACCCCGCCGCCGTTTTCCGCCAAGAAAATTCAGGGCGTTCCGGCCTACAAGCTGGCGCGCAAAAAGCAAGAAGTAACCCTGGAGCCGGTGCGGGTGGAGATCAAGGAATTTGAAATCCTGAATTTCGATGGGGAACTGGCGGGTTTCCGCGCGCGCGTGTCGTCCGGGACGTACATGCGGTCGGTGGCGCACGAGATGGGGCAACAGCTCGCGGTGGGCGCCCACCTCGCAGCCCTGCGGCGCACCGGAGTGGGCGAGTTTACGGAAGCAGACGCATGCACGCTGGAACAGTTGGAGGCGGCCACCGTATCGGACGAACCCGAAAAGTTTATGATCCACCCGCGCCGAATCCTGCCGACGTTTCCATCCGTCACCGCTGATGAAATAAACGTCAACCGCATCCGTCACGGGCAGGCAGTCAACCTGCCGGAAATGTCACGCGCGCCGTTGGTGAAGGTGTTCGCCGGGCAAGCAGAGCTGATCGCCATTGCCAGCCGGGTGGCAGGCACGCTGTTTCATCCCAAGGTGGTGCTGGTTGGATAGGCGGTAGGGATACCTCTGGTTCTATGCCCCCAGGCCGCAACATGGTGTATGTCCGATAACGGATATTATGTTAAGTAACAACTCGACCCAGCAAACATGCGGTCCGCTTAGGCCTTCGGCGCCAGTAAATCCTCAAGGTCGGCCCGGAATTGGCGAAGCGCCTCCAGCCTCTCCGGCGTGGCCTCCACGGTTTCCGATTTAGCCCGAAAGACTTGCCGCCCCCTCTCGTCCACCAGCACGCCCATCACTTCCCCGATGCGCCAGCCGGGCGTGCCGATCATCGTGAGCCCGCCAGGCGTGGCTTCCAGCAGCGCGATGCACTCGCCACGCACCACTCCCACAGCTTTGGCAAAGCGATCGAATGTCTGGAGTTCAAATCCGGCGAGGTAGATGCGCTGGAGCTGTTCGGCAGAGTCCATCGGGTGATCGGATGATCTGGTGATCGGGTGATTGCGACTGGCGTACTGGGTAGATCACCAGATCACCCGATCGCCGGATCACCCGATTGCTACATCTTGTATCGCCCCAGGTCCTCGTCTCCCAGGTTCTCCAGCCACTTGCGAAGCTCTTCCTGGGAAACGCGGTCGGAGACGGCGCTGGCCATGCGCGAGGTTTTCAGCACCTCGTCTTCAACAAAAATCGGGCAATCCACTCTCAAGGCCAGGGCGAGCGCGTCGGACGGGCGCGAGTCGATGGAGATAATCTGCCCGTCACGCTCCACCCAGATGATGGCGAAGAATGTGTCGTCCCTCAGTTCGTTGACCACCACTTTGCGCACGCTGGCGTCCAGCCCGGTCAGGAGGTTTTTCAGCAGGTCGTGAGTCATCGGGCGCGGCGTGGTGACCTTTTCGATTTCCAGGGCGATGGCATTGGCCTCGTAGATTCCGACCCAGATCGGCAGCACCGCTTCGCCGCCGACGTCCTTCAGGATCACGATGGGCATGTTGGTCACCGGGTCCATCATCAAGCCCCGAATTTTCATCTCGACTTCCATCGTGCCCCTCCGAATGTTCAGGCCATCTCCCCCAACAAACTGTTGGGAAACGTCGCCGTAACGCGCACCGGCACGTATTGGCCGACCCGCGGTTCTTCGCCTCCGCCTGTCGTGAAGTTTAGCACCTTGTGCTGCGACGTGCGCCCGATCCACTGGCTGCGAGCCGGGTTCCTGCCCTCGACCATCACTTCAAGTGCTTCGCCCAGGTGGCGCCGGTTCGCCGCCAGTGAAATTTCCTTCTGCCGCGCGTTCAGCACCGCCAGGCGCAGCGCTTTCTCCACTTCCGGAATGCTGTCAATGTAGGTCAGCGCCGGCGTGTTCGGCCGCGGCGAATATTTGAAGGAAAAAATGGCGTCGTATTCCACCTGTTGAATCAGCGAGATGCTTTCCTCGAAATCCGCTTCCGTTTCGCCCGGGAAACCGACGATGACGTCGGTGGTGATGCTGATCCTGCGCCGCGCCGCCTTCATCCAGGCAATCCGCTCCAGGTACTGATCGCGCGTGTACAACCGTTTCATCAACTGGAGCACGCGCGTGGAGCCGCTCTGCACCGGCAGATGGACGTGGTCGCAGAGCGTCGGCACGGCATCGATGGCGTCCACAATGTCCTTGCCGAAATCGCGCGGATGGGAGGTAGTGAACCACACCCGGCGCACTCCGCCGATCTCGCCCACCGCCACGAGCAGCTCGGCAAATGTCTTGTTTCCAGAGGGATCGCGGTAAGAGTTCACGTTTTGCCCGAGCAATTGGATTTCCGTGAAACCCTGGTCGGCCATCTTGCGCGCCTCGGCCAGCACCGAGTCCGACGTGCGGCTGCGCTCTTTGCCGCGGGTGAAGGGAACCACGCAGTAGGCGCAGAACTTGTCGCAACCTTCGATGATGGTGATGTACCCGCGATACGGGTTGCTGCGGGCGGTGTACTCGGTCTCGAAGGTCTGATCGGTCTCGCGGTCGTCCAGGCCGGTGACGCGCGACTTCCCTGCCTCGATCTGCACCAGCATTTCCGGCAGGTTGCGGTACGACGCCGACCCGCACACCAGCGACACATGCGGTGCGCGCTCGAAAATCCTCTCGCCCTCCTGCTGCGCCACGCATCCCAGCACGCCGAACTTCTTGCCCTGCTTCTGCAGAGCCTTGTAGTCGGCCAGGCGATGGAACACCTTCTGCTCGGCCTTGTCGCGGATGGAGCAGGTGTTGTACAGCACCAGGTCGGCTGCCTGGACGGTCTCCACCTGGCGGTAGCCCTGGGCGAGGAGCGTGCCGATCACCTTTTCGGAGTCGTGCACGTTCATCTGGCAGCCAAAGGTTTCCAGGTAAAACGCTTTTTGGGAAACAACTGACATTCCCTTGAGTATAAACGACGGCCGCGTGGGAGTGGTCTAGCCGCCGTTGCGCACCAGGTCGAGGAAGTACTGGTGGACGCGCTTGTCGTCGGAGAGTTCGGGGTGGAAAGTCGCGGCCAGAACTCTTCCCTGCCGGATGAGCACGGGATCGTTCCCTTCCCTGGCCAGCACTTCAACCTTGAGGCCGACGTTTTCGAACTTGGGCGCGCGGATGAAGACCATCTCCAGCGGCTCCGGCCCCAGTTCCGACGCGCCGTGGCGGATCGAGCTGTGCACCTGCCGTCCGTAGGCGTTGCGCTTGATGCTGACGTCCAGCGCACCCAGGCCGGGCTGCGGCGGATTGTCCACGTCGTGCGCCAGCAGGATTGCCCCGGCGCAAGTGCCAAAGGTCGGCTTCGTCCGCACGAATTCCTGGAGCTTCTGAAATCCCTGTTCGCCGAGCAGCTTGAGAAACGTGGTGGACTCGCCGCCCGGGATGACGAGCGCCTCCACTTCGTCCAACTGCTCCGGCTTTTTTACCAGGACAACCTCGGCGCCCAGTTCTTCCAGCCGCCGCCGGTGCGCGTCGAAATCGCCCTGTAATGCCAACACGCCGATTTTCATGGCTACCGCAATTTTAGCGCGCCTGAAGCCTGGAGCCTCTCCAGCACCGCGCCGACCACCAGCGGCAGTCCGATGGTGGCGTCCACGAAGACCTCGGCGAATTTTCCGCCTTCTTCCGGCGGCACGAACTTGCCCCACGACACCGCCTCGGTATAGGGGCTGCCCGACAGCCCGCCCCAATACACCGGCTCCGGGCAGATGCGCACGCCGTAATGAAAGCGCTTCAGCGGCACGTCCTCGCCGCCGCGCCGGTGCCGCAACTCCAGGTACGGCCCCAGTTGTTGCGTCCAGTTGCGCGGCACTCCGCCACCGATGGTGAACACGCCCATGCGCGGCGATGCCAGCATGGTGTCGGCGTACTTGTCCACGTCTTCGAAGGGATCGTAGCGCAGCTTCGTCCTTTTCTGCTTCGCGCGCATGCGGTTATGCAGCGCCAGATCGAGCCCCAGCTCGGAATCGGTGAACGCGGGGACAAACACCGGAACATTTTTTTCATACGCCGATTTCAGAATTCCCCGCCCCTTCACGTGCTTGCTCAAATGCTCGCCGATGGCGCGATTCAGTTTCCACGAGCACAGTATCTCGTCGGCATTCCACTGGTCGAGGATGGGCGCGACGATGCGCTCCACCTGATCCAGATTCTGCTCCGGCTCCAGCGTGTCGTACACGCGGTTGTAGCCCGCTTCGTAGAGCTCGACATCGTTCATCTTCGGATCGTAGACGTAGTGCGAGCGCCCGATGCCCTCCACCAGCCCGTGCGCCATCAACGCGCCAGTGGACACCAGCGCGCGCACGATGCCGCGGTCGATAAGCTCGGCGATGATCAGTCCCTGCTTCGCCACCGTCATCGCGCCCGCCAACGTCATCACCACCAGGCACTCTTTATCGCGCGCCATGGCCTCGAGCACGTCGGCGGCGTCGCCAACTTGCCGCGCCGTAAATGCAGTGCGCCCCATGGCCGTGACGAGGTCGTTGATGCTGTGGATGCGGCCCAGATCCAGCGGCTCCAGCGGAACCAGGTTGTCTTCTTCCGGCGTGTGCAGCCGCCGGTCAATGCCGCTGCCTTGCGGCGAATGCGCGTGATCTTTCTTCGCCGGTTTGGCCTTACTGTGGTCGTGCCCGTGCTTGCGCTTCAATCCTTCACCTCAACCGAATCGTGGCCGCAGATCAATGCGGAGGAACGCCGATCAGGAACAGCCAAAGTAAATGGCGCCGCGTGCTGCCGTCAATCAAGCGAACAATTCGCAATCGCAAATGCGGAATCTGAAATTCTCCGTGCCTCCGTGTCTCCGTGGTGCAAAACTCCCTCTGGTATCCTAGTGGGTTCCCGGAGGACACTTGCCTGCTCCCGAGCAGTTTCGCGTCGGCTTGATTCAGATGTCGTGCTCTGAAGACCCGGAAAAAAATCTCGAGCACGCCGTGGACATGGTACGCGACGCCGCCGGACGCGGGGCGCAGGTGGTGTGCCTGCCGGAATTGTTCCTCACCCAGTATTTCTGCCAGCGCGAAGACGCGTCGCTGTTCGATCTTGCCGAGCCGATTCCCGGCCCCACCACCACGCGCCTGTCGCAGCTCGCCCGGCAGCAGAAGGTTGTTCTGATCGCGTCGCTGTTCGAAAAGCGCGCGCCGGGCGTGTATCACAACACTGCCGCCGTGCTCGACGCCGACGGCAAGCTCACCGGCATCTACCGCAAGATGCACATCCCCGACGATCCTCTCTATTACGAAAAGTTTTATTTCACTCCCGGAGATCTCGGTTACCGCGCCTTCGACACCGCGGTGGGGCGCATCGGCACGCTCGTCTGCTGGGACCAGTGGTATCCGGAGGGCGCGCGCCTCACCGCGCTGAGCGGCGCGCACGTGCTGTTTTATCCAACCGCCATCGGCTGGCATCCGGCGGAAAAAGAAGAGCACGGCCAGGTTCAGCAGGACGCCTGGCGCACCATGCAGCGCGCGCACGCCATCGCCAACGGCGTGTATGTCGCGGCAGTCAACCGCGTCGGACACGAAACCGGAAACATTCGCGGCAAGCAGACTGCCGGCGCCGGCCTGGACTTCTGGGGCACGTCGTTCCTGTGCGATCCCTTCGGTACGGTGATTGCCGAAGCATCGCCGGACCGCGAGGAGATCTTGATTGGCGAAGTGGATTTGCGCAAGCTCGAGGACGTGCGCCGCAACTGGCCGTTCCTGCGCGATCGCCGCATCGACAGCTATGCGCCGATTACGAATCGAATGATCGACTGAGCAAATTCGTAATTTTGTAACTTAGTAATTTGGTAATTTTCGGACTAGGTTGTTCGTATTGACTAATAAATTACCAAATTACGAAATTACCAAATTGCCAAATCGGAAGCCTACCAGCCGCGCACAGCAAACACCTGCCTCGCTCGGCTACCGCATGCCCGCCGAGTGGGAGCCGCACGCCTCCACCTGGCTGGGGTGGCCGCACAACCGCACCGATTGGCCCGGCAAGTTCCCGCCAATTCCCTGGGTTTACGCCGAAATCGTCCGCCATCTGGCGCGCGTCGAGCGGGTGGACATAATCGTGGAAGATGCCGCCGCTGAAATCAGGGCGCGCAAAGTCCTGGAGCACGCCAGCGCCATGCGTGAAACCGTCCGCTTCCATCGCTGGCGCACCAATCGCGGCTGGACCCGGGACTTCGCGCCGATTCTTGTCAAACGCGATGCCGTACGCGATCCGGTTGCCGCCATCAATTTCCGCTTCAACGCCTGGGCCAAGTATCCCGACTGGCCGCTCGACCAACGCGCCTCCGAGCAAATTGTTCGCTGGCTGAAGTTTCCGACCTGGAGGCCGGGTGTGCCACTCGCGCGTGTGCGGAAGCAAAATGAAGGTGGAGCGCGTTCGCCCTCGAACGCGAAGGAACGAAGCATCGTTCTGGAAGGTGGCAGTATCGACGTCAATGGCCGCGGGCTGCTGCTCACCACGGAAGAATGTCTGCTCAGCGAAACCCAGCAGCGCAATCCGGGACTCACGCGCCGTGAACTGGAGCGCGTCTTCGCCGATTATTTTGGAATTGAAAAAGTTCTCTGGCTGGAGCGCGGCATCGCCGGCGACGACACCCACGGGCACATCGACGACCTCGCCCGCTTCGTCTCGCCCGACACGATTGTCACCGCTGTCGAGGGCAACCGCGACGACGTCAACCACCAGCCGCTGGCCAACAATCTGCAGCGTCTGCGCGCCGCAACCGACCAGCGCGGACATGGGTTCAACATCGTCGAGCTTCCCATGCCCGCGCCGGTGATCTTCCGCGGACGCCGCCTGCCCGCCAGCTACGCCAATTTCTACATCGCCAACCGGCTCGTGCTGGCGCCCGTATTCAACGACCGCCACGACCGCCTGGCGCTCAACATCCTCGCCGACCTGTTCCCCGACCGCGAGATCATTCCCCTCTACTGCGGCGATCTGATCTGGGGCCTGGGCGCCATTCACTGCATGACCATGCAGCAGCCGGCGTGAACGACAGTTTCAGGTTCGAGTTTCAGTTTCAGGCTTGAAGTCCAGGCACTATTATCCCGGCTTCGGAGGAGAAGGTGGGAATCGCCGTCGCGAAAATAAGAATCAAGAAAATAAAAACGCCGCGCAGCGCGCGGCGTTCATAAACTCCAAGCTCTCACCGAACAACTTGAAACTTCCACACCTGAAACTGAAACTCGAAACTGAAACTATCTTTCGTACTTCACCGGCTGCGGCCCCTGCTCCAGTGTCTGGCGGTCCCAGATGGCGCCCTCGCGGGTGTAGCTCGCCAGCTCGAAATCCTGAGTCAGCTCCAGGCAGTCGGTGGGACACGCGTCTTCGCATAGCCCGCAGAACATGCAGCGGCTGGTGTCGTAGGTAAAGGTCGTCAGCTCTTTGCGGCGCGTGTTGGGGTTGCGCTCGGCGCTCACCACGATCAGATGCTCCGGGCACGCCACCGCGCACAAATCGCAGGCAATGCACAACGTCTCGCCCGTGTCTGCGTTAACATTCAGCCGCGGGGCCCCGCGGTAGCGCTCGGCCACCTGCGGACGCTCGAGCGGATACTGCTCGGTATAGACCTCTTTGGGGTTCTGGTAAAGAAACGTTACCTTCAACCCCTTGATCAGGTCCACCATCAGAACTTTGTTTAATGCGCTTTTCAGGCTCACGCTGGAATGGATGCCCTCACCCGGAGAATTGTCGCAATTAGTGTAATCCACAGCTATGGCGGCGCGCCACCGGCAGGCGACGCCCACATTTAAAATTACAAATTACCAATTACCAATTACAAATGAACGTAATGACCGACGAACTGTACATGGAGCACGCCCTGCGCGAAGCCGCCCGCGCCCAAGCTTTGGGCGAAGTGCCGGTGGGGGCGATCGTGGTGTGCGATGGCAGGATTATCGGCCGCGGCTGCAACCGCAATCTGGCCGACTCCGATCCCACCGCGCACGCGGAAATTGTCGCTCTCCGCGAAGCCGGCCGCGCGGTCGCCAACCACCGCCTGCCCGAGTGCGAAATGTATGTCACCATCGAACCGTGCGCCATGTGCGCCGGGGCGCTGGTGCATGCGCGTCTGAAGCGGCTGGTCTACGGCGCCGATGATCCCAAGGCCGGCGCCGTCCACTCCGTCATCTCCGTGCTCAACCATCCTCAACTGAACCACCAGATGGAAGTCACCGGCGGCGTGCTCGCCGCCCGCTGCCAAGAGTTGCTGCAAGGCTTTTTCCGCGCCCGCCGTTAGCCCGCACGGCGCGTGTCTCTGGCCCGCGTCGGTTACAATCTTCGATGCTATGAAAATCCGACTCGCTGCTCTTATCCTGTGTCTGCTCACCGGCGCCGCATCTGCTCAAGTCGCCCCCGGCACTGTCCACTGCGGCCGCTTACTCGACGTGCACTCTGGACGCGTACTCACCAACCAGGTCGTCGCCTACGACAGTACCGGAGTAATCACTTCGGTGGGACCCGCCGGCGCGGTGGCGCCTACCGTTGATCTGCCGAACGCAACCTGTTTACCCGGCCTGATTGACGTGCACACGCACATCACCGGCGACGCCACCATGCACGGCTACCGCGCGCTCGGCATCTCCATCCCGCGTGAAACCACCATCGGCGTGAAGAACGCCCGTATCACGCTGCACGCGGGATTCACCACCGTACGCAACGTCGGCGCGGATGGCTTTACCGACGTCGCCGTGCGCGACGCCATTAACGCCGGCGACATTGAAGGGCCGCGCATGATGGTTTCCGGTCCGGCGCTCGGCATCACCGGCGGCCACTGCGACGAAACCCTGCTGCCCTTCGAATACCACCGCGTTTCCGAAGGCGTCGCCGATGGTCCGTGGGCGGCGCGACAGAAAGTGCGCGAAGTCATCAAGTACGGCGCCGACCTCATCAAGATCTGCGCGTCCGGCGGCGTGCTCAGCAAGGGCGACCAGGCGGCCACCCCGCAGTACACGCTAGAGGAAATGCAGGCCATCGCCGCCGAAGCCCACAAACTCGGGCGCAAGGTCGCCGCTCACGCCCACGGCGCCGAATCCATCCGCGACGCCATCCGCGCCGGCATTGACTCCATCGAGCACTCCAGCCTGATTGACGACGAAGGTATCCGGCTGGCGAAGGAGCACGGTACGTATCTTGTCTTCGACATTTACAACGACGACTACATTCTCGCCATGGGCGAAAAGGCCGGGATGCTGCCGGAATCCATCGAAAAGGAAAAGCAGATTGGACGCCTGCAGCGCGAAAACTTCCGCAAGGCATTCCAGGCGGGAGCGAAGATGGCCTTCGGCACCGATGCCGGCGTCTATCCCCACGGCGAAAACGCCCGGCAATTCGCCAAGATGGTGGAATGGGGCATGAAGCCGCTGGATGCGATTCAGGCTGCCACCATCCATGCCGCCGACCTGCTCGGCTGGAGCGACAAGGTCGGGACGCTGGAAAAAGGCCGTTACGCCGACCTCATCGCCGTGGACGGCGATCCACTCACCGACGTCAAGGTGCTGGAAAACGTCCGCTTCGTGATGAAGGGCGGCGCGGTGGTGCGCAACGATATTCCGCGCCGGTAGGGCCGTGGCTCAGGCGGGCTGGAAAGGATCGCACGACCGCTGAGAGCTGACAGCTAATCGCTGAGAGCTGTATTTCTGGCGGAGAGGGAGGGATTCGAACCCCCGATACCCGTCAAGGTATGTCCGCTTTCGAGGCGGATCGTTTCAACCACTCACGCACCTCTCCGCGCCAAAGGAAGGATCGAGTGGTCTACAAAAAACCGCCATTCTCGGCGGCCATCTCTATCCTACCAAACTTGGGCAGGTTCGCGACTCCTTACAGCACGGGCGCATCCCAATGCAGGTGCCTCAGGAGTGAACCATGGCAACCATGCGCGCTGTGCAAGTCACCAGCCCTTTTGACCACCGGGAACTGAATTGCGGGCGCGCCGTATTACTTGCGATCAATGCGGGCGGCCCCGCAGACGGTCTTCAAGCCTTCGTACGCAAGATATTCCCTGGCAGCTTCGTCGTCCTTCAGGTAAGTGTCCCAGAACGCCAGCGTCTCCACCATGGCGCACTGGAACAGCGGGGTCTGGAGCCCGCGTTTCCGCATCGGGCCGACAAAAGTGAAATGCGTGGCGCCCTCGAGTTCCACGTCGTACTTATCGCCGGGCGGCGCGCCGTTAAAAGGCTGGCTGCGCCAGGTCGGCGTGCGCCGCTGGGTGCCGAAGTCGCGCGAGCCGTACATTGCCAGCATGGGGACGCGGATGTTTTCCCACGAGTGCGAGGTCAGCCCCATTTCGCCCTCGCCTTGCGGCGAGAGCACCACGATGGCGCGGACGCGCTTGTCAGCGAAGCTCACCGGGCTTTTGCCGCCGGGCATCTGCACCGTGGCGCCGCCGATGGCAACCGCCGTATAAGCTCCGTAAGAGTGGCCGCCGACCCCGATGCGGCTGCGGTCCAACTTCCCTTTCAGCGTGGGCGCCAGTCTTTCGATCTGCGGCAGCGAGTCGATGATGAAGGAAATGTCTTTCGGGCGGCTGCGCCACAAGTTGGGATCGGCGATCGCCTGGCGCAACGTGCCGCGATAACCGCTGTCCTGCCGGGAGTCGGCGTGCGAGGGATGAATGCATACGTAGCCGTAGCTCGCCCAGTATTGCGCCAGCGCCCAATAGGCGTCCTTCGAGCCGTACAGGCCGTGCGAAAACACGATCACGGGAAATGGGCCGGCGCCTTCGGGATAATAAATCTTGAGCGGCACATCTTTGTTGCGTGCCGCGTCGTGCAGCACCAGTCGGTCGATGGTGAGGACGCGATGCGGCCCTGCGCTCGCGCTGTAGTGGGGCGAGTCCGCGGCAAGTGCGCCGATGGCCAGGGCAAACAGCGCTGCGAGGACGGCTATGGGGTTACGTTTCAGCATTCTTGCACTTGAAGCATGAACCCGGCGCCAGCAACATCGACGCGCCCGAGACGACCGGGCAACAACGGCCCGACTCTCCTCAGTGCTTTACGGGCGGCTTCAGCAGCCGTTCCGACAACGGATTCTGTTCGGATTCGCTCTCCCATAGGATGTTCAGCACCCACCAACGCTGGCCGTCGTTGAAGACCTGGATGCTATTGATGCCGCGGGCAAACGGTTTCTCACCCTTGGCGTGGCGCGATTCGTAGGTGCTGAACACGGACGCGATCTGCGCCCACTGATCGACACGGTTGGCGACCGCGCTCTCGTAGAAGCTGTCCTTGGCGACGAAAGGGTCAGTGCGCGTGACGTAGTCCTCGACCGTGAGGACGCGCGCCGCGTTGCCGGTTTTGTCTTGCTTGGCGCCAACCGGGATGAGGTGCGCGCCCGGCCAGAATAGTGAGCGGAAGCGGTTCCAGTCGCGCTTCTGGCCCGCGGGACCGGAAATGACGTCGTAGAGCGCGGCGACGATGCTGTCGATCGACTTCACATCGGCCGGACTTGCGGTGGGAGTTTCAGCGGCGGGTTTCTGCTCGGGTTGCGCCTGGCCCAGCGCCAGCGTTCCCATCAGCACCGCGAACATCAGGATGGCAGCTTTCATTGTTGACCTCGCGGACGGCAGATTACCTCATGAAGTCAGAATGAAGAATTAAGAATTAAGAATGAAGACTTCGCGGCGCCAAAGCTTGGTTCCCTCGGAGCCATTCTTCATTCTGACTTCTTCATTCTTAATTCCTCCGCTGGCGTTCACGCCGCCGGATAAATGCCGAGCACCTTGACGAACTCCGCGATCTCCGCCAGGTGCGCCAGGGCTTTGCGCGCGGCCTCGTCGTCAGCGCGCAGATAGTCAATGAAGAACACGTATTCAAACGGACGGCCGCGGAAAGGTCGGGATTCGATCTTGCTCAGGTCAATATCGCGCAGCGCGAAGACGCTCAACGCCTTGAACAGCGCTCCGGGCGCGTTTTTCAGGGCGAATGCGATGGATGTTTTGTTGGCGGCGCGCAGCACGCGGCGGGAGCGGCTGACGAGGAAAAAGCGAGTGAAGTTCTGTTTGTCGTCTTCCAGGCCGCGCAGCAGGATTCGGCCCTGGTACACGGCCGCGGCGCGGCTGCCCGCGATGGCGGCGGCGTCACGCAGGTTCTCGCTCACCACGTGCCGGACGCTGCCCGCGGTGTCGTAGAACGATTCGGCGCGGGCCTGGCGGTGGCGGCGGAAAAAATCGCGGCATTGTTCCAGCGCCACCGGATGCGAGAACACGCGCCTGACGTCCTTCAATTGCACGCCCGGAGCGGCGATCAGGTTGTGGCGGATGCGCATCCGAAACTCGCGCTGGATAAACACGTCGCGCGCCAGCAGCAGGTCCAGATGCTGGGCGACGGGACCGGCCAGGGAGTTCTCAATCGGAACCAGGGCCGCGGCGGCGCCACCGGAATCAAGCCGGTCGAAAACGTCGGACGACGTGACACAGGGCACCACCGAGCAATCGGGCAGGAAAGTGCGCGCGGCTTCGTCGCTGAACGATCCGGTTTCGCCCTGAATTGCGATCCGCATGGCAGAAGTATAGAGGTACTGGGCCGGAATTCGCGCTGCTGCGTGCGAATTTGTAGCTTCCCTACAGTTTCTTTCCCATCAGCAACGCGTCAATGCTGTCGAGATAGTAGCGCGGGATGGTCTTCAGCACCGAGTATCGGTGACGTTTGTAGAAGCGCAACGCGGTGTCGTTATCCACCGCGGTTTCCAGGTAGACAGCCTTGCACTCCGCCGTGCGCAGCCGCGTCTCGCATTCCTCCATCAGCAACGAGCCGATGCCGGCGCGCCGCGCCTCCGGAAGCACATCAATGGTGACAATGTGCCCGGCGCCGCGCGGCAGGACGTGTCCTACCAGAAATCCTACGATGTGCGGCTGGCGAGCGGTTTCGGTTCCAACCGGGCCTGAGGTTTCGGCGACTACGGTGAACCCTCCTGCTTGTGCGATGTAATGAGCGAGTTCGCGCTGGGAGTAGGCGATGCCACGGGCAAAGCACTGCTGATCAATTTCCCAGAGCCGGCGGAGGTCGCCGGACCGGTAGTCGCGCAGGCGATAAGTCGCGGCGGGAACGCCCATCTGGCCAGCGTATCAGGTGAGCTTTTCCAGACACAAAAATACGCCGGAAGCCAAAACCGTCGGGCAGGCTTCCGGCGTTGCCAGGAGGACCTTATTTCCGCGCGGTTTTTCAGTTTTCCTATTGATTGTGAACGTCCTCACTTTCATAATGTCTCCGTGGAACTCAGACATAAGCTGTATCTGTTGGCAATTTTTGTGGTCATCTGCTTTGCGATCTGGCTGTCGATGCGCTCAGTGTGATCCGCAACGCGACAGAGATCCCTTCCGCCATCGGAATTTGGCGCGAGGCTCTTCCGCCATCTCGTGTGTTCCGAATTCAGAACAAGGATTGCATCGATGTCACGAGTCTCCTGCGCAGGTATATTGTGTAGGGCATCGGGCTGGTCTGCTTGCTGGGGATGCTAACCCTGCTTATTTCCTCCAGGCGGATCACGGTCCGAGAGCTTGGGTAAAAGCGCTTTCGGCAGGAGCCATTTGGATGCGGCACAGGGGCGGGGTAAGTCAGCTTGCGGCGCGGGCTCTCCTCGTTCTCTTCATCCTTGTTCCCCTCACGGCGTTGCTATTTGACCGCAAGGCCAGTCTCGCGTGGCTTGTCTGGACTGTCGTATCGCTCTGGGCAGCGCTGAATGCAGTGAAGCTCACGACGCTGGTTTCCCCTGAACGCCATTCACCCAATCGCGCCCTCGCAATCATCTTGCTCGCGGCGGTGAACATGGCGCTCTCCTTGGCTCTAGCGTTATTGCCGACCGCCTGGTTAAGCGCCTCTAGCTAGACCCAAGCAAACCAGACATGTTTTTCGGAACGGCATCACCAGTTTGGTCCGAAGCAGGATTCTCGCTCCGACTACCTACGCATTAATCTGCACGACTTCTGCGCGCTTGAGTTGTCCGCACGCGGCGTAGATGTCGCGCCCGCGCGGGCGGCGGATGAACGTGGGGATGCCGGCCTGGATGAGCGTCTGCTGGAAGACGTGGACGCGCTCGTCCTCCGGCGTTGAGAACGGAATCTCCGGCCCCGGGTTGAGCGCGATCAGGTTGACCTTGGCGTTCAGCCCGCGGATCAGGCCCACGACCTCACGCGCGTTCTGCTCGCCGTCGTTGACGCCATTCAGCAGAACATATTCGAAGGTGAGCCGTTCGCGTGGCCGGAGCGGAAACTGGCGCGCGGCGGTGAGCAGCGTTGCCAGGTTCCACTTGCGATTAATCGGCATCACCTGGTCGCGCGTCGCATCATTGGAGGCGTTGAGGGAAATCGCCAGCTTGGGCCGGACCTGTTCTCCACCGAAGTCGCGGATGCGCGGCACGATCCCGGCGGTCGAGACCGTCATGCGTGATTCCGGGATGCCGACACCGGCCACCAGCAGGCGCACCGCTTGCATGAAGTTTTCGTAATTGAGGAACGGCTCGCCCTGGCCCATGAAAACCAGGTTGATGCGTTCGCTCTCGGGCGAGACCTTCTGCTCCTGAAGCACCCGCAGAACCTGGCCGACGATTTCGCCGGCGCTCAGGTTGCGCAGCAGTCCCAGCAACGCCGTCATGCAGAACTGGCAGTTAACCGCACAGCCTGCCTGGCTGGACACGCAGATGGTGGCACGGCGTCTCCCAACCTTGGCTTCGCGTGGGGCACCCGCCGCCTCTTCCTCTCCTGCCTCGCTGCCATCACCCTGCTCTCCGTTGTCGCCTTCCGGCATCCAGATGGTTTCCACGCTCTCCCCATCCGCAAAGCCGATGAGGTAGCGCACGGTGCCATCCACGGAAATGAATGTTTTTTGGGTCTGCGGCAGGCCGGCAGCATAATTTTTCGCCAGCTCGGAGCGGAACGAATGGGGCAGGGTGGTAATTTGGTCAACCGCTTCCACCCGCTGCCGATACAACGCCTCGAACAGTTGGCGGCCCCGATAAGCGGGCTGGCCGGCTTCCACGGCGATAGCCGTAAGCTCTTGAAGATCAAGGCCTAAAAGTTCTTTTTGCGGTCGTTCCAGCATGCATTCAAGCGCCCTGTCACACTATGCGGCTGCACCTATTGTATCCGCCCTGGGCAGCCGCCGCCGGTTCCAGAAGACTTTAAAGGAACATCCCTAAATCGTTGATTCTGCTATTGGAATCTTTTCGCGCGGGGCAGGCTGCGGTGTGTAAGAATCAAGTGGTGGGGCTTCCCGTTGAAGCGCGGGAAGCGGGTACCGGTCACTGGGAAACCATCATGGTGGAAGAACTCCGCAACATCCGGCGCGAGGTGTTGCCCAACGGTCTGATTGTGCTTACCGAGGAGATGCAGCATATCCGCTCCATCTCGATCGGCATTTGGATCAAGACCGGATCGCGGCACGAAGAACCGGAGCTCAACGGTATCTCCCACTTTGTCGAGCACATGCTCTTCAAGGGCACCAAGACCCGCACCGCGGAAGACATCGCGCGGCAGGTGGATTCCATCGGCGGGAATCTGGACGCCTTCACCGCCAAGGAATGCATCTCGTTCGACATCAAAGTCCTCGACGAGCACCTGCCCATCGCCATGGATGTGCTCAGCGACCTGGTGCTGAACCCCGTCTTCGACATCAAGGACATTGCCCGCGAGCGCGGCGTGATCCTGGAAGAGATCAAGATGGACGAGGACAACCCCGATTACCTCGTCCACGAAATCTTTACCCAGAATTTCTGGAAGGACCATCCGCTGGGCAAGCCCATCCTCGGGACCAAGGACACGGTGCGGCGCTTCGAGCAGGAGCCGCTGCTGAATTACTGGCGGCGCTTCTTCATTCCCAACAACATGATAATTTCCGCGGCCGGAAACCTGAAGCATGAAAGGTTTGTCGACCTGGTGAAGCAGAAGTTCTGCCCGTTGCAGGCCGGCAAGAACGGATTTCTCCAGGCGGCGCCCAAGATTTCCGCGCGCATCATCCTGCGCAATAAGAAGGCGCTGGAGCAGGTACAGATCTGCGTCGGGGTGCCGTCGCATCCCGTGGGTCACGAGCGCCGCTACGCCGGCTATATCCTGAGCACGATTCTGGGCGGCGGCATGAGCTCGCGCCTGTTCCAGAACATTCGCGAGCGCCAAGGGCTGGCCTACGCCATCTACAGCGAGCTGAATCCCTATCGCGACACCGGCTGCCTGTCCATCTACGCCGGGACCTCGCGCGAATCAGCGCCCAAAGTGGTTCGGTGCGTGGTCGCCGAATTCCGCAACTTGAAGGCGGAGGGCGTCCCCGAAGAAGAGCTGCGCCGCGCCAAGGACCAGCTCAAGGGCAGCCTGATGCTCAGCCTGGAGTCGTCCACGGCGCGCATGTCGAACCTGGCCCGTCAGGAAATGTATTTCGACCGCTTCATCGGCCTGGATGAGATCGTGAACAGCATCGAGAAGGTCACCCGGGATGACCTGATCCAACTTGCCAATGACTTTTTCAAGACGGAATCGATTGCGGTGACCGTGCTGGGAAATTTGAACGGGCTGAAGATTTCGCGCGACCAGCTCGCTGCCTGACCTACTGCACCACGTCTAATCCCAAGGCTTTCATCTGCTCGTCAATGCGCTTGCGGTTGACGGCCTCGGCGCGGAATTCCGCCGCTGCCTCTGCCTGTTTGCCCTGCTGGCGCAGCACCACGCCCAGGGCATAGTGATAACCGGCTACGTCCGGCCGCAGTTCGACCGCCCGGCGCAGTGGCGCCTCGGCATCTTGCGGCCGGTGCATCTGCAGTCGCGACATGCCGAGAAAATAAAATTGATTCGCGCTCATCGGCTTGCTGCCCGCGGGCCAGTGGTCAATGGCATGCAAAAGGGCCTGCTCGGCTTCGGGATAGCGCCCGGCGCGATAGTAGTACAAGCCAAGATTGCACAGGCCTGCCCAGTAATTCGGCTGCTCTTCGGCGACTTCGCGCTGCACCCGCAGCGCGCCTTCCATGTCGCCGAGGATGCCATAGGCTTCCGCCTGTCCCTCCATGGCGCGGACATTGTGCGGCGCGTGCTGCCGCGCGTGCGTGAACAGCGCCATGTCGTTGTCCCAGGGCGCGCTCTGGACCGCGGTGGAGACGGCCAAGGCCACCGCGGCAACCAGGCCAATCCCCACCTGCATTCGCTGTGGAATTTGCGCGCGCGCGATGGCGCCGCCCAGCGCCAGCGCCAGCGCCACCGAGGGCAGGTACAAATAGCGATCGTGGACGAAGTCGCCCGTCTGGAACACCACCGCCCCGTACACCGCCGGCAGGATCGGCGCCAGCATCGCCACGCCCGCCAGCAGCATGAGCTTCGAACGGCGGAAAATAACGGCATAAAGCACAACAATCCACGCCACCAGCAGCGCCGGCAGGATGACGTCGTGGAAGCTGATTCCCTTCACCAACTCGACGTCGTAATAGGCGCTCAACCCGAACGGCCAAACCAACTGACGCAGGTAAAACGCCAGCAGCTTCGGCCAACTCAGCCACACCGTTGCCAGCGGGCGATGATGCAGCGGGCTGACCACGCCGCGCAGCACGGTCCATCGCGCCGCAAAATATGCCAGTGCCACCGCCGCATACGGCAGCAGCAGGCGAATCGCGTTGCGGGCTCGCTGCAGCGCGCTCGCCCCCGAGCTCTTTTCTTCATCGAACAGCAAAGCGTGCACCGCGATGATCACCACCAGCACCACGCCGGTTTCCTTCACCAGCATGGCGAGCAGGTAACCAACCGCCGACGCCGCCATCCACCACGTGCTGGCACCCCACATCTGCCCGCTTTTGGCAAATGTGGGCGTTTTCCTGCGATGCTCACGCCAGTTCAGATACGCCAGCAACGATGCCATGCAGAAGATCGCCAGCAGGATTTCGGGAATCCCCGACACCCAGGCGACCGCCTCGACGTGAATCGGATTGACGCCGAACAGCAATGCGGCCAGGGCTGCGGCCAACTGCGAGCGCAAAAGCTTTACTCCGAGCCGGTACACCATCCAGGTTGCCAGCAAGTGCGCGGCGATGGTCAGCAGGTGCCACCAGCCGGGCGTCAGGCCGACGATCGAATTCACCACCCGCAACCACAGCAGGAACAGCGGCCGGTAGTAGTTCCCTGCCCACGCCGGCTGCTCGAACGACCACACGTGCCCGGTGAAGTAATGCGGCACGAAACGCCAGGCCTGGATCCAGGGATTGAGCGCAATCTGCAGGTGATCGTCGAAGACGAAATCGAAGGCGACGGTGCGCGCGTACGCCGCCGCCGCCAGCACCAGCGCCATCCTCAGCACCAGTTCCGAGGTAGCCCAGCGCTCGCCGGCGGCCGGTTCAGTGACGATCGCCATGGGTCCTCTGGCGGAGTTCGGAAAGTTGCCGCTGCGCTGCGGAATGGCCGGGATTGAGTTTGATGGCCTGCTCCAGCGCGGCCCGAGCGCCATCCAGCTTGTCCTGCTTCTCCTGGGCCAGGCCAAGGTAATAAAACTCATCGGGCGTGCCGTGCAATTCGGTGGCACGCGCCAGGTAGCGCTCCGCGTCGGGATAGTGCCCGGTCATGTACTGCGCGTATCCCATGCGGTAATTCGCGTACCAGTAATCGGGATCGTTGGCCAGCACCACTTCGTACAGCTTGATTCCCTCGTTGTACATGCCGCGCTGCACCAGCGACGCCGCCATCTTGTTGCGCGGCAGATCGTTGTTCGGCGCTACCGCCATGCCGTGATAATAGAGCAGCAGGTCGTTGGCCCAGGGCACGCTTTGCGCCACCGTGGCGAACGCCATCACCGCCGCCAGCCCCAACGCCGCCACCTGTCCTGCAGGCCGTCCCAAAATCCGCCGTGTGTCGAGCTGCGCCAGCGCCACCGCCACCAGCATCGCCCACCCGACCGACGGCAGGTACAGGTAGCGGTCATGGATGAAGTCGCCCATCGGCAGCACCGTCAGGTTGAGCAGCGGAAGGATCGGCAGCAGCATCCACAACGACGCGAACGCCACCAGCGGCGACCTCGATCTCCGCCACCACCACAACAGTGTTCCGATCGCCAGTGCTACCCCGATCAGCGGCCACACGAAATACTTCATGCCGACGCGCGTGACATACGGCGTGTCGTAGAACACGCTCAGCCCGACTGGCGCCATCATCAGCCGTACGTACGACCACAGCGCCGACGGGATGGTGAGCAGCGCAATGTTTCCCTCCAGGTTGACCGTCTTGTGCGCGATCCCGCCCAGCGCCTGCGCCCGCGCCAGCAGGTAGGCCCCGGTCACCAGCACAAACGGCGCCGCCGCCATCAACGATGCCCGCAGCCGTGCGTTCCACGGCTTCTCCCCAGGCGCGTACAGCCATTCGTAGGCGAACACCAGCGCCGGCAGGACCACCGCCGTCTCTTTCGACAGCAACGCCAGCGCGTACAGCGCCAGCGCCGCCACCAACCACTGCGCACGCCGCTCGCGCTCACGCCAATTCAGGTAGGCCAGAAACGCCGGGATCAACAGCAGCGCCAGCAACGGCTCGGTCACGCCCGAGATCCACGCCACCGCCTCCAGATGCACCGGATGCAATCCGAACAACATGGCGGTGACGATCGCGATCCGCCGGTCGCGGGTGAGCCGCAGCGCCAGCACAAATACCAGTGCCGTAACTCCCAGATGCGCCAGCACCGTCGTCAAGTGCCACAGCGCCGGATGCAGGCCGAACAGGGTGTGGTTCATCAACAGCCAGGCAAGGAACAGCGGCCGGTAGTAGTTTCCCACCGCCAGTTGCTGCATCCACACGTTGGCGCGGAAGTACAACGGGAAATACTTCCAGCTCTGGACCGCGGGATTAGCTACGATCTGCCCCAGATCGTCATACACAAACTCGAACTGCAGTGTCCCGGCATATACAAGGAAGGTTGCGGCCAGCACAATTCCCAGAAGCAGAGGAGTGGACAAACGCGGTTTTGTGAAGGCGCCTGGGTGCGTGGACATCCGGAGCTATTCCAGTTTTGAGGAGCTGGTCACCGCATTGTAGCCGACATTTTGCCGTCTCAAGACCTCGGCCGCGGTCTCAAAACGGGAAGCGTCAATGACAAAAATGCGATGGCTTTCTGACACAATTTGTCATTCGCGGCCAGGTCTCCCGCCCAATTCCGCCGCGCACAAATCTTTACATTCCTCGCGCTGCCTCCAACCGCTTAGGAATCAGCACATTTCGGGATGAATCACGTTGTACATGAGGCTCCACAGACTCTGGCAACTCACTTGCCCTTGATTGTGGCAGCGTCGGCAACGATATTACGAAATCGCAAGAGGAGATTGGAAACAATGCGCAAACAAAAAGGTTTCTCACTGATCGAACTGCTGATTGTGGTAGCGATCATTCTAATCATCGCCGCTATCGCCATCCCGAACCTGCTGCGCTCGCGCATCGCCGCGAACGAAGCTTCGGCGGTGGGCTCGATCCGCACCATCAACACTTCGGAAGTCACCTATGCTTCCACATATCCGAACGTCGGCTTTGCCACCCTTGACATGCTCGGCGGCGCCGGCGGCAGCGCCACAGGCGCGGGCCTTCTGGACGCGGTCCTGGCCAGCGCAGTCAAGAGCGGCTATGCGTTCACAGTTGTCACGGCCGGAGCCAGCGGCACCGGTCCGGCCACCATCTACACGGTGCAGGGCGACCCGCAGAACTCGCAGACCGGTCAGC
>JBEKZP010000032.1:0-32033 GCA_049509755.1 Terriglobales bacterium | reverse complement strand
ACTCGCCGGGCCGCAAATTCAGCGACCGCACCCTTCGTGGGTTCAGTCAAACCGATTGAATCCGACATCCGCGACCCTTCAGCGAGACGAGCGCTGTAGTTGTTCAGAGATTCCCTAGCCAACAGGGGCGAACCGGGAATCAGCGAATATGAGCGCCGCTACGCTGGACTAAGTTCGGTGCGTGACCAGTTACAAAGCAGGATGAATGCGGTTGAACTGCAACGTAGCAACCCGGTTGGGAGAACTGTTGGCCCACTGCTGAAGGTGTTTACCGGGGGGAAATCCGGCATCGCATCGGCCAGTCAAGCGGCAGTGTCCGATGTGAATATCGGGCGCGAGCTTCAGACTGGATTCAGGGAATTGGCGCAGAGTGGCATCACTCCGAACCGCCCGACCGGGACCGGCGCCCCGCCTGTGCGCGGATTGCTTGGGCAAGGTGCGATCCGCTTGCCCTCTGCTATGGAGCCGATTGAGCCGCCGAGTAACCCGCCGCCAATTTTGGACTATCGCCCATCGTTACAGGAGCCTGGAATGCGGAGATTCATTAGTCCGGCAGAAATTCGTCCGGCTGCACCGGAGCCATCGCTTTTGCCGCAAGGCGAATTGTTCCGAATCTTGCTGGATCGTTCGCGACGTGGAGGGCAGTGATTATGGCCGTTGCTCCTAAGCCCCTGGAATTTTCGGCGGAAGAAATCAGCGCGATTCGTCGCGTAATCGCTCACGAGATTGAGCGCGGGCGAGAATTAAAGGCCGCCATGGAACGCCGCAATGCTGCCGCCGCAAAGGATGAAGCGGCGCAAGCTGAAACGGAGCGTATGCAGCGGGCAGCCCGAGAAATAAAAATCGGCCACAACGCCGTACGCGACGGCTTGGGCTGCATCTGCGCGGACTGCATGAAAGAACGGAATCCAAGAGCGCCAGTCACTTTCAGGGGAGAAATATGGTGACGGCGGACTTTGATTTCACGCCCGACGAATGGGAAGCATTGCGCCAGCTCGCGCGCGAACGGGCCGAAGCAAACAGACTCGCTGCTGCTGCCGCTGCGCGGGAACAAGAAGCCCGCAAGGTGGACCGCGAGAAAGCGCTCGCTAAGTTAACGGAAGATGAGCGCCTCAATCGCCACCGGCAGGAATTGTGGAGAAAGAACCCGTAAAGGCGCGACCACTCGCCGCGTTTGACGAAGTTAATGGGAAGGTGAGCAGATGAGCAACGAAATCACGATCAATAACACCGCCGCCGAAATTAAAGCTGCGATGGATGCGGAGAATGAGCGCCGCCACTCGCCAGAGGTAATCGGCGCAGCCGTGCAGGAATTTACTCAGCGCACCGGCTATCAGGACAATGCTTATACGGCTGCTGAGATTGCCCGTTCTCTTGGCAACAGAGAACCGACTGCCGACAATTTGCAACGCGCCGCCGAAGAGCGGTTAGCCTGGGAAACGAAACCGGAAGATTTGTGGAAGTTGCGGCGCTACATCAACGGGGAGTGACAATGGGTTTGTGCAAGCGGCGACCGGAGAAAAAAATCAGCCCCAAGCTCTTCGCTGAAGCCCGGGTGCGTGGCGCAAGGGTCGAAGAGGCGATGTTGCGCGCCGGTTACTCGCAGAGCAGTGCCAAACGTGGCTGGACGCAGGTCAGCAAGAAATGCAAAGAAGCGTATGCCGTGGCGCTGAATATGACACTTGCAGAATTGGAAAAGACGGGCGGAAAACTTACGCCCGATCAGCGAGCAAAGGTGATTCGCGGCAAGGCGCTACGGAACATTGCCGAGGGCGTTGATGAAAGTATCGGTTCGATGAAGCTGCTAGGCCAGGACAAAGAGCTTGCCATGTTCACGCCCGACAATCTCACGGGGATAATCATCATTTCAGCGCCAGCAACTATCCCGGCGCTTCCAGCTATTGACACCGCCCCGATTGATGATGACGCCGCCATCGTGCGCGGGCGGTTTTTCTCCGCGATACCGGAAGATGCGGCCTGGCGCGGATCGCCGGAAGGCCAAGAGGCGCGGCACAGGCTGGAGGCGAAGGGGTTGCTGTAACTGCTTGACCGTGGAGCGGCGAACAAAGCGATAAACTGCAATATCGAGAAAATGGCCCAGTCTTAACTTTGGGAGGATTCTGGCGTGGACATCCGAAAATATCTGGCTAGTTGTTCGACATCAACCATTCCCTATCGCTATGACTTGGGAACCAGGGGGGATTGCGGCATCTCGTATTTCGTTAACAATGGCCTTACTCAAGGCTTCTTGGGCGGTCAGGATGGTTGCTCCGCTAATCATGAGGGCCTGAGTATCGGCCAAGCTCAAACCAGCGTATGCCGCAAATGCGTCGGCAATGTTTTCTCGTAACCTCTTGACGCCTAAATATTGTTCCTCTAGTTGACTTTCAATGAAATCTTGCCTCTCGAAGTGCATTGAAACCCCGTGAAACAAGAAGGAAGAGTTCCGATTCGCGTATCTAACCGCACCTGCGGCGAATATCACGTTCGCTATAGAATCCGTTTGCCCTACATTGTGCGTCGTGATTTTAACGGGCAGCGTCTTCATGAATGCGGCGATGCTTAGCCCTTCGAATACGTTCCCGCCGCCCGAGGACATTATCAAATAAATGTCTGCGCCAGCATTACAGGCTTTTGTCAGGGCATCTCTTAATTTCGCGGCTTGCACTGTCTGAACATCCGCAGTAAACACGATATATTGCGTCATAGGCGCGGATTATACGCCGCTACCCGGCAAGGGGAAATCGGGATGTTTGCACGCGCCTAACCCATGTCCCCGGCCCCGCAGAGCACTTGCGACCATATCCAAGCCCACCAGGCCGCTAGCGGCGCGTCCTAGAGCCTCATGTGGCCACTGCTCACCGCTGTAAGCTACACACGCGGCGGGAGACAGTTGCGAATCTCCATCAACAGCCCGCGAATCGAATACAACTGCACTTCAATCAAGATCAGCATAAAGGCGACAAACAACCCGAACGCAATCCATAAGCCCTGCGGAACGGCGGCATTCATGCCTGTGCTCCCTTCGCGTGTGGGTGTGCCTTCCGATATGCGTCCAACAGCTTCCGATGGGAAACGTGCGCGTATGCACTCGTGGTGCTCAGTCTGGCGTGACCCAACAACTGCGCGATAACTACCAGAGGCGCACCACGGTCTAGCATGTGCGAGGCGCAGGCATGGCGCAGCGTGTGAGGGTGCATGGGTTTCAGACCACGGGCTGCGCAAATCGCCTTGAGCATTCTGCGGACATTTCGCACGTCAATCGCGCCTCCTGCACTCTGACCAGCCAATCCCAAGAAAAGCGCATCGGTTTCACGGTCGCCGTGGCCGCGAAGCCATCCGCTCACAGTACTTTGATTAACTCCCAGCTCGGCGGCAATCCTGCGTTGATAATGGCCCTGAGAGCGTAATTGCTGTGCGCGTGTGCGCCTTTCGAGTCTAGCCGCGCGGAGAGGCAGGTAAACGTCTAGTGCCTTGCGGACATATGTACCGATTGGAACTAGCCTTGTTTTGTTCCCCTTCCCATGAACCAATAACGCGCCTTGCTCCGCCCGGATGTCTTGAACTTTCAGCCCGGATGCTTCGGCCACGCGCAACCCATCGTCATAGAGCAGTTCAAGCAACAGGCGGTCGCGCTCAGGAAAGGCGGTTGGAAACTCGCCATTGAGTAGCAGGGTCACTTCCTGCTCTGAGGGTATCGGCGGAATTTTGAACGGCAGTTTGGGGCCAGCAACGCCGGAATGTCCACAAATCTTTTGTTCGATTCCCTCTGGAAATAGCCCCTCGTCGGCCAGCCAGCGCACGAATGACTTTACCGAGGCAAGTTTTCTGCCCACGGTTGCTTTCTCTAGCCCCTTATTGGAGAGTAGGGCGACCCAAGCCCTAACGATTGTGCGCGTGATTTGCTCTGTCGTCTGCCCCGCACCGATAAACGCGGCAAACTCGCTGAGGTCTGCTCGGTAGGCTTTCAACGTGCAAGGGCTGCTGTTCTCCGCGCCCAGAGCGTCTAAATACTGAGCGATGCGGTCTGTCAGGCATTGCGGTTTCGGCATATTCACCTCGCGGATGGAGTTTTAGGTAATTGACCCTGAGATACTCAAAGTCGGTATGCACGTAGCGCATGGTGGTTTCTACTGATTTGTGCCCCATCATTTCCTGTGCGACCCGCACGTCCATGCCGTTGCGGATTACCTCGGTGCAGCACGCATGTCTGAATTTGTGGCTGCTGACGGTCCGGCCAAGCGCGGCGCGGCTGGCTTTCTTGAGGATGTGGTACAGGTTCACGCGAGACATCGCGGTCCCGTTGCGATCAAGGAACAGCCAACCCGGATCGGTGCCGCGTACATACTTGGGGCGGGCTGTGTCGATGTACGTCAGCAATGCGGCACTCTGGCGCTCATTCATCAAGGCGAGGCGGTCTTGTGCGCCCTTGCCCTGCCTGACGAATATCTGTTGCTGCGGGAAATCCACATCCTCAAGGCGCAGCCCGATTAGCTCACTGCCCCGTAAAGCAGACCCGTACAGCGTCAAAACTATTGCCTTATCGCGCAGTTCCATCCGCGATTCCCCGACGAACGCGGCTACTACCCTGTCAATTTCCCCGTTGCTGATAGGGCGGATGATGGAGCCGGAACCTTTCGGGGAGTGCACGCCCCGGCACGGGTTTGTTGCGATTAAATCCTCGGCTAGCAGAAAATCAAACAACGACCGCAACGCTTCCAGGCGACGGCGCACCGTCACTGGAGAAAGCCCATCGGCTAGGCTGCGCGAGAGATACCGCCGAATGTCCTCACGGGTTGCTTTGCGCACATCGCGGCGGATTAAAGCTGCAAAACCCAACAGATCGTGCCTGTAGCTTTCAATCGTGTTAGCCGACCTGTTGCGCTCCGCCGAGAGGTAATCGAGAAACTGTGTCACGCATGGCTGTGTCATAGCGCGCCACGTTTGAAACGACCGACGGAGAGCAGATCGAGCAAAAAGTCGAAATCTGCCATCGCTGGCAGGATTCCGGCTTGCCGTGCGCGCCAGATTCGCAGCAGACGCTCAGTCTGCTCGGTTGTCAATTGCGAGTAGGGGGAATCGGGTAGAATCGCTGAAGCCATGTTGCCCCCTTTCGGGCGATTGTGGTCAGGCCCGACTAGCGTTAACGCGCTGGCCGGGTCGCTGTGCGTTAGGGCGGGAATGGTAGCGTGCGCACGCTCCCGCGTCAATACCAAGAGGTAGATTGTCCCGACGTCGGGACAATTGGGGGAGAATGGCCCGTAAGAGCAAAGGCAAACTGGCAAGCGAGGCGGCGGCGCTACTGGCGAAGCTGCGGGCCGCATCCATGACGGCAGCGCAACGAACGGAATCAGCGCGCAAGGCTGGCAAGGCGCGCATGGCGAAGCTGACGCAGGAAGAGCGCCGGGCGATTCAGAGCAAGGGTGGGAAGGCGACGGCGGCGAAGCGGAAGCGCAGATTTCAATGACTTAGGGGCACCCGGTTGCGGTGCCCCTTGTTATTATCCGTGTACTATCCGCGACGCGGTGTGAAATGGAGGGGAGTACAACATGGTGAACTTCAAAGTAGGTGATCTCGTTCAGGTAAAGTCTGGCGGGCCTAAAATGACCGTGAACGATGCTGACGATTCGGACCAAATCCAATGTCAATGGTTCTCCGGTACCAAACTGCACAGTGGCTACTTCAATGCAAATTCACTTCAGAAGTTTGTTGAGAAACCCGATGAAAGGAAATAGCTATACGGCGCGGGACGTGGCGGAGTTCATGGTCAAAGAGTTGCAACGTGAGGGAACTTTGTACCAGGATTGCGCCGTGGATAGCATTGTGCGGAACTTCGGGGAGCAGTTCATTTACGAGAACGAGAACGGCAATCCTGCGATTTCCGTGGAAGTGCTGGCAGAGTTTAGAAAACTTACACCGCGCATTGTATGGGAAAAGGGTGAGCGCTGCTGGCGTACCAGAGAAGAGTACGACGAGAAAGGTCGCGCCCAAAGCTGAGAGTAAACGCGACCTGCCCATCGGTGTTTTAATTCACCCCCGCCGATTGCTGCCCAATCGGTTGTCGCGACCACTGTAGTGAATACTGTAGGGAGTACCAGCCTGTACGGGACTGTATCCGCCTTGGGGTTTTGTGCTCTCTCCTATATTTCCCATGCAGATACAGTCCCGTACAATTATGCCCCTACCCCCTGGAAGTGGCTACGAACCAGTAGGTCGGGAGTTCGAATCTCTCAGGGCGCACCATTCCTTTTAAGAGATCCTACGCTGCGCTCAGGATTTCGGCACGCGGCTCCCGCTGCGCTCACGCCCCCAGACTGTTTACGTGCCGTCCCCTTCGACTTCGCTCAGGGCAGGCTCTACGGGACTCGGATGATTTTGTTTGGGGTGTACCCGGCGCTGAAGCGCCGGGCTATTTTCACCCGGCGCCACGCGGCTGGATTCGTAACTGGCGTGAAATCGCCTCACCATCTCGGCGTCCCGCCGATGTCAACCGCCAAGTGCAACCCAGGATGCTCCAGCGAAGGCGCTGGAGTTCTGAAATTGCCGCGAACCAGCCCTGCCACTTGGCTGGCCCGGTGCAGAGTGCCTACTATCGGCCCATTGTGGCGACGCAATCGCTCCTCCTGTGCCGTGATCCGGCCGTCCTGGGTGTGCTCCGTCCGATGCTCGACGAGCTCGGACTTGGGCCGGAGGTGTGTTCGGCGCCCGACAGCGCTCGCGACCTGCTGCAGAGCCGCAAGTTCAACCCGGTGATCGTGGATTGCGACCAGATGGATGCAGACGGCGAACTGCTCCGCAGTTTGCGCGAGTCTGTGACAAACCGGGACTCGATTGCGCTGGGCATCATCAGTGACGACGCCGCGGTTAGCGACGCCTTTGCTCTCGGCGCCAACCTGGTCATCCGCAAGCCCGTGGACGCGGAGGAAGCGGGCCGCATCCTGCGCACGGCGCGCGCCCTGGTAACCAAAATGCGCCGCCGTTTTCTGCGCCACGTGTTGCATACCCTGGCGTACGTCCACGTGGACGGCCTGAGCGACACTCCCATGCTGCTCGACATCGGCGAGGGAGGAATCGCACTGCAGGCGCTGGATCCGCTGGAGGAGCGGCGCGCATTTTCAATTCGCTTTTCCCTGCCCGGTGATCCCGAGGAATATGAGGCGGTCGCCGCCGCGGTTTGGAATGACGTCTCCGGACGCGCCGGCATGCGTTTTCTGGGCTTGCCGGTTGCGGCCCGCGAGCGGCTGAGGGAATGGCTTGCCGTGCACGGAGCGGGAGGGCCGGCCGATGTCTCGCCCGACGATGTTCCGGCATGGGACGAGGATCAGGTGCACTTGCCGGTGCAGCTTGCTCCCACCGCCCAAGCGGTTTGCGGGGCTGCGGCGGACCTGCTGATTGTGGCCGCCGCGGTCGGCGTCTTCGGCCTGGTTTCATGGGCGATCACCGCGGAAGTTCCACCGGCTCCCGCTGGTGGATCCGCGGCCATGCTGCTTGGCTGCCTCTGCTGGCTCGTCTACCGGTACGTGTTTTTCGGAGGGCTGGGCATGACACCCGGCGGCCATGTGGTGGCTGCGCTCGCCGATCGTGTCCTGGTCTGGCTGTACAATCGCCGGCGATACGGCTATCGCTATCCCGAGTAGGCGGCCGCCCGTGGGCGCTTCGGTGCGGGAGCAATCCCGACGCGCTGACCTCTTTTGCGATCTGCTACTCTACGTCGCAGGCAGAACCATGCGCCGCGTCCTGATCGCCACATCCAATGCCGGCAAGTTGCGGGATTTCGCCGCGGCCGCCGCTGCGCATGGAATTGAGATTGCGCCCCTGCCCGATTTCGACAAATTGCCCGATGTTGAGGAAGACGGCGCAACCTTCGACGCCAACGCGCGCAAGAAAGCCGAGCACTATAGCCACTGGTTTTCAGGCGCGCTGGTATTAGCCGACGACTCGGGCCTGGCGGTGGACGCGCTGGGCGGCGCACCCGGCGTGCGGTCGGCCCGCTTTGCCGCCCGCCGCGGCGAGATAAATTCCTCGGATGCAGCCAACAACAGGCGGCTGCTGCGCGACCTGGAGTCGGTGCCCGACGCCGAACGCACGGCGCAGTTCGTGTGCGCAATCGCCGCCGCACGCGATGGGCGAACGCTGGCGACATTCCATGGCGCGGCGCGGGGACAGATGCTCCGCGAAGCGCGGGGCAGCGGAGGCTTCGGCTACGATCCGCTTTTCTACTTCCCTTCCCTGGGGAAAACCTTCGCCGAGCTTACGACCGAAGAAAAAGCCGCAGTCAGTCACCGCGGCGCGGCGTTTCGCAAATTTCTTGCGTGGTACGAAAGCGGCGCAGCAGAAAACGTTATTTGAAACACTTCACCAGGGCGGTCGCGCAGGCCACCAGCTTCTGCAGGTCGGCGGGCGTGAAATCGGCTCCCGCCGCGGGCGCCGAAGTTCCCTTGCGCGAAACCTGAATGACGCCGATGGCTCCCGCCGGGCCCAGCACGGGCACCGACATGAGCTTCTGGATCATGTGTACGTGATGGTCGGACTTTTCGCCTTCCCCGGCCGGCGCCGACTTTTGGCTGGACAATTCCACCGCCTCGAAAACGCTGGTGTGCTTGGCCTGCGCAAAATTGTTAATGACCTCGGCGCGGCGTGTATTGGCGGAACGCACCGCTACCGATGTGGACGTGTTCAGCGGGATGCTGCCCACATTGTGCAGTTTGGCCGGATAGCAGAAGACCAGGTTGTGCTTCTCGATGCGCAGGATTCCGACCTCATCTTCTTTCACGGCGAAGATCCTGGCCAGTTCATGCCCGATTTTTTCCGCGTTCTTGGGGCTGAGCCCCTCGGCTTCGCACTCGGTCGACAGTTGCGCGAAGGGCAACGCCGGAGTCGCCATGATCGTGATCTCCTTGGCCGCAGTGATGGGATGATCCGGGCGCCATTATATCCAGCGCCGGTGAGTGTACAAGCGCCGGGCGCAGAAATTGGGTGGGCGGCGTGCCGGAAACCGCCCGCGTTCCGAACCGGGAGACGTGGCGGGGTGAAGGCACGACACTGAATTCGGCAGCGGCCGCAATCCCGCACCCCTCGGCGTGACATCACAATCGTATGTGATCGGTGTTTCTTGACTTGGTGACGCCCGGGGCCAATAATGGGCGGTTCGTTTTTACATTTTCATACTTTATAAGGAGCTGAACCGTGGCGACATCGGTCAGTTCTCCGGCAGAAGCAAGCGTGCCCAAGGTAGCCGCAGGCGTGGCAGCGCTGCGGGCAGGCCAGGGCAATTCATTTCTCTGGCGCCGCCTGCATTCGCTGAGCGGCATTTTTCCCATCGGCGCGTTCCTGGTGGAACACTTCCTCTCCAACGCCTTCGCCACCAACGGCGGAGCCGCGTACAACGAGAATGTGCGCTTCCTCACCGGCCTTCCGTTCGTGCTGGGGATGGAGATGACCTTCATCTACATCCCGCTGGCGTTTCACGCCGGCTACGGATTCTGGATCTGGTGGCGCGGCGAGTCCAACGTCGGCGACTATCCCTGGCTTGGCAACTGGATGTACACCCTGCAGCGCTATACCGGGATCGCAGCCTTCTTTTACATCGGCTACCACACCTGGACGATGCGCTTCAGCGGGGCACACATCATCACCCACTCCGAAATCGCCTACGCCAAGGTCTGGACCGAGCTGCAGAATCCCTGGATGGTGGCGATCTATTGCGTCGGGCTGGCCGCCGCCTCGTGCCACTTCGCGTACGGCATATGGCTGTTTGCGGCCAAGTGGGGATTCGTGGTCGGCGAACAGGGCCGGAAGAAGTTTGGCTACGTGTGCCTGGTGATTGGCCTGGCGATGACCGCCATGGCCGCCGCCTCGGTGTATGCATTCATCAGCACGCCGGAAGGGCAGGTGCCGAACATGCAGGAGTTCAGGCAACTGCATCATTCGTCGACGTCGTATGTCTTACCAGCAGTCAATTCATGAGCAGCGCGGCCCGGCGGGAAAATTCATATGGCATCAACTCCTAAGATCATCGTAGTCGGCGGCGGTCTGGCCGGCCTGGCGGCCGTCATCAAGATCGCCGAAATGGGCGGGCAGGTAGACCTGTTTTCCATCGTGCCCGTAAAGCGGTCCCATTCGGTCTGCGCCCAGGGCGGCATCAACGCCGCCAAGAACCTGAAGGGCGAGGGCGACTCCACCTGGATCCACTTTGACGACTCCGTGTTCGGCGGCGACTTCCTTGCCAACCAGCCTCCGGTGAAGGATATGTGCGACGCCGCGCCCGCCGTCATCGACCTGCTCGACCGCATGGGCGTTACCTTCAACCGCACTCCCGAAGGTCTGCTGGATTTCCGGCGCTTTGGCGGGACGCTGTACAACCGCACCGCCTTCGCCGGCGCCACCACCGGCCAGCAGCTTCTCTATGCGCTGGATGAGCAGGTGCGCCGCCACGAGTCCGAGGGCAAGGTGAAGAAGTACGAGCACTGGGAATTCCTCTCGGCGGTGCTTGACACCAAGGGAATTTGCCGCGGCATCTGCGCCATGGATCTGCGCTCCATGCAGGTGGTTACTTTCCCGGCCGACGCGGTCATCATCTGCACCGGCGGCGTGGGCGCGATCTTCGGCAAGTCCACCAACTCGGTGGTCTGCACCGGCTCGGCGCAATCGGCGCTCTACCAGCAGGGCGCGTTCTACGCCAATGGCGAATTCATCCAGGTCCACCCCACCTGCGTTCCCGGAGAAGACAAGCTGCGGCTGATGTCGGAATCGGCGCGCGGCGAAGGCGGGCGCATCTGGGTGCCGAAGAAACCGGGAGACAAGCGCGATCCCAAGAGCATTCCGGAGAACGAGCGCTATTACTTCCTGGAAGAGCGCTATCCCAAGTACGGCAACCTGGTGCCGCGCGATATCGCCACCCGCGAGATCCACAAAGTGGTCTACGAAGACGGCCTGGGCATCGACGGTGGGCCTATGGTCTACCTGGACCTAACCCACATTGATCGCAAGATATTAGACAAGAAACTTGAAGGTATTCTTGAGATTTATGAGAAGTTCGTAGGCGACGACCCGCGCGATGTCGCGATGAAGATTTTCCCCGGCGTGCACTACACCATGGGCGGCATGTGGGTGGATTACAAGCAGGCGACCAACATCCCCGGACTGTATGCCGCGGGCGAGTGCGAGTACCAATACCATGGGGCTAATCGCCTGGGAGCGAACTCGCTGCTGTCGTGCATCTTTGGCGGATTTGTCGGCGGCCCGGCAGCGGTGCAGTATGCGCGCTCGCAGACGGCGGCGGCGAGCAACGGCGCCTTTGACAGCGAGCGCAAGCGCCAGGAAGAAGCCAATGCCCTGCTCATCAACAATCAGGGCGACGAGAACCCATTCAAGCTCTGGCGCGAGCTCGGCGACATCATGACGCGCAACTGCACGGTCATCCGCTACAACAAGAACCTGCAGGAAACCGACGTCAAGCTGGTGGAGTTGCTGCAGCGCTTCCGCCGCGTCAACCTGAGCGACAAGACGCAGTGGGCCAACAGCACGTTCGCCTTCACACGCCAGCTTTACAACATGCTGCAACTGGCGCGCGTCATCGTGCAGGGGGCGGCGATGCGCAACGAATCGAGGGGCGCGCACTACAAGCCGGACTTCCCCGAGCGCGATGACAAGAATTTTCTCAAGACGACGAAAGCCTCCTTCGCGCCCGACGCGGACGAACCCCGGTTTGAGTTCGAGGCGGTGGATACATCGTTAATCCCGCCTCGCCCGCGGCGGTACGACGTGGCGAAATAGAAGAGCACGGCGATGCTTAGGACATGAACGGCAAACGCAGCCCGGTACTGTTGGTCGCAGATATTGTCATCGGCATTCTGATGATCGTAGTTGCGCTGGTGTTCCACCTTTTGATCCCGGGCATTCCGTTTGCATTCCTGGTGGTGGGGGGAGTTTTACTGGCAGTCACAGGGTTTCTTTACCGCTAATAGAAACAGGCATTCATAGACATGGCGAACAAATCGATCATTCTTAAAATCAAGCGCCAGGACGACCCGCAGCACGCGGCAACCTGGGAAGAATTCGAGATTCCCTACAAGCCGAACATGAACGTGACCTCCGTCCTGATGGAGATCGCGCTCAACCCGGTCACGCGCGACGGCAAGCCGACCACGCCGGTCACTTACGACTCCAACTGCCTGGAGGAGATTTGCGGATCGTGCGCCATGCGCATCAATGGCCGCACCCGCATGGCATGCTCCGCGCTGGTGGACCAGCTCGACCAGCCGATCGTGCTGGAGCCCTTCGGCAAGTTTCCCGTCGTCCGCGACCTGGCCGTTAACCGCAGCGTTCTGTTCGAAAACCTGAAAGTGGTGCAGGCCTGGGTACCGATAGATGGCACCTACGACCTGGGAGCCGGCCCGCGCATGCTGCCCGAGGAGCAGGAGGCGGCGTACCCGCTGTCGCGCTGCATTTCGTGCTGCTGCTGCATGGAGGCCTGCCCGCAGTTTAACGAGTCCACCGGCTTTGTGGGAGCGGCGACCATTTCCCAGGTGCGTCTGTTCAACACCCATCCCACCGGGAAGGCCCTCAGGACCGAGCGCCTGCACGCGCTGATGGGCGATGGCGGCATCCACGAATGTGGCTACGCCCAGAACTGCGTGGAAGTCTGTCCCAAGGACATCCCGCTGACCCGCTCCATCGCCGAGGTCGGAGGCTCGGTGATGAAGCAGGCCTTTGCCGATCTCTTCCGCCGGTGACGTTCGCAGCGCCGGTGACCGAAGTAATCTTCCTGGCCCCGAGAGTCGCCTCGGGGTCTTGCTTTTGCTGGTACCTTAAGACATAAACCTGAGGTAACGGGCTGAGACTTGGGTTTACACTGACAGCAGTTCGTCACAAAATTTACTGTCGAGCCCGGGGGTTTGTTTGCGCGCCACGTATCGGACCATCATCACTTTAACCTTCGTGTTGTTGCTGTCTGCCGGATCATTCGCCGCCACCATTAAGGCGCGTTATCACCGGGGAACGGTTCGTCATGCGCGTCACCTGAGCTGGATGCCGGTTTTGCTGAAGGGCTCGCACGATTCCCTGGTGCGCCAGAACGCCGAAATAAATCGCCTGCAACTGGTGCGGATCCAGAACGATCAGGCACTGGAAGAGTTGGTCGTGCGTAATCAACTGGTCGCGCTGCCGGAAAATCATGCCGTCCGCATTGATCCGCGCATCGAGGAGTCGCGGCGCTTCTGCCGGCCGTGGACGCGCCACTTCCTGGAGGATTTCGGACAGGCGTACTACAAGCAATTTCACCAGCCCATCCAGGTGAATTCGGCGGTGCGCACGGTGGAGCAGCAGGAAAGACTGGCTCGTTACAACCACAATGCAGCTCCCGCCGAAGGCGAAACTGCTTCCTCCCATCTGGCCGGCCTGACGGTGGACATCGCCAAGAAGGGCATGACGCGCCGCCAGCGCGCCTTTACTGAAAACTACCTGGTCAACATGCGCAACCTCGAACTGGTGGAAGCGGTCGAGGAGCGCCGCCAGGCCTGCTTCCATGTGATGGTGTCCGACCGTTATACTGCGTGGCGTGAAAGCGACAAACTCGCCACTGCTCCGCGCGCGCCGCATGCTCCAGACGCGGCCGCCAGCCCACAACAATAGATTCATCGTTGCCGCAGTTCTAGGATTGCTGGCGCTACTGGTGTGTCTGGCCGGTGCGCAGAACATGCCCGATACCGGCCCGGCTGTGTCGGCGAAGGCCCGCCAGATCCACGATTCCGCCATCGTGATTGACACCCACGCCGATACGCCGCAGCGCTTTCTCGATGAAGGATTCGACATCGGGACGGTGACGCCGGCGGGCAAGGGCAACATTGACCTGCAGAAAGTCCGCCAGGGAAATCTGGGCGCCGAGTTCTTTTCCATCTGGGTGGAGCCCGGCTACTACGACGGCCACTACACCCGGCGCGCGCTGGACCTGATCGATTCGGTCTACCTGCAAGCCGCCAATCATCCCGACCGGATGACGATGGCCTATAGCGCCGCGGACATCGTGCGCGCGCGCACCGGCCCGAAGAAGAAATTCGCCGCGCTGCTGGGAGTGGAAGGCGGGCACGCCATCGAAAACGACATCCGCGTGCTGCGCGATTTCTATCGCCTGGGCGTGCGCTACATGACCCTGACCTGGTCGAATACCAACGAGTGGGCGGATTCATCCGGCGACGTCAACGACCCCAAGGTCCATCACCACGACGGCCTCACGCCGTTTGGCAAACAGGTGGTGGCGGAGATGAACCGTCTGGGCATGATGGTGGATGTTTCGCATGTCGCCGACAAGACGTTCTGGGATGTGATGGCCGTAAGCAAGGCGCCGGTGATCGCGTCGCATTCCTCGGCGCGGGCGCTGGCGCATCATCCGCGCAACATGACCGACGACATGCTGAAGGCGATGGCCAAAAACGACGGCGTGGTGATGGTGAATTTCTACGACGCCTTCCTCGACGAGAACTTCCGCCTCGCATTTGCCGCCCAGGAACCGGAGCGTGACGCTGCCGTCAAAGCCAATGAAGCGAAGTTCCGCGCCGAGGGAAAGCCTCTCACCTACGTCACGGTAGAAGACCCGGTGGAAAAAGAATGGGCCGACAAGCTGCCGCACCCGCCGTTCAAGGCCCTGATTGACCACATTGATTACATCGCCAAGGTGGCCGGCGTGGAGCACGTTGGGCTGGGCTCGGATTTCGACGGCAATTCCGCCATGCCCCAGAGCATGGACTCCGCCGCCGACCTGCCCAAGATCACGCAAGCCCTGCTCGACCGCGGCTATACTGCCCGTCAGATCAAAGCGATTTTGGGCGGGAACCTGTTGCGCGTTTTCCGGCGGGTGGAGCAGGTGAGCCGTGAAATGCAAGCGCAGCGGAAAATTGCAGCGGCCAGCGAGTAAAATGTTTCGTTTGTTCCCGACGACTGAAAACCAACGACTCTTCTTTCAAGGTGCGACTATGCGAAAAGTACTTGCCGTTATTCTGTTGCTGGTTCCTTCCCTCATGCTTGCCGCCGACGCGGCCGGCAATCCCAAGGCCGTGATCGAAACCACGATGGGCAATTTCAATTGCGTTTTGTACAAAGACAAGGCGCCGGTCACGGTGGAGAATTTCATCAGGCTGGCCGAAGGCACCAAGGACTGGACCAATCCCGTTTCGCGCGCCACCAAGCACAACACGCCGCTGTATGACGGCACCATCTTCCACCGCGTGATCCCCAACTTCATGATCCAGGGTGGCGATCCCGCCGGCAACGGCACGGGCGATCCCGGCTACAAGTTCAAGGACGAGTTCGATTCTTCGCTGAAGTTCGACCGTCCCGGGCGGCTCGCGATGGCGAACTCCGGGCCCAATACCAATGGCTCACAGTTTTTCATCACCGACGCGCCGACGCCGCACTTGAACGGCCGCCATACCATTTTCGGCCAGTGCGACCCGACGTCGCTGGTCAGCAAAATCGCCAAGGTGTCGCGCGATCCCAACAACGACAAGCCATTCCAGCCGGTACGCATCACGCACATCAAGATCGTGCAGCCGGGCGGGGCCGCTCCCGCTGCCGAAAAGAAACCGGAAATGCAGAAGTAGACTGAGCGGTATGGTTGCGCGACACTGCACGCGCCGTAACCGGCCGCAGTGGCTTTTTTTCGAATGAAAGGACCCCCCATGGCACGCCAACCCGGCACCTACGCCATCTTTGAGACTTCGGAGGGAACCATCGTCTGCCGCCTGTTCGAAGCGGAGGCGCCCAAGACGGTGCAGAACTTCGTTGACCTGGCGGAAGGCAAGCGCGAGTGGACACACCCGGTCACGCGCGCGAAATCCAGCAATCGCCTCTTCGACGGCACCATCTTCCACCGCGTGATTCCCAATTTCATGATCCAGGGTGGTGACCCCGCAGGCACCGGGTTCGGCGGCCCCGGCTATCGTTTCGAAGATGAAACCAAGGGCTCGCCCCACAAGTTCGACAAGCCGGGCAAACTCGCCATGGCCAATGCCGGACCGAACACCAACGGCAGCCAGTTCTTTATCACCGTCGCGGCGACGCCGTGGTTGACCGGCAATCACACTATCTTTGGCGAAGTCGTCGAAGGCGTGGAAGTGGTGACCAAGATCGTGGGTGTCCCGCGCAACCCGCAGGACAAGCCGGCAAAGGACGTGACGGTGAAGTCGGTGAAGATCGAAAGGTCGTAAGCAAGAACAAGCCACGGATATTCACGGATCGTCACGGATATGGATTGATCCGCGTGCATCCGTGCTAATCCGTGGCTAATCTTCTGCCGACGCTAGACGCCGATGACGGCGACCAGTTCCTTCACCGCTCCGGCGCTCTTATCCAGTGCCGCTTGCTCTTCCGGCGTAAGGCGGATCTGGATCACGTCCTCGATGCCGCGCGAGCCCAGCTTGCAGGGCACGCCGACGAACAACCCGTGGATCCCGTATTCGCCTTCCAGGTAAGCGGCACAGGGCAGAATCTTCTTCTTGTCCTTGAGGATGGCTTCCACCATCTCAGCCACCGCCGCGGATGGGGCATAGTAGGCGCTGCCCGTCTTCAAGTACTTGACGATCTCGGCGCCGCCGTCGCGGGTGCGTTGCACCAGGCGATCGATGGTCGCCTTGTCCATCAATTCGGGAAGCGGGATACCGGCGACCGTGGAATAGCGCGGCAGGGGCACCATGGTGTCGCCGTGCCCGCCGAGCACGAATGCGGTGACGTTCTCAACCGAGACCTTCAACTCCTGGGAGATAAAGGCGCGGAAGCGCGCCGAATCGAGCACGCCGGCCATGCCGATCACGCGATTGCGCGAGAAGCCGCTGAGCTTGTACGCCGCCTGCGCCATCGCATCCAGCGGATTGGAAACAATGATCAGGATGCAGTCGGGCGAGTACTGGACCACTTTGCCGACCACGTCCCGCATGATCTTGGCATTGATATTCAGCAGGTCGTCGCGGCTCATGCCCGGCTTGCGCGGCACGCCGGCGGTGATGACCACGATGTCGGAATTGGCGGTGTCGGCGTAATTCTCGGTGCCGACCACGTAAGAATCTTTCTTGATGATGGGCATGGCCTCGAGCAGGTCCAGGCCCTTGCCCTCGGGCACGCCCTCGATGATGTCGATCAGGGTTACGTCGGCCAGTTCGGCCGCGGCGATCCAGTGCGCTGCCGTCGCCCCTACGTTGCCCGAACCCACGACCGTTACTTTTTTGCGCATGGTAGGAATCCTTTCTGAGACTGACGCGCTCGGCGCCGCCAGCGGATGGATGAAAACCGATTAGTCTACGCCAGATGGCACGGTTTTAGAACGCTTGCCGGGCCAAAAAGGGGGCGGGCTTTTAACCCGCCCCACCCCCTGATTGCCTTGCCCCTGAGTGCTGCGCCTAGTCGGCAGCCGCGGAACTGGTGGCGTTCATGTTCTCGATGATGTAGGTGCCGTACTCGCTGCACTTCACCTTGGTGGCGCCCTCCATCAGGCGGTGGAAGTCGTAAGTGACCTTCTTCTGCTCGATGGTCTTCCTGACGCCGTCCTCGATCAGCTTGGCCGCTTCGTGCCAACCGAGGAACTCGAACATCATCACGCCCGACAGCAAGACCGAAGTCGGATTGATGACGTCGAGGTCGGCGTACTTGGGGGCCGTGCCGTGGGTGGCTTCAAAGATGGCATAGCCATCGCCGATGTTGGCGCCGGCGGCGATGCCCAGCCCGCCGATCTGCGCCGCGCACGCGTCGCTGATGTAGTCGCCATTCAGGTTCGGGGTCGCCAGGATGTCGTACTCGTCGGCGCGCGTGACGACCTGCTGGAAGATGGAATCTGCGATGCGGTCATTGACCATCAGCTTCTTCTTCCACTGGCCGTTGCCGTGCGTCGTGAAAATCGAGTTCAGGCAGTCCTTCACTTCCTTGAAGATCGTCTGTTGGAATTCGGGCGCCGCATACTCCAGGCCCGGCTCCACCAGGTTGGCATTCTGCTCGATGGTGATGTTGGGGTTCTTGTCCTTGTTGTCGAGGATCCAGCTCTCGCGCTCGGTCACCACCTTGTCGCGAAATTCGCTGGTGGCCAACTCGTAGCCCCAAGCGCGGAACGCGCCTTCGGTGAACTTCTGGATGTTGCCCTTGTGGACCAGCGTCACCTTCTTGCGGCCGAGTTCGAGCGCGTGCTTGATGGCATTGCGGACCAGGCGCTTGGTGCCGAAAACCGAGATCGGCTTAATGCCCACGCCGCTGTCCTCGCGGATCTTCTGGCCCGTGCCGGCGAGCATTTCGTTGTTCAGAAAATTGATCAGCTTCTTGACCTTGTCCGTCCCCTGCTCCCACTCGATGCCGGCGTACACGTCTTCCGTGTTCTCGCGGTGGATGATTATGTTCATCCGCTCGGGGTGCTTTACCGGGGAGGGAGCGCCATAGTGCTTTACCGGGCGCACGCAGTCATACAGGTCGAGGATCTGGCGCAGCGCCACGTTGAGCGAACGGATGCCGCCGCCCACGGGGGTCGTGAGGGGGCCCTTGATGCTGACGCGCATGTCCTTCAGCGCTTCGATGGTGCCGTCGGGCAGCCAGCTCTTGAACTTGGCCATCGCTTTTTCGCCGGCGAAGACTTCGTACCAGACGATGCGGCGCTTGTTGCCGTAAGCCTTTTTCACTGCGGCATCGAATACGCGCACCGAGGCCTTCCAGATATCGCGGCCGGTGCCATCGCCTTCGATGAACGGGATAAGGGGATTATCAGGAATCGTATACTTGCCGTTGCTGTAGGTAATTCGAGCGCCGTCTTTAGGCACAGGCAGCCCGTTGTATGAATCCGCCATCAACCACCTCCTCAGGAGTTTAAGGGACCGGCCATTATAGGCTTATGGCGCGCACATCCGCGCATGACGTGGATCACAAAAGAATGTGACGAGTGACCAACCGGGGCCAGATGGAAGGATACCGCTGTCCGGGCGTGCCGAGGTGAATTTTTCGAGAACAGCCAGGGACGGGCCTTATCTGCTGCCACATCCGTCGCGGTCCGGGTTGCCCGGCATCTTCGTCCCCGAAGACGTACCTCGAAGCGGTGCGGGCCGTCACACCATCAGGTGCTCATACAGAGCGCGTGTGGCAACCAGGGTGCGCTTCAACTCCGCCTCCACGCCGCCTTGCAAGCTGCGGCCCAGCATGAGCGAGGCAAGTTCTTCGACCGCGCTGCGGGCATGTTCGCCGACCGGCAGCGTCTTGCGGGCGCGCCCGGTTACGATCCGGATGGCGTGTTCCAGGGCACGATAAAACTCCGCAGCCTCATCCAGCAGCGCGAATTCGGCTTCGCCCAGCAGATGCGCGCCGGCCAGCCCACGAAGCCGCTGCCGCATGTTCCCGCGCAGCCGCACCTGGTGCCTGATCGCCAGCGCACCGGCGATGAAATCAATGTCGTACACGGCGCCCGCTCCAGTTTTCAGGTTGAGTACGCCCGCTTCCGGTTTTTCGAGCTTGCCGCGCATGCCCCGCACCGCGCCGACAAACCCGGTGTCACTGGCGAAATGCGCCATCCACTCCGGGGCCGAATGCAGCACGCGACGGCTCAGTTCGTCGGCTCCCGCGACATGCCGCAGCTTGGTGAAGCTGAGCGCTTCCCACGCCTGCGCTTCGCGCTGGAAATATTCCTTGAGGTGGGCGACGGTCATCACCAACTCACCCTCGGCGCCCCGCGGCCGCAACCGGGCGTCCACCGGAAATACCGTGCCCTCGCGGGTGTACGCCGACAGTGCCTGCATGAGCTGTTCCGCCGCCTTGGCCGCCGGCGCGGCTTCCAAGCCTTCGTCCCTGACGAACAGCAAGTCCGCATCCGACAACAGGTCGAATTCAGCGGTGCCCAGCCGTCCTAAGGCCATGACCGCCAGTCCCGGGGGGCTTCCGGCGATGGCCAGTGCGGCGGCGATGGCCTCGTCGGCGGCAAGCGTGGTTTCCGCCAACGACTCGTATACCCTGCGGCCTTCCACCGCGTCGCGCGCGCCGGAAGCGAACACGCGGTGGCGATAATGCCGGCGCAGAAGCGCCAGCTTCTCTGCGTGCGGCACGCCGGCGGAGCCCAGGTAGGAGAACACGGGATCGCCAAACGCCCTTTGTTCCTCGGCGTCTTGTTCAAACAGGTGGCCGACGCCGTCGGGCTTGGCGGTTCCCTGCCCCTCGGCAAGCGTGACGATCTCCTCCGGGTGGCGGGTGAGAATGTCGGTGAGGTAATCGCTGAGCCGGAAGATCTGCAATGCGTTGCGGAAAGCCTGCGGCGCGCGAGCCACCGCGGCGTAGCGCTCCGAACTGGTGAACGCCGCCGACAGAAAGCGGAATACATTCCTGCGCGCGGGAGAATCCAGCGTGGCGCCGGTCAGCACCTCGTACAGGGCAGGCGAATCGCTTGCCAGTCGCGCCATCATCTGCCGATCGCTCTGGTCGTGCGCCGGCTCCGCGCTTTCCAGGTGGAAGTCAGGGGTCTCGCGTTGTTGTTGCCACTGCTGATGATGGACGATGCGGTTGTAAATCTCGGCCACCGCCGCCATCCGGCGCTGCACCAGGTCAGCAATATTTTCCAAGGGCGCGGCCGCCTGCCCGCCCGGCATGGAGCGCGCCACCACGGCGCGTTCCTCCTTCGACCTGGGCAGCTTGTGCGTCTGCTGCCCGTGCCGCAGTTGCAGGCGATGCTCCAGCTTGCGAAGAAACTCGTAGGCGGTAGTCAGCTCGTTGTAGTCGCGGCCGCTCAGGTGTCCCTTGTCGTGCAGCTTCTGCAGCGAAAACAGCGAGCCGCCGGAACGCAGCCAGCGCTCTTTGCCGCCGTACACGCGCTGCAGGCACTGCACCAGGAACTCGATATCGCGAATGCCACCGCGGTCGAGCTTCACGTCAATGCTTGGGGCTCGAACGGACGCCGCCCTGCGCCGCGCGCCGATGCGGTCCCGCGCCGCCAGCGCCGTCTCGATGGCGGCAAAATTGAGGCGATTAGGCGGCGTGAGCGCAGCGGGAGCCGCCTGCCGAAATCCTGAGTCTGAGCGCAGCGAGGACGAAGGATCTGCCTCGACTCCTGCGTCACCGCGATACACGAAGGGCTGCACCCCGCGAATGAATTTCCGCGCCAGCGCAACGTCTCCCGCCGAATGCCGCACCTTGATCATGGCCTGCAGTTCCCAGTCGCCGGCGGTGTGGCCGTAATACTGGAGCGCCTGCGACAACCCGACCGCCGCTTCGCCCTCTCCTCCCTGCGGGCGCAGCCGGAGGTCAACGCGGAATGCCGAACCTTCACGCGTCACCCGCGACAGCGCATCGGTGACGCTCTGCGCCAGGCGAACGAAATACTCGCGGATGGAAATTGACGTCGTGCCCGCATCCTGGCCGTCGCCGTACAGGAACAGCAGGTCAATATCGGAGCTGTAGTTGAGCTCGTTGCCGCCCAGTTTGCCCAGCGAAAGCACCGCGACCGGCACATCGGTGAGCCGGCCTTCCGCGTCAGCGTGCTGCGGCGGGCCGTAACGGCTGCGGAAGGCGGCGTCAATTTCCCGCAACGCCTCTTCGATCAGCACGTCCGCCAGCGCCGAGATTTCGTTGGTGGTTTCCGCCAGGGCGGCGGTGCCCAGCACGTCGCGCAGCATGATGCGCACGTACTCGCGGCGCTTGAAGCGCGCCAGCAGGAGCGCGATGTCGGTCTCGAACGAACGCGAGCGGAAACGCGCAAACGCCTCGCGGTACTCTTCCCGCGAGCGCGAGCGGTCCAGCATCTTGTCGCGTTGCAGGATGTGGAACAGATCGGTGTTCTGGATGAGGGTCTCGCCGAGAAAATGGCTATAGCCGAAGACCGCGAGGGCGTAATGCACCAGCGCGCGATCGCGTTCGAAGGCGCGGAACAATTCCGCCGGCGCGGTTTCCGTCAGCCGCTCGAAAAGGTTGAGCGCCGCATCGGGATCGGGTACATCGGTGAGCAGCGGCGGGATGGCGCGCGCCACGGCGGCGGGCACCCGCTCGGCAATCCGCGCAAGATTGCGGCGGGCAGCTTGCGGATCGCGAAAGGGCGCCTGCGGCAGCTCCGGGAGTGCATGGGCGAGTTTCGGCACGGTTCCGTGCGAAGCATAGCACGGCTCTTTGTTCAGGCGGGCGCGCTTCGTCACGACCGAGACACCGGGAACATTGAGCTACGCTGATTTTTTGAAAATTAAGAATGAAGAAGTCAGAATTAAGAATGTTGGACGAACCCAGCTACGCCGGTTATGTCCATTCTTCATTCTGAATCCTTAATTCTTAATTCTTCATTCACTCGGTGTCTCAGTGGTCAACTGGAACCCAAGGTCAAAACCGTTCCAGCGCGGTGCGCAGCAGGTTCCAGAAAGGCTCGACCGAGGAAATCTGCACGCGCTCATTCGGGCTGTGCGGATTTTCGATTTGCGGCCCCAACGAGATCATTTGCATTCCGGGGTACTTATCGCCGATCACGCCGCACTCCAACCCGGCATGCATGGCAATCAGCTTGGCGGGCTGGCCGAATACCTCCTGGTGGGCCGACTGCAGCTTGCGCACGATTTCGCTATTCGGGTCCGGCTTCCAGCCGGGGTACGATGTCGTGTGCTCGACTTCGAAACCCGCCAGGCGGCACACCGTCGCCACCAGGCGCGCGGCGGCATGCTTGCTGCTCTCGATCGCGCTCCGCTGGCTGGTGCCGATCTCCACCGTGCCATCCTTGATCGCGACCGTGGCCAGGTTGGTTGAGTTCTGTACCAGCCCGGCAATGTCGGGACTCATGGCCAGCACGCCGTGATGCAGGCTGGCCAGCAGGTCCACCGCTTGCCGCGCATCGGATGCGTCCAGCACCTGAAGGGCGCCTTCGGCTTTGGCTTTGTCTTTGGCGTTTTCTAGCGCTAATTGCAGCCCGGGATCGAATCCGCCCAGGTCAGATTGAATCTCGGTTTGCAATTCGGACAGCAGTGTCCGCAACTCTTTTTCACGGCCAGCATCCGTAACGACCACCGCGGAAGCTTCGCGCGGAATCGCGTTACGAGCGCTGCCACCCTTCAGGTCGGCAATTTCGATGGGAAGGCGGTCGAGCAGGCGTTGCAGAACGAGGCCCAGGGTGCGCACCGCGTTGCCGCGGCCTTGATGGATGTCCACGCCGGAGTGGCCGCCCCTCAGCCCGCATACTTTGACGCGCCACGCTGCGCCCGGCCGCGCTGGGCGCAACGTCACCTTGCGGCGCGCGGTGGTGTTGACACCGCCCGAGCAGCCGATGCAGAGCGTGCCTCGTTCTTCGTTGTCCAGGTTCAGGAAGTACTTGGACTTGAGCAAACCCGCGGGAAATTCCGCGGCGCCGGTGAGCCCGGTTTCCTCATCAATGGTGAACACGAATTCCAGCGGGCCATGAGCAATGTCGTCGCTCTCCATCACCGCCAGCGCGGCCGCGACGCCGATGCCGTTATCGGAGCCGAGAGTGGTTCCGTCGGCCTTCAGCCAATCTCCATCGCGCACTACCTTGATGGGATCGGTATCGAAGTTGTGGGGGGTTCCTTCGTTCTTCTCGCAGACCATATCGAGATGGCCCTGCAAGAGCGCCATGGGCGCGTTCTCGCGGCCGGGGCGCGCCGGCTTGCGAATGACGGTATTGCCGACGCGGTCGTGAACAGCAGTGAGGCCAACGCGCTCGGCCTGCGCCAGAACGTAGTCGCGCGCCGCGGCTTCCTTGGTGGACGCCCGGGGAATGGCGGCGAGGGCGTCAAAGTGTTTCCACAACCGCTTCGGTTCAAGACCTTGAAGTGCAGATGTCATGGGGAGCTCCGATTCGATTGTATGTTACACGGAGCTCCCATCCATCGCGCGCCCCATCCAACGCCTGCGCGCAACGCGCCCGGAAACGACCGTAGACAAATCCGTCGATGCGCGGCGGCCACGGCGGCATGCGCGGCATGTATTAAAGGCAGTGGCTGGTGGCTAGTGGTTAGCGAAAATAAGGAGCGGGGCTTTATTGCTTTTTCGCCGCTGATTAGCTCGGATGAACGCAGATTGGGATATGCAAGCCGACCGTTCGAAAACCGCCCTTCGACTGGGCTCAGGGCAGGCTACGGGTGGGCACCCGGCATCATGGTTGCACTTTATCAAGCCAATCGCTGACCACCGCGTGAAAAGCGTCTCGCACATCAGCACGTCCACAGAGCTTCCGATTGCTGATGTACTCAAAGGCCCTATTCACTGCCGTTCGCAGTTCAGTTGCGCTCAACTCGGCTGCGAAAACATTAAGGACGTCGAGAATGTCGACTACTGCGATGTCACGGCCGTATGGTTCCAAATTCGTCAACAATTTGGCCGGCTCAGACCATTCGGGGTTGGCATTGATATTGGATGCGATGATGACGTATTTCTGCAAGCCGTACGTGTCCATCTTTCCTCGAAAATCGCTGATCCTATTCATCCAATCATCCCGAACCGTGACTTCGTAAGCACGAACCAGAATGCCCTTTGATTTCTCTTCGATATCACCAGCCGTTCCGTCGAAGGTATCTGAAGCGTGTGGGTGATGTGTCTCGATCTCAAACCCGTACCGCTGTCGATGAACCCAGAGGAGCGCCGCGATTAGGAACTGCTGGATGTGGCCCTCAGATGGTGTTGCGATTAGTTTATGCAGCAGCAATTTTGCTTTTGCGAAAGTCAGCACTTCGTCCCCGACAGCAGGCAAAGGTCTTGCAAGGACGCGCGATTCTGCGAACCGTGAAGCAATGTAGTCGGCAACGCGCCGCAGCTCTTCACTTGCAATCCCCTTAAATTCCTTGATTACGTGGAACCGGGCATCTTGGGACAGATCAAATCGCCGAACATTGCCCTTCCAGCCGAGATTTTCCCCGAATGCTGTAATAGCGCCATGGAGAGTGATACCGCGAATCGTGAGTTGGTCGCAGAGCTTTTTATCTCCATAAACGCCGCGCGTTCCTACCGGCACCCCACGCTGATTCCAATTGCGGTCCGCAAGCCAATAAAACACCAAAAACAAGAACGCCGTGCGGACACTCGGGCTTTGGCCGCTCATCATGTCATCAATTGCTCGCCGGTAATTGGCCGAAGGGAGTTCCAATTTCGCACCAGCAAGTAAGTCATCAATGCGATTGAGCGCGGCTGTCACCGCTTTCTCGACAGAGAGGTTTCTGGTCAGTTTCGGTTTGGACACAGTTGAACTCCAGACTTCGACATCGAAAAGATCCGCCTGAGTAGCAAGGCTCTCAAGATCGTCTAAGGACTCGGCGGCTGTAACCTGTTCATAAAGTGACCGGGCAATGGCTTCGGCCAGTTTGGGGGGAACAGCATTCCCAACTTGCCTGTACTGCGCACTCATCCGCCCAACGAACCGGACCGACTCTGGAAAGCTCTGGAGCAAAGCTGATTCAACGGCAGTAATTCGTCGACACCCTTCCACAGGTCCAGTTCGCGGCGTGCCGCCGTTCATCAGGTATGCATGATATTCGGGAACAATGCTTAACGTGTCCACGAAATGGGTCCTATTGCCGCCAGCCGCCGAAATGATTGTCGGCGACGGCTGAGTGAAATCCAGCGCTCTGCCGCCACCATTGAATAGCAGACCGTGGTATGGAGACGGCCTTAAGTCCACGTTCTTTGCATAAAATACTTTAGAGGTATTGGGAATCCCACGGGGCTCTTTTGTGATTACGTCTGCGACTTTCGCGAACGCCTTCAGTCCAGGACCGTGAGTTGGCGCTGGAAACGAGAATGTGCGGTCGCGTATTCCGACGATGAAGAGTCGACGCCTGCGCTGCGGCACACCGAAGTCCTCAGCGCTTAGTACCTTCCACACTACTCGGTAACCTTGTGATGTAAACTCGGCGACAATTCTGTTGAGATAGATCCGGCGATCGGAAACCGTAAGGCCGGGTACGTTTTCCATTAGGAATGCGTAAGGCTTAACCTCCTCGATTGCTCGTACGAACTCTGGAACCATGTCGCGGTGGTCGCTTTCCGAAGCTCGGAGCCCACCCGACGAGAACGGCTGGCAAGGTGGTCCCCCGATCACCAGGTCAACCTTGCCCTTGAAGTCTCGGAGCGGTACGTCACAAATATCAATGTTGAACACTTGGGTATTTGGTGTATGTAGCGCGAATGTTTCAACGCTGGCTTGATCAATTTCGACTGCAGCGATTGTCTTGAATCCGGCGGCCGCAAAACCTAGAGACAACCCGCCGGCTCCGCAAAATAAATCCAACGTCGAAATCATGGCAGTGTAAGAAATGACCTTACTATTCTAGCGCAGGCGAACAGATGGACAGAATCACTAAACAAGCGCGCAGTTCCTTGATGAGCAAGATCCGTTCGACGGGCAATCGTTCTACAGAGCAAAGAATGCGGATGGGGTTGGTCCGAGCGGGGATTAAAGGCTGGACGATGCATCCGAGAGAGATTCCGGGCAAGCCCGATTTTTGGTTTCTCAAAGCAAAGCTCGCGATTTTTGTGGACGGCTGTTTTTGGCACGGCTGCCAGAGAACTCGTTGCCTCCGGTCCCCTCGACAGAACCGTATATATTGGAAACGAAAAATCAGGAACAACATTGAGCGGGGAAAGTCGGTCATCCGCCAACTAAGGCTGCACGGGTGCAGTGTGATGCGCGTCTGGGAACACGAGCTGGCCAGCATCGTAGGCGTAGAAAAAGCGATCGCGCGGGTAGCATCGACCACCAGATCACCCATTCGCCGGGTTCCCCACCATAGCGTTTCCCGCCTTTGAAAACGCTAGGGTGGGATTCGCTTTAGCCGGCACCCGCTCCGCCGTTACGACCTTCGGCAAGACAGTTTCTGCGCCCGGAGGCCGCGTGAGGTCTGTGTCCACTAAAGCCGCATACAGGCTCATTCCGCCATTGTGCGCCCGGCTTCACCCAACAAAAAAGGCCCGGCATTGCTGCCGGGCCACAGACTCCTGACTCCTGACTACTGACTCCTAAATGTCGTAATACAACGCGAACTCGTAGGGATGCGGGCGCAGCCGCACCGCGTCCACTTCTTTCTCGCGCTTGTATTTGATGTAGGTATCGAGCAGCGCCTCGGTAAAGACGTCGCCCTTGAGCAGGAACTGGTGGTCGCTCTCCAGTGCGTCGAGCGCATCCTCCAGCGAGCCCGGCATGGACGGCACCTTGGACAGCTCTTCCGGACCCAGATCGTAGATGTCCTTGTCCAGCGGCTGTCCGGGATCAATCTTGTTGTCGATTCCGTCCAGCCCCGCCATCATCATGGCAGCAAAAGCCATGTACGGATTGCAGCTCGGGTCGGGCGGCCGGAACTCAACGCGCTTGGCCTTGGGCGATGCCGAGTACATCGGGATGCGGCATGCCGCGGAGCGGTTGCGCCGCGAGTACGCCAGGTTCACCGGCGCCTCGAAGCCGGGCACCAGGCGCTTGTAGGAGTTGGTGGTCGGCGCGATGATCGCCGCCAGCGCCGGGCCGTGCTTGATCAGCCCGCCGATGTACCACAGCGCCATCTGCGACAAGCCGGCATAGCCGTCGCCGGCGAACAGCGGCTTTCCGCCCTTCCACAACGACTGATGGCAGTGCATGCCGCTGCCATTGTCCCCGAAGAGCGGCTTGGGCATGAAGGTGACCGTCTTGCCGTACTGGTTGGCGACGTTGCGCGCGATGTACTTGTAGAGCATCATGTGGTCGGCCGAGTCCACCAGCGCGTCGAACTTCAGGTCAATTTCGGTTTGTCCGCCGGTCGCGACCTCGTGATGGTGGCACTCCACCACCAGCCCGCACTGCTCCATCGTCATGGTCATTTCACTGCGCAGGTCCTGGTAGTGGTCGGTGGGCGGGACGGGAAAGTACCCTTCCTTGTAGCGCGGACGGTATCCCAGGTTGTTTTCCTTGCGGCCGGAATTCCAGCGGCCCTCCTCGGCGTCAATGAAGTAGAAACCGTGCTGCTCGCGCTGATCGAAGCGCACGTTATCGAAGATGAAGAACTCGGCCTCGGCGCCGATGTAACAGGTGTCGGCGATGCCGGTGGAACTGAGGAACATCTCCGCCTTCTTGGCGATGTAGCGCGGATCCTTGTCGTAGCGCTGCTTGGTTACCGGGTCCTGCACGTCGCCGATCATCACCAGCGTGGGTGCTTCGGTGAAGGGGTCCATCATGCAAAACTTCGGATCCGGGATCAGCAGCATGTCGCTCTCGTGGATCGCGGCCCAGCCACGGATCGACGAGCCATCCATCCCGAAGCCCTCTTCAAACGAGCTTTCGCTGAACTGAGAGATGGGGTAGGAAACGTGATGCCAAAGCCCGGGCAGGTCGGTAAAGCGCAGGTCCAGCAATTTCGCCCCGTTATCCTTGGCGAACTGCAGGACGGATTTTGCATCGGCCATATCTGCTCCTTGCGCGCGCTCGGCGCGTGCTTCTCCGCGCACTGAGGCGCGCGGCGTATCGGTTATTGGGATAGTAGTTCTTGGCGGCTGCTACAATCCTCGCGGTTTGCAGCCGCACCATTGGAGCATAAATTCCCGAACGCGGCGGCGGGAAATTCATAGTTTTTATCGCTTCGATAACCTGGGCTTATATCCTCCCGCGGGAAAGGACCATTTATGGACTCCAGCGCGACCAACTTGCTGATTCAACAGTATGAGCAGATTCTCTCCCGCCGGCAGGAGCGCTTCAGCTCCGACGCGGTCTTCGGCGGGGCAAAATATCAGTTCGAAAAAGCGCTTCTGGAGGAGATTGCCCACGTCCACGAACCGGCGCGCGCCGAGTCGCTGCAAACGATGTTCCGGGAACTGGCTTCGTTTGTTCCCCCGAGCGACTACGACCTGATCGCGAACTGTCGGCGTCGTGGCGGCGAGGACCCCGCCGTCAAGCATGTCCTGGATTTGATTCAAAGCGGCGACCACGCAGCCGTTCAGAAGGAACTGGAGGCTGGCGCCATTCCGGAACTGGTGCGCTATTACGCGCTCTACCGGCGCGTCCTGCTGGAAACCGAGGCGCGCCGCAAGCAGGCCGCCAGCGTGCATGAGCTGAATGCTGACTCCTGATCCCGGCCGCTAGTCCGCTCCCAGCACCTTGCTTCTTCTCTCCACCAGCACGGTGTCGCGCCACACCCCATTGCGTTTCCCGATGCGTTCCCGCCGCCCGACCTCGCGAAACCCATTGGCCGCGCACAGCCGCAGACTGGCTTTGTTCTCCGGAAATACCGTGCCTTGGAGAGTCCAGATGCCGGCCGCCTCGGAGGCAATGATGGCCGCCTTCATCAGAGCGTCGCCGACTCCCTGGCTGCGCGCCCACGTGGCCACGTACACGCTCATCTCCGCCACGCCGGCGTAGCAGGAGCGCTGCGAGACCTTGCTCAGCGCCACCCAGCCGGCAATCTGCCGCCCCGTGCGCCCTACCAGCCTGCCGGCCGCCAGGTGCGCCCGGTCCCACTGTTCCCAGTTCGGCGCCAGGGTTTCGAACGTCGCATTCCCGGTGGCGATGCCCTCCAGGTAGATGGCGGAGACATCCGGCCAATCGCCGGCCACCATCGCATCCACGTTTACGCCCGGCGGCTTTGGTTTGGTCACATTCATGTGTGCGTCCTTTGCCCCTCGGCGCGCCCTCTGGGTTGATCCCTGTGCGCTGCCGACTGCTACAATCCTGGCATTACCAGAAACAGTGCAGAATACATCCCGATCGCCGCAGCGGGAAATTGATAGTTGTTATCGCGCCCATAGATGCTGTTATGGGCTTTCGCAATTTGCTCTGGCTAAGAGCTAACAGCTAATAGCTCCCTTATGGATTTCGACCAACTGGAAACGTTTCTCGAAGTCGCGCGCCTGAGCAGCTTCTCCCGGGCGGCGGAGAAGCGTTTCCGGACGCAACCGGCGATCTCCGCCCAGATCCGCGGCCTGGAGGACGAGATCGGGGCCAAACTGCTGGACCGCTCCGGGGGCAAAGTCTCCCTGACCGGCGCCGGCAAGGTGTTCCAGAAGTACTCTGAAGACGCGATTCAGGCCCGCCGCGCCGTGGTCACCGCGATGGCGGAAATGGAGCGCGTGCCGCGCGGTGAAATCGTGGTCGGCGCCAACGAGGGCACCTGTCTCCACGTCCTGCCCGAGGTCTTCTCCGAATTCAAGAAGCAGTACCCGGGCGTGTCGGTAAATATTAACCGGCTGGAATCGGCCGGCATTCTCGGCGGCGTCATTGATAATTCGGTGGACTTCGGCGTGGTGTCGCTACCGGTCAATGACAACCGCCTGACCGTGGTGTCCATTCACCGCGATGAGTTGGTGATCATCACGCCGCCGCGGCATCCGCTGTCGAAAGCCAAATCGGCGACGCTGGCCGACGCCTCCCAGTACCCCCTGCTGGTCCCCGACGCCGGGCACACTCGCGATGCCATCGAACAGTACTTTCACGAGCGCAAGTTAAAGTTGAACATTTCCATGGAACTTGATTCCAGCGAACTACTTAAGCGCTTTGTTGCTGCCGATGTCGGCATCGGCTTTATCGCCCGCTCCAACGTGCTGGAAGATGTCCGCGCCGGCGTCCTGGTCGCCCTGCCCATTGCCGACGCCACCATCCGCCGCGACCTCGCCCTGGTCTTCCGCAAGGACAAGGCACTGTCCCGCGCCGCCTTGGCGTTCATTGACATTGCCGTCAAACTCAAGACCGCGAAGCAGGCCACGTCGTAAGGTTTTGGATTTTAGGTTTTAGGCTTTAGGTTTTAGGCTTTGGGTTTTAGGCTTTGGGTTTTAGGCCAACAGCGTGAGTTTGCTCGTCTTTCCTTTGCCTAACGCCTCAAGCCTAATGCCCAAAGCCTACGAAAGGTATTCCGATGAAGCTCGCGATGCGCACCCTGGTTGTGCTCCTGCTGTTATCCCTCGGCCTGTTGGCCGCCGACTCCAAGGACCAGACCTTTACCGGCACGGTCAGCGACACTATGTGCGGCGCCCGGCACACCATGATGCCCGGATTGTCCGATGATCAGTGTGTCCGCGCGTGCGTAAAAGCGGGCAGCGACTATGCCCTGGTGGTCGGCGCCAAGGTTTACACCCTCAAGGGCAACAAGGCGGATATCGACAAGTTTGCCGGCGAAAAAGCTACGGTCACCGGCAAGGTTTCCGGCAACGTGATCCAGGCGACTTTGATCGCAAAACCCAAGAAATAGGCAGGATTGGATTCGGTACTCCCGAGGGCTACCGGCAATCGCCGGGGCCCTGGCTTTGTTGCGGCAAAAAAAATCTTTCGCAGCATGCATTTTTGCGTGCACCACTTCCGCGGCAGCGTGTTATTTTGCAACTGTCCAGCGAAAACCGGAGGCAAGCGAATTGGGCAAAAACATGGTCCCGCGGCGGATCTTCCTGACAAAAGGGGTCGGCAAGCACAAGGAGCGGCTCACCTCGTTTGAGCTGGCGTTGCGCGACGCCGGCATCGCCTCGCAGAACCTGGTGCGGGTTTCGTCGATCTTTCCTCCGCAATGCAAGGTGATCCCGCGCTCCCTCGGCCTTCGCCATCTGAGCCACGGTGAAGTTGTTTTCGCGGTGGTGGCCGAGAACTCCACCCACGAGCCGCACCGGCTGCTGGCCGCCAGTATCGGACTGGCGATCCCAGCCGATCGCTCCACCTATGGCTATCTCAGCGAGCACCACTCCTTCGGCGAAACCGATGACCAGGCCGGCGACTATGCCGAGGAACTCGCCGCCGAAATGCTGGCTACCACGCTCGACGTCGAGTTCGACCCCGACAAATCCTGGGATGAAAAGAAGGAAGTGTACCGGCTGTCGAACAAGATTGTGCGCACGCTGAACATCACGCAGTCGGCGGTCGGTGACAAGAAGGGCAAGTGGACCACGGTGATCGCCGCCGCGATTTTCATCTTTGATTAATTAAGAGGTAGCCGGTAGTCCGGCCTGCTGACTACGGACTGGAACTGGTTTCAAAACTACATTTTCGCCTCAGGAAAAATTTCCCTCAGGGGCTAAGAGGCTGCTGAAAAACTCGCGCAGGTGGAACAAAACCGAGATTCCTCGGGGCTGAAGTGTGTGCGTGAGAACGTCGTGACGTTCTCTGCGCGAGCCCC
>JBEKZP010000031.1:0-36666 GCA_049509755.1 Terriglobales bacterium | reverse complement strand
ACTCGCCGGGCCGCAAATTCAGCGACCGCACCCTTCGTGGGTTCAGTCAAACCGATTGAATCCGACATCCGCGACCCTTCAGCGAGACGAGCGCTGTAGTTGTTCAGAGATTCCCTAGGATCCGCATCGCGGTCGGATGGGCGAACTTGGACAGCATTTTATAGCTGAGCTGGAAATGCTCTCCGATGCCGCAAAGGGATGCGGCATCGCTTACTTTCGTGTAAGGTCCTTCCAGAGACTCGATGCCATCCAAGATGCGGGCGCGCTCAGACAGGTCGAGCTTCGCGGTCACAATGGGGTCGATCCAATCGGCGGGTTGCTCGGTCGCCACGCCCCATTTCAAGAAGGCGTCATAAATGCCCCGCACGTCGCGACCGGCGTCCTCGTAGACGCGGCGGGCATTGTCTCTGCTTTTGGTGCAGTAGTTGGACCACACGGACAATTCCAGAAGATTCCGCGCACGCCACGCCAAAAGCGCGGCGTCGTCATTCTGTTTGTTCTCATAGGCGCGTTTCAGGGAAAGGTATTCCGAAAAAAGTTGTGAGCACAAAGACGCGAGTAGCTGCACCCACCATGCATTACCCTCGCCGGGGTGTGCCGCGAGGGCCTCTATTCTTGTGTTGACAGCATCCCAGCGGCCGGAGGACGCGATGCCGGCTGCCTCATGTATCAATCGAAAAAACTCAGGGTCCACGAACACCCTCCTCTACCACTCATCGAGTGGAATTTTATCCAGCCGCGCGCACAGTGTCCGTGAAAGTGTGCGTGAACTGCCGCCAAAAGCCGCCTAAACGAGACAAGAGCCAAGCCTGGTTTTCCTTGGCTCTCATGGGTTTCGTCGGCTCGTGTTGTTCCGTCTCGCGCTCGAAATTTCCCTTCTAAGCAGAGGGTCGCGTGTTCGAATCACGCCGGGCCTACCATCTAAAAGTCAGAAGTCAGAAGTCAGAAGTAAGAGGTGGCAAAACCACGGGATTCTGACTTCGTAACTCTGACTTCTTTAATTCTTGCTTCTCAATTCCGACTTCTTAGTTCTGACTTCTGACTTCTCAATTCTGACTTCTCGCGCCTCACCTCCGTGCACTGCTGCGCAATCACCTGTCGTCTCCGATCACGGCATTCAGTTGCTGCATTAGTTCCTTGGCAGCGGTGCGGAGTTGAAGAAGCTGGCCGGGTTGGAAGCGGAGGTCGGGCCGGTCCAGGTCCTGGCCGATGGCGCGGCAAAGCTGGTAGGCAGCGCGGACGCGTTCTCCGGCGAGCATGGAAAGAACCTTGGAAGGATCGCGCTCGGTGTCTTTGGTCTCGGCGTACTGCTGCGTTGCCCAGGCCGTGGTGCGCACCCGGTTCACGGCGTCGCGGAAATCGGAAAGAATACGGGCATCGAAGTCGGCCGAGGCAAGTAAGGCTTCAACCTCGTGCAACTCACTGGTGGCGCTTTGCAGCCGAACCGAAACGGAAACCGAATCCGCGTCCATGGGACCTCCGGAAAGTCAGAAGAGAAAAGTCAGCAGTAAGAAGTAAGACGAACCGGAGCGAATTGCAAGTGACTATCGGCGGTCGGCCTTCGGCTTTCGCCTCGCCGGTCCTGATTTCTGGTCATCGCTCCCTCTTTTTACTTCTGATTTCACTTATTCCGCTGCCGTGACCGCGCGGGCGACGGAGAGCTGGAGTATGGCGTTGCCGACGAGCTTGAGGGCGATGCCCCAGCGTTTGCGGGCGTCGAGTTCGTCGTCGCCGTAAGCCGACAGGTAAAAGGTGAAGTAAAAGCCCTCGCGGTGGCTCGCGGGTTCGGACCCGCCGCTTGTGCCGGCATTCTCGTAGTAGCAGCGGCGCACGATGAACTCGGCGGCGGCGGAGATCTGCGGCGCACGGTCCAGAAGCTTGATCAGGCGGCGCGCGAATTCCTCGTGCTGCTCGAAGGAGAAGCGCGGGGCGCCCTCGGCGAAGAACATATCCACGTAGGAGACGAATTTGCCGGCAGCGCCGTAGATGGCTTCCGGCTCGCTGAGTTCGGTGCTGTACCAGGCGTCGCACTTGGCGGATTGCAGCAGCGAGGCGGACAAGTTGATCTGGACGAGGAACTCGGCGAGTTCCTGGTACCGGCTGGCCTCGTCAACATAGAGGAGCAGGTCGGGCCGGCGCTTCAGGTCATGGTAGCGCAGGCGGCCGTCGTCGGAGGACCAAGGAATAGCGAGAGTGGGATCGCCGGCCGCGAGTTCGACGGTTAATTCGGCATCCATGGCGTGCGGGCGAGGGAATTGTACGCGCGCCCGTACCGAGTACCTAGTGCCGGGAGCAGACGCTGCAACTGACGCGGATGAGCGCAATCGTGCCGACGTTCGCGACGCGCGCCGAGGCGTTGGCGGGCTTCTTGGTAAACCCTCAAATTCCAATATCTTCGTCCCACAGATCGGGATGGGCGGCGATGAAGGAGCGCATCAACTCGATGCACTCGGGATCGTCCATCACTTTCAGAGTCACGCCGCGCTCCCGAAACAAATCTTCCGCGCCACGGAAATTGCGGTTCTCGCCGATGATGACCCGCGGGATGCGGAACAGCAGGCTGGCGCCGGTGCACATGACGCACGGGCTGAGCGTCGAGACCAGGGTGAGCCGCGGCCAGTCGCGGCGGCGTCCGGCGTTGCGCAAGCAGACGATTTCGGCGTGGGCGGTGGGGTCGCCGGTCTGCACGCGGAGGTTGTGGCCGCCGGCGACAATGTGTCCGTCGGCATCGGCGAGCACGGAGCCGATGGGCAGGCCGCCTTCGGCCAGGCCGAGGCGAGCTTGGGAGAGAGCCGCTTGCAGCAGTTCGTTGTCATTCATTGGCGGCTTCACGTCTGCGCCTGCAGGTCGCAAGCTTCGCGGCATTCCAGGCAGTAGTACATGCCGTCCTGGCAGAGGCGGACATCGTGGCCGCCCTGGCACATGGAGCAGTACCTGTCGCACTGGCAGCGAGACTCTTCCAGGTCGCAGAGGGTGCAGTGAAATGTTTCTGCCATGGCGCGAATGTAGCGCGAAACCGGCTGCGTGAAAAGGGCGGAGGTATGGCCGCCATGGCCCAAAATGGATTTGAGCAGGTGTTTGACCCGTCCCAGAGCGCGTGATACCTTAGCGCGTTCGTCGCTCGTCATTCGCCCCGACAGAGGCCCTGGAGAGAGATACCGTGTCTTCCACGTCCGATGTTTCAACCGCAACCGTTCGCAAGACGGCACTGAACGCGGTCCATCGCAAGATGTGCGCCAAGATGGTGGACTTCAACGGATGGGACATGCCGGTGGAGTATCCGGCGGGCTTGATCGCGGAACATCTGGCGGTGCGCTCGGGAGTAGGAATTTTCGATGTCAGCCACATGGGCGACATCCGCATCTCCGGGCGGCAGGCGCTGGCGGCGGTGCAGCACATCACGATGAACGACGCGTCGAAGCTGCAGATCGGGCAATGCCAGTATTCGGCGATGCTGTATCCGCAGGGTACGTTTGTGGACGACGTGATCGTCCACCGCTTCGGCGAGAGCGACTTCTTCTTTGTGATCAACGCCGGGACGCGCGAGAAGGACATCGCGTGGGTGCGCGAGAACACGCGCTCCTTCGACTGCAAAGTCGAGCACCTGAGCGATGACTTCACCCAGATTGCCATCCAGGGCCCGCGCGGAGTGGACGTGCTGCAGAAGCTGACCGACACCGACCTGTCGAAGGTGAAGTTCTACTGGTTCACGCGCGGCACGGTGTGCGGGCTGAAAGACACGCTGATCGCGCGCACCGGCTACACCGCCGAGGACGGGTTCGAGATCTACGTTCCCAGCGACGAAGCCACCAGCGAGCGGGTGTGGAATGAAGTGATGGCCGCGGGAAAGGAATTCAACCTCCTGCCGTGCGGCCTGGGCGCGCGCAACACCCTGCGGCTGGAAGGCAAGCTGGCGCTGTACGGGCACGAGATTTCGGATTCCATCACGGTGTGGGAAGCGGGCCTGGACCGGTGGCTGAAGATGGACAAGGGCGAGTTTATCGGGCGCAGGTCGCTGGAGCGCCAGCAGGCCGACGGGATCACGCGCACGCTGGTCGGGTTGGAGATGATCGAGCGCGGCATCGGACGCGACGGTTACAAGGTGCTGGACGAATCGGGCAAGCAGATCGGATACGTGACCAGCGGCTCGCATGAGCCGTTTTTGAAGAAGAACATCGCGCTGGCCTACGTGCCGCCGTCACAGTCAAAGCTGGACACGGTGGTCGGGGTGGAGATTCGCGGTCAGGCAGTAAAGGCGAAGGTGGTGCCGACGCCGTTCTACAAGAGACCGAAGAAAGGCTAGGCTTCAGGCTGCAGGCGTTAGGCTTCAGGCAGTCCAATTCGAAGTGACGAAGTCATTCTATTTTTTCGAATAAGTGGAGCAAGAACGATGGCCTATCCGGCGGATTTGAAATACACGAAAGAGCACGAGTGGATCAAGGTGGTAGGCGATACCGGCGTGATCGGAATCACCGACCACGCGCAAAAGGCGCTGGGCGATATCGTGTTCGTCGAACTGCCCAAGCCCGGGGCGACGCTGACGCAGGGCAAGAGCCTGGGGACGGTGGAGTCGGTGAAGGCGGTCTCGGACATTTATGCGCCGGCTTCCGGCACGGTGGCCGAGGTGAACCCGGACCTGGTGACTGCGCCCGAGAAGATCAATGCTGACCCGCACGGCGCCTGGATGGTGAAGGTGAAGCTCACCAATCCGTCGGAAGTGAACAACCTGCTTTCCGCCGCCGATTATGAGAAGTTCGTCGCCGAGGAAGCGGGGCACTGATTTGGCAGGACTGATAGCACAATAGAAGTTGCCGCGGATTTGTAATTGGTAATTTGTAATTTGCAATTGGCCTGGACGGCAGCCGGCCAACGGCGAGCATTCGTCATGTTTCTCGCCCGACGGAAATTACAAATTACAAATTACTCAATTACCAAATCCCTATGCGCTATCTTCCGAAGTCCCCAGCAGACCGGGAGTTGATGCTGCGCGAAATCGGCATCCGCTCCGTCGACGAGCTTTTTGCTCCCATTCCGGCGGAATACCGGCTGAAACGCGAGCTGGATATTGCGCCTTCGATGGCGGAAGCCGACATCCTGGACTGGTTCCGGCAGCGCGCGGCCGACACCGCCGCGTCCGCCTACGCCAATTTCCTGGGCGCCGGCGCCTACCACCATTACTGCCCAGTCCTGATTGACATGCTGATCTCGCGCGGCGAGTTCTTTACCGCCTACACCCCGTACCAGCCGGAGATCTCGCAGGGGACCCTGCAGGCAATCTTCGAATTTCAGACGATGGTCTGCGAGCTGACCGGCATGGAGGTGGCGAACGCTTCGATGTACGACGGCTCGACGGCCGCGACCGAGGCAGTGATGATGGCGGCGCGTGTGACCGGACGAAAGGGAGCGGTGGTGGCGCGCAGCGTGCACCCGGAATACCGCGAGGTGCTGGCCAGCTACGCCAAGAACCAGGGCATGGCGATTGCGGAGGTCCCGTTCCTCGACACCGGGCGGTTGAACACGGTTGCCCTGGAAAAGGCGATCGCCGGCGACACGGCGTGCGTGTTGATCCAGTCGCCCAATTTCTTCGGCACCATCGAAGATGTGGCCGCTGTCGCCGAGATCGCGCATCGCAAGGGCGCGCTGCTGGTGGTGGCGATCGCCGAGGCGGTCTCGCTGGGCATCGTCAAGCCGCCCCAGGAGGCGGACGTCGTGGCCATGGAGGCGCAGTCGTTCGGCGTGCCGCTCAGCTTCGGCGGGCCGTACGCGGGCGTGATCGCAACCAAGGAAAAATTCGTCCGCCAGATGCCGGGCCGGCTGGTCGGGCAGACCGTGGACAAGCGCGGCAATCGCGGTTTCGTGCTGACGCTTTCCACCCGCGAGCAGCACATCCGGCGCGAAAAGGCGACTTCCAACATCTGCACCAACCAGGCGCTGATCGCTCTGATGGCGACCATCTTCATGACCGTGTACGGGCGCGAGGGGCTGAAGGAACTTGCCACCCATAACCTGGCGAAAACGGCGTACGCGGTGGAGCAGTTCGGCAGGACGGCCAAAGTGCTGTTCCAGGGCGCGCCGCGGTTCAACGAATTCGTGGTGCAAACCGGCGAAGATCCCAAGGCGCTGAACGACCGCATGCTCGAACAGAAAATCATCGGCGGATTCCCCTTGAAGAAGTTCTATCCCGAACTGGGGAATGCGTCGCTGTGGTGCTGCACGGAGTTGACGCGCAAATTAGCCATTGACGCGGCGGCGCAGGGGGTGGCGCGATGAGCGGCAAAATCAAGAAGGCCACCACCCACGTGATCCAGAATGAAGGCCTGATCTTCGAGAAGTCATCGCGCGGAAAAAAGGGGTACAAGCTGCCCCAGCTCGACGTTCCCGACGTGAGTCCCGCGAAGCTGTTGGGCAACGCCGCTCGCGCCGACCTGGGGAACATGCCCGAGGTCAGCGAGATCGAAATCATCCGGCACTTCACGCGCATCTCCACCTGGAACTACGGCGTGGACACCGGGCTGTATCCGCTCGGGTCGTGCACCATGAAGTACAACCCGCGGATCAACGAGATCGTGGCGCGCCTGGACGGGCTGGCGAACGCGCACCCCTACCAGCCGGAGAAGGTGTCGCAGGGCGCGCTGCTCATCCTGCAGGCGCTGCGCAAGGCGCTGATGGAAATCTGCGGCATGGAGGCGATCACGCTGCAGCCCGCGGCGGGCGCGCACGGCGAGCTCACCGGCATCCTGCTGGCGCGCGCGTATCTGCAGTCGAAGGGCAATCCGCGGAAAAGGATTTTGATCCCCGATTCCGCGCACGGCACCAACCCCGCCACGGCGGCGATCGCCGGTTATGAGGTGGAGAACCTGAAGTCGAACGCGCGCGGCATGGTGGATATCCCGTCGCTGGAAGCGCAGATGAACGAAGACATCGCGGCGCTGATGGTGACCAACCCGAACACGCTGGGAGTGTTCGAGCAGGAGATCCACAAGGCCGCCGACATCGTGCACCGCAAGGGCGGGCTGGTGTACATGGACGGCGCCAACATGAATGCCCTGGTCGGCAAGGTGCGGCCGGGCGATTTCGGCATCGACGTGATGCACCTCAACCTGCACAAGACGTTTTCGACTCCCCACGGCGGCGGCGGGCCGGGTTCGGGTCCGGTGGCGTGCAAGAAAATTCTCGAGCCGTTCCTGCCGGTGCCGGTAGTGGTGACCAAGCCCGACGGATCGCTCGGCTTCGATTACGACCGGCCGCAGTCCATCGGCCGGGTACGCGCCTTCTACGGCAATTTCGGCATGCTCGTGCGCGCGCTGGCCTACATCATGGCCAACGGGCGCGACGGCCTGCTGCAGACCACCGAGGACGCGGTGGTCAACGCCAATTACATCCGGAAAAAGCTCGCGGGCGTCTACGACCTGCCGTACTCGACCCCGAGCATGCACGAGGTGGTGTTCAGCGAGCACAAGCAGGCGGCGAAGGGTATCAAGACCGGCGATATCGCGAAGCGGTTGATCGATTACGGATTCCACCCGTACACCGTGTCGTTCCCGATGATCGTGCACGGCGCGCTGATGATCGAGCCAACGGAGAGTGAGTCGCTGGAAGAGTTGGATTTATTCATTGATGCGATGAAAAGCATCGCCGAGGAATGTGAGAACACTCCCGAGGTTGTGCTGAACGCGCCGCACACAACGCGCATCGCGCGGCTGGACGAAACCAGGGCGGCGCGGCAACCGATCCTGCGCTGGAAACCGCAGCCGCAATCGGCAAAAGGCGACTAACCACAAAGGACACGAAGGAACACAAAGGCCGGACACGAGTCCGGCCTTTGTTTTTTGCCTTCGTGTTCCTTCGTGCCCTTCGTGGTTAGGGTTTCTGTGGTTAGGACTTTTTGGAAGTCACGGCGAAAAACGCGGTGGCTTCCTGGTGGACGTGTTTGCCGCCGCATTTCGGACATTTCACCTTCCCCTTTTCGTATTCGGCAAGGGTAAGGATTGTCTCGAACTCTTTTTGGCAGTCTTCGCAGAAGAATTCGTACCGGGGCATGGGCACCTCCGGGTCTAGCAAGAATTCTAATCAGGGGCTGAACTGGACGCAACTGCCATTGACGCCAAACTTCTGGTGAAGGCAGAAACGGGAAAGCGGGTTTCCCTTACCCGCGGGCGAGTGCCACAAGAAAAAGCATGGATCCTGAGCTCGCGAACGCCGCGCGAGCTCAGGATGAGAGTTGCCTGGGTGACACCAAACATGACTGCACCCGACGGCCAACGGCCAACGACCAACGACCAACGACTAGCGACCGACTACTTGTTCCCCTCACTAAAGTCCACCGACGCGCTCGTGTTCTCCCAATCAAACTTGATCACGCCCGCGTTGGGGCCGCGCTTGTCGAATGAAATCGTGAAATCCTGCACGGCGGCAGGCGTCTTGGCAGTCTTCATGTTGATTCGCGCCAGGTCATTCTGCTCGCCGGGGTAGGGAATTCCCCACTCGCCGGTTTTCTTGCTGACGATCAGCTTCCACGGCCCGTTCTCCTGGGGGAGAATGAACAGCGTGTAGCTGCCCGCGGGCACCGTCGTTCCGCCGACCAGCAGATTCGACTGCGTGACGAACGAGGTGGCTTCGTTCGCGCCGGCGCGCCACACCTCGCCGTAGGGAACCAGGCCGCCGTAGATTTTCCGGTCGCGCATTTTCGGGCGGCTGTAGTTGATAGTGATGGTCTTGCCGTCGGCCAGGGTGAAGGCCGCGGTGCCCGGCGGGCTGGGACGCGCGGGTTTTTGTTGCGCGCTGCTCTGCGCCGCCGGAAGAACAATAGCCAGCATCAGCGCGCAGGCCGCAATTCCATACAGGGTGGGACGCTTCATGCTTCCTCCAAAGATCGAAGATTGAAGATGTCGGTACTGTTCCATAGATGCGCCGGCGGGTTGTGCGGTGGCACTGAATCTGCCGCCTTCCCGTACAATCACCGGATGTCGGTTTTCGAAGAGAAACGGGAAGAGTTGGAAAAGTACGAATTCATGATGGGGATTCCGCGCGGGCGGCTGGCGGTGACCATGGACCTGATCACCGACGCGATGGCGTTCGTCGGGCAGCATGGCGTGTATTGCCAGAGCCAGCGCTGGCCGGGCAAGCCGGTGATGGACATCCAGATCATCATGAAGCAACTGACGGACGCCAAAGAGTTAGTACAGAGCGTGATGCAAGAGCTGAAACCGCAAACCAGCACGGAAGAGAAAAAAAACTAGCCACGGATTTACGCGGATCAGCACGGATGGCTTTCTTCGTCTTATCCGTGAACATCCGTGAACATCCGTGGCCCGCTTTTTGCCCGTGTTACGCGGTTACGTACTTGCCCTGCGCGATGACGCGCGCGGCGATCTTCTCCCGCAGCGCGATGGTGTTGATGGGCTCGTATTTCAGCAGGCGGCGCAGGATTGCCATCTGCGTGCGCAGCATGTCGCCCTCGGCAATGGCGGCGATCACCTTGCGCGCCGCGGCTTCAATCGTCGCCATCGCACGCGCCACGCAAACCTGCGTCATGGCCGTCGCGAGGCCGGCGTCGCGTCCCGCCAGTTTCTCGGCACGCAGTACCGCCGATTCCATGCAGTAGGTTTCGATAATGATGTCGGCCAGCGCGCCCATGATCTCCTGCTGGTCAACCAGCTTCTGCATGTATTTCTGCGAAGAAGCGCCGGCGGTGAACAGCGCGATTTTTTTCGCGTTGGCCATGATCGCCTTCTCCGCGGCCAGCGGGCCTTCCGGAGTTTCCGACATCGAAGGTCCTCCGAGGACCTCGTCCATCAGTCGCTTGATGGCGGGCATGAGCGGCAATTGGCCGGTCATGGCTCGCTTCATCAGAAAGCCGGTGATGATCAGGCGATTGATTTCATTGGTGCCCTCGAAGATGCGGTTGACGCGCGAATCGCGGTACGCGCGCTCGGCCGGATACTCCTCGACGAAGCCGTAGCCGCCGTAAATCTGGACTGTGGCGTCCACGGCGCGGTCCAGTGCCTCCGAGCCCCAGACCTTAATGATCGAGCACTCGACCGCGTACTCCTCGATGGCCTTGCGGATTTCGCGCGTCGCCTCGGGCGAGCTCTTGTCAATTTCGCCGAGCGCGACGTCCATCATGCCCACGGTGCGATACACCGCGCTTTCACCCGTCCAGATGTCCACCGCCATGTCGGCAATCATTTCGCGGATCAGGCCGAACTGAGAAATGGTGGTGCCGAACGCTTTGCGCTGCTTGGCGTAGGCGATGGCGTCCTGCAAGGTGGTGCGCGTGCCGCCGATGCAGCCGGCGCCCAGCTTGAAGCGGCCGAAGTTGAGGATGTTGAAGGCGATGATGTGGCCCTTGCCGATCTCGCCGAGCAGGTTCTCCGCCGGGACTGGGCAGTCGTTGAGGATGAGCGCGCAGGTGGACGAACCGCGGATGCCCATCTTGTGCTCTTCGGCGCCGACCGCGAACCCGGGGAAAGTTTTTTCGACGATGAAGGCGGTGAACTTTTCGCCGTCGACTTTGGCGAAGACGATGAACACGTCGGCGAAGCTGGCGTTGGTGATCCACATCTTCTCGCCGTTCAGGATGTAGTGCTTGCCGTCGGGGGAGAGCACGGCCTTGGCGCGGCAGTTGAGCGCGTCGGAGCCGGAGGACGATTCGGACAAGGCGTACGCGCCGACGAATTCCGCCGTCGCCAGTTTCGGCAAATATTTCCGTTTCTGCTCTTCCGTGCCGAAATACACGATGGGCAGCGTGCCGATGCCGGAGTGCCCGCCAAACGTCACCACGAAGCTGCCGTACTTGGCGATGTGCTCGGCGACAATGGCGGCGCTGACCTTGTCCATCTCCATGCCGCCGTACGCTTCGGGAATCTCCACCGATGTCAGCCCGAGTTCGCTGGCTTTCTTCAGCAGTTCCCGGGTGAGCGCCCAATCTTTTTTCTCCAGCTTGTCGGCCGCCGGCGCGATTTCCTTGAGCGCGAACTCGTCCGTGGTCTGCGCGATCTGCAGGTGTTCGTCGGTGAAGTCCTCGGGCGTGAAGACTTCGTCGAGCTGGCGTTCTTCAATGAGAAAACTTCCGCCGGTGATTTTCTTGCGGGTTACAGGTGTCGCTGTCGCCATAATTGCCTCGCAAATGATGAACACAGAGACACAGAGACACAAAGGAAGCTTATTTCCATTGTCTCCGTGCCCCTGTGTCTCTGTGTTTTTCTTTTCATGGCACGTTTTCGAAGATTCCCGCCGCGCCCATGCCGCCGCCGACGCACATGGTCACGATGCCGTAGCGTCCGTTGCGGCGTTTGAGTTCGCGGATGATGGTGGCCGTCAATTTTGCGCCGGTGCAGCCCAGGGGATGCCCGAGCGCCACCGCGCCTCCGTTGGGATTCACGCGCGCAGGATCCAGCCCTGTTTCCTGGATGACACAGAGCGCCTGCGCGGCAAAGGCTTCGTTCAATTCAACAACGTCGATATCCGACAGTTTGAGCCCTGCGATTTTCAGTGCCTTGGGAATAGCGTAAACCGGCCCGACGCCCATCTCCTCCGGCTTGTAGCCGGCAGTGGCGAACGCAACAAAACGAGCCAGCGGCTTGATGCCAAGCTGCTTTGCCCGTTCCGCGGACATGACCACCGCGGCCGCGGCGCCGTCGGACATCTGCGACGAGTTTCCGGCGGTGACGATGCCATGCGCGTGGAACGCAGCCTTCAGCGAACCCAGCACTTCCATCGAGGTGTCGGCGCGCGGGCACTCGTCAACTTTGAAAACAATTTCCTGGCGTTTCGGCTTCGAGCCGTTTGGCGTGGTGAAGCTGACCGGCACGGGAACGATTTCTTCCTCGAAGCGCCCCGCCTCGATTGCCGCCAGTGCTTTTTTGTGCGAGTTGAGCGAGAACTCGTCCGACATTTCGCGGGTCACGCCGAATCGCTTCGCCAGGCGCTCGGCGGTCAGGCCCATGGAGAGGTATGCGTCGGGATAATTCGCCACCAGCCAGGGATTCGCCGACACCTTGTGCCCGCCCATGGGAATCATGGTCATGGATTCAAGCCCGCCGGCGACAATCACCTCGGCGCCACCGGCCATGATGCGCTCCGCCGCCATGGCAATCGCCTGCAGCCCGGAGGAGCAGAAGCGGTTGACCGTCATCGCCGAACACTCCACCGGCAGGCCGGCGCGCAACGACGCGATGCGGGCGACGTTCATGCCCTGCTCGGCTTCGGGCATGGCGCAGCCCATGATGACGTCTTCGATCTCTTTGGGATCGAGTTGCGGCAGGCGGTCGAGCGCTCCACGAATGGCAATGGCGCCCAGTTCGTCGGGACGCGTGGCGCGTAGCGTGCCTTTGTAGGCCTTGCCCACGGGAGTGCGGACGGAAGATGCGATGACGACTTCTCTCATAAGACAGCTCTTAGCTCTTAGCTTTTAGCTCAAAATCAAAACCACCCAAACCGGGGCCTCGCTGCGATTTACGCGAGCGCATGCGGTGCGAGCGGCGCGTGATGCGATCGGCGACGACCGCGAGATCAACCTCGACCTTGCGCCATTCCTTAAAGCCGTGCAACTGGTTCCAGGTTTCAATCAGCGCGTCCTGCATCACGCGGGAGGTCAGCCGCCGTTTCGGACGGCGGTGACGCCATTTCGCGATCTGCTTGCGCGCGTGTTCGGCTTCGCGGCGGAATTCGTCCGGGCCGCCGAGAAGCCGGTTGTTGAGCGCGCGAATTATTTTTCTGGTCAGGAACATCGTGCCGTTCCCGCGAGACTCATTTCCCTAATTACGCTCCCACCCGGGATCATTCCCGTCCTCAGAGAACGAATCGAAGACCAGAGCCTCGCACCACTCTACCGCCTCGCACTCGCGACTGAGGTCCGCGGCCATTTCGGTGTAGCCGGATAGAAGGTCGTAGTTCATTTCGTGCCGTCCCTGCGGGACTCTATCGTCTTTTGTTGCGCCTACCCGGGGCTTACGCCCCGGGCCATGAACTGTCACCCCTACGGGGCTGGTTCCGTGTGGCCATCGACCATCGGCCATCGACCATCGACGCTTTAATTCCTCAGCGGTTTCCCCGTCTTCAGCGTGAACGCGATCCGCTCCTGAGTCTTCTTTTCCCCGCAGAGTGATTTGAAAGCCTCGCGCTCCAGGTCGAGCAGATACTGCTCGCTCACCGGAGTGCCGGGCGTCACGGCGCCGCCGCACAGCACCTCGGCAACCTTGTTGGCTATCTTGACTTCGTGGTCGCTGATGTATTCGGCTTGTCTCATTAGATGGACGCCAAGCTTCAACGTCGCCAAAATGCTTTCGCCCGGCGCGGGAATGTCGGTGCGCGGACGCGGCGGCTTATAAGAGCGCAGGAGTTCTACTACGTGCGCCTTGGCGTCGGCGAGCACGCGCTCGCGGTTCATGGTCACCTGATCGCCGCTGGAGAGGAAGCCAAGGGCGCGTGCCTCGGCCACCGATGTCGAGACCTTCGCCATCGCGACCGTCTCGAACGCCTTCTTTATCGCTTCCATGAATTCCACCGACTCGCCGCGGCCCTCGGGGCGGATGGATGCCGCCGCATCCACCGCGCGCAGCGTCATCTCTTTGCAGCCGCCGCCGCCGGGCAGCAAGCCAACGCCGACTTCCACCAGCCCCATGTAGAGTTCGGCGTGCGGATGCCGTGCCGCGCCGTGCAGCGAAACTTCGCAGCCGCCCCCCAGGGTCATGCCGAAAGGCGCGACTACCACGGGTTTCGGCGAGAACTTGATCGCCTGCGTCATCCCCTGGAACTGGCGGATGATCATGTCAATCTCGTCCCACTCCTCTTCCTGGATAGCCATCAGCAACAGCATGATGTTAGCGCCCGCGGAGAAATGCTGGCCGTCGTTGGTGATGACGAAGGCGTCGAAGTTGTCGCCGGGCCCGCCGGGCTTTAACGATTGCGTAACAAGCTGGAGGATGTCGCCGCCGATGGCGTTCATCTTGGTGTGGAACTCGATGCAGCCAACGCCATCGCCTAAGTCCACCAGCGTCGCGCCCGGGTTCTTCTTGACCACGCCGCCGGATTTTTTTGCCACCTGCACCGACCAGATTCCCGGCGAGACTTGCTGGTCCTTGTAGCTGGCTGCGGCGACGTCAAAGTAGGCAACGCCCGACGCTGCGCCGATGGCGTCGCTGTACCACGTCTTCTTGCCGGAGGCGAGCAGGCGCTCCACGTTCTCCGCCACCGGCCGGCCTTCCTTCTTCATGCGCGCCACCGTGGCTTCAACGCCGGCGGCGTCCCACAGTGCGAACGGGCCCATCTCCCAGTTGAAGCCCATGCCCATGGCACGATCGATCTCCACCAGCGAATCGCAGATTTCGCCGATGCGGTTGGCCGAATACGTCCACAGATCCGATAGCACCGGCCACAGGAACTGCCCGGCACGGTCGCCCTTCTGCGGACCGCCGCCTGCGTTATCCAGACCGAGCAAGGTGCGCAAGCGCTGCGGCGTATCCTCGATTTGCTTCGCCATTTCCAGGGCCGGAAATTTCGCCTTCTGTCGCGGCCGGTACTCCAGCGTCTTCCAATCCAACCCGAACCGTTCGTCGTCTTTGCCGTCAGCGCCTTGTGCCTTCTTGTAAAAACCGCCCTTGGTCTTGTCGCCGAGCCATTTGCGCTCCAGCATGGACTTGAAGAAGTCGGGAAGCTGGAGATCGCTGCGCTCGTCCTTCATGTTGCTGGTCATGTTGGAAACGACGTGGCCCAGGATGTCGAGCCCGACCATGTCGGCCAGGCGGAAGGTGCCCATCTTCGGCCAGCCGACGGCGCTGCCGGTGAGCGCGTCCACTTCCTCGATGGTGAGGTCCATCTCCTGCATCAGGCGCATGACGTTGAGCGCCGAAAATGTGCCGATGCGGTTGGCGATGAAGTTGGGCGTGTCCTTGGCGGTCACAATCCCTTTGCCGAGGCGCGCGTCGCAGAAATGCGCGATCGCTTCCACCGCCGCGGGATCGCTGTCGGGCGTGGGAATCATCTCCAGCAGGCGCATGTAGCGCGGCGGGTTGAAAAAGTGGGTGCCGAACCAGTGGCGGCGGAAGTCGTCGCTGAAGCCCTCGGCGATTTTGCCGACCGGCAGGCCACTGGTATTGGTGGTGACAATCGTGCCGGGCCGGCGGGCGGCTTCCACTTTCTTCAGCAGCGTGCGCTTGATCTCGAGGTTTTCCACCACCGCCTCGATCACCCAGTCGCATTCGGCGACAAATTTCATGTTGTCGTCGAAGTTGCCGATGGTGATCAGGTGCGCCAGCGACGGTTCGAAGAATGCCGCCGGCTTGGACTGGCGCGCGGCCTGCAGCCCGGCGGCGGCGACATGGTTCCGCGCGTCGCCATCGGGCGCCACGATATCCAGCAGGAACGAGGGTACGCCGGCGTTGGCCAGGTGCGCCGCAATGCGCGCCCCCATGGTCCCGGCGCCGAGGACAGCAACTTTATCAATTCGTTTAATCATGACGGAAATACCTGGAAGTTCCCGCGACAATATAGCAGCTTGAATCGCCGCCCGCCTGTGACGAGGCCGGCCACCAGGCGAAAGAAATTCTGCCCTTCTGGGGCACCATTTTCGCGGGAATTCACCCCATAAAAATATCGGGCGCGCCGCGTAGATGTGGGGTGAGGATGGCAGCGACGCGCCCTTTTTTATTAGTTGAGTCGAGGGTAGCGGAGGGCTTTCCCGGCGTCAAGATAAATCCTTGCCTGTCCTACACTTAGGAGATAAGTCGCGCTATCACGTAAGCTGCACCGGCGGCAAGTGCACCCGTCACCAGTGTTTGTGACGCGCTCCGAAATGGAACTGTGCCGGTGAAGCGCCCCTTGATGTATCCGAAGACCGCCAACGCAACCAGTGTCACGCAGACAGACGCAATCAGCGCGGTCGCCGCCTGGTTCAAGATGATGTAGGGCGCCAGCGGGATGAACCCGCCGGCGACGTAGGATCCGGCAATCGTGGCTGCGCTGCGGGCAGCGCGTCCCGGCTCCGGCGGGTCCAGGCCGAGTTCGAACCTCATCATGAAATCCACCCACGCTTCCGGACGCGTCTCCAGCGCGGCGACCACCGTACTCGCCTCGTCCGCGGCCATGCCGTAGTTCTGGAGAATTTGCGAAACTTCCCGCGCTTCTTCATCGGGAAGCTCTTTCACCTCGCGCCACTCGCGGGCGAGTTCCTGCTCGTAGTGCTCGGCGTCGCTCTTCGCCGCCAGGTAGCCGCCCAGTCCCATGGCGATGGAACCGGCAGCAATTTCCGCCAGCCCGGCAATCACAATGACGTGCGTCGCCTTGATGGCGCCGGAAAGCCCGGCGGCGAGAGCGAAGGGCACGGTAAGCCCGTCGGCCATGCCGATGACGATGTCGCGCACCATCGCGCTGGAGGTGAAGTGGCGTTCAATGTGCGGTGTCTGCGGCATGTTTGCCTCGCTCTAAAGTTCCGGATGCGCCTTGACGTATTCCTGCGCCAGCTTCACCACGTCGCGCTCGCCGCGGTAGCTGAGTTTTTGCGCGGCCTCGTCCATCGGAAGCCACATGGCTTGCCGCACTTCGTGGCGCATGGCCGGCGTAATCTGCCCGATGCGCCCGCTGCGGTATCGCAGCAGAAAAAAACTTACGACTTTGAATACGCGCTGGCGGTTGCCCCAGGAGCGCACGTAGATGTACTTGATGTCGCTGAGCTTGGCAACCAGGGCGGCTTCGACGCCGGTTTCCTCGCGCACCTCGCGCACCGCCGTTTCTTCCGGCTTTTCGCCTTGGTCCAGGTTGCCCTTGGGAAGCGCCAGCACGGTGGCGGGAGCCTTCCGCCTGCCCTGCGGCTCGATCACCGCCACCCACCACCGCTGCTGTCTGGGGCGGAGGACCACGCCTCCAGCCGAATATTCGCGCTCCATGCGGAAAAGCCGCCTTTAGTTACCTGGAAATACGCTCGTTCGTGACTACCGTAACCTAGCGTGGCCAGGGCCGATGCTGCATCATCTGTTGCAGAACCGGGCATCATACCGAATGTAACCTCCGCGTGGGGCCGGATGTGGAATCAGGCACGGTATGCTAAATAAAATAGCGCGTTCGGTTCGCGCGTTTGCTCGTGGGCTGCAACGCATTTCAGATGTGCCGCTCGCCCCGGCAGCGCCGGAAACACCGACCGTCGGACTTGCGCTCGGGGGCGGCTTCGCCCGCGGCCTGGCACATATCGGCATCCTCAAGGTCCTCGAAGAAGAAGGCATTCCCGTCAATTTCATCGCCGGCACCAGCGTCGGCTCGGTGATCGGCGCGGCCTATTGCAGCGGCATCTGCGCCCGCGAACTGGAGGAGATCGCTGCCCTGGTGCGCTTCAAGGATTTCGCGCGCTGGACGCTTTCGCGCTACGGCTTCGCCAGCAACGACCGCATGGCGCGGTTCCTCAATAAGATGCTGAGGTGCCGCACCTTTGAGGACCTGAAAATCCCGCTGGCGGTGGCGGCCACCGACTTCACCAGCGGCGAAGGCGTGGTCTTCCGCACCGGCCCGCTGGTGGACGCGGTGCGCGCCAGTTGCGCCTATCCCGGCATGTTCCTGCCGGTCAACATCAACGGGCGCCTGCTGGTGGATGGGATGCTCGCCCACGCCGTTCCCACCGTCCCTTTGCGCGAAATGGGCGCGCAGCGCGTGATTGCCGTTTACCTGAGCGCGCACTGGGTGAACCTGGACGGCCCGCGCCACATCTTCGACGTCATCGGGCAGTGCTTCTCCATCGCGCAATCGAGGATGTGCGGTTTGTGGGAAGCCGCGGCCGACGCCATTCTCCAGCCCGACGTGAGCGGCTTCAGCTACGACGGCTTCGACCGCGCGCCGGAACTGATCCGCGCCGGAGAACTGGCGGCCCGCGCCGCGCTGCCGGCGATCCGGCAGTGGTTTGCACGGCCGGAAACGGCGGCGCTCGCGACCCGGGTGAAGGCGCCTTCGCCGGCGTAGAACAGAAGTGGTCAGTGGCCAGTAGCCAGCAAGAGTTACTCGCCTGACCACTATCAGAACTTCCCTCGGTTGACCCCGCTTTTCTGCGCAGATAAACTGACTTCATTCCCTTCGTCCAGGTATTGCCGTGAAAACTTATCGTTCTACGCGTGAAGTGCTCGGGGCCGTCGAGCAGGTGCTGGTGGCCAAGCCGCGGCTTGCCTCGCGCGGCCGGCTGCCGCTGCATGAAATTCGCGGCGCACAGTTTCAGGAGTCGCCGCTGGCGCAGGTCGCCCGGCTGCTGCAAAAGGGGCGGCAGTATTTTGCCGTCACCATGTTCCTTGACGCCGGCGGCCGCTTGTTGCGTATCGCGTCGGCGGGCCCCGCGCCGCGCTGCGCTGCCATGCGGCTGGGGGAGGGGAACGTCGGCCAGGCGGCTAAAACCGGCGCGCCCAAGGTGGTGCCGGACGTCTCGCGCGATCCGCAGTACGTCGCTGTTTTTGCCGAGACCCGCTCCGAGCTGGTCATGCCCATCAAAATCGGCGCCCACGTCAGTGGCGTCATTGACGTCGAGAGCGATCGCCTGAACGCCTTTTCCTTTCAAGACCGCGTGCTCCTCCACAAGATCGCGACCTTGCTCGCGCGTTTCCTCGCCGGACCCGGGAAATACCTGATCATGAAGGCACGCCAGGCGGCGCACGCCATGCCGTCGGTTTTGCCCAAGCAGCCGCAGTCGGAGCGTCAGGAGCGGTTGCGTGCCGCCGCCGGGGAGAAAGCCCGTTCATGAGCACCCTGGTGGCGCCGCTCACCGACCTGAAGCAGATTGCCAACCGCATTCGCATTGACATCGTCAAGATGATCGGCGCCGCCGGCAGCGGCCACCCGGGCGGATCGCTCTCCGCGGTGGAATTGCTGGTCGCGCTCTATTTCCGCGTGCTGCGGCACGACCGCAATCGTCCCGAATGGCCAGACCGCGACCGCTTCGTGCTCTCCAAGGGCCACGGCGTTCCGGTGCTCTACGCGACGCTGGCCGAGGCCGGCTATCTCGACCCCGCGCTGCTGCCCACGCTGCGCAAACTGGGTTCGCCGCTGCAAGGCCATCCCGACAAGCGCATGTTGCCCATCCTGGAAGCCTCGACCGGATCGCTGGGGCAGGGAATTTCCATCGGCATCGGCATGGCGCTGGCGGCGCGCCTGGACAAGCGCGACTGGCACACCTTCGTGATGGTCGGCGACGGCGAAATTCAGGAAGGGCAGATCTGGGAAGCCGCCATGTACGCCGGTTTTCATCGCCTGTCGAACCTGACCGTCATCGTGGACTACAACCAGCAGCAACTCGATGGCTTCCTTGTCGACATCCTCGATCCCGCGCCCGTCGGCGGCAAATTCCGCTCGTTTAACTGGAATGTGATCGAAATTGACGGACACGACCTGGAACAGTGCATTGACGCGCTCCAGCAGGCGCGCGCCGGCTTGACCTCGCGGCCCACGGCGGTGATCGCCAAAACGATCAAGGGCAAAGGCGTCTCGTTCATGGAAAACAATCCCGAGTGGCACGGCGTCGCGCCGAAAAAAGAGCAGGTCGAGGCGGCATTGAAAGAGTTGGGCGCCTGTTGACCGGTTCACAAATGAACGCAGAGACACAGAGACACGGACGATTTCAAAGAAGCCTGTGGCGCTCTGTGACTCTGTGTCTCTGTGTTGGATTTTTGGGCACGGACTACCGACTACGGACTACCGATTACCGACTATGAAAGCGACGACGAAATTCGAGCTGAAGATGGGCGTCGCCACGCGCGAAGCCTACGGACAGGCGCTGGTGGAGTTGGGCCGCGCCAACCCCAACGTGGTTGCCCTCGACGCCGACCTCGCCAAATCCACCTACAGCGCGAAATTCGGCAAGGAATTTCCCGACCGCTTCTTCACCGTCGGCATCGCCGAGGCCAACATGGTCGGCATGGCGGGCGGCCTGGCGCTCAACGGAAAAATTCCCTTTGCCTCGTCCTTCGCCGTCTTCCTCATGGACAAGGGCTACGACCAGTTGCGCATGTCGGTGGCATATCCGCGCGTCAACGCCAAGTTTGTCGGCTCGCACGGCGGCATTTCCATTGGCGAGGATGGCCCCAGCCAGATGGCTGTCGAAGACATCGCGCTGGCCTGCGGTCTGGCCGGTTTTGTGGTGCTGATTCCTTCCGACGAATTCTGCGCCCGCGCCCTGGTGCATCGCATGGCCGAATGGAACGGCCCCTGCTACATGCGCACCGGACGGCCGAAGACGCCCATCATCTACACCGCCGATGACCAATTCGAAATCGGCAAGGCGAAACAGCACGGCGACGGCCGCGATGTCGCCATCATTGCCTGCGGCCTTGAAGTCGGCTACGCCCTGCAGGCGCAGGCGCAACTGGAATCCGAAGGCGTCTCGGCGCGCGTCATCGACATGCACACCATCAAGCCGCTCGACGACGAAGCTGTCGCCGGCGCGGCCCGCGAGTGCGGCGCCATCGTCACCGCCGAGGAGCATCTGCTCGACGGCGGCCTCGGCGCGCAGGTGGCCAAGTCGGTGGCGGCGTCGCATCCCGTGCCGATGGAGTTTGTCGGCATCCAGAACACCTATGCCGAATCCGCCACGCCCGACCAGTTGATGGAGAAGTACGGGCTGACCGCACCGTACATCGTCGATGCCGTGAAACGCGTCCTGAAGCGCAAATAGCGCACGCAACCCCAAACAGTCCCGCAGGGACGTACGCTGGTAGCCCAGGACGCCAGTCCTGGGACAACGGCACTGGAAAATCGCGAGTCCCGCAGGGACGTACGCTGGTAGCCCAGGACGCCAGTCCTGGGACAACGGCACTGGAAAATCGCGAGTCCTGGAGGGACGGCGCGAATCCTCCACGACCGCAGATCACCAAAGTCCATCGCACAACCGTGACGTAGCCTTCCCGGTACCCGGCTGCTACGTTCGTGGGATGCCTATTCACGGTGAAGAGTGGATTGCGAGCCTGATCGCCGCGGCTGGAGTAAGCTGGGCGATCGGGGTTGCCGCCACCAGCATGCTCCCGGCATACGCGATGGAATTAACGGTCGGCCCGCTGGAAACTTGCGCCATCGGCATCCTCATCTGGCTGCACGCCAAGTGGAGACGCACGCTCAAGGCGCATTGAGCGCAAGAAAAAGCCGCGTAGATTCCGCGGCTTCGGCGTTTCCTGACGACTGAAGACTGACGACCGAAGACTACTTGATCGCCACCAGCTTCTTCACCAACTCCGAGTAGTCTTTTTTCTCGATGCCGTGCACCTGCTTGTTGTACTCGTCCACCTTCGCCGAATAGTTCATGGAGCAGAATTTCGGCCCGCACATGGAGCAGAACGACGCTTCCTTGTAGTACTTATCGGGCAGCGTTTCATCGTGCATGGAGCGTGCCGTCTCCGGGTCGAGCGACAGTTCGAACTGCTTTTCCCAGTCGAAGGTGTAGCGCGCATAGCTGAGCGCGTCGTCGCGGTCGCGTGCGCCTGGCCGTTGCCGCGCGATATCGGCAGCGTGGGCCGCGATCTTGTAGGCGATGATCCCGTCCTTCACGTCCTTGTCGTTGGGCAGGCCGAGGTGCTCTTTCGGCGTGACGTAGCACAGCATCGCCGCCCCGTACCAGCCGATCATCGCCGCTCCGATGGCCGACGTGATGTGGTCGTAGCCCGGCGCAATGTCGGTAACCAGCGGACCCAGGGTGTAGAACGGCGCGCCGTAACACATCTCGACTTCCTTCTCTACCTGCTCCTTGATCTTGTCGATCGGGATGTGCCCCGGCCCTTCGATCATGACTTGCACATCGTCTTTCCAGGCGATGGCCGTCAACTCGCCCAGCGTCTTCAACTCGGCGAATTGCGCTTCGTCGCTGGCATCGGCCACGCAGCCGGGACGCAGTCCGTCGCCCAGCGAGAAGCTGACGTCGTACTTCTTGAAGATCTTGCAGAGATCCTCGAAGCGTTCGTAGAGGAAGTTCTGCTTGTGGTGGTAGGCCATCCACTGCGCCAGAATCGCGCCGCCGCGGCTCACGATTCCGGTGATCCGCTTCGACACCAGCGGCAGGTACTGGATGAGCACGCCGGCGTGGATGGTCATGTAGTCCACGCCTTGCGCCGCCTGCTCCTCGATCACTTCCAGCATGATGTCCGCGTTCAGGTCTTCCAGCCGCTTGACGCGCGCGATCGCCTCGTAAATCGGCACCGTCCCGATCGGCACCGGCGAATGCCGCAGGATGGCTTCGCGAATCTCGTGGATGTCGCCGCCGGTGGAAAGGTCCATCACCGTGTCGGCGCCGTAGTGCACCGAGGTGTGCAGCTTGCGCAACTCCTCGTCAATATTGGAGGCGACGGAAGAATTGCCGATGTTGGCGTTGATCTTGCATTTCGACGCCACGCCGATGGCCATCGGCTCCAGTTCCGGATGATTGATGTTGGCCGGGATGATCATGTGCCCGACGGCGACCTCGTCGCGCACCAGCTCCGGAGTCAGCCTCTCGCGTTCGGCGACGAACACCATCTCCTCGGTAATCTTTCCCTGGCGCGCGTAGTGCATCTGCGAAAAATTGGCGTCGCCGGTGCGCGCGGCCTCGTCACGCCGCTTGGTGATCCACACTTCACGCGGCTTGGGAATCCACGCGCTGTGCTCGTGCCCGTTTCCGTTGTCTTTTGCTTCACTCATGGGCTTGGTCGGCTCCTCCCAAAACCTACATTATACCCCGCAGTTCGATTTGTGCAGCCGCGACCCCGGTCACGGCATCCTGTGATGTTGACCTGAATTCCCGGTACGGGTAGAGTTTGCAGAGTGGGGTCGTATGCTTGAGATGAAAAGCCGGTTGACGTATATCCGTTTCGGCGTTGCCATCGCCGTCGTCATCGTCTCCTTGGGATACCTGGCCTTCACCGGCGTGCAGCAGAGCAAGAGCTACTACGTCACCATCAAGGAACTGCGCGACATGAACGACAGCCGCTATGCCAAGCGGCTGCGCGTTGCCGGCAACGTCGTTCCCGGTTCGATCAGGCGCCAGGGTTCGCGTGTGGAATTCGCGCTCAAGGAAAACGAGCTCAGCCTTCCCGTGGTTTACACCGGAACCGAGGCCCCGCCGGACACCTTTAAGGACGACTCGCAGGCCATGGCCGAGGGCCGCTTTGGCCGCGACGGCGTCTTCCACGCCAACCAACTCCAGGCCAAGTGCGCCTCCAAGTACGCGCCCGCGCCCGATCAACCCGGCACGCCCGGGTCGCAGCCTACGAACGCCCCGGCCAAGCCGCTGCAGAAAGCCCAGGCCGGAACCGCCGCCACCGCCGGTCTCACGCAGTGATTTCTTCGCAACAAACGTCCACTGATCCCCAACCCGCGCCCGCCATCGTCCTCACCGAGGTCACGAAGCTGTTCGGCCGCTTCGCCGCCCTGCGCGGCGTGACCGCCGAGTTCGCGCCCGGCCGCCTCTATCTCGTGCTCGGCGACAACGGAGCAGGGAAGTCCACGCTGCTGCGCGCCATTGCCGGGCTGATGCGTCCCTCCCGCGGCGCAATCACCGTGCTGGGTTCGCCGGACCTGCGTTCCGTCGCCGCCGAAATCGGTTACATGGCGCACGCACCGCTGCTCTATGACGAAATGGACGGCATGGAAAACCTCCGCTATTTCGCCCGTCTCTACGGCATCCGCGGCGGCCAGCGTTGCTCCGAGGTGATGCGCGCCGTCGGTCTCGATCCCGATCTCCCGCGACGCGTCGGGCAATATTCCCAGGGCATGCGGCAGCGCCTTTCGCTCGCCCGCGCCATTCTCAACGACCCGGCCATCGTTCTACTCGACGAGCCTTTTTCCAACGTGGACATTGCCTCCGCGCGCGAGATGGTCCGCCTGCTCGCCGAAATGCGTGACGCGGGCAAGACTGTCTTCGTGGTCACTCACCAGCCGGCGCTGCTGGACGGCGTAGCCGATGAATCGGTCACCATGAACGCCGGTCAGATTGTTGCCCGCGAGCCTGCGCATTCGGCGGCGCCGCGATGAGCGCCTCTGCCGGCGCGCCCCGCCGCGCGCAGCCTCCCGCGTTCTTCGATATTTTGCGCGTCACCCTCGCCAAGGACATGCGCCTGGAGTGGCGCTCCAAGGACGCCATCAACTCCATGCTATTTTTCGCCCTGCTGGTGGTGGTGATCTTCAGCTTTTCCTTCGACCTCACCGCCGAAGAATCGCGCCGCATTGCCGGCGGATTGGTGTGGGTGGCGCTGCTGTTCGCCGCGGTGGTTGCCCTCAATCAGACCTGGGCGCGCGAACTGCGCAATCAAGCGCTCGATGCCTACCGCGTCTCGCCTGCGCCCGCCGAATCGCTTTTTCTTGCCAAAGCCATCGGCAATTTCCTCTTCGTCATCATCCTGGAAGCCCTGATGACGCCGCTGTTCGTCGTCTTCTACAACCTGCGCAGCGTTGGTCCCGCCTATCAACTCGCCATCGCTTCCGTGCTGGGCACCTGGGCCCTGGTGGTCAACGGCACGTTTTTCGCCGCCATGTCCATCCGCACCCGAAGCCGCGAAGTCATGCTCCCGCTGCTGCTGTTCCCCATCTCGATTCCCGCGCTGCTGGCCATGGTTGCGGGAACCACCGCCATCCTCACCGGCGACAACTCGCCCTATCTCCCGCTCGTCTTTCTCGCCGTCTACGATATAGTGTTCACCATCATCGGATACCTTCTCTTCGACACGGTATTGCACGCGGAATGAAATCGACATTCTCCATCCTCGCCCTCATCACGCTCGCGCTGCTTTCCTACGGCCTTTACCAGGCGCTCATCGTCGCTCCCAGGGAAATGACCATGGGCGACGCGCAGCGGATTTTCTACTACCACGTGCCCTCGGCCTGGACGGCGTTCTTGTGCTTCTTCGCCAACCTGGTCGCTTCCATCTGGTATCTCGCCTCGGGTGACTCGAAGGCCGATGCCGTCGCGCTCACCACCGCGGAAGTCGGCGTCGTCTTCTGCACCGTCGTGCTCGTCACCGGGCCGATCTGGGCGAAGCCGATCTGGGGCATCTGGTGGACCTGGGACGCGCGCCTCACCTCCACGCTTGTCCTCTGGCTCATCTACGTCAGCTATCTGCTGCTGCGGCGCTACTCCACCGCCGGCCAGAATCCGGTGCTGGCTTCGGTGCTCGCCGTTTTCGGCGCCGTGGACGTGGCGTTCGTTTACATGGCGATCCGCTGGTTCCGCACCCAGCATCCGCAGCCGGTCATCGGCGGCGGCCAGGGCTCCGGCATTGATCCTCGCATGATGCACGCGCTGCTGATCAACTGGTGCGGATTCCTGGCGCTCGCATTTCTGGTGATCTGGCTTCGTTATCGCCTCGAACGCCTGCGCCAGCAGGTAGAGGAAGCGCACGCCATGAAGGCCATTGCCGGCGCGAAAGGGGCATCGCGATGAAGTGGGTTTACGCCGCCTACGGCGCCGCTTGGGCGATCCACATCGTTTACCTGGTAATACTCACTCGCGGCTACCTGCGCCTGCGCGACGATATCGACGATCTCAACCGCAGCTAGCAAACTAAACGAGTGTCATCCTGAGCGAGGTCCAACGCGCCCCGGTTTTGGGCGCGTTGCGACCGAGTCGAAGGACCCCTACAATGCCGCATTCACACCAGCGTCCGCTTGCACTCTTACCCGACTACCGACTACCGATTACCGACTACGGACTATGCGAAACCCATAATCCGCATACTGAAACTCAGGCGGGATGCTCGACCGTGTGTAGCACTTGGAATTCTTGACGTGGTGCCTCCACGATCCGCCGCGCGATGCCCGCCGCGTCCCGCTCTCCGGCCCGCGTGGATTTCGTTCCGGCGAACTGAGGTAGTAGGACGGGTCAAACCAGTCGCTGCACCACTCGTGTACGTTTTCGCACATCTCGTGCAGGCCGAATCCATTCGGCTCGCTCTGCCCCACCCGCTCCGGCCCGGTCTTCCACCTGCTGGCATATCCCGGACGTGACTGCGGCGGCTCATCACCCCACGGATAGGGCGTGTCGTCCACGCCTCCGCGCGCCGCACGCTCCCACTCCGCCTCGGTCGGCAAACGATATTGCCGTCCCGCCGCCGCGCTCAGCCACTCGCAATACGACACCGCCTCGAACCATGACACCGCCACCACCGGCTGCTCGGGATGGCTGAATTCCGGATGTTCGAAATACGGCGGCGGCGCCGCTCCGGTCGCGCCCAGACATCGCGAGTAGTCGCAATGGGTGGCCTGCGTGGCCGCCATTGCGAATCCATCAACCCACACCCGATGCCGCGGACGCTCGCAGTCCAGGCCCGCGTCGCTGCCCATCCAGAACCAGCCCTCGGGCACGCGCACCATCCGCGGTTCAGCGACAGCAGCCGCTCCGGTGGCGCGTGGAGTTGTGGAAACGTCCATCAGGCCGAGGCTAGCACAGGGCGCGCATGGCGACCGTTCTAATAACCAAAATGACACTGCCGGCCCGCGAAAAAGTTTTGCCGGAACCGGCGCGCAAGCCGTCGAAATGGTAGTCTTGTACCGCCCGCAGAGGGCGAGGTACTGCTATTTCGGTCTAGAGATCGCGAGCCGCACTCGGCACTGCCCTTTCGCTGCTTCCGAGCAAGCCCCCAATCAACAGACCTCAACCGCGAGGACAATATGAAAAACATTTACGTGGGCAACCTTGATTTCAGGACCAGCGAGGAAGAGCTGCGCACGCTCTTCGAGGGCTACGGCACGGTCGAGCGCGTCAACATGATTCGCGACCGCGACACCGGACAGCCCCGCGGCTTCGCCTTCGTCGAGATGACCAATGACGCCGAAGCCGAGAAAGCCGTCGCCGGTACTAACGGCAGCAGCGTCGGCGGACGCAACTTGAACGTCAGCGAAGCTCGTCCCAAGCCGGAACGCGGCGCTGGTGGTGGTAGTGGCGGCGGCGGCGGTCGTGGTGGACGCGGCGGCGGCGGCGGCGGCGGACGCGGCGGCTACGGTGGTGGCGGTGGCGGCGGCTACGGCCGCGGCAACTAAGAACGGTTCTCTCTGCCTTTCAGTCCAACCAGAGTGGCTAGTGGCTAGCCAGGAGCTTGCGCGCTCACTTGACTAGCCACTAGCCACTCTTCTACTTCCTCCCTGTGACGCGGCGCACGCATGCGCGTGACATCGCGTTTTCGTCACTGAAAATCCCGCCCTCCCGCATCTATAATCCGCGCCGCAGTCATTATGTTCTGTCGTTCATCTCGCGAGGAGGCGACGTGAAGATTTCCAAACTGTTTGCTGTTCTGTTGGGCCTCGCCCTGCTGTTAGTCATGTGCGGCCCCGCTTTTGCCGCAGACAAGCCAGCGCCTGATTCGGTCATCCTCAAGGGCAATCCCATGGGCGGCGTGAAGTTCATGCATTCGGCTCACGCCAAGGACCGCAACATCAAGTGCGAGACCTGCCACCATGCGTCCAAGCCGGAGAAGGCTGCCACCGGCAAGACGCAGGCTTGCAGCGAGTGCCACGCCAAGACCGCCGCAGCCCCGATGAAGACCACCTTCAAACTGGCATTCCACGATGCCATGGCCAAGAAGGGAACCTGCATCGATTGCCATACGGCGGAAAACGCCAAGGGCAAGAAAGCTCCGACCAAGTGCACCGAGTGCCATCAGAAAGCCAACGTCTGATCCGATCGGAACCAAGCTGATCGATTTCGGATAATAATGTTTTGCGCCGGCCTCACCCGCCGGCGCAGTTTTGTTTTCCCCGAACCACGGACTGCCGGCTACGGACTGCCCGAACGCCTCCGAGCGAACTACGCTCAACGCACAACTATCTTCCGCGTAGCGCAATCGCTTTTTGATATTCCCCGAATGCTTGTTCAGGCTTTCCCTGTTTCCGCAAGCATTCCGCCAGGTAGGCGTGCGCTTCAAAGCTCGCCGGATCCAGCCGCGCCGCGCGCGCCAGGTGCTGCTCCGCCGTCTCCAGCTTGCCCTGTTCCAGCAATGCCGAACCCAGCTTGACCTCGGCCGGCGAGCTGTTGGGCATCAGTTCGACGGCGCGCGCCAGGTGTGGCTCCGCCTGCGACGCCCGCTTCTGCCGCAGCAGCAGCACGCCTAGGTTGTACTGCGCCGCCGCCAGCTTGGGGTTGATCCGCACCGCCGCGTCGTATTCCGCGATCGCTCGTTCGACGTCCCCGTTTTTCTGGTACTCCGCGCCAAGATTGTTGTGCACCGCCGAATAGTGCGGATTCAGTTCCGCCGCGCGCTTCAGGTCGGCGATGGCCGCGGCCGCATCGCCGCGCTCGCTCGCCGTCAGCCCAAGTCCCGCCCATGCCGCCCACGCCTGCGGATTGCGATCGAGGGTCGCGCGCCACAGCGTGTCTTCGTCGCGATAATGCCCAGCCTGCATGAAGGTGAGCGCGCCCAGCACCACGATGACGGCGGCGGCGAGCGTGGGTTGCTCCAGCTTGGCGAGTCGCGCATGTTTCGGGTGGCCCATTTTTTCGGCCGGTGTTGGACGCGCATGCGTGAGATGCATGGCGGCTGAAACCACCAGCGCGATCGCCGCGATCATCGCCGGATACTGGTAGTGGTCGGCAACCGGCGCGAACTGCATCCACGCCATGTCGAACATTCCCAGCACCGGCAACAGCAGCGCCCAGTAACACGCCAGCGCCACCAGCGGCCCGCGTCCCCATGGCGCGCGCATGCGCCACAAACCTGCCGCGACCGCGATCAATGCCACCATGCCGGCCACGGTGAATGCGTCAAGGCCGCTGTGTTTCCAGTTCGGGTAGAAGAACATGAGATCGCGCGGCAGCAGCAGTTTGTAGACGTAAAACCATGCCGCTTTTGTCACCTGCGCCAAGCGCTCGGCAAACCCGCCGAGCGGAATGTGTTCCGTGCCGATGGAGCGCTTCTGGTACCAGATCGTCACCGGCGCAAAAATCGCCGATAACGCGAAGAATGGCGCGGTTTGCAGGTATTCGGCGCGCGTGATCGCGCCGCGCTTCCACCACGCCAGCAGCAGCAGTATCACCGGAAACATGATGACTGCCGGCTTGGCGAACAGCGCCAGGGCGAACGTGACCACTGTCATCCAATACCGGCGCGGCCGGGCGTCAGAATCCAGGTACAGCAGCAGCGCGAGTGCCGCCAGCAGCAGCGACAGCGTGTTTTTCTCCTCGGCGATCCATGCCACCGACTCCGCGCCCACGGGATGGACTGCGAAAATGGCCGCTGCCATCCATGCGCCGCGCACTTGCAACCGCCGCAGCACGCGCCACAGCATGACCGCAGCGCCGCCGTGCAGCAGCACGTTCACCAGGTGAAACGCCACCGCGCTGTCCTGCCAGATGCGCCATTGCAGCCAGTACAGCGTGTACGTCAGCGGCAGGTAATCGATGGCGTCGGGTGCGACCCAGAGCTTCCAAAGCGGGCGGCGCATCAGGGTGCCCTGCGTCAGGTACATGCGGTCGTCCCAGATGAAGCCGCCGCGCAAAGCGGGCAAGTACACGACAATCGCCATGGCGATCAGCGCCGCGGCTTGCAGCCAGGCGTGATTCCACCACGGGCGTGAGACCGTCGGCTTAGGCGTGGGCTGGGATGTTTTGCGGCGTGGCAAGCTCGGCAGTTCCTCAGGGGAAAGTGATGGAGCGCGCTCGCCCTCGAGCGCGTTCCCGCTTGTGGCGCTTGCCCCAGCTTACGGGCATGTGGCCCATGGCGACTTTGTTGTATCACGCGCCGGGGGCGATGAGCACCGTGGTTCACGTCCCCACGTAATCTCTTTTTTTCGCAGGAACACCGCTAAGATTGCTATCCATGGATACAGGCGCGATCACGAATCCAAGCTCGACGGATACCGACGCGACCCCGACGTCGAGTACTTTGGCCAGGGCGAGGCTCGCGGTGGTTGCGGTCGTCGTCATGGTCGGGCTGAGTTTGGGGGTTGCACGCGCCGCCAGCCGCGCCGGCTGGGTGCCGCACCGCGAGGACACCACGGTATATTTCGGCCGGGCCGACTGGGCCGTCGGCGAGCAGCGCAACTGTATCGCGCTGCCGGAGAGCGATGGCGCCATTATCTTCCTCGGCTGCGTGGCCGGGGGGACACCGGAACTATCGCCCGAGGTATGGCCGGTGACCTACTGGGGCCAGACGCAGCGCCCCGACATGTACGAATACGTCCACCTCGATCCGGGCATGCACACCTGGAACTGGCGCTGCCGCCGTTACAGCAATTCCTTGACCTGCTGGGCCGTCAACTAATCTCTCCAACTCAGGTTTGCAGAATGTCGGGCCGGTTGAGCGCCTGTTGCCATTGGATCTCGACCTCCGGCACAGCCACCTTGTAGTGCGCCTGCACCTGCGCGATGACGTACTTCTGGGCCTCGGCAACCGAGGGGTGATTGTGGGCGGCGGCGACGGCTTGTTTCTTGCCCATATCGAACAGCATGGCGGTCCAACTCGCGGGCGCCTCGCAGGTGAGCAGGAGCGCGACGTCCGGGCGCTGCAGGATGGCGAAAATGCGGTCGCCGGCGCGATACGATTCCCTGGTGGCGAACAACTTCACGGCTGGCCTCCCCCCTGGAGTTTAGAAAGTTTTGCGCGACTTCCAGCGCACGTCAAGACCTGACGTACAGCGTCCCGTAGATACGGCACCCAAAAACCGACCCCGTTTTGAGTATGCGTAGGCCCTGGCGCCCTCGCCGGGGCTGTCCTCAGCAACACCAAAATCTATGTGGCGCGGGCGCCTAAGCCTGCCCTGAGCGAAGCCGAAGACCCTGCCCTGAGCGCAGTCGAAGGGGCCCGCGACTCGCGAAGTCACAACTTATTGCTGACCTATCGGTGTTCAGTCCACCTTGATTTTCGGTGACGAGACGCTCGCAGGCTGGTCGTTTTCCGCGCGGATGGTGCCGGTGTCGTCGGCGAAGAAGGCGCGGTGAGCGGCGTCGAACTGCTTGGGGACCATGGAGAGCGAAAAGTTCTTGCCGGCGTTGGTAGAGGTGAAGTGGACGGTGTAGTCGCCGCGCTCGGTATTAATCATGCGCCGGGTGAAGGAACTGGAGCCGACCAGCCCGGCCAGCGAGGTGGCGTAAGCGGCGTGCTTTTTGTAATAGACGCGCTGTGCGTAGATGACGGTGCGCATGTAGCCGAGCGCCGCAGCCTCGGCGGTGGAGTGCGCGGGGTCACCCTTGAATTGCGGCGAGTAGCCGGTTTGCGCGGCGGCGAGCAGCGACAGGGCGAGTACGGCGGCGGCGAGCGGGCGGGCGTGCTTGAGCATGTCGGAATCCTTACTGAGTGTAATTCAATTGTTGCGCCAGGCGGGCGAGGCGGGAGTCGTCCACCGCAACTTCGTACGGCTGGTAGAGCGCGATGCGATCGAGCAGCCCGGCGTAGCGCTCGCGCAGTTTGGGGCCAATCGTCTCCCAGTCGCCGCTGACGGCAATCACGTCGAGCATCTCGTCGGTGATCAGCGCGGCCATGCCTTGCCAATCCCCCTGCAGCGATTTGTGGTGCAGCTCCGGAGCGATTCCTTCCCAACCATGCGAGGCCAGCACCGGCTCGTAGGTGCGGGTGGAGGCGTAGAACGCGATCTGCTGGCGGACGGCTGCCGCGTTGCGGGCGCGCTCCTGTTCCGTGTCACCCACGATGACAAACGCTGCGGTGGCGTAGGTAAAGTCCTGGCGCGAGCGGCCCGAGGAGCGCAATCCTTCGCTGACCGCAGGGTGAACGTAGTCGCGCAGGTATCGGGGCGTGTGGAAGGGGTGGACGTGGAGGCCGTCGCAGACCGCGCCCGCGACGCAGCACATGTAGTGGTTCACGCCGGCGATGAAGACCGGGATCTTCGGGTGCGCGATGGGGCCGGGATTGAAGAAGGGCGTCATCAGATCGAACTGGTAGAACTGGCCCTGGAACTTGAGCGGCGTGCCGTTTTGCCAGCAATCCCAGATGGCGCGCAGGGCCAGCACGACCTCGCGCAGCTTGGGGCCGGGGGCTTCGAACTTGACCGAGAACCTGCGCTGGTTGTGCGCCTTTACCTGCGAGCCGAGTCCGAGGATGAAGCGCCCCGCCGAGGCTTTCTGCAGGTCCCAGGCGGTGTAGGCGAGGACCATCGGGCTGCGCGGGAAGGCGACCGCGATGGAGGTGCCGAGCTTGATTTTTGACGTGGCGGCGGCGGAGACGGCAAGCGGCAGGAAGGGATCGTGCTGGGTCTCGGAGGACCAGAGGCAGTCGCAGCCGGCGGATTCCATCTGGCGCGCGTAGTCGGCGACGGTACGCAGGTCGTAGTCGCGCAGGCCGATATCGAGTTTCATGAGCAGGCTCCCGGCGGCAGGCTTCAGGGCGATCGCTAACGCGGGTTGGTGGGAGGTATTTCCGTTACCGGAAGATCCCAGTGGGCCAAAAGAATCTCGAAGCGGCGCTGTTCCTCGCGCTGGAAGGTCTCCTGGTCGGGATAGAGCTGCTTGGTGAGCGCTTCCTCGCCCGGATTGGCGGTGGTGGCGGCGGTGGAGTTCTTGAATTTGAGCGTGACCCGGTAGTCCCAGCGGGAGTCTTCCGTCATGTGGTTCGCCGGCGTCTCGATCTTGACGGCCAGGATGCGGCCGCTCTCCACGCCCTTTTTCAGCACCGGGTAGTGGTTCTTGAGGAAAAGTCGCAGGAATTCCTGCTGGTGTCCCCATTGAACTTTGTAGTAGTACTCCATGGTATAGGGTTGGTCGGCGGCGGCTTGCGGGGGAGCGCCCTGGGCGAAGGCAGTGGACGCGGAGAGCAGGATAGCGAGCAGAAAGTTTCTCATCGTTCCTCCGAAGGGCGTCGATCGGTCTGTCGGTCCGTCCTGGCCATGAACCGATCGACCGATAGGCCGAGAGACCCAAGATTGTGACTAGCGGACATGGCCGGACGGACAGTGGCCTTTCGCCGATTTAGGGTATGCTACGCGCCAGGCATTAAGGATGAACATATGAAAGCGGCCGCGGCAAAAAAACCCAAGATTCGCGTTGCTGTCATTGAACCCGATCCGCTGCGGCTGATCGGTTTTCGCGCGCTGTTCGAGTCCGAACCCGAGTTTGAGATCGTGTCGGTCCCATTGGAAAAGGTGGCGACCGAGCCCGATCTGGACATGGTGATGCTCGGCAGCCACGGGTCGCAGAACCTGTTCGACCTGATGGCGGGGCTGAAGGCGTCGCGTCCCGGCTTGCGCTTGCTGGTGTGCGGTTCGGGCGCGGACGACGAAACCATCCTCAAGGCGATAGCGGCCGGCGCCAAGGGATACGTGGACGAGGCGGCGACGCCGGAGGAGTTCGCGATGGCCATCCGCATCGTGCACCAGGGATCGGTGTGGGCGCCGCGCAAGGTGCTCTCCATTTTTATCGAGCGGGTTACGACCTCGCCGGGGCGTATTTTCCCGGCGGGACGCGTCACCTTTACCGACCGCGAAAAAGAAGTGCTGGAGATGCTGGTCGCCGGACGAGCGAACAAGGAAATTGGGGCGGCGCTGGGCATCGAAGAGCGCACCGTGAAGGCGCACGTCGCCAAGCTGATGCGCAAGGTCGGGGTGCAGAACCGGATCGCGCTCTCGGTGCATGCCATCACCCATTCTTTGGTGACGAAGTAGCAAAGATTAGCCACGGATTTCCACGGATGAACGCGGATCGCAAGCAACCTGCTTCTGATTCGTGAATATCCGTGGCAATCCGTGGCCGTTTTTGGGCTCCAGGGCTTCGGCAATCGCAGGTTACTTTGGGTCAGCAACGAGCGAGATTTGCGCGGTTCTGATGCCCAACGCATACTGCGCTCACCTACCACAGAACCCTGGGAGTTAATTCCCCGGCTTCGCGGACACTAAAACCGCGAAGCCGGGGTCCGAACGGAAGTCGGGAGCGAACTGGGCCTCGCTCCCGGCTTTTTTCTTTTCCCGCACCTACGACGCCACCACCATCGGGGGCATCCAACCTGTAGTATTTGAATACGCGCCACCGGAGAGCTATTTCTCATGAAAAGAATCCTGGTTTGCATGCTGCTGTGTGTGTTCACAACCCTGAGCTGGGCGCAAGGCGATCGCGACAAAGTGATGGATCGGGTCAGCGAGGCGGGCACGGTGATGAACGAAATCATGGCTGCCCCCGACAAGGGGATACCGGAAGACATACTCGGGTCGGCGGAGTGCGTCGCCGTGGTGCCCTCCATGCTGAAGGGCGGATTCATCGTCGGCGCGTCCTACGGCAAGGGCGTGGCAAGCTGTAAGACACCGAACGGCTGGAGCGCGCCCGCGTTTTTCCGCGTGGAAGGCGGCAGCTTCGGGTTCCAGATCGGCGGCCAGGCGGTGGACCTGGTGATGGTGATCATGAACGAGCGCGGCATGCGGGCGCTGCTGTCGAGTAAGTTCAAGCTGGGCGCGGATGCGTCGGTAGCGGCCGGGCCGGTGGGACGTCACGCCGAAGGCGCAACCGACTGGAAGATGCGCGCCCAGGTGTTGACCTATTCGCGGGCGCGCGGCGTGTTTGCCGGGGTAACGCTGAACGGCGCGGTGATCAAGCAGGACCACGACGACACGCGCGCATTCTACGGGCGTATGGTGGGGTATCGCGCGCTGCTGACCGGCGTGCACCCGGCGCCGGCGGATGCCAATCCTTTCCTGGAAACACTGCGGCGCTACGCTCCGGTGAAAACGTCGGAAGCGCCCAAGCCGGCGGCGGAAAAACAGCCGGAAAAGCAGCCGGACAAGCAGTAGCTGGTAGCTAGTAGTTAGCGTCCTGTGGCCGGCGTTGATTCATGACCTGAATGCCGTCCCGCTAACTCCCAACTCCCTCGTCAGTGCTCGCGGTCGCCGTGCTTGTGCTGGTGCGGCTGTGAGCCCCCGCTTTTCTCAGCATGCTTGTGTTCCTCTTCCGCCTCCTTATAGACGGGCGGCGGGCCGAGGGAGCCTTTCGCGGGCAGGTGGCGGACGTAGCGAATGATGGCCCACTGCTCGTTGTCGTCGAGGACGCCGCTCCAGCCGGGCATGCCGGTGAACCGGATCCCGTTCTGGATGATCCATTTCAATTGGCCGTCGCTGTAGGCCTGCACGCTCTTGTCGCCGAGGTCGGCGACCGGGGGCGACATGGTGTCGGCGAACGGCACCCCGGTGTTGTGGCCATCGAGGCCGTGACAAATCTGGCAATGATGCTGGAAGTGCCCGGCGCCGGTTTTCTGGTTCTCCGGCGTGTCGGGCAGCGGATTTTTCCAATCCTTCCCGCCGATGGTTTCCTGCTTGATTTCCTTGACCAGCGCGGCCTCGGCGCCGCCCGGGGCCTTGGCGCGGCAGGAGGCGAGAATCACCACCGAGACGAGGGCAAGCGATATCCAGGTGCGATTGACAGTGAGCTTCATCCCATCCTCGGAGCGGAGATGATAACCGGAATAGGGAAGAAGTTACGAACATCGGAGGCTAATGGCTGGCGCCGCTGCCGCTGGGTTTGACAGTGAAATGGTCGGGTGCTAGCGTCCGGTCACCCATCAAATGCGCCATCGTCTCGAGTTTGCGCTGGTCTGGCCGGTCGTGAAGATCTTGGGTGCCTTGCCGCGCCCGTTGGCGCGGGCGCTCGGTCTTTTGCTGGCGGGGGCGGTGTATCACCTGCACGGGCGCTTGCGAAAGGTGGGGCTGCGCAACCTGGAGATTGCCTATCCGGAAATGGCGGCTGCCGAGCGCAGGAAGATCGTGCGCGGCGTGTTTGTATCGCTGGGCCGGCAACTGGCGGAATTCTGCCGGTTTCCCAGCTACACGCGCGACAACGTTGCGCAGGTCGCGGTGTATGAGGGCTTCGAGAATTTCGACGCGGCGCAACGCCGTGGCAAGGGCGTGCTGTTCCTGACCGCGCACCTGGGAGGATGGGAGGTCGGGTCGTTCGTACATTCGATCCACGGACACAGGCTGCGGATCGTGGTTCGCGCGCTGGATAATCCGTACCTCGACCGCTTGGTGGAGCGCTATCGGACATTGCACGGCAACGCGACTTTCGAAAAGCAGGACTTCGCGCGCGGGCTGATTGCGGCGATGCGCGCGGGCGAGACAGTCGGGCTGCTGATGGACCAGAACATGACCCCGCCGGCAGGCGTGTTTGTGGATTTTTTTGGCGTGCCGGCCTGCGCCGCCAGCGGCATCGCGCGGGTGGCGCTGCGCACCGATGCGTCGATTGTGCCGGCGTTCACCATCTGGGACGATGTGCGGCGAAAATACCGCATTACGTTTGCCCCGCGGCTGGCGCTGCCGAAAACCGGCGATGACGAGCGCGATGTGGTCAACGCCACCCAGTTGTTCACCAGCGTGATCGAGGAGTACGTGCGGAAATTCCCTGACCAGTGGTTGTGGGTGCATCGCAGATGGAAGACGAGGCCGGAGGGGGAGCAACCGTTGTACTAGAACTGGTTTCAAAAATCGGTCTTTTGGGTAGGGGCACGGCTTCAGCAACTGGTTTCAAGAATCGGTCTTTGGGTAGGGCACGGCTTCAGCAACTGGTTTCAAAAGTCCGTCTTTGGGAAGGGCACGGCTTCAGCAACTGGTTTCAAAAGTCCGTCTTTGGGAAGGGCACGGCTTCAGCAACTGGTTTCAAAAGTCCGTCTTTAGGTAGGGGCACGGCTTCAGCAACTGGTTTCAAGAATCGGTCTTTGGGAAGGGCACGGCTTCAGCCGTGCCGCAAAAGTCCTTTATTATTGTCATTCCGAGGGGCTTCAGTGTGTGCGTGAGAACTAACTTGTAATGCACAGGGCAAGTGAGGCAGAAAGA
>JBEKZP010000030.1:0-38236 GCA_049509755.1 Terriglobales bacterium | reverse complement strand
CGGTGAATGACCTCGCTCTGCCCTTGGTACGCCTGGTCGCCCCAGACCCGCGTCTCTTCCCCGTGCAGCAACTCCGGCAGCACCGTCGCGTCGGCCACGTTGGCCGCCGTCGCCACCACCGTGTGGATCATCTTCGTCTTGCTATCCACGCCCACGTGCGCTTTCATCCCGAAGTACCACTGGTTTCCTTTCTTCGTCTGGTGCATCTCCGGATCGCGCTTCTGCTCCCGATTCTTGGTCGAGCTGGGCGCGTGAATGATGGTCGCGTCCACGATCGTCCCGGTCGTGATCCGCACTCCCTGGCTCTGCAAGTGCAGGTTCACCGTCTCCAACATCTCCCCGCCCAAGTGGTGTTCTTCCAGCAGATGACGGAACTTGCACACCGTCGTCTCGTCCGGCACGGGCTCGCGTCCCAGGTCAATCCCGGCAAAGCTGCGCATCACCACCGAGTCGTACAGCGCCTCTTCTACCGCCGGGTCCGACAGGTTGAACCACTGCTGCAAAAAGTAAATCCGCAGCATCCGCTCCACGCCCACCGGCGGCCGCCCATTCCCCGCCTTCGGATAGTGCGGCTCGATCAGAGCGCACAGCTTGCGCCACGGCACCACCTGTTCCATCTCTTCCAGAAACTGCGCCCGCCGCGTCTTCTTCGTATAGCGTTCAAAACCGGTCATCGTCGCCAAGGTAGGCTGCTTCATATCGTTTGAAGTCCTCCGTGTGATCTCCTCGCACTCTAGCCTGAGTTGTTGTGGAAATCAGAGAACTTGTTCAGAGTCTCCCTAGAGTCCTAAGAACAGGCTCCGTGGTGGCTGGTGGCACCCAGCCGAAACGCGCGCCTCTATGGTGTTCGTATTTAACACCAGAGGTGATGTGTGTGAAAACCAACCCATGAGCTTCTCCAAAGAGACGATACCGGATTACCTGAATTGGCTCCTGTCCATTTTGGAGCTTCTGATTGTATTCGCGATCGCATCTCTGGTTGGATACGCCGTATTTTGCTTCCTGTTAGGCACCAGTCAAGAGGTCCGATTTACGAGATTGATGCAAGTAGTCAATGAGAACTGGAAGGCTGCCCTAGTTCTGCTGATTCCACTCTTCTACCGACCAATCCGGGTCTTTTTGGAAAATCTGGAGGAGGCGGGAAGCCTGAAGCGCAGGAAGTCGATACCAGCGTCGTCACAGCAGGAAGAAACGAACCCTCCAGCGATGGGGAAAGTTTGATGCCACTAGCGGTCATAAAGGCAAATAGTCACCTGACACCTCGCTACTCGGGTCCTCGAAAACGGCGTATCGAGTACGAGGTCGAGGCCAGCCACCCGGTAACGACCTTTGTGCTCGATGAGGAAGGTCTACAGGAATACAACAGGAGGGGCAGCGATGTTTACTCCTATTACGGAGGCTTTTCTCATAGACGTGTCCACAGGGAAAAAGTTGATCTCCCATCAGACTTCGATGGCCCTTGGTTTCTCATCATTCAAAACGACAATGCGAAGGAACCGGTAGCGGTTCGCTACGAAGTATTTGCTTAAACGCCGCGCACGAATCGGGGTTCCGGCCGTGCACCGAGGCTTCTTACGTTAGCCGTGAAAGAACTGCAAAGAAATTGTCAGTTGCCGCCTTTAGCTCATCAAGCAATCGCTTGTGCGTGTTGATGTCCTTCTGTTGGCCCTGCACGTACGCAAGTAACGCATTTTTCGCACGATTCATCTGCGCTTCTGCCGCTGTTACGTCTTGCTTGGTTGCCATAGGGTAATTATCTCTCCAAACCCCAAACGGAGTCGAGGGATTAGGACAGTACCAGGAGTTCCAAATAGATGCTGTCCTTGCTCCAAAGCCAGGGAACGCGAGCCAGCCAGTACTTGCGGCGGATCGCCTGGCGTGCGGCGGCCTGGTCGGACGCAATGCGCGCGGTCGCGGGAACGTGCGGGCCGAGCGGACGGCCGCGGATGGTGGAAGGCGCGACCTCCACGCGTGGATTGTTGCGAATCCGTTTCATCTTGCCGGCGTCGGGACGGGTGAAGATGTAGAGGCGGCCATCGGCCTCGGCGAACCACACCGGCGTATGCACCCTCGCGCCGGTTTTGCGGAAGGTGACCAGGTCAATGTATCGGCGGCCGCGCAGATGAGTGAAATCGCCGGGCATTCGCGACCAGTCTATCTGATTAGAATGGGGCCGGTGAATGAACACCCGACATTCCCGTATCGCGCCTGGTTGCGCGAGTGGTTCACGCGGCGTGGCGTGCTGCGCACCTCGGCGGAGCTGATGAAGGGTGTTTTCGAAATTGCGCGCGACCGTCTGCCGTGGCGCCGCCGCCTGCGCTACGGCGACATTGATTTCGACTGGGACTATCGCGTGGATACCACCTGGTCAAACCTGCCGCTGGGCACGCGTATCCGCGAGGTGCTGTCAGGCCGCGGCTACCAGCCCAGCGACCCGCTGACGTTCCACGAAATAATGGCGCAGCTTGCCATCGATTTCCGCGACTTCGCGTTCGTTGATCTGGGCTCGGGCAAAGGACGCGCCCTGCTGATGGCTTCCGACTATCCCTTCCGGAGAATCATTGGCGTCGAGCTGCTGCCGGAATTGCACGCCATCGCCGAGGAGAACGTCCGCAAGTATTCCAGCCCGCGGCAACAGTGCCGCAATTTCGAATTGCATTGCGGCGACGCGCGCCGCTTTCAGCTTCCGCCAGAACCGCTGGTGGTGTTCATCTTCGATCCCTTCCCGGGAGATATTCTGCGGGAAGTGATCGCCGGGGTAGAACGGTCGGTGAGGGAAGCGCCGAGAAAGGTATATCTGGCATATCAGAATCCGATTTCCGAGCGCATGGTGGCGGAGTTTTTGGGAATGCGGAAGATTGCGGGTACGCTCCGATACGCGATCTTTGAATCGCAGTAGCTGGTAGTCAGTAGTCCGTAGCCCGTGATCCGGACCACGGACTACCGACTACTAACTACGGGCTACCGGTTCGTCATTCGTAACGTAGCGCTTCCACCGGCTCCATTTGCGCGGCCTTCAGCGCCGCGCCTCGGCCTCATCCGCGGCGGCCATCAGGCGGCCTTCGCTTGCAGTCAGCGACCGAAACGTCTGATACTCCGGCCACACGCCGCGTATGGGGCGGTTGGCCGCGTTGAACGCGCTCACCTCGGGCACGGGCCGGATTGATTCCGGGCTTACCGTCTTGATGAGATAGCACTCCCGCTGGATGGCGCGAGCGTCATCCACGTTCAGCCGGATCGGACGCCCGGCGGCGTAGCCTCCTGCGTCCGTGCTGGTGCGTCCGCCCCAGACAAGGGCCAGGTCCACGCCGATGCTGCGCATGCGGCGCTTCTGGTCGCGGTTGAAGCCGCGTCCCAGCCCCACCAGAAGAACCACCGAGGTGATGCCCCAGATGATCCCAAACATCGTCAGGAAGCTGCGCATCTTGTGCGCGCGCATCGAGCTCAGCGTCTGGCGGGCTATTTCACGGAGATTCACCGAGTGCTCCCCGAACGCCGTCTGGCAGCGGCTGCTGGCTTAGACGCCACGTCGGCGGGAAAGTAAGCAAGCCTATGTTCCGCACTGGGATATACGGAAACGGAGTGCCGCTGGTTCGGCTCGCCTCGGCGCTTTTTCAGCCTCCGCCCGGCAAGGAGTCGTCAAATTCCAAGTGGTCGGTTATTATCTCGGTGCAGGCGCGCCGCGGTAAGTCCCCCCTCCCGTCGCCGCCGTGGCCGGAGGAAATGCGAATGAAACGGGCGCTGGTACTGATCGCGGTGCTGGTTTTGGGGATGGTGTGCGCGGCACAGACGCCGGACACTGCGACCGTTTCCGGACAAATTCTGGATCAAACCCGTGCCGCCGTCCCCGGGGTGCTGGTCACAGTCACGAATGCGCTGACCGGTTTGCAGCGCAGTGCAACCACCGGCAACTCCGGCTTGTTCTCCCTAGGCGGGCTTCCCGTCGCCGGTGAGTACAGGATCGTCGCCGCGAAGCATGGGTTCGCCGACGTGACGCTGAACGAGATCAGGTTGGTTGGAGGCAGGTCGGCAAAGCTCGACATTACCCTCACCGCGGCGGGCGTGCGGTCGGAAGTCACCGTGACCGGGGCCGCAGGCGAGGTGCGCGCCGACCAGCCGCAACTCGGCAATTATCTTTCGTCGGCCCAAATTCAAGAAACACCGCTGCTGAACCGCCGCATCACCTACCTGCCCCTGTTGAATGCTGCCAACCGCCCGGCGATCAACCAGGGCGACGTCTTCATGAACGAAAACCTGTTCAACACCAATGGCACCGGGCGACGGCAAACGCTGTTCGTGATTGACGGCAGTTACGGGTCGGATGCCTGGGGCCGGCAGACAATCTTCACCAACGTTCCCGAGGACGCCGTGCAGGAAATGACCGTCCTGACCAACGCGTTCTCCGCCGAATACGGTTTCTCCGCGGGCACGGTGGTGAACATGGTGACGCGCAGCGGAGGCGAACGCTTCCATGGCGACGTGCTTGGCATGTGGCGTCCCGCCGACACCGCCGCGAGTCTTTCCGGATTCACCGCCACTTCGTCGAACGCCAGCGGGAACGCCATCGTGACCGATACCCTGCGGCAGGCAGCGGCGGCTTTCTCCGGACCGATCGGCAGCAGCGGGCGCACCCATTTCTATACCGCCGGCGAATACAACTGGCAGAACCGCGGGTCGCCCATCATTTCGCCGCTCGCTCCGGGCATCTTCGTCGGGCACTACCGTGGCTGGCTCGCATTCCTTCGCCTCGATCACCAGATCAACAACAAGCACAACCTCTTTTTGCGCGGCGACGTGGACAGTTTTCGCGATTCCAATCCCAACGGCACCGTAGGCGGGAACAACCTGCCCAGCGTCGATCGCATTTTCCGGCGGCGTACCTATGCCGTGGAAGGCGGCGAAACTGCCGTGCTGAGCCCGTCGTTGCTCAACAACCTGCGCCTGCAGTTCCAACTGGCATCGCCGATCACCGCCTTCGACCCGGTGGTGTTCGGCACGCAGTTCGTTGTGCCCATCGCCGGCGCGGCAACATTTACTTCCGGCACGTCGCAATCCGCCAGCCTGTTGAATCGCCAGTACGAGGTCGGCGACACCCTGTCGGCGGTCCGCGGGCGGCATACGTGGAAGTTCGGGGCCGACGTGCTCCATGCGCGCAACGGCGGCAACAGCAAGGAATTTGGCGGGCCGATATTCCTCGGCTCGTTTACCTACAATTTGTGCTCGCAGCCGGTTGCGGCCTGCGAGAGCGCCGCCTACCTGAACAACCTGGCCAATGTCAAAAGCTACACCCAGAGCTACGGCAATGCGAACTACGTGGTTGGCGATACCATGTGGTCGCTGTTCGTGCAGGACGACTACCGCCTACGTCCCAATCTGACCCTCAATATGGGTCTGCGCTACGAGCGCCAGACGTTCACCGACGCCGCCAGGAATTTCGCCCCGCGGGTTGGGTTTGCCTATAACTGGCGCGGCGACGGCAAGACCGTGATCCGCGGCGGCTTTGGCATTTATTACTCGCAAGTGGTGGACAACGCCGCCGCCAACTATGCGCTCGGCGGACCCAACGGCGTTTTCAATTTCACTGCCGGCCCCGGCCAGGTCGGTTTCCCGGCCAGCGTCGCGGCCGCGCCGCTGCCCGCTTTTCCCGCGGGCGCCGTGCAGCCGGTGCGGGATCTCTACATTCGTCCGGGTCAAGGCGCATTCCTGGACCAGTTCTTTTCCACCTCCAGCCTCATCGGATATCCCAAGCAGTTGTTGAACCCCTACACGCAGCAGTGGACGTTCGGGTTGGAGCGGCAGGTTGCGTCGCATTGGGTGCTGGCGGTCGATTATGTCGGCGCGCACACGCTGAAGATCAATCGTCCGCTCGACGTAAATCCACCCGCGCCCTTCGTGCGCACCTTGCCGGGGCAGATCCGCAGCGCGCAGGCCGCGAACTGCACGCGACCGTTATGGGTCTTGTGGTACGCGCAACACAATCTCGCCTGCAACCCCAACGCGGCCACCAACCCGCAGCCGCCCTACCGGCTCATCCAGACCGATGTGAACAACGGGTTCGCGCACTACAACGCGCTCGACGTCAACCTGAGCCACCGCTTCAGCGAGCGCTTGAGCATGCTGGCCAGCTACACCTGGTCGCACGCGACTGACAACGTGGATCCCGACATCCCGGGCCAGAATCCCAACGATCCAAACTTTACCGGCGCGGCGGAGAGGGGCGACGCCATCTTCGATCAGCGGCACCGGTTCGTTCTGAGCGGGTCGTACGTGGCGCCGCTGAAGATCACCATCGGCGGAGTCTCGACCCTGGCCAGCGGCGTGCCCTTCAATATCGTGACCGGGAGCACAAACAGCGGTGACACCGGCGGGACCACCGACCGTCCGGTGGTCAACGGCGTCGTGCTTTCTCACAATGCCGGACGTGGCAAGGCCCTCTACGACGTGTCGCCCTTTGTGGAGCGGCCGTTCGCCTTCGGCGAGCGCGTTCAACTGAAACTGCGCGCCGAAGCGTTCAACGTCATCAATCACGCCAACTTCATCGGCTACAACGGGACCTGGGGCAATGGCGCCACTGCCGCAGCCGGTTTCGGACAACCGCTGGTCGGCATTACGGCGCAACTGCCCGCGCGTTCGATGCAGTTCTCCGCCCGGCTGTCCTTCTAAGCCGCCGCCGCTCCACTACGTTCGCCGGGCGCCCGTGTCGTACAATGCGGTTCGCCGTAATCCTTTCCACTGACGGCAGGAGCCGAGATGCGCCACTTCATCGTCCTGATGGTGTTGGTCGTGTGTTCCATTGTTCTGTGCGGGCAGGAGCGCCGCGCGCCCGCGACGGCCGAACACGCTGCCGAAGGCGAGCACGCCCGTGATGGCGAGCCCAAGCCTCCCGTCGCCGAGAAAGAAGCACCGGAAGAGAAGCCGGTGGTCACGCATCACCAGATGACCGTTGGCGGCAAGCCGCTGCATTACACCGCCACCGTCGGCATGATGCCGATCAAGAACGAGCAGACCAACAAAGTCGAAGCGCACATGTTCTACGTGGCCTACACGCTGGACAATCCGCCGGCGGGACGTCCGCTGACCTTTGCCTTCAATGGCGGGCCGGGCTCGTCGTCGGTGTGGCTGCACATGGGCGCCATCGGGCCGAAGCGCGTCAAGATGCTGCCGGAAGGCGGCATGCCGGCGCCGCCCTTCCAGATCGAGGACAACCAGTACACCTGGCTCGACGCCACCGACCTGGTCTTCATTGACCCGGTCGGCACCGGCTACAGCCGCGCCCTGACCCCGGAACTGGGCAAGCAATTCTGGGGCTTGCAGGGCGACATCGCGTCGGTGGGCGAATTCATTCGCATGTACCTGACACGCTCGCAGCGCTGGACCTCGCCGCTATTCCTCGCCGGCGAAAGTTATGGCACCACGCGCGCCGCGGGCTTGTCCGGGTACCTGATTGATCGCGGCATTCCGCTGAATGGCATCACGCTCATTTCCTCCGTGTTGCACTTCGAAACCCTGAGCTTCGCGCGCGGCAACGATCTGCCCTATATCGCCTACCTTCCGACTTACGCCATGACGGCGCAATACCACAAGCGGCTGCCTCCCGATGTGCAGCAGATGGATGGGGCAAAGCTGCTCGCCGAAGTAATGCAGTGGGCGAACACCGGCTATACGGAAGCCTTGCAGAAGGGCGACCGCCTCACCGCCGACGAGCGCCGCACCGTCATCGAGCGGCTGTCGCGCTACACCGGGCTCAGCCAAACCATCCTTGACGAGCACGACCTGCGCATTGACCAGCCCACGTTCAGCCGCGAGCTGTTGCGCGATCGCAAGCTCCAAGTCGGACGTCTCGACAGCCGTTTTCTGGGACCGGCATCGCCCGAGATGGGCCCCTATGGCTACGATCCCAGCGAAGCCGCCATCCGCCCGCCGTTTACCACCGTTCTTAACGAGTACGTCCGCTCCGAACTTGGCTACCAGACCGACCTGATTTATTACATTCTTGGCGGCGGCATCGGCGCGCAGTGGGACATGGGCGTCTCCACGCGCGGTGGATTTCCCGAAACCGCCGAGGCCCTGCGCCGCGCCTTCGTGAAAAATCCCTACATGCGCGTGCTGGTGGCGGAAGGTTGGTACGACATCGCCACGCCCATCCTCGGCATCGAGTACACCCTCAGCCACATGGGGCTGGACGCCTCCATGCGCAAGAACATCAGCACCGCGCAGTATCCCGCCGGCCACATGGTGTACATCCAGGTGACCTCGCTGGCGAAGATGAAGAAGGATATGGTCGAGATGATGCAGCAGGCGCTGAAGGGCGGAGGCAACGACCTGAGCCCGGCGAAATAAAATCGGGTGATTTCGCGATCTGGTGATCGGGTGATCTGCAATGTCACACCGCGATCTAGATCACCCGATCATCCGATCGCCCGATTACTTGCTCGAGGCGGGTTTCCAGTTCGGCCAGCGACTCGACCCGCGGATACGCGGTATCGCGATACGCGCCCGCGATATCGATCAGCACCGCACCCATGCCCACAGCCTGCGCGCCGATGAAGTCAATCGAGTAAATGTCACCGACATACAGGCTCTCCTCCGGCGTGGCGCCCAACTCCGCCAGGGCACATTCGAAGATGCGCCGGTCGGGCTTCTCAAAACCACAATGGCGCGAATCGGTGAAGGAAGCGAAGCAGCCGTCGAGCTTGAGCAACTCGAACAACCGGCGCACGCTGCCGTCGGAGTTGCTGATCAGCCCGATACGATACCGGCGCTGGAGCCGTTCCAGCACCTCGCGAGTGTGGGGACGCACTCGCCGCCAGTTCATGCCGCTGCGCGCGGCCGCGACCAGCGCGGCGCGGAGTCCGGCGTCATCGGCGATGCCCAGCTGGCGAAACAGGCTGAGGTAATACAGGTCCCAGTATTGCGCGTCCACGGAGTGGCGCCCGTCGCGGGCCGCGTCGAATTGGCGCTTGGCATCGCGTTCCGCGGCCTGAAGCTGTTCTTCGGAAGGAAACAGGTGGAGCTCGGCCAGCGCCGCCAGGGTGAGCGCGGGGTCGGGAAAGACGATGGTACCGCCGGCATCGAAGAAAATGGTGGTGAGTGACACGGAAGCGCCCGCATGCGCGCGGAACTCAGGCCAATGTAGCACAGCCGCGGCGCTGAAACTGCGTGCCGGGGTTCAGGCGAAGCGTAGAATTGAATTTCATTCCGAAACTGCAAGCTTAGCGATTTTTCGGCGGCGTGCAGCCGTGTCCCAAGTTGGAATTCGCGCACCGCGGCGGAGTGAACCAGGCGCTGGTTGGCCGCCCGCCGCTGATATGCTTCGACAGGCGGCTGGGGCCGCGTTTTATAGGCGGGTGCATTCATGGCGGAAACCGTATTCGTAGCGGATATCGGCGCGACCAAAATGTCAGCCGCGATTCTGGATCGCGATGGCAAGGTGCTGGCACGCAGGACCGAGTCGCTGGATGTGTCCGCCACGCTCGGGCCGGTCAAGCAGATCGCGCGCATTGCGTCCGAGCTAGGGCAGGCACGGGTCAAGTACAGCGCGGCGGGAATTGCCGTTGTCGGTATGGTGCGTTGCGACGGCACCGTCTGCGCCCAGGACCTGCCGGGCTGGGACAAGGTTCCGCTGACTCGCCTGCTGCAAAGCAAGCTGCGCGTTCCGGTGGTGGTGGAGAGCAACTACAACGCTGCCGTGCTGGGCGAGACCTGGCGTGGCGCCGGCCGCGGCAAGAATGACGTGGTGGTGCTCACCGCCGGTGTGACCGTGGGCGCGGGTATCATCAGCGGCGGGCGGCTGCTGCGCGGCGCGCATTGTCTTTCCGGCTCCGCCGGTTGGATGACGGTCAGCGAAGCCGACGGTTTCGAGGTGCGCAAGTGCGGAGGCCTGGAGGCGTTCGCCTCCGAGCCGGCCATCGTGCGTGCCGCAAAAAATGCGGTCGTAGCCGGTTGCGGCGGCGCCTTGGCCGAGTTCGAGCCCGATGCCTTCGCCGCCGAAAATATCGCCGAGCTTGCCCGCCGTGGCGATGCCACCTGCAAGCAGATCTATCGGCGCGCCGGCAAGCTGCTCGGACTTGCGGTCGCCAACCTGGTCAATCTTTTCGATCCCGAAGTCGTGGTCTTCGGCGGATCGTTGGCTTCCTCGACCGACCTGTTCTGGGATGAACTGACCCACACCGCCCTCAGCCGCTGCCATCCCATCGCCGCTCGCCAGGTACGCATCCGCATCAGCGGCCTGGGCGAAGATGCCAACCTGCACGGCGCCGGCTATCTGGCATGGCAGAGCGCCAACACCGCCGCCTCGCCGCCCACTTCCTATGAAGACCCCCACCAGGTTTCGGCCAAGAAAGTGAAGAAAAAGTTGTCGTCCCCTCGCGCCCACGCGGTAGCCCGGTAGTTTGAAGTCCGGGACAGCGTAAAATTCAATTCTCTCTTCCATGCTTCCAATGCCGCCAACCGGTGCAGCCTTCAATCGCGCACGCCTGTTCCTCTCCGCCTGCGGTGCGTTGTTCGTATTCGGCGTCGTGCTCGTGCTGCTGGGGACCCTTTTCGGCATGCCGCCGATGCGCGCGCGTCTGCAGTTGACCGACATGGTGCGCCAGGGCAATCTGCAAACCCTGCTGCTGTTCGGGGTTTTCCTGGCGACGGTGATCGCCGGGCCGCTCATCGACCGGTTCGGCAACAAGCTGATGCTGGCTGTCTCCGCCCTGCTTGCCACCGTGGCGTTGGCCGGATTCGCGGTCGCAACCGGTTACCGCGCGGCCCAGGTATTCGGGTTCATTCTGGGCGCCGGTGGCGGTGGCCTGAACATGGCGAGCAATGTCCTGGTCTCCGACATTTCCGAAGACGATCGTGGAGCGAAGCTGAACCTGGTCGCGGTTTTCTCTGGCGTTGGGGCCCTGTTCATTCCGCTGACCGCGGCCGCCGTCGGTCCCGCACACATCGTTCCCGTCATGCTCGCGGCCGCTGCCATTTCAGCCGGCTGCATGGTTGCCTATCTTGTCCTTCCGTTTCCGCCGGCGCGCGAGGCCAGCGGGTTCTCGCTCCGGGAAGCCGGTAAGGTGGTGCGCTACCCCGGCGTGCTGCTGTTCGCTTTTCTTCTCTTCTTCGAATCCGGCAACGAGGCCGCCTTCATTGGATGGACCTCCACCTGGGCCGGAGGGATGGCGGCGACGGCCCGCAACGCGACCCTGGTCCTGGCGCTGTTTCAAGCCATGATGATGCTGGGGCGCATCAACGCCAGCCGCCTGCTGCGCGCAGTTACCGGGCAGCAACTGGTGTTGGCCAGCGGCGTGGGCGCGCTGATTGCCACGCTGATTGTGGCGCTTGCGCCTTCGGTCCCGGTGCTGGCCTTGGGTGTGGCGCTGGGCGGTCTGGCCTGCGCTTCGATTTATCCCACCATCCTCGCGATTGTCGGCGATCGCTACCGCAGCTTTTCCGGGACCGTGTTCGGCGTGCTCTTCGCCGTCGGGCTCAGCGGAGGAATGGTGTTCCCGTGGAGCATTGGGCACCTGTCGCAATCGTTCGGATTCCGCGCCGGCATGGCGATGCCCGTGCTGGGTGCTGCCATGATTTGCGTGCTCCTGCTCATCATCCGCGCGCGCCCCGACGAGTCTTCAGTCATCAGTCATCAGTCTTCAGGCGCCTCCGAACAACCAAAGACTGAAGACTGAAGACTGTTATCCCACCGCCCGGAATTGCTTCGGTTCGCGCTCCGGGAAAGCTGCGCATTTTTTAAATTACAAATTACCAATTACCAATTACAAATTGAGGGTGTTTTCCTCCCGCACTAATTGGCCGCTCGCGCCCAACCGCTTCAGCACAGCCCTGGAGAAGCATCGGGCGTCGGGCAGGGAAATGCTCGACCTTACCGCCTCCAATCCCACCAACCTCGGCCTGCGCTACGACGCGGCGGCGATTCTTGCCGCGCTGTCGAACCCCAACGCCCTCGACTATCGTCCGGACGCCAGGGGCATGCGCGTTGCCCGCGATGCCGTGAGCGCGTATTACCGCGAGCGCGGCGCCCACATCGATCCTGAGCGTCTGGTGCTCACCACCAGCACCAGCGAGGGTTATTCCTTCGTCTTCCGCCTGCTCTGCGATCCCGGCGATGAAGTGCTGGTGCCGGCGCCCAGCTATCCGCTCTTCGAATTTCTCGCTGACATCCAGGACGTGCGGCTTCGCCCGTACCCGCTGTTCTATGACCACGGCTGGCACCTGGATGTGCACGCCCTCACCACCGCCGCGGGCGAGCGCACCCGCGCCATCATGCTGGTTCACCCCAACAATCCCACCGGCTCTTACGTCAAGCCGGCCGAGGCGGAGCAGTTGAACGCGATCTGCGCCCAGCGCGGCTTGGCGCTGGTGGTAGATGAAGTATTCCTTGACTTCGCCCACGACGGAGTCGGGCACCCGAGCTTCGTTCACCCGATCACCCGATCACCCGATCACCCGATCCCTCTTACCTTCACCCTCAGCGGGCTGTCGAAAATCGCAGGCCTGCCGCAGATGAAGTTTGCCTGGATCGCGGTCTCCGGTTCCGAAGAACTTGCGCGCCAGGCCATGGCGCGGCTGGAGGTCATTGCCGACACCTATCTCTCCACCAACGCGCCTATCCAGCTTGCCGCGCCCGTGCTGTTCGCCCAACGCCACGACTTCCATAGGCAACTCATGGCGAGAATTCGCGCCAACCTGGCGGAATTGGATCGTCAACTGGCCGCGCAAAAGGCTTGCGCGCGCCTGCAGATCGAAGCTGGGTGGTATGCCGTGATGCGGGTGCCGGTCACGCGTTCCGACGAAGATCTCGTCATCGAACTGCTGGAGCAGAAATCAGTGCTGGTCCATCCCGGACACTTTTACGATTTTCCCGCCGATGGATATCTCGTGCTCAGCCTGATTGCGCGCGAAGAAGAGTTCAGGGAAGGGGTGAAGCGGCTGCTGGAATTTGTAATTGGTAATTGGTAATTGGTAATTTTGAAATCCGCACCGCCAACTGTGCCGGTCACGCCTGAATGACTCGGGTTCCGAAAATTACAAATTACAAATTACCAATTACAAATTGATCAGGAAGGGATTGCTCTCCCGCTCCTCCCCAATCGTGGTTTCCGGCCCGTGACCGGGAACCACGATGGTTTCGTCCGGCAGCGCCAGCACGCGCCCCTTCAGCGAGTCCATGATCTTGTCGAACGACCCGCCGGGCAGGTCGGTACGCCCGATGCTGCCGGCGAACAGCGTGTCCCCGGCAATCAGCTTCTGTTCGGCAGGGAAGTATAGGCAGATGCTGCCTTCGGTGTGCCCCGGCGTGTGCATCACGGTCGCGTCCAGGTTGCCCACGCGCAGCCGGTCGGCGTCCTTGACACTCTGATCGATCGCGATCTTGCCCGGCGGCTTCATCCCCACCCACGCCGCCTGCACATCCATCATCTTCAGCAGCGCCTGGTCGCTTTGGTTCAGCAGGATGGGCGCGCCGGTGAGTTGCTTCAGCTTCATCGCCCCGCCGACGTGATCAATGTGCGCGTGCGTGATGACGATCTGCTTCACCTTGAGCCCGTGCTGCTCGACGATTTGCAGAATGTCGTCGATCTCGTCACCGGGATCGATCACCATGGCTTCGCGCGTGCCCTCATCGCCGATGATGGAGCAATTGCACTGCAGCGGACCGACGGGAAGAATTTCGTGGATCATAAAAAAGCTTTTAGCTGTTAGCTCTTAGCTTTTAGCTACTCCGGTCACAACCGAAAAAGCGTACACGTGAATCAAAAGCGTACAGGTGACAAAGGGAAAACTGAAAAAGGCTCTCACGTCGCGGAGAGCCTTCAATCTTAAACGAAACCAGCTAAGAGCTAATAGCTAAGAGCTAATAGCTACTTCGGCGCCGGCGTGCTGGTCGGCGGCTTTTGCGGAGCCGACTTCGCCGGCTGCGTTTTCAGGTTCTGCAGCACCGAGGTGCTCGGCCGGCGCGAGGCGAAAATCGAGAGCGTGATCGAGGTCAGCATGAAGATCACCGCCGCCAAGGTGGTCGCCTTGCTCAGCAGGGTGGCGGCGCCGCGCGGCCCGAAGGCGGTCTGGCTGCCCATGCCGCCGAACGCAGCGGCGATGTCGGCGCTCTTCCCGCTCTGCAGCAGGACCACGATGATCAGAAACAAGCAAACGACGATGTGTACGACGGTAAAGAGAACGACGAGCATTTCCGGGATGATGCGGCGAGAAGCCGCTTCCTTTCTTCGGGTACCCGGCACGCGCCGCTTTTGCGCGGGACGGGCTGAGCTTCCTCTGGGCGTTTCGGGATTGCGAGTTGGTGCGGAAGGGGGGATTTGAACCCCCACGCCTTTCGGCGCCACCCCCTCAAGATGGTGTGTCTGCCAGTTCCACCACTTCCGCAGTGCCCAATGCGGCCAACCATTAAGACCGAATCGAATGAGGCGTGATCATTATAGCAAACGCAGGTTTGCCCTTGATTGCCGCTGCATCGCGAAAACACCAAGCCCCCAGGCGACTGACCTGGGGGCCATCTCTTTCCGGCTAGTCGGCCTTAACGCCCGCCGAGCGCGCTGCTTCCTGGATATCGGCCAGCTTCTGCTTGGCGGCGGCCAGCTCTTTTTGCTTGTCATCAAGCTCGGCGCGCTGCTTGCGGTCCTCTTCCGCCCACTTCTTTCCGTCACGCAGGTTGTTGCCTACGTCGGCATAGTAGACCGCTACTTTGACGCGATACTCGCGCTGGGCGACGTCGAGCTCGCGTTCGAGCTGGGCGATGTTCTTCTTCTGCTCGTCCGCTTTCGCCTTGAAGGAAGCCGCCAGCTTTGCCTTGTCGTCCGCGCTGGGGACCGCGGCCGCATCGCTTTTATCGGACACGTCGCCCTTGGCTTCTGCCGCAGCGGCTGGCGCCGGAGCGGCGGCCATGGCGATATCGTCGTTGGTAATCACCCTGGCCGAGCTGGGCCGCTTCGACTGCCGCTGCTGCCGAGCCAGTTCGCCCAGAGATTCCTGCGCTCCGGCGCTGCTCACGAGGGTGAAGGCGGCCACGAAGGCCACAGCCAACAGTGTCAAGGTCCGTTGCATAGAGGTTTTCTTCTCCCGAACCCGCGGGCTGCCCCGCGATTCCAGAGTTCTGAACATATTGTAGCTCCGGTCGATGGCATTTTTGCCAAGGATTCAGTATCGGAAGCACTAAGGTAAACGCCGCAATTGGCCATGTTCCTTCACTCGGTTTGCCCCACTAAGGTCATCAGGCAGACGGCGCCGTAACATTCGCCGCCGCTACCCAGGGCGGGCGCGATGGTGATGGCGAGCCGGCGCTGGTCTCCCGAAGGGGTTGCGTAATCGGCCTCCAGACCCCGGAAGACGGTGGCATCGCGCAGCGCGCGTTCCAGCGTCTCGGCAATGCCGTCCGGGGTTGCCTGCGGATCGCGGCTGCGCAGCGAGGTCACGCCGCGGAACAGGTCGCGCGGATGCATGCCGGAAACCATGGCGTAGCCGAGCATGTCGCGGGCAGCGGGGTTGGCGAATTGCCCCAGCCCCGCAGGGTTGAAGACGACCACGCCGGTGTCGAGGTTGGTGAGAACGGCGGCCGACAGATTTTCGCTCATGGAAGCGCGCTCGTGCGCCTCCCGGCGCAGCCGCTGCAGTTCCTGCTCTTTGTCCTTGAGCTGCTGGATAACGCCGTGGTACGTGGCCAGGGCGAAGGCGGGTGCATTGTCGGCACGAGGCGTGGGCACGCTCAGGTCTTCCACCATTTCCTTGCGCAGACGGCGCATGAACCATACTCCGAGGATGAACATCGATACGGCGAAGACGAACAGCAGCGCCATCCGCAGGATCACCGGGTTGGCGAGCAGTTTCACAGGTACACGCCCCAGTACCAGTGGAGCAGGCGGTGTCCGAAGAACAGGGCGACGAGCGCCATGCCGCCGAGGAACACGCCGAACGGCATTTCGTAATAACGGTACACGGTGCGCGCCGAGCGCCAGGCGCGGCGTCTCGCCACGCTGGCCGGTTCGCGATTGCGCGCCATCCGCCGGCGCGTGCGCTTCATCCACACCGTCAACACCGTAACCAGCCCGAACAGCGAGCCCACCAGCGAGGCGCCGAAGATGGTCAGCACCGTCATGCGGACGCCGAGAAATGCACCCACCATGGCCATCAGCTTCACATCGCCCAGTCCCATTCCTTCGCGGCCGCGCGCGTGCAGGTACAGCATGGCGATGCCATAGAAAAAGAAAGCGCCGAGGGCGGCGCCCAACAAGGCATCCGCGAACGACAGCCATCGCCACGAAATCGGCCCGGCGCGGGCGCTCAACATTCCCGCCACCATCTGCGCCACCACGTCATTCAACGGGGCCACCAGGCTGAACCCCAGCCCCACCGCCAACCCGGGCAGGGTGAAGGCGTCGGGCAGCAGCTTCCACTCCGCGTCCATGAAGATGAGGCCGACGATCAGAAACGAGAACACGCAGTATTTCAGGGTGAAGATGGTCAGGCCAAACTGCGCGTAGCAGGCGAGAAACAAGAGCGCCGTGAGCAATTCCACGGCAGCGTAGCGAGGCGAAATCGGCGCGCCACAGTGCCGGCACCGGCCCCGCAGCATCAGCCAGCTCAGCACCGGGATATTGTCGTAGGGCTGGATGGCGTGGTGGCACCGCGGGCAGGCGGAGTGCGGCGTGACCACGGAAATCTCGCGTGGAATGCGGTGGATGCAGACGTTCAGGAAACTTCCGAACGCCAGCCCGAACACGAAAACCGCGGTTGCCGGCAGAGGGTCCATTCGCTTGCAGGAATGGATTGATTATGGCAGCGGCCGGCGCCAGGTGGCTAGTGTCGAATGCGGCTACGGTTTGTGAAATCGCAGCAGATGTCCGGGAAGAATCTCCGCGTTGGCATCGTCCGGAGGAAAATGGCCGGACCAGTGGATCCCTTTCCGGTTCACCAGCCGGGTATGCGTGCCCAGCTCCCTCCAGCCGGTGCCGGTTTCCTCGCGTACCTGAAACGCAACGCTGCACGCTGCGGACTCGGGCTTGTCTTTTTCAGCCTGATCGGAGGTCTCTTCGCGCCGCTCCTTCCATTCGAACAGCGACGCCTCCAGCCCCTCGCTGACGGCTTCGGTGGGAAGCATGCACAGGATCCAGTCGTGATCCGCGTCCATCGCGTAAACCCCTGGGGACACGCCGGGGACGCCTTCCTTTATCACCGCACCGTGATCGCGGGCGAGCTTGACGGTGTCGTCGGCGGAGGCATGATCCACCACCAGAACTTCGTCGCAGGCGCGCAGCGACTCCAGCGCGCGGCCGATGCGCTCGGCGTCATTGTGGGTATGGACGAGGGCGGTAATTTTGACCATCGCGGCTTGTAAGGCGTGATGCGAGGCCCTGTACTAGGGTAATTCTCCCCACATAAATTGTCCCCTGCCGGACCCCGCTTTCATCATACAATCGCGCCATTGCGGGGGGAGTCGATTTGTTCTGGAAGCTCATGATTCCGGCGCGCGTGCCGATTTTGTACCTGATTCTCGGGGTGCTGATCCTGGTCAGCGTCGTGCCCATGTATTTCTACGCCGGGCAGGTGATGTCGATCAATCGCGTCCGTCTGAAGACCAACGAAATGTATCTTCAGAACACCATCACCCAGTCGGTGGGCGAGGACATCGAACACCGGCAACGCAGCCTGGAAACCATGCTCGGCAACCTGGCGTCGGCGATCGTGATTGCCAGCGGCGGCGACCTGCACGGCGAGCATGTCAGCGCGCCTGAGTTGCGCGCTCTGCTGGAGAAGTTCGTTTCTTCCTCTGCCGACGTCGGCTATGCCACCGTGCTGAATGCCGATGCCAAGGGCATTTCCGCGGGACGCCTCACGCCCGACGATTTCGTCCACAAAGAGTTGGAGCGGGCCTTCATTGCCGGCAGCCAGGGCCGCGCCTATACCGGGCAGGCGCTGACCATCGAGACCGGCCGCGATCGCCGCATCGTGGTGTTGTTCAGCACTCCGATTACGGCGGGCGGGCGGTTTATCGGGATGCTCGGCGCTGCCATCGATTTGAATTTCTTGCGCTCGCGGTTGCAGGAGGTCGCCAAATTCGGCGGCCTGCTCACCTACGTCGTGGACCGGCAGGGAAGGCTGGTCGCCGCCGCCACTTCCAACTATGCCACCGGCCAGGACATGACCAAGTTTGAGATCGTCAAGAACTTCGTCGAATCCGGCGGCAAGGCAGTGGTCGCGACCAAGGAGTTTACCTCCTTCGGGGCCGACGGCCAGAAGACCGCCATGCTCGGTACCTTCAGCCCGGTGCCGTCGCTGGAATGGGCGGTGATCGCGCAAAAGCCGCAGTCCGACGCCTACCGCGACGTCATTGACATGCAGTCGCAAGGCATCACCTACGCCATCTACGCTGTGGTGCTGGCGGGAATTGTCGGCGTCTTCGCGGCGCGCCGCATCACCGGACCGCTTGACATCCTGACCAATTCCAGCCGGGCGATCGCACGCGGCGACTTCTCGCAACGCGTGCAACTCACCAGCCGCACCGAATTCGGCGAATTGGCCCAAACCTTCAACCACATGACCCAGGACTTGGAGCGCTTCGTCGCCGACCTGAAGCGCGCCGCCGAGGAAAACCGCGCGCTGTTCATGGGCTCCATCCAGATGCTGGCCGGCGCGGTTGACGAAAAGGACCCGTACACCCGCGGCCATTCCGATCGCGTCACGCGCTACTCCACCATCCTCGCCACGGAAATGGGATTGACCGAGGAGCAGATCGAGGTCGTGCGCGTCTCGGCGCAACTGCACGATGTGGGAAAGATCGGCATCGAGGACCGCATCCTGAAGAAGCCCGGAGCGTTGACCCCGGAAGAGTACGAGGTCATGAAGACGCACACCACGCGCGGCGCCAACATCCTGCGTCCGGTGCAGCAGTTGAAGGAAATGATCCCCGGCATCGAACTGCACCACGAGTCGCTCGACGGCCGCGGTTATCCGTTTGGCCTCAGGGGAGACGAACTGCCGCTAGTGCCGCGCATCATCGCCGTGGCCGATACGTTTGACGCCATGACCACCAACCGCCCTTACCAGGCTGCGCGCCCGCCCGAGTACGCGGTGAAGATCATCAAGTCGCTGGCGCAAAACAAATTTGATCCGCAAGTGGTCGCGGCACTGGAGCGCGTCTTCGAACGCGGCGACCTGCATCTCCGCCGCGCCGCCGTTGTGGAAGACCACGTGGCGGCTGCCGCAGTTGCCAGCACGGGCGACGTCTCGGTGGAGACTACACGCAGCTAATCTTGTTTCAAGAATAGTTTTCGGGAAGGGCACGGCGGAGCCTGTCCTGAGAGTTTGTGACTTTTTTCGATTTATGCGCTTTTGAGCCACCTAAGACTTTTGTTTTCAGTATCGCTTTCTGCGCAGAATCAAAAAAGTCACAGCCTCTGAGCGAAGCCGAGGGAGCCGTGCCGCTAACGTCCCGCTAATTAGGCGGCTTTAGCCGCTGAGGGAAGTTCTCGCCGGACGGCCCATCTATAATGACTGGTTCGGCGCGTGCGCCCGGCGGCGCCTGCGCCACCGTGATCCCCCATGATCCAGACCCTGTTCGGCAGCCTCGACGAGGAGCCCAAGAAACCCGGTTTGTTCGACCGCATGAAGCAGGCGGTCACGCGCACCCGGGAAAACCTCAGCGAGCGCATCGAAGAGGTGGTTTCCTTTCGCCAGGAAATTGACCGCGAGACCCTCGACGACCTGGAAGCCACCTTGATCGCCGCCGACCTGGGCAGCGCGACCACGCAGGAGGTCCTGCAGGCCTTGCGCGAAAAGGTTGACCGCAGGCAGATCGGCAACGTAGCCGAGCTCAAGCATGTGCTGAAAGGCGAGCTGCTCAACATCTTGAGCCGGGCCAGCCTGCAGCCGGTCAAAGCCGTGGAACCGCCGGAGGTGATCGTCGTCGTCGGCGTGAACGGAACGGGGAAGACCACCACCATCGGCAAGCTGGCGCACACGCTGCGTGCGCAGGGGAAAACGGTGCTGCTGTGCGCCGCCGACACTTTTCGCGCCGCCGCCATTGAGCAACTGGAAGTCTGGGGCGACCGCACCGGCACCGAAGTGATCAAGACCAAACCCGGCGGCGATCCCTCCGCGGTGTTGTACGACGCGTTGCAGGCGGCCAAGGCGCGCGACACCGAGTACGTGATCGTGGACACCGCCGGCCGGTTGCACACCAAAAGCAACCTGATGGATGAGCTCTCGAAGATGCGGCGCATGGCACAGCGCATTGTTCCGGGCGCGCCGCACGAGGTCCTGCTGGTGATGGACGCCACCACCGGACAGAACGGCCTGCAGCAGGCGCGGCTGTTCACCGAATCGGCGGGCGTCACTGGCATCGTGCTGACCAAGCTGGATGGCACGGCGAAGGGCGGGATCGTCGTCGCCATCTCGCGCGAGCTCGGCCTGCCGGTGCGCTACGTCGGGGTGGGCGAGAAGCAGACGGACCTGTTGCCCTTCGATCCGGAACAATTCGTGGATTCGCTGTTTGAGTAGGACCATGTGGCACACTGTCTGACCTGAGAGTTTGTGACTTTTTTCGATTTATGCGCTTTTGAGCCAACTAAGACTTTTGTTTTCAGTATCGCTTTCTGCGCAGAATCAAAAAAGTCACAGCCTCTGAGCGAAGTCGAAGGGCGCACTCGCGTGTGCGTCTCATGCAGGTACTTGCTGTTTAAGAAAATGCGAACCGCAAAGGACCCAAGGTCGCTATCGTTTCCTTTGTGGCCTTTGCGTACTTTGCGGTGGGCTTTTGCTGGAACTGACTCAAGACGAAAGGTTCATGGAGCGCGCGCTGGATCTGGCGCGCCAAGGGATTGCTCTTGTCTCCCCGAATCCCTGCGTTGGCGCCGTGGTGGTGGGCATTAACGGGCAAGTGGCTGGCGAGGGCGCCTACACCTACGATGGTTTGAAGCATGCGGAAATCCTGGCGCTCGAGCAGGCGGGCGCGCGCGCGCGCGGCGCGACACTCTACATTAATTTAGAACCGTGCTCGCACCAGGGCCGCACCGGGCCGTGCGCCGATGCGGTCATCAAGTCAGGCGTGCGCCGTGTCGTCGCCGCCATGCAGGACCCCAACCCGCAAGTGCAGGGACAAGGATTTCAGAAGCTGCGCGCTGCCGGCATCGAGGTCACAACCGGGGTCGGCGAGGAAGAGGCGCGCCGGCTGAACGAAGCTTTCGCCAAGCACATCCGCACTCGCACGCCGCTGGTCGTGCTGAAGGCGGCAATGACGCTGGACGGCAAGATCGCCCCGCCACCGGGCGAATCCGAAAATCCCGCGGCTCTGGGCGCGGGTGGCGCCACCGGCGGCTGGATCACCAGCGAAGAGGCGCGCGCGCACGTGCACGAACTGCGGCACGCCATGGACGCGATCATGGTCGGTGTCGGCACCGTCGTCGCCGACGACCCGATGCTCACCGACCGCACCGGGCTGCCGCGCCGCCGTCCGTTGCTGCGCGTTATCCTGGATTCGCGCTTGCGCATGCCGCTGGAATCGCGCGTGGTAAAAACCTGCCGCGACGATGTGCTGGTCCTGTGCTCGTTCGCGGAGGAAAAAAAGCGCGGGGAACTGGAACAGCGCGGAATTCGCGTCGAGCAGGTCGCGCTCGGCGGTCCGGATGGCCACCCCGACCTGGGCAGAATCGTGCAGCGTCTTGGTGAATTGGACATCGTCAGCGTGCTCATCGAGGGCGGCGCCATGGTGAACTGGGCGGCGCTGGCCTCCGGCATCGTGGACAAGGTTTTTATGTACTACGCCCCCAAGATCCTGGCGGGCAGTGGCTCGGTGCCGTTCGCCACCGGCTCCGGCTTTCGCCGCATGAGCGAGGCGGCCCATGTTAGAAATATACGGCTGTACCGCTTCGGGGAAGATTTTGCGGTAGAAGGATACTTGAAAGATCCGTACTCATAGGTCTCTCGGTCGATCGGTCTTTCGGTCATCCAGTCCGAGGGTGGGCCGAACGACTGATAGACCGATCGACCGACTGACCGACTGACCGATCGACTGTTTGCGAGGCACTCATCATGTTTACCGGACTAGTGGAAGACGTTGGACGCATAGCGAAAATCACCACCACGGGCGGTACGCGCCGCCTGATCATTGACGCCGAGCGCGCCCCGCGGGAATTGAAGAAGGGCGACAGCGTCTCGGTGAGCGGCGTCTGCCTGACCGCGGTTGAAGCCACGCCCCATTCATTCCGCGCCGACCTGGCGGAAGAGACTTGGCGTCTGACGTCGTTCTCGCGCATCAAAGAGGGCGCGCTGGTCAATCTGGAGTTGCCGATGAAAGCCGACGGCCGCATGGGCGGGCACATTGTGCAGGGACACGTGGACGGCACGGGAAAATTTCTTGGCCTGGAGCGCATCCCCGGCGCCGACGATTTCTGGCTGCACGTCGAAATTCCCGCCGAGTTGGAGCGCTACGTCGTGTACAAAGGTTCGATCGCCATCGAGGGCATCAGCCTGACGGTGGCCAAGGTGGAGGGGACGAAGGTGACCATCGCCATCATCCCGCACACCGCCGAGGCCACCAATCTGTGTTCCCTCAAGCCGGGCGATCCGGTGAACATCGAGACCGATATCGTTGCGAAATACGTGGAGAAGATGATCGGCGCGCGTTCCACGGGCGCAGTCACCGTGGAGCGGTTGGTGGCGCAAGGATTCTGACCATCCGGTGATCGGTGATCTGGTGATCGGTGATCTGGTGATCGGGTGATCTTGGCGACGACGACGATCGCGATACGCCGAGAGTATCTGCTTTTGTTTTTGAAAACGTAATTCCTCGGTAACTCGGTGGTGAAGAGTCGAAAGCACGCATTTCTGATGACGTTTGGCAGGAGGAAGAAAATGGCGGGAAAAATTCCTGAAAAGTATCTCGACTTGTTCAAGGGTAAGAAAGCATTCGCCAATCTGGGCACCCTCATGCCCGACGGCCAGCCGCAGGTGACGCCCGTCTGGTTTGACTACGACGGCGAAAACCTCATTTTCAATTCCGCGCGTGGACGGCAGAAGGACCTCAATGTCCGACGCGACCCGCGCGTGTCGCTCTCCATCGTTGATCCGGAAAATCCCTACCGCTATGTCGAGGTCCGCGGCCGGGTGACCGACATCACCCAGGAAGGCGGCGACGACTCCATCAACAAGCTGGCGAAAAAATATCTCGGAGTGGACAAGTACCCCTACGCACAGCCCGGCGAGGTGCGGGTGATCTACACCGTCCGCCCGGAGCACGTGCACGGGAACGGCTAGTAGCTAGCCCCGAGTCCCGAGAAGCTTCGTCCGGCCGCTCGGGACTCGGGTCTCGGGACTCGCGGCTTAGATCCCCGGTTGCTGTCCGGGTGCGCTGTCCGGCCGGCGGAACTGCTCGGTGTTGAGTTCGTCGAGCTGGAGAAATTGCCGGACGATCGGCTCGGTGCTTGCGGCCATCTCCTGCGATGTGCCTTGGAAGATGGCGCGGCCTTCGTGCAGGAACACGATGCGGTCCGCCAATTTTTCCGCCAGCCTCATGTCGTGCGTCACCACCACGCTGGTCAGCTTCAACTGAAACTTTAACTTCTTGATCAGATCTCCTAGAAGCTGCGCCATCAGCGGGTCCACCATGGTGGTCGGCTCGTCGTAAAGAACGGCCTCGGGCTGCGCCGCCAGCGCGCGCGCGATGGCCACCGAACGCTTCATCCCGGTGGACAAATCCGGAGGCAGCAGATCACGCATGGCCCTCACGCCCACCATGTCGAGCAGCCCATCCACGACCTGGAAAATCTGTTGCTCGTCCAGGTCGCCGCGCTCGCGCAGCGGGAAGGCAACGTTTTCGCCGACGCTGAGGGAATCGAACAGCGCGCCGTTCTGGAACACCATGGTGACCTTCTTGCGGATGCGCTCCAGGTCGGGTTCGCCGTAGTCGGTGATGTCCTCGTGAGCCACGATCACGCGGCCCGAGTCCGGCTTCAGGAATCCCATGATGCTGTGCAGCGACACCGATTTTCCCACGCCGCTGCGTCCCAGGATGCAAACCGTCTCGCCCGGCAACACCTGGAAATTCACCTGGTCCAGCACGCGGTTGTCGCCGAACGCCTTCGACACGTCCTTGAACTCGATGTAGGGCTTCACCCCTTCCGGACCGTATTCCAGCGACGCTGCGGTTTCGGTGGCGGGAGAACGATTGCCTATCTGGTTGCTCGTCTGCATGCCTGGTCCCATTCCTCGGGGGTATTCAGATTGTCGAACATTCGGGGATCAAAAGCCAGTTCCTGCATTTCAACGTCGCCGATCTCGCGCGTCGTGACCCCGGCAAACAGCGGCACGATATTGTTGCGCCCCTGGCGCAGCGCGTTTTCCGCTACCGGGGCAAACTCGCGCCGGTAGACCGCGCATAGCGGCTGTGCCTGTGACGCAACGCGCGGCACGGTGATGGTCGCTCCGCTGGTCCGCGCCTGTTCCACGAGATATTGCGCGAATTTCGGATCCAGAAACGGGGTGTCCACGCCGATCATCAGGTTCAGCTCGAATGCGCTGCCGGATAGCGCCGCGTGAATGCCCGCCAGCGGCCCCTGCCCGCGATAGACGTCTTCGATGACGCTTCCGTAGGCGGCAAATTTCTCGCGCTGGCCCACGATCGTGACTTCCCGGCTGACGCAGCGCGCCACCGCCAGCGTGCGTTCCAGCAGCGTGCTCCCGCCCAGGGTCAGGAACGCCTTGTCGCGCCCCATGCGCGAGCTTTGTCCACCGGCAATCACGAACGCGGCGATGTCACCCACGCCAACATCTTATGCCATGCCTTTTGCCTCGCGGCCGGCATTCAGACCGGCGACCAACTCGTAATCCGCGTGTGCTAAAATCGCGCTCGCTTTCATCCCCAACATCGCCGAACTCCGCCCCAGGCGCAGCATCGGGGCACGGGACCACGCATGAACATCCGCCGACGGCTCCTCTACGCCATCCTGGCCCTGACCACAATGACATCGATTGCGGTCACCGGGTACCAGGTGCTCGGCGGCCCCTCGGTCACCTTCCTGCAGTCGCTGTATATGGCGGTCGTCACCCTGGCCGGCGTCGGCTACGGCGAGATCGTCGACACCAGCCACAATCCGGCGCTGCGCATCTTCAACATGTTCGTCGTCGCCGTCGGTGTCATGATCACGGTGTACGTGTTTTCCGTGTTCACCGCCTTTTTGGTCGAGGGAGAAATCCGCAACCTGTTCTGGAGACGTACCATGCAGAAGCGCATCCGGGAACTGAAGGACCATTACATCGTTTGCGGCCTGGGCGACACCGGGCGCTACGCGGTCGAGGAATTCCACCGCACCAGTACGCCCTTCCTTGTCATCGAGAACCAGGAGGACAACATCACCCGCTTCAAGGAGCACGAGAGCGGCCGCTACAAGGAGATCCTGTACGTCATTGGGGACGCCACCGAGGAAAGCGTGCTGGACGCCGCCGGTCTGGACCGCGCCAAGTGCGTGATCGCGGCCGTCGCCAGCGACAAAGACAACCTCGTGACCACGGTCATGGTCAGGCAGAAAAACCCCACGGTGCGCATCGTGGCCCGCTGCGCCGACGTGAAGTTTGCCGACCGCATGCTGCGCGCCGGCGCCAATACCGCGGTATCCCCCAACGCCATCGGCGGCCTGCGCCTGGCCAGCGAGGCAATGCGCCCGCACGTCACCAGCTTCCTTGACCTCATGCTGCGCGAGAAGTCCCGCACCCTGCGCATCGACGAAATCGTGGTTGCCGGCACCTCGCCGTGGGTCGGCAGAAGCCTGGATGACCTGAAATTCCGTGCCAGTTACCACCTGCTGCCGCTCGCCGTGAAGACCACCATGGGCGAGCACAAGCACGATTTCATGGTCAACCCGCCCGACACGCTTGCCCTCCAGGGCGGAACGGTGTTGATTGTGATGGGAGATGTGGAAGAGATCCGGCGCGCCCGCCACGATGCGCACCACACGCCGCCCATGCACGCGCCGGCATCGAGCGCGGCTTCGACCAGCTAAGGTTTTCGCTCGTCGGGTTCATCTACCGCGATGGGCGCCCACAGGATTTCCAGCCCGATAATGCGCCCGGCGAGATCGAGTTCCAGGCGTCCGGCGGCCCGCGCCACCACGTCGCCGCTCAGTTCCGGCATGGTGATGTACACCCGCGGCTCGATGTAGCTGGCGTTGCCCGCTTCCTTCAGGAACTCCAGCGCCGCTTCGGAGCGGCAGATTTTCGGCAGCTCGAAACTGAAATCGGCCAGATCGCCGTTTTCGCACAATGAAATCGCAACTTCCACCGGCACGCGCTCATGTACTTCATCTTCCTCGAACGTGCCACTGGAGTTGAAGGCCACGTAGTATTGGTAGCCCAACTGCTCGTCAAATTCCGTCCGCTCTACCTGGATTGCCATAGCCGCCGTAATCTGCTGGGGTCGCGTTGAGGGTTGTTTTTTATCACATGGGCGCGCCGAGCCGTCATGAAAAAGGCTCCGTTGCTGGAAATCGCCAGCCTGCCGGCCCAGGATGGTTCGTGGCGGGGTAAAGAAGAACCAGAGTCGCGCTGCGGAACTTCGCAGCTCGATTTTCCGATCCGCGTTCATCCGTGGAAATCCGTGGCGGTTTTTCTTGCTTCACGCCCTATACAGCGCCACTTCGCTGGCGCCCGGCCGCGTCATCAGCTCGTGGATGGCTTCGCGCGGCGCCTTACCCTGGTTCAAGATGGCGTCAATCTGCTCGGTGATGGGCATTTCCACCGCGTACTTCCGCGCCAGGCCGACCGCCGCCTTCGTCGTCAGCACGCCCTCGGCGACCATGCCGTGCATGCCGGAAATAATCTCGTCGAGCTTGCGCCCCTTGCCGAGTTCCACGCCCACGGTGCGGTTGCGCGACAGGCCGCCGGTGCAGGTCAGCACCAGGTCGCCGATTCCTGCCAGCCCCGCCATGGTGTCGGCCCGCGCGCCGCAGGCCACCGCAACCCGCGTGATTTCCGCCAGCCCGCGCGTGATCAGCGCGGCAATGGTATTGAACCCGAGCCCCAAGCCGTCACACACGCCGGCGGCAATCGCGATCACGTTCTTCAGCGAGCCGCCCAGCTCCACGCCCGCCACGTCGTCGTTGGTATAGACGCGGAAGCAGGGCTCGCTGAATTCGCGCTGCACCGTCTCCGCGAGCTGCGCATCCTTCGACGCAACAGTGATCGCCGTGGGGTCGCCGCGCGCCACTTCTTTCGCGAATGACGGCCCGCTCAGCGCCCCGATGCGCGGTTTGGGCACGCGCCCGCTCTCGCGCAGCACGTGCGCGATCACTTCGCTCATGCGCTGCAGCGTGTCGGTTTCCACCCCCTTGGTGGCGCTGACGAACATCATCTCCGGCGTCAGGTGCGGCGCCATTTGCCGGAACAACCCGCGGCAGTGGTGCGACGGCATCACGCTGACCACAATTTCCGCTCCGCGCAGCGCTTCCTCGAAATTGTTGGTGGGAGTGACGGCGGCGGGAATCTGCGCACCGGCGAGGAACAAATCGTTGCTGCGGCGCGCCAGGATGGACTCGCGAACTTCTTTCTCAAATGCCCACAGCTTGACGCGGTGTGTGCCCTTGCGTCCCAGCACGATGGACAACGCCGTGCCCCACGCTCCCGCGCCAATGACCGCGATTTCACTCATCAGTTTCAGTTTCGAGTTTCAGTTTCAAAACACTTTCAGTTTCGAGTTTCAGTTACAAACTGCTCAAAGCTGAGCCCGCGCAGCGGGCGGCAGAACCTAGCCCCGGGCGTAAGCCCGGGGTAGCCGTATCCTTACTATCAGAGTCCCGTAGGGACGGCACGAAAATAGCCCAGGACTTCAGTCCTGGGTACCGAGCCAACACAAACTCAAGTCCCGTAGGGACGGCTGAATCTATCGGTGCTTCAACTCGAACCGGTGCTCTGTCCCCGCCAATAACCGCCGTATGTTCTGGTGGTGCTTGGCAATGATCAACGCCGACGCGCACACCATCGCGGCGAAGACCGCCGGTGATGCCTGGTACCGGTAGAGCAGCCACGCAAACAACGGAAATGCCGCCGTCGCTACGATGGAGCCGAGCGAAATGTACCGAAACGCCGCCACAATCGCGACGAAAATCAACAGCACGATCAGCACTGCCTTGGGTGCGAGCGCGACAAATGCGCCGACTCCGGTCGCGACTCCCTTGCCGCCTCTAAACTTCAGCCAGACAGGGAAGATGTGGCCGAGAATCGCGAAGGTCGCCGCGACCGCCATCAGTACCGCTGGCCAAACCTTGTATGGGTGGGCGTCATAATACAAATATATTCCGGGGTGAGTACTGTTCCACTGCGAGTGGGCAATGGCAGCAGCAAGGGCCACGGCAGAGTATCCCTTTGCCGCATCCAGCACCAGCGTCGCCACGCCCAACCCCGGCGCCTTCCTCGCCACATTGGTCGCGCCGATGTTTCCGCTGCCGATAGCGCGCACGTCCTCGCCGCGAAACACGCGCATCAGGATGTACCCGAAGGGAATCGACCCCAGCAGGTACGCGATCACAGCGACGATGAAGTAGATGGCCATGAAAAAAGTCTTCAGTCTTCAGTCTCCAGTCGTCAGGCCTGAAGACCGACGACCGAAGACTGACGACTATTCCAACGGAAAGCGAGCGACCTTCGTGTAGCGCGCCCCAGCCGGCGACAGCTTGCTCTCGTACAGAAAGAATTCGCGAGCGGTCATTGTACCGAAGTCGGGTGCGGGCTTGCCTTCCAATTTCTCTCCCAGTCGTCGCAGCGGCGGGCTTGGCGTGTCGCCCGGCATCGGCTGCGGCCTGCCCGATCCCGAGCGCGCCAGCGTCAAATGCGGCTGGTAATCGTTGGTCTCGCGCGGCACGCCAGTTCGCGCCACCGCCTCGTCCACCGCCTTGGCAAGCTGCGCCAGTTGCTCTCCGGCTTCAATGCCGAGCCAGAACACGCGCGGGCTGCGCGCGTTGGGGAAAAAACCGTTTCCGCGAAATGAAATGTCCAACGGCGTCGCGCGCACCGTCGCCAATTCGCGCTTGATCTCCTCCACCAGTTCGTCCTTTTGCTCGCCGATAAATTTCAGCGTGACGTGGAACGATTCCGGCTTCACCCAGCGCGCCTCCGGCGCAAATCCGCGCACCCCTTCCAGGTAGCGCGTCATGCGCTCGCGAATGGCGGCTTCAATGTCCAGCCCCACGAAAACTCTCATGAGAATCTCAATTCACCGCGGAGGAGCGACGAAATTAAGAATTAAGAAGTAAGAATTAAGAATGGAGAAGCACGGCGGTCGTTTTCATTCTTAATTCTGACTTCTTCATTCTTAATTACATTAAGCGCCGCCGCACCATGTCGAGTGCCTGCTGTGTCGCCCACCAGCGAATGCGGTCGCGGTCGCCGGAAAACTTGCGCTCCACCACCTCGGTACGCTTTCCGTCCGCCACCGCGATATACACCAGCCCGACCGGCTTTTCGTCCGTCCCGCCGGTCGGCCCCGCCACGCCGGTGATGCCCACGCCGACGCTCGCGCGGCACTCCTCACGAATTCCTTCCGCCAGGGCCGCGGCAACTTCCTGGCTCACCGCCCCATGCTGTGCCACCAGCATCGGCGGCACGTTGGCGAACAGCGCCTTCATCTCGTTGTCGTACACGATCGCGCCGCCGACAAAGTACCGCGAACTGCCGCTGACCTTGGTGATCCTCTCGCCCAGCATTCCCCCGGTGCACGACTCCGCCACCGCGATATTGGCGCCGCGCATCTGCAGGAAGTAGCCGACAATCTGCTCCAGCGATTCTCCCTGGCTGGAGTAAACGAAATCGTCCAATTCGTCTTCCAGCAACCCCGCCAGCTCGTCCACGCGCGCTTGCGCCGCCTCCTGGGAATCCGCTCGCGCGGTCAGACGAAGCTGGATCTCGCCCGCGCCCGCCAGGATTGTCGTCTGCACGTCGGTGAAGCGCTTGTAAATCGGCGCGACCCGCTGGTCGCAGTCCGATTCCCCCATCATCGCCACCTTCAGCACGCGCGTGGCGATGAATTGGCGCGGCAGGCGCTCGCGCAGCCGCGGAATGCACTGCCCGTCGAACATGGGTTTGATCTCGTGCGGCGGCCCGGGCAGCAGCATGATGTACCGCTTTGCGCCCTCGTGCTCGAGCTCGATCCACTGTCCCGGCGCGGATCCCATTGCGTTCGGCAGTACCTCCGCGCCGTCGATCACGTCCGCCTGGCTTTCGTTGTTCTCCGGCATTTTGCGCCGCAGTTTGGCGTAGCGCGTGTAAAGCTGGGTGATGATTTCGGAATCGCGATGAATCTCGCGCCCGAGCGCGGCGGCAACGCCCTCGCGCGTCAGGTCGTCCTCGGTTGGGCCCAGCCCGCCCATGAAGATCAGGATGTCGGCACGACCGACCGCGACTCGCGCCGCCAATGTGAGGTGATCGCGGTTGTCTCCGACCACCGTCTTGAACGCCACTTCCACTCCTAGTTCATTCAGTTTTTCGGTGAGGTAGAGCGAATTGGTGTCCTGGAAAAAAGGCGTGAGCAGCTCGGAGCCGATGGCGATGATTTCGGCGGTCACGATGGAAGTCTAAACCGGTCGATGGTCGATGGTCGATGGCCGTCCGCCGCACCCGTCGGTGGCAAGCTTCTTGCACACCCAAGACGGGCAGTTGTCCCAATTGTCGAGAGCCACCGCTTGAGCCGTCGACCGCAGACCGTCGACTGTCGACTGTTACGCCGTCTCTTCCACCGGCATCAGGGGATGCCCCTGGATGTCCCACGAGAGACGATGGACGGCGTTGGTGGTGGCCAGCACCGCGGCGCGTCCCGGCGCAAACGCCAATCCCACCAGGTTCTGGCCGGCCACCACCAGCGAAGCGTGCTTCTCCGGCGTGACCCGCACCACGCCTCGCTTGCCGCGCAGCGACGCCGCCACGTACAGATTTCCGTCCACGTCGAAAGCCAGGCCCTGCGGGCGTCCCAGTCCACGGAAGAACACCGACACGCTGCCGTGCGGATCGACCTCGTGCACCGCATCGAAGCTCGAAGTCGTCGGCCCCGTCACGTACAGATTCCCATTGGGGCTGAATGCCAGGTGATACGCCGACACGCTCGGCTCCAGCGTCGCAAACACGAAAATCTGCCGGTCGCGCGAAATCTTGAAAATCGTTCCGCTGCGGTCGCCGACGTACAGATTTTCTTCCCGGTCGAATGCCATCCCGGTGGCCACGCCCATCCCTTCAGCGTAGGCGGACATGGTGCCGTTCGGCGCGACGCGGTAGACGGCACCGTCGTAGCGCGAGCTGACGTACATCTGCCCCTCGCGGTCAAAGGCGATGGCGGTCGGGTTCATCATCTCGGCCAGGAATGGCTTGACGTTGTAGTTGGTGTCGATCTTGTAGATCGCCACCGGCACCTTCTGGCCCCGCGATCCGGAAAACGTCACGTAGATGTTGCCTTCCTGGTCGAGCGCGGGATTAGTGACCGGGTGCAGGTTCTCGGCGATGGTGACCGCCACCCGGATGTCGTGCGGGTTGCTGGCGTGCCCGTTGGCGTCCACCGTCACCGGCCCGGAGTGCGCGCCCTCGGGAACGCGCGCTACCAGGAACTGGTCGGAACTGATGACCACCGCGCCTTCGATGTCGCCGAACTGAACCTTGGGTCGGCGCAATTCGTGCGGGCGCAGCCCGCTGCCGATGATGCGGATCTCGCCGCCGGGCAGGGCAGCGCTCGGCTCCACGGTATCAATCCGCGGTTTCCCGTTGACGTTTTTTTTCCCCAGCAGCCGGTCAGAAATTCCCATGGTCCTTTGTGTACATAGATGCGCAAGTAACGTCGCCGATCACGGCAGCAGTCCGAAATGACGCAACGCTTGCATCGCCGCCAGCGCGTAAATCCCCGCGCCAACGTCGTCGAGCATGATTCCGGCGCCCTCCGGCAAATCTTCCAGCCGGCGAAGCGGCGGCGGCTTCACGATGTCGAAGACACGAAAAAGTATAAGGCTCGCCAGTAGAGTTTTCCAATGCAGCGGCGCGCCGATCAGGGCGATCAACTGCCCCGCCACTTCGTCAATGACAACGAACCCCGGGTCTTTCCGCGCCGACTCGCGCGCCACCCGGGTGGCCGCCGGAATTCCGGCCGCCGTCACCAGCGCTGCCGCAGCGATTGCTACCGGAATTTGATACCCATCCGCGAACGGGGCAAACGCGCGCCATAACCCGACGGTCGCTACCGATGCCCAGGTTCCCGGACCGGGCTTCAGCTTGCCAATCCCGAAAAAAGTGCCGATGGCCCAGGCCCACGCGCTCTTGTGCGTAGCGGGCCGGGTCTCAGGAGCGCTTTCGGTCGTTGTCATCGTGCTTGCTGTCCGTTTTCGAGAGGCGGCCCTGTTCCACAGTGTAATCCGCCTCGCCGAATTGGTCGCCCTGATTGATGGGATCGGAAATTACGTACCCGCCGCTGGCCCACTTGCCCAGGTCAATCAGCCGGCAACGTTCGCTGCAGAAAGGGAACTCGGGATCGGCGCGCAGCACCAGCTTGCGGCACGTGGGACAACGTAGGCTGCGGACGCGCTTGCGAGGCATGGTGGACTCATTTTACGGGATGCGCGTCCGGTGATTTGTAATTTGCAATTTGTAATTTGTAAACCGGAAGCAGCAGGGAACCAGGGGATGTGTCTCGAAACTGGCCAATTGCAAATTACCAATTACAAATTGCAAATCAGAGGACTCGCGCGACCAGGTCGTACTCGTGCGCTTCCGTGATCTCGCACCGGTGAAACGTGCCCGGCTCCAGTTCCGACTCGTCGGCAAAGTCGCTGATGAACACTTTGCCGTCAATTTCCGGCGCGTGCATCGGCGTGCGGCCTTCCCACAACAGCTCGGTTTCGCTTGACGGGCCTTCGATCAGCAGGTCGAACTGGCGTCCGACCAGTGCCTTTTTCCGTTTGCGGCTGATGGTTTTCTGCATTTGCATCAGCTTCCGCCGCCGCCGTTCGATCTCCGCCGGCGCAACCTTCTTGCCCAACTCGTGCGCGCTTGCGCCCTCCTGGTCGGAGTAGGCAAACGCGCCCATCCAGTCGAACTGCGCCTCGCGCACGAAGTTGCACAGTTCTTCAAACTCGCGCTCCGTTTCGCCGGGGAAGCCGACAATGAAGGAGCTGCGCAGTGTCAGGTCAGGAATGGTGCGGCGCATCTTCTCGATCGAGCGCAGGAACAGCTCTGCGCCGCCGCCGCGTTTCATGCGCTTCAGCACCGTTGCCGACGCGTGCTGCAGCGGCACGTCCATGTACGAGCAGACCTTTTCCTGCGCCGCGATCGTCTCCAGCAAGCGCCCGGTGATCTTGTTGGGATACGCGTAGAGGAACCGGATCCACCGCAGGTCTTCGATGCCAGCCAGCTTTTCCAGCAGCAGCGCCAGCCCGTCCTTCAGCCCGAAATCTTCGCCGTAGCAGGTGGTGTCCTGGCCGATGAGCGTGATCTCGCGCACGCCGCCGCGCGCCAGCCGTTCCGCCTCGGCGATCACCGACTCGAAGCGCCGCGAGCGGAATTTGCCGCGAAGCTGCGGAATGATGCAGAAGCTGCACGGGTGATCGCAACCCTCGGCAATCTTGATGTACGCCGACGCGCGCGGCGTCGCCAGCATTCGCGGCGTGGTCTCGTCGTACAGATAATTCGGCAAGTCCGCGATGGCGCCGTCCCATGCCTCGCGCGAAAACCGCCCCGCCTGCTCGCGTGCATGTCCTTCCGCGCGCCCGTTACCGTTCAGAACGACGAATGGCGAGCTGTTTTCCGGCCTGGAGCCTGGCGCCTGGAGACCGGCGGCTTCGAGAATCTTCGGCAGCTCACCCGTTCCCACCACCGCGTCCACTTCCGGAATGTCCTTCTGGATCTGGTTGCGGAAGCGCTCCACCAGGCATCCGGCGACCACCAGTTTGCGCGCGCGGCCGTTGGTTTTGTGCCGTGCCATTTCCAGGATGGTGTTCACCGATTCCTGCTGCGCGCTCTCGATGAAGGAGCAGGTATTCACCACGATCACGTCGGCGTCTTCGGCCCGCGCCGTGATCTCCGCCCCAGCCTGCGCCAGCATGCCCATCATGACTTCGGAGTCCACCAGGTTTTTGGGGCAGCCCAGGGACACGAATCCAACCTTCTGCGGCCGCGTGCTCGGCGCGTCCTTCTCAGAAGCCATGGGTTGTTCGAGGGTCACCGAATGGTCAGGCATGCAGTGGTTTAATTCTATCGTAAACAGTAGTTTCACGCGGGAAACAGGCAAACCACAAAGGACACTAAGGTTCACGAAGGAAGCCGAAAAACATTGAACCGCAAGGGACGCAAAGATCGCAAAGGCAATCCAGTGTTATTTTCCTTCGCGTCCTTCGTGGTTTGCTTTTACTTGGTTTTTATTTCTTCCAGAAGCCCCGGCAGCCTGGCCGCGTCCTCCGGCGACTTGCCAAACCGCGCTCGCTCGTAATGGCGGGTGAACGTTGCCACCGAATCATGTAGCGGCGGTTCCGGAATGCTGGCCACGAACTCGCGCGGCGTTTGCGCCGGCTTCTTGGGAAATCCTTTTCTGTCCAGGGACCGGATCATGCGCGAGTACCAGATGCTGGCCGCGGCATCCGGCGCCTTCACCGGGTTGCGCGCCACCCGGTGCCGGTGCGCCGCCCTCCAGATGCGCGGCGCATTCGCCAGCAGCACGCACAGCATCATCGCCAACAGCGCACCCATGGCCCATGTGCGCGGATTGCGCTCCGCCTCGCGATGCACGCGGCGCGCCCGCGCCACCAGGTCTTGATAATGGTGGCGGAGCCAGGTGCGTGTCTGGTCGCCCACCGTACGTCCGTGCGCCATTGCCGTAATGGTAAGCGTGCGCTGGTGCAGGAAGTCGTAGTTGATCACCCACTCCCGCCAGAACTCGCGCGCCGCGTCCAGGTAAAGCAGGAAGCGGTGCATGTTGCCGACCACCGGCACCGGATCCGCCGGCGTCGGATCGAAGCTCACCCACGCGTAGCCCGGAATGTACGCCTCCACCCAGGAGTGCGCGTCGCGTCCGCGCACGATGTAGCTGCCCGTCAGGTCGTTGTATTCGCCGCCGCGGAAGCCATTCACGATCCGCGCCGGGATTCCCAGCGTGCGCAGCATCACCGCCATGGCCGACGCGAAATACTCGCAGTGTCCTTCCTTGCGCTCGAACAGGAAATACACCAGCGGGTCCGGCGGCGGCGTAGTCGCCATCTGCAGGCTGTAGCCGTAACGGGTGCGCAGGTAGAGCTCGATCGCCGACGCCTTCTCGTAATCCGTTCCCGCATCCGCCGTGATCTGCTGCGCCAGTTCCACCACCCGCCGGTCCACACGCGCCGGGAGCTGGAGGTAGATCATGGTGATGTCGTTCGGAACCTTGCCGGCCGGCCGCCGCAGCCGTTCCGCGCCCGGCTGTCCCCACAGCGACGACGCGGTGTAGCTCTCCGTCATGCGGCTGCGGTCCAGGTTGTACACCGCGCCGCTGTCATCCACGCCGATTTCCATGATCCGGCCTTGCACGCTGATCGGCACCGGCGCCAAAAACAGCACGTTGGTCCCGATCGGTTCCATCAGGACTTTGTAGAACAGGGGCCGCAGTCCGCGCACATCGTCGCGGTCTATCGGCAGGTTCCGCGCGCTGGTCTGGGCCCGCGACAAGTTATAGCGCCCCATGCCGGTCAGGCGGACTTCCGGGTCGTTGCGCGGGCTGGACGCAAACGCCTCCATCGTGCTCGACGGCGGGTTCTGCCACTGCTTGCCGTCGAACAGCGCCAGCGCCACGCCGCGCCATTTCAGGTCGGCGTAGGCGCCGCGGTCGCCCTCGATCTCGATGTGCATCACCACCGTGTCCGATTGCTTGATGCGCCCGATCTCGCCCAATTGAACGCGGTCGCTGAATCCGCTGACAAACTCGTTGCGCGGCGCGTAGGCGCTCAGGTAGCCCGCCGACAGCCGCGGCAGGACGAAGAAAATCGCCGCCGCTCCCACCACCACCGCCGCCGTCATCAGCAGTGCGATGCCGGACAGCGAGCGCATCATCCGTCGCGACGGGTTGGGCACCGCCGGCGCCGGCAGCGCGTGCGATGCGGCCGCCGCCGAGCGTTTCATTTCCATGCTGATAAACGTCGCCACCGCCAGCAGCATGAACACGCAGAACGCGCCGAAAAATACCGTGTCCACCGTCAGCACCGCCGCCGCCAGCACTTCCAGAAACGATAGGATCGCCAGGTAGAGGTGGTCGCGGTCGCGCTGCACCGAAAAAATCTTTACCACCATGATGAACAGCACCAGGTGCACGGTGGCGTCCACGTAACTGCCGGAGACCAGGAAAATGTCGGCGGCGTAGAACAACACGTAAATCAGCGTCAGGTACGACGTCCAGCGCTCGGGTATCTGTAGGGTGCGCCCGCGCAGCATCAGGTAAGCGCGCAACAGCAGCGCCGCCGAGACCGTCACCAGCGAGACCGCGTCCAGGCGCCCCGTCGTGGTCAGCGTCACAAACCCGGTGGTCACCAGCAGGAACAGCGATATCTGGAAATACTGCTCGATGGTGTTGCGGAAGGTGGCTGGTTGCCGGGGCGCGGGCGGCGTCAGGATCGAGATCAGATCGAGTTTTCCCCCGCTCGCCACGCACTCATTGTGAAGCAACTCTTGATTGGTGTCACGGGGAAGGTCTGTCGGTCTATCGGTCTGTCGGTCGCTTGGTCTAGGAAATTACTTTCCTGCCGATCGTCCGAATCGACCGATCGACTGATAGACCGAAAGACTGAAAGACCGATAGACCGATAGACCGACAGACCCTGTTAGAATCACCCGTGTCGGGCATCGGCCCCGCGCGACGTCTTCCCGCCAATCCCGCCAGGTCCGGAAGGAAGCAACGGTAACGGGCTCTTACGTGCGCAGCGGGTTCGCCGGTGTCCGGCTTTTTATTTTGGACACCACCCGTCCCTTTCGTTCAGAATGTCTGGTTTTGCGCGGGTCCTCAGTCCCGAATCACGAAGCCCGGATCTGCGGGCGCTCGCAACTCGGGACTCGGGACTCGCGACTGCGAAACGGAGACCTCATTGACTACTCCCATTCGGGCGAAGATCACCTCCCTTGGCACCTACCTTCCTCCGCGTGTCCTCTCCAATCAAGACCTGGAAAAGATGGTGGAAACCAGCGACCAGTGGATCATGGAGCGCACCGGCATCCGCGAGCGCCACATCGTGGAGAAGGGCGTCGCTAGCAGCGATCTTGCTTTCGAAGCCGCCAAATGCGCCCTGCTCAAGCGCGGCATCAACCCGGAGGAGGTTGAAGTCATCATCGTCGGCACGGTTACGCCCGACATGTTTTTCCCCTCCACCGCCTGCCTGGTGCAGCACAAGCTGGGCGCGAAGGGCGCCTGGGGCTTCGATCTCTCCGCCGCCTGTTCCGCCTTCGTCTACGCCCTGCAGGCCGGGGCGCAGTTCATCTCGACCGGCGCGCACAAGAAAGTCCTGGTCATCGGCGCCGACGTCATGTCCTCGATCATCGACTACACCGATCGCGCCACCTGCATCATTTTCGGCGACGGCGCCGGCGCCGTGCTGCTGGAACCCGCCGCCGAAGGCGAGGATGCCGGCTTGATTGATTTCCTCCACTACGTTGACGGCGCCGGCGGATGCTCGCTCTACATGCCCGGCGGCGGCAGCCTGAATCCCTCCTCGCACGAAACCGTGGATAAGAAAATGCATTACGTCCACCAGGACGGCCCGGCGGTGTTCAAATACGCGGTGCGCAACATGGCCGACGTCTGCGATCGCCTGCTCAAGCGCAACGGCTTCAAGGCGACTGACATTGATTGCTTTATCCCGCACCAGGCGAATAAGCGCATCATGATCAGCACCGCCGAGCGCCTCGGGTTCCGTCCCGAAGCTCCTATCATCAACATCGACCGCTTCGGCAACACCACGGCCGGCACCGTGCCGCTCGCCATGCAGACTGCCATTGACGAAGGCAAGCTGAAGAAGGGAAGCCTGGTGCTGCTGGCCTCCGTCGGCGCCGGCTTTACGACCGGTGCGACGCTGCTGCGCTGGGCGTACTAGAGTTTCTGCGTGGACGGCGTGGGAAGGGCACGGCGTGGGAAGGGCACGGCTTCAGCCGTGCCGCCTCAGTTGCGCAAACGCTGTGGGCTTTAGTGTGTGCGTGAGAACGTCGTGACGTTCTCTGCGCGAGCCCCAGGTATTGCCTTCTTTGTTTCTATTCCGGGCTAGCGGTCGAACTGCTG
>JBEKZP010000003.1:0-189783 GCA_049509755.1 Terriglobales bacterium | reverse complement strand
ACTCGCCGGGCCGCAAATTCAGCGACCGCACCCTTCGTGGGTTCAGTCAAACCGATTGAATCCGACATCCGCGACCCTTCAGCGAGACGAGCGCTGTAGTTGTTCAGAGATTCCCTAGACCGACTGACTGAGAGACTGATAGACCAATGCAAAGGGGCACATCGCTGTGCCCCTCTGGAAACTAAAAACCCGAAACCGAAACTCGAAACTGAAACTGGTTACGGCGCCTCAATCAACTCCATCTTGCCGTCCTTGGTCCGGTGAAGGACTATGACTTTGCCCTTCAGATCGCGGAAGACGAAGACATCGCGATCGCGGAACTGGGCTTCCTTGACGGCCTCCTCCAGCGTCATGGGACGCAGCGCCACGGCATCGTGGGAGGGCACGACGTGCGCCTCCAGGGTACGCGACGCCACCGGATACGCGTGCACTACCACCGGGACCGCGGTAGAAGCGTTGGCGCCCACCGCCATGCGGAATTCCTCGACCTGCACTTCGGCGGCGCTGGCGGGCTGCTTCTTGCGCGCCTTCTGCTTGATGGAGCGCCACCGTGTACGGTGCTTGATGGCCTGGCGCTCGATGCGGTCCAGCGCCTCGCCAACCGCGGCGATCATGTCGCCCGCCACGGCCGCGCCCACGATGGGATTGCTGCGCACGGTGACGGTGATCTCGGCCTTGCAGCGGTGCTTCTCGACGGCGAGGATCACCTTCGACTCAAAATTGTCGCCCAGGATTTTGACCAGTTTGGCGAGACCGTGTTCGACCTGCTTGCGGACCTTGGGACTGATTTCGTACTGCCTGCCGGTGTATTCCACGTTCATCGAACGCCCCCTTTATCGCCAGGATGCCCGCCGTCCGTGTTCCGAACGTCCCGGTGACCATCCTGGTGCGTTCACTTATCTGTGGTACCGCTAGCAACGTAGCCCACGACATTCGTACATCAGTCTTTCACTCTGCGCTGGTGGGTGCTCGGGATGTGCATGTCTTCCCGATATTTCGCGACCGTGCGGCGAGTGACCTGGATACCCTGCGATTGGAGGATGCGGGTGATCTGCTCGTCGGTCAGCGGCCTGGTGGGATCTTCTTCCTCGATCAGCTTCTTGACGCGGCGCTTGAGGATGAGCAACGAGGTGTTGCTGCCCTCGGGCCCGTTGACGCTTTCGCTGAAGAAATAGCGGAGTTCAAACACGCCCTGGGGCGTGTGGGCGTACTTGTTAGCCACGGCGCGGCTGACGGTGGAAGGATGCACCCCGATCTCTTCCGCCACTTCCTTGATCATCATGGGCTTCAACTGGTCGATGCCGTGGTCCAGAAAATCCTTTTGCCGTCCCAGAATCGCATAGCAAACCTTCAAGATGGTCTGCTTGCGCTGCTCGATGTTCTTGATCAACTGGATGGCGGACTTATACCGCTCTTTCACGTAATTGCGAACATCTTTTTCGGCGGCCTCGCGGCTCAGCAGCTTCTTGTATGTCGTATTGAGACGGAGCTGGGGGACGTCGTCGTCGTTGAGCACGGCGAGGTATTCGTCACCATGCTTGATGAAGGCCACGTCAGGCTCGATCAGCCGCGGTTCGACCTTGTTGTAGCGCAGGCCGGGGCGGGGATCGAGCGTCTTCACCAGATCAAGGGCGGCCTGCACCGCTTCCAGCGGGCGGCCGATCGCCTTGGCGATTTCCTTCAACTGCTTGTTCTGCACCGCCCGGAGGTGCTCGCCGACAATGACGACGGCATCCGCCAGCGCTTCGCCGGTTCCGTTGCCGTGGGCGCCCGTCACCTGGTGCGCATGCTGCAGAAATATCAATTGCGCCAGCAGACACTGGCGCACGTCGCGCGCGCCGACGCCGGCCGGATCCATCTGCTGCACCAGGGTCAGGGCAGCGTGCAGATCGTCGCGCGTGAACAGCGGCTTGACGCCCGCCGATTCCACCAGGTGCGGCCCGGCGTGCACTTCGACTGCAACCTCCGCTTCGGCCACTGCCGGCGATGCGGCCTGTTCCTCCGCGGCCGCGACTGCATAAGGCTCCGCCACGGCGACCGCAACTTCCGGCGAAACCCGCGCCGCTTCGTCGGCCATAGCGGCGACGATCAAGTCATCCGCGGTCTCCAGCGCTACCGCGTCGTCGATCAGGCCGTCCAGCAAGGCATCCGATTCCGGCTGCGGTTCGGGTTCAGGCGCGGATTCGGCAACGGCCGGCTGTGGACGCACCGCGTTCACATACGGCAGGGCCGCGAGCATCAACTCCTCGTCGCTGGCGGTCAGGTATCCCTCTTCGTTGAGGTTTCCGATGATAAGTTCCGCAGCCTCGCGCACGCTGGGCGTGACGCTCATCGCGCCCAACTGCCACATCAGGTGGTCGGTGAGGGTGCTGGCCTTGGACAGGAAATTCTCGAACGAAGGCTTTTCCACGGACTCGGATTCCGGGCTGCGATAGCCGGGATCGAGGTAATCCTGGAAGTAGGAGCCGAAGTCAATTTCGTCGAAGGGGTCCTTTTTGTCGACTGCGGCGGCAGGATCGGCCTCGGCGGCGGCTAAGCGCTCGCGCTCCTCTTCTTTGCCGGCAACCTCATCGAGCAGCGGAACGGTGCCGTCCAGTTCCTCCAGGACGGGATTCTCCACCATCTCCGCATTGATCATGTCCTTGAGCTCAAGCTTGTTCAGCGCGAGAACGCTGACCATCTGGACCAGGCCAGGTGTCAGGATCTGCTTCTGCATGATCCTCAAGTTGAGCCTTGGTGACAGCATTACCATGGATGCCTTACAAACATTTCGTGATTTGGTGATTTAGCGATTTGGTGATTGAATTGCGCCAATTCGGCGAATCAGCAAATCGCTCATCAAAGTTTCGCTCCGAATTTGCCCAAGAGCAAGTTACCGGCGTAAGAAAGCACCCCTAGACCAGCGAGAAGCTTTCCCCTAAATAAACGCGCTTGACTTCCGGGTCGTTGCCGAGCTGCTCCGGAGTACCGGTCCGGAAGATACGTCCTTCGTTAATGATGTAGGCCCGGTCGGTGACGGAAAGCGTCTCGCGCACATTGTGATCGGTAATCAGCACCCCGATGCCGCTGGCCTTGAGATCGGCAATGATCTTCTGCAGGTCCAGCACAGCAATCGGGTCAATCCCCGAGAAAGGCTCATCCAGCAGGATGAACTTGGGCTGGATGCACAGGGCACGGGCAATCTCCACCCGGCGCCGCTCACCGCCCGACAGGGCATAGCCGCGGTTCTTGCGGATGTACCCCAGGCCCAACTGCCCGATCAGCTTCTCCATCCTTTCCCGGCGTTCGTGCCAGGAGGTGGGCTGCACTTCCAGCACCGCCAGGATGTTCTCCTCGACCGTCAACTTGCGGAAAACCGAGGGCTCCTGCGACAGGTAGCTGACGCCGAAGTTCCTTGCTCGCAAGTACATAGGGGTGGCGGTGATGTCCTGGCCGTCGAGCGTCACCTTCCCCGAATCGGGAGGAGTAAGCCCGACAATCATGTAAAAGGTAGTCGTCTTGCCGGCGCCGTTGGGCCCCAGCAAACCCACTACTTCCCCTTGATTGACGTGGAGGCTGACAGCACTTACGACCCGACGCCCGCGGTAAGATTTGCCTATTTCGTCTGTCGCCAGGGTCTGCATCTACTTGGCTACCCGCGTGTGGGTTACGGTTGGCGAAGAATTGCTACTATCAACCACGACCCTATCATCGCGATTGTAGAAAGTCAACGAACCGCCGGTAATGTTGCCCCGTTCGGCATCAAAAATGCTAGGAGGTCCGCCGACCAGCACAAACTTGCCGTCCGAGGCTGTGTAAACCAGCTTTTGGCCGGTAGCGCGCCGGTTCGTTTGCTGGATATTGACCTTCCCTTCAGCCACGATTCGCTCAATCTGGCTCGGCGCGGGCTGCCCGGAAGCGGCGGCGGTTTGGCCCCTGGCTTGCAAATAAACGTCAGCTTTTTCCGCGGTCACGGTTGTGTCCGTAGTGCGCAGGACCACGCCACCTTCAAATCGTGCCTTGCGCTCGTGGTCGAGGTAGGTCAACAGCGCCGAACCTACGCTCACGGGGGTTGCTTTGCCGTGTTGGTCTTGCTGGACAAAGGTTGTGGTAACTGCGCCCGTTGTCGCGCCCGGCGTAGAGGTCCTGGCCACCAGGCGACCCTCCTGGCGGTTGAACTCGATCACCGGCGCCTGCACGATACTGGATCCCTGCCACAACCTGGCCCCGCCGGAGTACACCGCCATTCCACTGCCGCGCAGCGCGCGCATGCTGGGCGCGGTCACGTGGATTGGATCGGAGGAAGCTAGCAGCGCCCCCCCGGGACGCGCTTTGAGATCGCTGTAGGTGCTCTTCACGTCGCCGGTAGCGGCAGCATCGCCGGAGCGGCGGTCGAGGCGGACCGCTTCCGCCGTGGTGGTCAGGCCGCCGTCCACCACGCGCGGAGCGCCAGTCAGCGCAAGCACCTCGTCGGCCGGCGTATAGCGGGCATGCTCGGCCCAGGCGGCGCGATCATTGCCGCCCTGCCCGGCGGGCTCGGTGTAATGAAAGTGGCCGTCCTGGAGCATGGACGCGATGGCGCCCGACGGATTGAACGTCACTTCAAGGGCATCACTCGTGCTGGTCTTGTCCGGCTGCCCCGGCGACGACAACACCACCTTCGCATCGGGGGCTCCGGTCAGATGATCAATGCGGTTCTGGCGATTGAAGTTCGCCTGGAAGCGTCCAGCCGTGGCGACGGTCTGCCCGGCGTCTGGTCCCGAAGCGCCCGCCAGCGGCAAGACCGTAACCTGCGCCGGCCCGCCGGTCACGGCCTGCTGCAGGGTGCGCCCGTTCTTGATCAGAAAGTCGATGCTGGCCGCTGCGATCTCCACCGGATGCGCCGCTTTGCCGCGAGCCGGTTGTTGCAGCAGTTTGACGCCGTCGCTGGCAACGACTTTGTCGGCGCGGTTCTGCGCCGCGAAAGCGACGGTCACCTTGCCCGCCGTTCCCTGCATGGCCTGCTCGCCGGCGCTGTCCAACTGCACACCGCCGGAGAATTCCGCCGCCTTCAGCGCGTTCTTGGCGGTGATCCAGGCTTCGGCGCGCTGCGAGCGCACTTCGGTAGCGGATTTGCCCTTGGTGTCGGCGCGCACGTCGCCGGTGGCGAGCATGTGCTCGATGGTGTTGTCGTCCCGCAGGTACACCGTCAGTTGGTTGGAGGCGAAGGAGCCGGTATCGCGCGCCACGTGCACGCCGTCGAGCACCGCGCGGCTGGGACCCTTGGTGATGACACCATGACGGGCGGTGATGGTGGTGGCGCTTTCGTCGGTGGAGTGCACCACGATGTTGGACTCGAGGGTGAGGGTTGCGCCCTTGGAATCGTAGCCGGCCCCGACCGCCACTCCGCTGGCTTGCGGCACGCGAAACTCGATGCGCTGCCTGGTGCTGGCCAGCCCGGTCTTGGCGTTGAAGATAAGGCCGCTGGTCTTCACGTGGATGGGATTCTTGAGCTCCGGCGGCGGCGCCTGGTCGGGGTTCAGCGGGCCGTTCGCGTTGCCCTCGAGATCAATGTGCACCTCGCCCTTGGCGGTCACCTCGCCGGATTGCGGGTCGTATTCGAAGTCGGCGCCGTAGATCTGGTCGTAGCGGTTCGACTGGCGGCCATAGACAACGATGCTGACGTCGCGCAGCTCGGCCTTGCCGCCTTCCTTGTACTGCACCGCGCGGGAGGCGTGAATAGTGAACAGCGTGTGGCCGGCTTCGGACTTGGACAGCGTGAACCCCTGCGTGCTCTGCTGAATGTTCAAACCGAGATTCTTCGGCACCTCCTTGAGCGCGCGCCTTACCCGCATGCGTCCATAGAAATAAAACCCGGCGACCAGCGCCGCCAGCAGGATGGCCGCGGTGGCCAACCACAGTCTGAGCCGGTGGGGGTTGAGGGGCATTGCTTCGATTGTAGCGCGAGCTGTGAGTCCCGAGACCCGCGTTCGTCCTGCCGTTGCCAAGCTGCGCGGACTCGCAACTCGGGCCTCGCGACTCGGGACTGTGCTGCTATTCTGTTTTACGAAGCATCCAAAATCCATGCCGCCGGCGAATTCTTCCGAACCCGCAACTCCCTCCTCTCAAGGCAGAGTCTGGCGGGCGATGCGTTCGCTGCGGCACCGCAATTTCCAGCTCTTTTTCGGCGGACAACTGATCTCGCTGGTGGGCACCTGGATGCAGTCGGTGGCGCAGGCGTGGCTGGTGTACCGGCTGACGGGATCGTCACTGCTGCTGGGCGCGGTCGGATTTGCGTCGCAGTTCCCGGTCTTCCTGGTTGCCCCGATCGGCGGCACGATCGTAGACCGGCACAACCGTCATCGCCTGATCATCGCCACCCAGACCGCCTCCATGATCCTGGCCTTCATCCTGGCGTGGCTGACCCTCAGCCATCGCGTGCACGTTTGGCACATCTTCACGCTGGCCGCGCTGCTGGGCGTTGTCAACGCTTTCGATATTCCCGGACGGCAGGCGTTTCTGGTGGACATGGTGGGCCGCGAAGACCTGATGAACGCGATCGCGCTGAACTCCTCGATGTTCAACGGGGCGCGCATCGTCGGTCCCGCGGTGGCCGGCATCTTGGTGGCGGCGGTGGGCGAGGGCTGGTGCTTCTTCGCCAACGCCGTCAGCTATCTCGCCGTGCTCGCAGGACTGCTGATGATGGACGTCCGCCACTACGTGCCGCCGGCGCGCACCGCCTCCGCGCTGGAGCACATCATCGAGGGATTCCAGTACGTTCGCCAAACCGCGCCGATCCGCACGCTGCTGCTGCTGCTCGGCCTGGTGAGCCTGGTCGGCATGCCGTATGCGGTGCTGATGCCGATTTTCGCCGACCGGATCCTGCACGTGGGCGCGCGCGGGCTCGGACTGCTGATGGGCGCCACCGGAGTCGGCGCGCTGCTCGGGGCGCTGACGCTGGCGGCCAAACAAGGGTTAAAGGGGCTGGGCAAGTGGGTGGCAATCTGCTCGGTTGGATTCGGCGCGAGCCTGATCCTGTTTGCCTTCGCGCGCTCGCTCTGGCTCGCGCTGGTGCTGCTGCTGCCCGTGGGTTTTACCATCATGGTGCAGATGGCGTCCTCCAACACGCTCATCCAGTCCATGGTGCCCGATCACCTGCGCGGGCGGGTAATGGCCGTGTACTCGATGATGTTCATGGGCATGGCGCCGTTTGGGTCGTTTTTCGCCGGCGCCCTGGCGGACCGGCTGGGCGCCCCGATCACGGTGGCCATCGGCGGCGTGGCCTGCATTGCAGGATCGGCGTTTTTTGCCGCGCGTCTGCCGGGATGGCGCGCCGAAGCCCGCCAGCTCATCATCGCGCAAGCCGTCGCCGGGGGTGATCCGGCGGAGGAAATGACGGTGCGCGGAATTTCGCAGAGGTAGCTCGCCAGAATTCAGGAAACCTCTTTAGCCACAGAGGACACAGAGTAATTTTTCATTTCTTCTCCTCTGTGGCCTCTGTGGCTAATGTTGGGGGCTGAAGTCTATTTCAGCCCAGCGCGCTCCGACGCCAACTTTGCCAGCGCGGCCCAATCCAGCTCGCCCATGCCGCGCGCGACGGCGGAAAGAAAACTGTCGTGGATGAAGCTGGCCACCGGCATGGGCACCGCCACGCTATCGGCTGCCGCCAGCGCCAGACGCACATCCTTCAATCCCAGGCGCAGGCGGAACCCGGCCGGCTCCCACTTCTGCTGCGCGATGATGGTCCCGTAGGTCTTGTACACCGGCGCCGCAAACAGCGAATTGGTGAACACGTCCAGCATCGTATCGGCCTCGAGGCCGTATTTCCGCCCCAGGGAAAATGCTTCGCCGAGGCACTCGATGACCGAGGCAATCATGAAATTCCCGCTCAGCTTGGTGACATTGGCCATCACCGGCTCTTCGCCGACAATAAACGTCTTCTGGCCCATGGCGTCGAACAGCGGCCGGCAGCGCTCGATTGCCTGCTGCGGCCCGGCCGCCACGATGAATAGCTTCGCCGCCTCGGCGGCTTCCGGACGTCCGAACACCGGCGCCGAAACCAACGTCTGGCCGTGCTCGCGGTGCTTGTCCGCCAGACTGCGCGACAGAGCAGCGCTGATGGTGCTCATGGAAACGTGAATCCCGCCTTGGGGCAGGCCCGAAATCAGGCCCTGCGGACCAAACACAATTTGTTCCAGGGCAGCATCGTCGGCGACCATGGTGAACGCCACGTCGGCTTGGATGGCGGCCGGGTGCTCGGCGACCATCGCGCCCTCTTTCGCGAGTTCATCCGCCCTGGCGCGCGTGCGGTTGTACACCACAACTTCATTGCCGGCCTTCAGCAGGTTGCGGACCATGCCACGGCCCATATTTCCCAGCCCCAGGAACGCCACTCGCATGTGTGCTCTCCTTCCGTCTGCAACGTTCAGAATAAATCACGGCGGCAATGTCAGGTTGCGCCGAGCCTGCGTTCCCAACTAAAATGCCCGCCAGCTTCAAGCTCGATGACCATCTTGGGCGTGCAGTCATCGAGGCATTTAGAGCGGCCCCAGTTTCTCGGCCAAGTTTCCCAATCAACTCAATTCAGGAGGGAACATGCGCACTACAAGAACGTTGATCGTGATGTTTCTGTGCTGTTTCGCGTTGAGCGTCGCAGCCTCGCCCGCCGACCCGCACGTCGGGACCTGGAAGCTCAACGTCGCCAAGTCGAAGTACAGTCCCGGTCCGGCGCCGAAGGAGGTCACGATGAAGATCGAGGCCAAGGGCGCCGGCATCCACCTGACACAGACCGGCGCCGATGCCGCCGGCAAGGCGATCAAAGTCGAGTTCACCGCCAACTTCGACGGCAAAGACACTCCGGTTACCGGCATCACCAATACCGACACGATAGCCGTCAAACGCGTGGACGCCAACACCTGGGACGTCACACTGAAGAAAGCCGGGAAAGTGGTGATGACCATCACGTCGGTAGTATCGAAAGACGGGAAAACTCGTACCTCGACTTTCAAGGGCACCGACGCCGCCGGCAAACCTGTCAACAATGTCGCGGCGTACGACAAGCAGTAGATGAACTTTGGTCTATCGGTCTGTCGGTCTATCGGTCGTCGGTCGAACGACTGATAGGCCGATCGGCCGCTACGGTCCCCACCGCGCCCCTGCCCCGCAACTTCACGCCAAGACCGCGCTGTAAGATGTTTCGCGGATGGCGGACAACGCTCAACTCGTGACGCCCTACGCGGCGCGCATGGACAAGACCATGGCGGCGGTGATGCTCGCCGGCATGTGCACCTTCCTGAATGTCTATCCGACCCAGCCGCTGCTGCCTTATTTTCGGCAGCTTTTTCACGCCTCCGAGCTGGAAGTCAGCTTGACGGTGAGTGCCACGATTTTTGCGGTGGCGGTGACCGCGCCTTTTGTCGGTGTGGTCGCCGAACGCCGGGGCCGCAAGAGGGTGATCGTGCCGTCGCTGCTGCTGCTCACGCTGCCGACCGCGCTGTGCGCCACCGCCACCAGTTTGCACGCGCTCATCTTCTGGCGATTCATGCAGGGCCTGTTCGTTCCGGGCGTGATTGCGGTGATGCTGGCCTACATCACGGAGGAATGGGAGGGACGCGGCGTGGGACGCGCCATGGCCGCCTATGTCAGCGGCACGGTGATGGGCGGATTCCTGGGCCGCTTCCTGTCGGGGCAGATCACCACCCATTGGAACTGGCACGCCGCGTTTGTTGCGCTGGCCGGGTTGAACCTGGCGGGCGCGCTGCTGGTCCGGGCATGGCTGCCGATGGCGACCCGGTTCGTGAAGGCGGAACACATGTCGCACGCGCTGGCGGATGCGCGCCGGCATTTGCGCAACCCGCGGCTGCTGTACAACTTCGGCACCGGCGCGGCAGTGCTGTTTTCGCTCGTCGGGTGTTTTACCTATGCGAATTTTTATCTGGCGGCGCCGCCGTTTCATTTGAACGCGGCGCAATTGGGCAGCATCTTCTTCGTCTACCTGGTCGGGGTGGCGATCACGCCGATGTCGGGAAAGTTTCTCGACCGCTACGGCTTCCGGCACACCGCCTTTCTCTACTGCGCGATGATGATCGCCGGACTGCTGCTGACGCTGGCGCCGTCGCTGGCGGTGGTGATCGCCGGGCTGACGCTTTTTTCGTCGGGAGTGTTCATCGCGCAGGCGGCGGCGACGGTGGAGACCGGGGCGATTGCCGGGCGGGCGCGATCGTCGGCCGCGGGACTATACGTAACGTTCTATTACCTGGGCGGCAGCATGGGCGCGGTGGTCACGGGATGGTGCTGGCAATGGGCCGGATGGCGTGGCTGCGTGGCGCTGCTGGCGGCAGCCGCCGCCGTCAGCCTGGGGCTGGCGCTGTTGAGCAGCAGGCCGGGCGAGACGCTGCATCCGGAAGAGGCGGAGATCGTGGCGGATTGAGGCGCGTTGTGAGTTTTTTCCGCGCAGGCCGCGAAAATATTGCTAAGCGCGCTAACTACGCAGCGGCTGATTTGCGTTTCCAATCACGCAGCCACTTGGCAAAGAAAGTTTTCCGATCGGCGAGCAGGACTTGAACCGCCGCCACGAACTTCCGCGGCGGCTCCGTTTTGGAAAAAACCACATCCACATGGGCACTGCCGAGGACGGGATACAATGGACATGAGTTCACTTGAAGACACATTGTTGGAGGTGTAGGAATGAACTGTTTGTCGGGTTACGTGATTCGGGCTGGTGAGCGTGGCATGGTTTTGGTCGACGCTTGCCGTAAGGGGCAACTGACCCCGCATGAAGCATTCCAGCTAGTCAGTCGAGAAGGCTTTCCCGAACCATTTGCCGTGCTTTGTTGGGACTACGCCCGGAGTTTTAGGACCCCGGCGTCCTCTCGGTAGGCGTTCTGATGGGCGTTTACCACTGTCCACGGGGACACGATTCTTGGGTTAGCTGTAACTGATCCCTACCGTGAAGCTCTTTGATCGCTGTTGGTTGTCGCGCTGGGCCGGGCATTCTTCTCCTTCGAGCACCAGTAGCAAAATTGGGAGCCGTCTATTCATCAGTTTTGCGCTTGAAAATCGCATGAAACACGTATGGGTTTTGGGGTGATCCCTTGAAGTGTGGTGCGGGCAGGGCCGGGAGAAATGCAACCAGTTCCCAACCGTCGCTGCCTAGGTGGTTTAGACATGTCCTGAGGATTTCGTCACCACCGGGAGAGTCGTCAATGCTTCCGTCGTTGTCCCGCTGGTATTCGGTGTTGATTGTCTCGACCCAATATTCCCAGCCGTGCATATGAAACCCTGCCTTAGGGCGCGGAGTCTAGCTCTTCCCACGCATCTTGGGGCGAGCCGCGCCCTTCGATCTAGCGTAGGCAGACCACTTCACTTTGAGACTTCCTCCGCAGTTTGGGCACGCTTGCCGGGAGAGAGGAAACGTCAGTTTGCATTTTGGGCACCACGTCACACTTTGGCGGACCATGCACGAATCTTACCCCTTTTCTTGGCCCCGGCAATAAGGTTGAGCCGAGAAACTGCATCCGGAAGAGGCGGAGATCGTGGGGGATTGAGGCGGGTTTTGACTTCCGAGTTTGCTGCCCGTGCTAACTACGCGGCGGATTTGCGTTTCCAATCACGCAGCCACTTTGAAAAGAAGTGTTCCCGATCGGCGAGCAAAACTTGAACGGCCGCCACGAACTTCCGCGGCGGCTCCCTCTTGGAAAAGAACTTATCCACATGGTCCAACACTTCTTCAGGGAACGAATCGTGTGCGCTCAGCAGCATGATCGGTATGTCCGGCTTGAGCTGCTTCATGCGCGAAGCGACCATGTCACCGCACATCTCCGGCATTTGGTAATCGAGAACCACGGCATCGACGTGGCACGATGCAAACAGTTTCAGTGCCTCGTGTGGGTTAGTGCTAATCAACACTTGGCAACCTTTTTGCTTCAGCAGAGCTTCGCGTCCGATCAAGCCCTCCAGTTCGTCATCCACGCATAGAACGACCGGGTGTCGCATTGTGCCTTCCTGGCAGGGCGTTTGCCAGTTACGCCATACAGGAAGAGCACGGGCGTGGCCAGTCGCAAGTGCTTGTGAACAAGGACACCACTTCAGTATTCGTATGTAATTGCTGCTCACCTTAGGAAAAACCGTGAGTTGCCACATGCGCGGAATCAGGCAACCTGTGTTTTGAGCATGCGGTCGGCAGAATGCGAAAAAAGCCCTGTCGAACTCGCGGGTTCGACAGGGCAGGGAGTCAGGGGCGGGCCCGTCGAAATCACTTGGTTACGTCCTGGGGTTTAGCGGGCTCGGAAGGCTTCGAGCCCTTCAGCTTGGCCAAGGATTCGTCCACGCGCTTCTTGAAATCACCCGCGTCGTCGTGCGCAAGTCCCCTGTAGGCCGACTGGACTTGCATTTCACAGCCGGTGCCCTGGGAGCTTAAGGCGACGGAGTTGATTCGCTGGCGGAACGATTCCCCAACATTGTAGGAAGCGGTCATCGCGGCGTCGTCACTCGCCATGATGCCGTAGTTCCCCGAATTCTTCAGAGTGTCTTTGACTGCGGCCCACAGCTGGCTGCAAGGAACGGGATAGGCGTCTTTGTGGGCTTTGCCGAAGGCCGGGACCGCAAGAGTAAGCGACATCAAAGCAACAACTGCAAATTTCATCATGGCATATCTCTTGGTCGGGATGTGCTTCACGGAACGTCAAAAGCGAACAGGAATCTCCGTTTTCAAAACAGTTAATCAGACTATCTTTTCTTGCCGTTTTGTCCGTGCGCCAAGTCACCTGATTATGTGATTGGAGGGGCAAGCAGCGTTGACACGGTAAATATCCAGGCGCAAACCCGCGCAAACCCGCGCTAACGAGAAAGGCTCCGCGCAACCTGCTGATTACGCGGAGCCAGGAAATCCTGGTGCCGAAGAAGGGACTCGAACCCGATTTGCCGCAACAGACTGATTCTACTGAGTAGCGCCGCTTGCTCGTGCAGCTTGGGCTGTTCCCTTCGGGGACGATAGCCCCGCTCGAACGCCTTGAACTCCGTTGTTGCCGATCTTCTCCGTCGCGATTTCGAGCGACGATTCAGCTCGTGTTGGACAGCTTCACCCCTGCGACATTTCCGCAGCAGATTCCGGGCAGCGGCAGGCTCGAACAAATGCATACGCGAATGCGGTGAAATAGTACATCCTTTTGCCCGTCTTGAATGCGTCGTCGATACGCCGTGCATTGCGGTTGATAGTGAGTCCGGGGTCGTGACTTTCGATCAAACCAAGTCGTGAGAGGTCTGTTATCAGCAGCTGGAAATCGTAGCCTTGCTCGAACTTCCACCACTCGTTGGGATCTTCTGATCCCAGAGACGTCATCGCCAACGTACTCTGTTCCCCCAGTGCCACCCCGTGAACGCCAAAGTGCGGTTCAATCGGTATCACGCGCTCGTTGGGGCGGCTTTGTATTCGTCGAGTCGTTACGGCATCGAACAATCGGTTCAGCACTTGCGCTTCGAAAGGCGTGAGCTGCTTCAGAACCTCGATGAACGACGGCAGGATGGTTTGGCTCGTTGCCGGACTTGCGGCATTCGCGAGGAGTCCAGCCCACAGTTCTTGCAGGCCAGGATCGTCCTCCAGAGATGCGGCTGAAAGGGCAGCAACGGAGAACCTCGGCGGAATCATTTCTGGGCTGATTTTGGCGTTGCGGAGCATGGCCCCGGTGCGCTTGAGGATGCTGACGAGATTACGAACGCGATATTCGTAGACATTGGCGGCCCAAGCTAGACCGATTTCCTCAGCAACGGGACCAGCGAGCTTGTGGAAAATGTCAGTGACATTCTCAAGTGCTTTCGCAGTCGAGCCTAGCGCATCGGATAATTCATCGCCCATTTACTTGCCATTTATCGTCACTGTTGTCGCCTGACTAAACGACGGCACGCGCTCAAAATACGCCCTCGGAACCAGCCTGTGGTCCAGTCCGGCAGCGCCCTTCAGCTTCTGCGCGGAAGCCGCTACCGATTCCCCCCATTCTTCAATGTCGCGCAGCAATGCGTTGAACTCATCTCGGAACTCTTCAAGTTGTGTGATGTACTGCGGCTGGATCGGTGGTGCCAGAGCAAGTTCCTTCTGCGCGCTCACAGCAAAGTTGCGGTTGAATGTGGCAATGAGTGTTCCGAATTCGCGCACCCGTTGCAGGAATTCGTCCAACGACCGTGGTGGGAGCGTCAACTGCTGACGAAAGCTCTCGATCCATCCGTCGAGCGAATACGAGTTGAGAAGCCGTCCAATCGGCGGATTGGCCGATGACGCAGAGCGCAGAATCGAAAGCAAAGCGCGACCGTCGTTAGGAGATGTGAAGCGGTCAAATCGTTTCAACAGCTTACATAGTTGCTCATCCTCTCGGGTAGTGAATCGCCGCTCCACGTACTTCCTAAAACCCCATCTCCCAAATTCAACGATGTACCGTATCGACAGGAAGACAAGGGCGGCAATGATCGCGATGAGGAGCACCTTTGACAACAGTGGGTGCTGGTTGGCGATACCGAGGAGGTACAGTACGAGGCCGATCAGCGGAGAAGCAAGTTCCAATAGCGGTCGGATCCACTGCGCGGGTTCCTTGGCGGGCGGGGGCTGTTGAAAATCAAGAGTGGGCATGTAATCCGGCATAATGCTGCGCTTCATCGCAATAGCTAAGCACGGCTTGCCCCCGCATGCCAATAGAGAAAAATCCTGTGTCCCGGCAGGCGGCGGATCATCGGGAATTTTGCTGGAAAAGACAGGCAAAAAGTCGAGCCAAGGTAAAGACGGCCCGTAGGTGATAGATCCTACAGGCCGTTTCATATTTGGTGCCGAAGAAGGGACTCGAACCCCCACACCCTTGCGGGTACATGGACCTGAACCATGCGCGTCTGCCAATTCCGCCACTTCGGCGTGGCGCGGCTGCCGATCGGCGCCGCGAAGGCTACACCGCTATGTATTTTACAGGCGTGAATGGCTGCATGCAAACCAGTCGGCAGTCGATGGTCCCCTCGACTGCACTCGGGACGGTCTCTGGTCGATGGTCGATGAGTGTAGGATTAAGGTGAAGAAAAGAAACGGGCAGAACAACGTTAATCCCTGAAAGAGATTCCAACAGCAGGTGGCGTCAGGTACCCTGGGTCCGTTTGTAGCAAGCAGGAGAGTAGTATGCCGCCGCAGACGCGCATGGAACAAATCAAGATGTCTCCGGAAATGAACAGCAAGCTGCGTGCGCTCGCCCATGATCTGAGCAATTCGATCGAGACCATCATGCAGGCTTCCTACCTGCTGGCGCAGGCCAAGCTCGACGACACCAACAAGAAATGGCTGGAATTGATTGACAGCGCGTCGCGGGATGCGGCGCGCATCAATCGCGAGATCCGCGAAGTGCTGAAGTCACAGTCGAAATAACAGTCTTCGGTCTTCAGTCTTCAGTCTTCAGGCTAAAGACGAAAACACAGAGACGTACCGCGCCCCGCCGCCTGGCAGGGCTATTTCACCGCGCCCACGGTAAATCCGGCGATAAAGCGGTCGAGGAAGAGGTTGTACATGATGGCGATGGGCACGCTGGCAATCAGGCAGGCGGCCATCAGCGAGCCCCAGTAATAAACGTCGCCGCGCACCAGGAATGTGGGCACGCCGACGCTCAACATCTGGCTTCGCTCGGTGGAGATAAAGGTCAGCGCGTAGACGAATTCCTGCGTCACCAGCGTGAAGGTGAAGATCACCACGGTCAGGATGCCGGAAAGCGAAATCGGCACCACCAGCTTGAAGAATGCCCCCAGCCGCGTGAGGCCATCCACCATGGCGGCATCTTCCAGTTCGCGCGGGATGGACTTGAAAAATCCCATCAGCAGCCAGATGGAAAACGGCACGGTGAATGTGGGGTACACCAGCACCACCGACCAGATGGTGTCCTGCAAGCCGAGGACGGCGACCACGCGCGAGAGCGGGATGAAGAGCAGCGTTGGCGGCACCAGGTACGTAAGGAATATGGCGACGCCGATACGCTGCCCCCAGCGCCCGGTGAGCCGGGCCAGGGCATAGGCGGCCGGTAGCGCGAGCACCAGCGTGATCGCGACCACGATCGCGCCGACGATCACCGTGTTCGTCACCCAGACCATGTACCTGGTCTCGTAGAACAGGAGCTTGAGGTGCTCCAGCGTCGGCGCCATGTTGAACTTGAAGGGATTGTTCTGCAGCGTGTACAGGTCCGCCGTCTGCTTGAACGTGGTGATGAACATCCAGTAGAACGGGAACGCCAAAAGAACTGCAAACACCACCAGGACAGCCCAGCGCGCGATTACGTAGCCGGCGGAGCGAGCGGCGCCGCGCTGCATCACGCCACCTCCGACTTGTACGCCAGGCGCAACATCACGTAGGTCACCGCCACCATGATCGGCACCAGGAACAGCGAGATTGCCGCGCCCTGGGAGAGGTCGCCGGCGAGAATGCCGGTGAAGAACGCCAGCGACGGCAGCACCTGGGTGGAATCGTAGGGCCCGCCGGCGGTCAGCACGTAGACCACTGTCATGTCGGTAAAGGTGAAGATGATGCCGAACAGCACCGCAACCATGATGATGGGCAGCATCATCGGAATGGTGATTTGGAACAGGGTGCGCCAGAAACCGGCGCCATCCACTTGCGCGGCTTCGGGGATGTCCTTGGGGATGGCGGTCAAGCCGGCCAGCATGATGACGGTGGAAAACGGCAGCAGGCGCCAGGAGTGCACCAGGATGACCGACGCCATCGCGAGATACGGTTCGCCGAGCCACATGGGCGCGGAGTATGGCTTGTAAAAATGCAGCGCGACCAGCACCCAGTTGATGACGCTATACAGCGAATCGAGAATCCACTTCCAGCCGATCGCGCCCAGGGAGATCGGCGCCACCCAGGGCAGCAGAATCAGGAAGCGCACAAACCCGCGGCCGTGGAATTTTTCCTTCAGCGCCGTTGAAAGAATCGTTGACCCGATAATCACCAGCACCTGGGAGACAATGGTGAAAATGAACGAATTCATCAGCGCTTTCCTGAAGCTGGGGCTCTGCAGGATGCTGCGGAAATTTTCCAGTCCGACCCAGTGCGACTCGATGCTGCCGACTTTCACATCGGTGAAGGCATAGACAAACGCCATGATGAAGGGAACGCCGATGAGCACGGCGATGAAGATGACGGCGGGAGAAAACATGACCACGCCCAGCAGCTTGGCGCGGTTTTCCGGGGTGCGGTGCCAGGGAATCGCGACCGGAATCGCGACCGGAATCCCTTCGTCCGGCCCCGGCTTCGTCACTGCCATTCCAGCACCTTGGCTTGGGTTCGCTTTTCGGATTGGCGATCGAAGAAGTGCAGGTCGGCTTCGCGAACCCCAAAGTCGTACACCTGGTCGGGTTTGAACGACGCGGCGGACGCGAGACGCGAGACGACTTCCTTGCCCTCGAATTTTCCATCGACAGGCGTGCCGTACAGGATCCACTCGGCGCCGAGGTACTCGGTGATCTTCACTTTGAGGCGGAAAGCGATGGCGGGGTTCGGCGTCAGTTCGATCGGCAACAGATGTTCGGGGCGAAAACCTACGATGAAGTCGCCGTTCTCCAGCAGGTTCATGGGCGGCGATCCCAGGAAGGTGGCGACGAAGGTGTCGGCCGGGGTGTCGTACACCTCGCGCGGCGTGCCCAGTTGGCGCACGTAGCCCTTGTGCAGCACCATGACGCGGTCGCCCATCGCCATGGCCTCCACCTGGTCGTGGGTGACGTAAATGGTGGTGGTGCCGACGCGCTTGTGGAACAGTTCCAGTTCCTCGCGGGCGCTGGCGCGCAGCTTGGCGTCGAGGTTCGACAAGGGCTCGTCGAGCAGGAAGACGGAAGGCTCGCGCACGATGGCGCGGGCCAGTGCGACTCGCTGCCGCTCGCCGCCCGACAATTCGCGCGGCTTGCGCTGCAACAGCGCGCCGATTCCCAGCAGCGACGAGGCCCACTCGACTTTCTGCTTGTGCAGTTGCTTGGGAACTTTTTGCGCCTTCAGCGGGAAGGCGATGTTGTTGTACACGGAAAGGTGGGGATAGAGCGCGTAGCTCTGGAAAACCATGGCGATGCCGCGCTCGCGCGGGGTGAGGTGGGTCACCACCTGGCCCCCAATGCGAATCTCGCCGGCCGTGGGATTTTCCAGGCCGGCGATCATGCGCAACAGCGTGGTCTTCCCCGATCCCGATGGACCGAGGAAGACCAGAAACTCGCCTTCGCGAGTTTCCAGGTTCACATCGTTCACTGCACCGAGTTCTCCCTCTTTGAAGACCTTGGATAGTTTTCTGGTTTCGACAACTGCCATCGATCCCTCAGGCTGACGTTATTTCCAACGCTCGAAGATACGCTTGTACTCCTGCTCGGCTGCCTTGGCCGCGTTTTCGGGAGTTTCATCGCCGCGAGCGACTTTGGCAAACATGGTGGGAATGACCCAGGTGCGGAAAGCCTCGTCAATGCCGGCTGTTGCGTACCCCGGATAGCCGACGTTGGTGGCCCAGTCTAGCACGTCGGCTAACACGGCATACTTGTTGGCCGGGTCCGCCGCGGGATCGTTCTGCACGATCTTCTTGATGTCGGGCACAGTCGACGGGAAGCACGGGAAGTTGTACCACTTGCTGTTGTTGAACCCGTCCTTGAACGAGTCAATGTAGTCGATCAGGAACTGCTGCGCGCCTTCCTTGTTGTCGGCGAAGTTCCAGACCACGTAGCAATCCATCACGTGCTCGGCCGCCAGGCGCCTGACCGGACCCTTGAGAGCCTTGCTGATCATGATGTGGCTGGAAATCGGGTTGTGGTCCCGCTCCGCCTGCCGCGTGATCGAGATGGCATTGGCCACGTACGAGGTCTTGCCGGCGAGCATGGCGCGGTTATTGGACGACGGGTCCCAGGTGAAGACTTCCGGCGTCTCCGACTCCTGGTAGAGCGCCTTCATGTACTTGAGCGCTTCGATGGTCGCCTTGGAGTTGATGGTCACGTTACCGTGCTCGTCCTGCTCGGCGCCGCCGAAAGACCACAGGATGGCACGCATCGCCATGCTGGTGTCGAGTTCCTGCGCCAAACCCAACCCGCACGGGTTGCCGCGCGTGTCCTTGATCTTCTTGGCGCCGGCTCGCAGGTCGTCGTAGGTGTCGGGACCGTTGGGATAGCCCGCCTCCGCCCACCATTCCTTGTACCAGTTGCCCGGATCGGGCACGTAGGAGTCGGAGAACGCGAAATATTTCTTGGTTTTCGGGTTGTAGGTGGACTTGTGCGCCAGGTCGATCTTCTTGCCGTGCCGCTTCTCGCATTCCTGGTACACGTGCGTCATGTCCAGCACCTGCGGCTCAAATGCCGCCGGCGGCGACAGGAACATGAACAGGTCGTGGCCTTTCTTGGCGGAAACCTCGGCCGCGGCGCGCGCCGGCAGCTCGTTCAGGTTGATGTGGTCCACAATCACGTTCGTGTCGTGCTTCTGCCCCCAGGCCTTGGTGTACTCGTTGTCGAACCATTTGTCGTAATCGGGAACAAAATGGCTCCACTGCGCAATCTTCAGTGTCTTCTGCTGCGCTTGCGCTCTTTCCGGAAACAGAAAATATGGACCCGCTCCCGCCACCACGGCTGCGGCGCCGGTGGTCTTAAGGAAATCTCTCCGGGTAAAGCTTTCACTGCGCTTTTTCGCCATACGAAATTCCTCCTTGAAAGGAAAACCAGCGGTGAACCCCATGACCGGCCGCGCGCCCCCACGAGCGACGAGATTCGGCGCGCACATGATACTCATCGCGAGGCGATGGGTCAAAAGATAGTGGCCAGCCGCCAGTGGCTAGTGCCCAGTTAGATAATTCCGCGGTGCGCACGAGTGAGCGTTTGGGGCGCGTCGTTCAGCCAGCCATCCAACAATTGCGGATTCCGGCTTGCTAACGACTGAAGACTGACGACCGAGGACTCGCTTATCCGAACGGGTGCTCGATGGATGGGCTGGAGGTGGTGAACATCTCCGCGCCATCGTTGGTGACGTAGATATCGTCCTCCAGCCGAACGCCGAATTCGCCGCGAATGTAGATGCCCGGCTCATCGCTGAACGTCATGCCCGGCGCCAGCGGAAGAGTGTTGCCATGCACCAGGTAAGGCCATTCGTGGCCGTCCATGCCGATGCCGTGGCCCAGCCGGTGCGAGAAAAACTTATAGCCCGGCGCGTATCCGGCGTCGGCAATGACCTTGCGCGCGGCAGCGTCCACGGCTTCGCAAGCCACGCCTGGGCGCGCCGCCGCCAGCGCCGCTTGCTGCGCCCGCTGCACGATTTCGAAAACCCGTTTCTGCTTGTCCGTCGCCTTGCCCAGAACAAAGGTGCGCGTGATGTCGGAGTTGTAGCCCTCCACCGTGCATCCGTCGTCAATCATGATCGGAGAGCCCTCGCCGATCACCTGCGGCGTCGCCGAACCATGCGGCAGCGCAGTGTATTCGCCTACCTGCACGCTGGCGCCCCCGCGGAAGCCGACCTTGGCATACGCGGAGCTAATCAGCGCGCCGACATCGCGCTGCGTCATGCCCGGCTGCATCGCCTGATAGACGGCGCGATACACCATCCAGGTCGCCTGGTTGGCCAGCTTCATCAGCTCGAGTTCGTGCGCCGATTTCGCCATGCGGCAGCCGGCGGTGACCGGGGTGGCGCTCACCATCTTCAGCGCCGGCGCCGCCTGCGCCACGCCATTGCTGAAGACAAAAGGTCACCCGTTCTTCCATGCCCAGCGTGCCCGCCGAGATGCCGCGATCCTTCAGTCCTTGCACGACCAGCCGGTAAGGGTCTTCGTCTTCCTGCCAGACCCGGATGTCGGCCTTGCTGTCGAACGGCCCATTCGCGAGTTGCTCCCTCAGACGTCCCTCTTCGAATGCGGGTGCGACCAAAAACGGTTCGCCCTTGGCGGGAAGCACCAGCGCGCCCAGACGCTCGCTGTTCCACCAACTGACATTGGCGAAGTACAGGAGCGAGCTGCCGCCGATCATGCAGATGGCGTCGAGCTTGTTGGCGGCCATGAGTTGGCGCGCGCGCTCAATGCGCTGCCGGCGCTCGTCAGGCGTAATCGGGCGGGCCTGGTCGCGCATGGACTTGAGCGCCTGGATGGACGCCGGCTGCGCGGCTGTCTGCTCACTAACGGCGGTCAACGGCAGGAAAGATGTCCCTGCGGCGACTGCGCCCAACCTCAGAACTTCGCGGCGAGAAACCATGGGGGCAATGTATAGGAGCGGTTGAGCAGAACACAACCGCGGTCCACAACAACCCATTTGTCATAATGAGCGGGATGAAACCTCCTTCCTACATCGCCGACCACATCCGCCGCGTTTTGCTGGACGGAGCTTCGGCGCCGCACTCGGAAGAGGTACAGCGATTTTTCAAGGAGGAGGTCGCCTCCCGCGGCTGGTACACCGCCGAACTGCGCAAAGTTGCGTACCGATTCCACCGCGTGCTTGTGAACGAGCACGGGATCGATTACCTGGTTTCCGTTGCCGACCAGCTCTTTCGCGGCTGCGTGCTGGAAGAAAAAAACATGGCGGTGATGCTGCTGGAAAAATCCGTGCACGACTTTGGGACGAAACAATTCCGCCTTTTCCACCGGTGGCTCGACCGCGTGTCGAGCTGGGCGGACCACGACGCGCTGCTGCATTACCTGATCGGCCCCATGATCGTGGACGAACCATCGCGGGTGCGCTTCGTCTTCGTCTGGGCGCGCTCGCGCAACCGCTGGCGTCGTCGCGCCTCGGCGGTGGCGCTGATCCGCGGCGCCCGCCGTCGTATGTTCCGCAGCGAGATCGCCCGGCTCTCGGAAATGCTGCTGGATGACGCCGATGATATGGTGCAGAAGGGTCTCGGGTGGCTGTTGCGCGAGTACGCCAAGGCCGACGCCGTGAACGCGGTGAAACTGCTGATGAAACTGCGCGCGCGCTTGCCGCGGCTGGTCCTCCGCACGGCATGCGAAACGCTGGAGCCGAAAACGCGAGCCAAGGTGCTGGCAAAGGTGACGCCTGCCAAAAGCGTGAACGGGGGCCCCGAAGGCGGTTCTTGCCCTTGAGAAATCGCACCACGCAGTGCCCCGAAGGGGCGGTAGAACCTAGCCCGGCACGTAAGTGCCGGGGAAGCTGTTCAAGGAAAGTTCAGAGTCCCGTAGGGACGACAGAAAGAGAATCCGGGCTGATCTACAAATCCTATGAATGAACTTGCGATGTACCAAGTCCTTCTCGCCCAACAAAAACAAATTCGCGAACTCAAACTGCACATGGAAGCCCTGAAGCGCATGTTCTTCGAGCACCGGCCGCCGTTCGTGCCCGCCTTCGAGCACCAACTTGGCGCGGTTGAATCCTCTGGGTTCCTGCGCGAAAACGACGATTCGATCCGCCGCCTGGAGCGTCAAGTGCAGGATTCGCGGAAAGCGTAATGCGTCCGATACAATAGATTTTTGCCCATGAACCTCTCCGCCATTCAGGCCGCCCTGCGCGAGCAGAAAATCGATGCGTGGCTGTTTTACGACCACCACCACCGCGACGCCATTGCCTATCGCGTGCTCGGAGTTCCCGAGCACCTGATGGTCACACGGCGCTGGTATTACGTTGTGCCCGCCGAGGGCGAGCCGCGCAAGCTGGTGCATCGCATCGAGGCCGGCCATCTCGACTCCCTGCCCGGCACCAAGCGCGAGTACTCGGGCTGGCAGGAGCTGTTTGAAAATCTCAAGTCGATGCTGGCGCCGTACCGCAACGTCGCCATGCAGTACTCGCCGAACAACATCGTGTTCACGGTCTCGCTGGTGGACGCCGGCACGGTGGAACTGATACGCAGCTTTGGCAAGAACATCGTCAGCTCCGCCGACCTGGTCTCGCGCTTCGAGGCCACGCTGCTCGACGAACAGATCGAAACCCATTTCGCCGCCGGCAAGAAGGTGGACGCCATCACTGCCGCCGCCTTCCAGGAAATCGGGCGCCGCGTGCGCAACGGCGGCACCAACGAATTCGACATCCAGAAGTTTTTCGCCGAGTCGTTCCAGCGCGAGGACCTGGTCACCGACGATCTGCCCATCGTCGCCGCCAACGCCAACGCCAGCAACCCGCATTACGGCCCTTCCGCCGAGCATCATTCGCCCATCCGCGAGGGCGACCTGGTGCTGCTCGACGTCTGGGCGAAGCAGAACAAGCCCGGCGCCGTCTATTACGACATCACCTGGATGGGCTTCGTCGGCAAGGCGCCATCCCCGAAACAGCTCGAGGTTTTTGAGGTGGTGAAACAAGCGCGCGATGCCGGCGTTGAAAAAGTGAAGGCCGCCATTTGCGCCGGACAGAAAATCGCCGGATGGGAAGTGGACAAGGCGACGCGCGACGTGATCGAAGCCGCCGGCTTCGGAAGATATTTCATCCATCGCACCGGCCATTCCATTGCCACCGAAGTCCACGGCAACGGCGCCAACATGGATAATCTGGAAATCCACGACGAGCGGCAGATCCTGCCCAATACCTGCTTCTCCGTGGAGCCCGGGATTTACCTGCCCGAATTCGGCGTGCGCAGCGAGGTAAACGTGCTGGTGCGGAAGGGCGCCGCCGAAGTCACCGGGAAAGTGCAGAGCGAGTTGGTGATCATCTGATGGCCGCGAGCAAGTCCAATATCGAGCGCGCCGAAGCGGTGGCCGAGCCCAACGCCGTCATGGCCGTGGTGGCGCCCGCGGTGGGATGGCTGATTCCCGGCGCCGGTCACCTGCTGCAGAAACGCTGGACGCGCGGCCTGCTGCTGATGGTTTCGGTGGTCGCGATGTTCGCGCTCGGCCTGCTGATGGAGGGCAAGCTCTACTCGCCCAACACCGGCGACATTCTCGACGTCCTCGGATTCATCGGCGACGTCGGCGCGGGCGCGCTCTACATTGTCAGCAAGGCGCTCGATGCCGGCAACGGCAACATTGCACGCGCCACCGCCGACTACGGCACCAAGTACCTGATCGTCGCCGGGCTGCTCAACATCATCAGCGCCGTGGACGCTTACCACATCGCCATCGGGAAGAAACCATGAGTCCCCTGCACCTGTCGCACTTCACCGCCGCGCTGCTGTTTGCCCTCTTCGCTTCGGTGGTTTTCGGCATCACGCAACGCAACACCCCGCGCGACATGGTGCGCTACGGCGCCTATTGCTTCACGTTATTTATTGTGGGCGTAATCGGCGCCGGCTGGGCCATGTGGCTGCTGCGGCACTGATTTCGTAATTTGGTAATTGGGTAATTTGGTAATTTGATCGAGGGCGAATCGAAATTCGAAGCAGTCAAAATTACTAAATTGCTAAATTACCAAATTGCCAAATCCGTTCATCCCTCCCACACGAACGCGTCGAACACCCGCTCGATGTGGTAGCCCAGCCGCTTATACAACTCCACCGCCGATTTGTTCGCTTCCGTGACCGTCAGCGACAGCATGGAAAATCGCCGGCGCTTCAGGTCCTGCAGGTTCGCCGCCAGCAGCGCCTCGCCGATTCCCTTGCCCCGGTGCTCGGGAAGGACGCACACCTGCGTGATATGCCCGACGTCGTTCTTCACCCGCGAGCACAGGATCAATCCCACCGCGGTTCGCGAAGGGCGGTGATAGGCAATGAAGGATGAGTCAGCGTCGAACTGCCCGCAGCCGGGAAAACGCACGATGTTGTTCAGGAAGCGCAGCGACCCGGTGATGGTGCGGTACTGATCGTTGATCTCGGAATCGATGTGCCCGCGGTAGGCCGCCGTGATCACCGCCGCGGCCGCCTGGTAGTCCTGTTCGCTCCAACGCCGGATATCAATCCCCTCGGGAACGGAAGGCGGCCCGCCCTGCCCGTTTTTCCCGTTCGACTCTAGTGGCAGCACCATGAACAAGCGCGGATAACGATGGAAGCCGTCTTCCAGGAACGGCCGCGCCACCGCGCCCGTCGGATGCACCAGCAGTTGCGCTTCGATGCGGTGGATGCCCGGTGACTGCTGCAGCGTCTCGATGACGTGCGCCAGCAGCCGCGTTTCCACCGGGTGTTCGGTCGGACTAGCGTAGCGCCCGCCGTCGCCTTCCACAAACAAATCGCCGATCACTCCCTTGCTGCCCTCGTAGACGAAGAACGAATACCCGCAGATGCGGCCTTTCTCCAGCGCCGCGTAGCCGGGCAGGATGCGCGCGTCAATGTAGCGCAGGATCATCTCCGCCGAATTGCTGTAATCCCAGGCCAGCAGCTTGGACCACACCTGTGCCTCTTCGTCCAGCAGTGGACGCAGGTCCGACGACGAAAAATGCCTGAGATCGAGAATCTCCACGCTTAAGTCCAATGCCGGTTGTGATGCCGGCTACGCCTACCGCGGTTCGATGCAACGTGGAAGTCTAGACGCGGGGCACTGCGGAAGCAAACCGGGGAACACGGCGGGGAACGAGTTCTGAGTTTTGAGTTGTGCGCACTGTGGGAAGGGCACGGCTTCAGCCGTGCCGGACAAGCTCTTTGATCTTTGTCATTCCGAGCGGGCTTCAGCCCGCGAGGAATCCAGGTTTGGCATTTCTCACAACTCAATGATGGTGACCCGACGCGGACGATACCCAATAAAACTCCAGATGCTGCGGGGCGAAGCTGCCCACATGCGACAGCCGGCGCGGCGCGAGCAGAGCCTCGAGTTGCGGTTCCGAGCCGGAGCGCGCGATCAGCAGGTGGTCGCCCGCGGGCGCCTCGCCGCGCTCGTAGCGCAACAGCGGCTGGTTGCGGTAAAAATCCAGGCCATACTCCAGCTCGCGGGTGACGTTGAACGCGGATAGCTGTGCACCGCGCGCATCCAGCCGCGCCAGCTCAATCGCCACCGGCCGCGCCGATTGGGTGCGGTCAATGGCCGGCGCGCTCACTCGCAGCACGAATGCCAGCCCGAGCACCACCGGCACCAGCGTGACAAAGCGGAGCACGCGCAGGCCCTGCCAGCGCAAACTGACCAGCATGGCGACGGCGATCACCGCGGCGGCAACGGCGGCGATGGTGGTCGCCTGCGCCGGCGGATGCAGGCGCACGATTAAGTAGGGCGCCAACAGCGCTCCTCCGAGCAGCAGCCCGCACACCAGAGAATGAAAAATGGCCAGCGGAACAGCCGCGCGTTCCCCCCGGCGCGTTCTCATCCAATCGGCAAGCAGCAGCGCGCACGGTGGAACGGAAGGCAGAATGTAACCCGGCAGTTTCGACTGCGAAATCGTGAACAACACCAGCGGCACAGCAATCCACAGCAGCAGAAACGCGCGCCATTGCCTGTCGCCAGGTTGCGGCGCTGCCTGATTTCCGGTGGCGCCGCGCAGCGCTGCCACAATGGCCGCCAGTACGTACACCGTCCACGGCAGCACGCCGAGCAGGAAAACCGGTACGTAATACCAGTAGGGCTGCTGGTGGCGATACAGGTTCGTCCCGAAACGCTCCAGGTTGTGCTGCAGGATGAACACCTGGAACAACTGGTGCGTCTTCATTTGCACTGCGACATACCACGGCAGCGCGACGGCGAAAAACAACAGCACGCCCGGAATCCACAGTGTCTCCGCGATCAGGCGTGTGGCACGGGTTTCCGACCGTTGCACCAGGGCAAATGCAACGATGATCGCGCCCGCCAGCGCCGGCGCGACCGGACCTTTTGCCAGCGTGCCCAGCGCAATCATGAGGTAGAAAATCGCCAGCCAGGGTTTGCGTCCGGTCTCCCGCCAGGCATACCACGCAAGCAGTCCCAGGGTCAGCGTCGCCGCCAGCGGCATGTCGGTGGAGGCGCCGCGGCCAAATCCGATGACGGCCGCAAAAGAAGCCGCGATCAGCGCGGCATCGAGCTGCATGCCGGTCTGGAAGCGCCGCACGAAGCCATAGATGGCCGCGATCATCGCAGTGGCGAACACGGCGGAGGGCACACGCGCCGCCCAGTCGCTCACCCCGAAGAGTTTGTAGGAAACCATGGCGCTCCAGTAATACAGCGCCGGTTTTTCCAGCCACGGCAGGCCGTTGAGCGTGGGCGTGATCCAATCGTGGCGGGCGAGCATCTCGCGCGCGATCTGCGCGTACCGTGGCTCATCGGCGCCGACCAGCCCGAAGCTTCCCAACCCAAAGAAGAACAGGTAGGCGCAGAAGCCCGCCAGCGTCACCAGTTCGGTCCAGGCGGCGGCTTGGGCGCGGGCGGCAGGAGCGGCCGTATCGGTCACATGCTCCCTGCCGGAATCACAAACTGACTCACGCAACCATTCTACCCATGCGCGCAGGAAGAACGATGCGGGCGCGCCGGAATGCGTCCCGGCAAGGAGCGCGCGTCGCCAAGTTGGTAGCTGTCAGGGATATGTAACGTCAGTTCGAGGTTTTTCGCGCCAGGCGGAGTTGGGCGAGGATGCGTTCGGCGGCGACGGAGACGGGGCCTTCCAGGGCGCAGCCGCTGGCGCAGAAGTGGCCTCCGCCGCCGAAGCGGGCGGCGACGTGCGACACATCCACCGCGCCCTTGCTGCGCAGGCTGACGCGCCAGCGCCGGTCGGCCAGTTCGCGGAAGAAAACCGCGACCTGCACGCCTTCGATGCTGAGGGCGTAATTCACCAGCCCTTCACAATCTTCGTCAATCGCTCCGCAGCGCTCCATCTGTTCGCGGTTGACGGCCATCCATGCCAGGTCGCCATCGCGATGCAGGCCGGAAAGCGCGGCGCCGAGCAGACGGATCTTCGACGTGGGCACGGAAAAATAAACATTCTGCGCGATGCGGGCGGGATCGGCGCCGGCACGCACCAGTTCCTGCGCCAGGGCAAAGGTCCGCTCGCTGGTGCCGACGTAGCAGAACGCGCCGGTATCGGTCAGGACGGCGGTGTAGAGGCAGGTGGCGACGTTGGGGCAGATGGGCACATTGGCGGCGCGCGCCAGCCGGTGAATCAACTCGGCGGTAGAGCAGGCGCTGGGATCGATCCAGTTGACGTGCGCGAACGGCCGCCCGCTGACGTGGTGATCAATGTTGATGAGAAACTGTTTTTCCAGTCCCGGCAGGTTGGCGCGCTGGATACTGTCGCACTCCAGCACGATAGCGGCTTCGTAGTGGCCGTTGATGGACTGCGCGTTGATGACGGAATCGACGAAAGGAAGCGGGCGGTAGATGTGCGGCACGGCGCCGTTAAGGACGACTTCCGCCTGCTTGCCCATGCGGCGGAGGATTTCGCAGCAGGCGAGAACGGAGCCGATGGCATCGCCGTCGGGACGCGCATGGGAGGTGAGGACGAAGCGGTCTCGCCGTCCGATCTCCTGCAGAATCGCGTTGAGCGTCTCTCCCACCGGCCGAATCGTCCTGAATCCCGCTCCGGGCGGGTTACCTTCTCCGCTTCTTTACTCGCCGGAGCAACTCGTCAATTCTAGTCTCCAACTGTTGCGACCTGTCCAGATGAAAAAACAGATCGGGCGCATGACGAATCCTTAAACGGTCCAAAAGCTCGTGCCGGATATAGTTGCGGGCCGCCTCCAGGCCCTCCAGGGTCTGCTCGGCCTCTTTGTCGTCGCCCGCCACATTGATGGAGACGTGGGCGGACTTGCCGTCGGGCGACATTCTGACGTCGGTGACCGTGGCCAGGCCGATGCGGGGGTCGGTGAGCTCGCCTTCGATCATGGCGGAGATCTCCTCGCGAAGGGTATCGCCGAGGCGCCGGTAATGATGTTCTGCGTTGCGGTGTTCCATAAGACAGCTATTAGCTATTAGCAATTAGCCAGACCGGAGTTGTGAAGGGCCTCAGCCTGGTGTGCACGTCTCCACCGTGCCAATTCAGCCGTTCGCATTTGGCCGTCATGCCAACTGCAAAGTACTAAAAATATTCGATGAAGGAATCGGTGATTTCCGCTCCGGCATTATTGGCAATTCTGGTGGCCGAGCGCTCCACTTTTTCCATCAGGCCGCGCAGGTAATCGTGCGACCCGGAAATACCTACCACGCCCACGGTCGCCCGCTGCCACAGGTCGGTCGCGTCAAGTTCCGCCACCGACACGTTGAAGCCGGCGCGCAGCTTGTCCTTCAGGCTGCGCAGCACCTGGCGCTTGTCCTTGAGGGAGTGCGCCGCTTCGACGCGGAGTTCGATTGTGAGAAAAGCGATCACGAAAGTCTCAGTTTCAGTTTCAGTTCCAGTTGCTGAAACCCGAAACTGAAACTGAAACTGTTTCTTACGCCGTCAATTCCGCGGCCACGCGCTCGGTGACAAAGGCCTCGATGACGTCGCCGACTTTGACGTCGCCGTAGTTCTGGATGGCGATGCCGCACTCCAGGCCGTTGCGGACTTCCGAGACGTCTTCCTTGAAGCGGCGCAGCGACGAAACCTTTCCCTTGAAGACGACCACATTGTCGCGCAGCAGCCGGACCTCGGAATCGCGCTTGATGATGCCATCCTGCATGTAGCATCCGGCGATGGTGCCGACCTTCGGAATGCGGAAGGTGTCGCGGACTTCGGCGCGCCCCTGGTAGGTCTCCTTGATCACCGGTTCGAGCATGCCGGTGATGGCCTTGCGGATTTCGTCCTGCAACTCGTAGATGATGGAGTGCAGGCGGATGTCCACCTTCTCCTGCTCGGCGAGCTCGGAGGCCTTGCGTTCCGGCCGGACGCTGAAGCCGATGATGATGGCGTTCGACGCCGAGGCCAGCAGCACGTCGGTTTCGGTGATGGCGCCGACGCCCTTGTGCAGAATCTTCACCTTCACCATGTCGGTGGACTGCTTGGCGAGCAGATCGCTCAGCACTTCGACGGAGCCCTGCACGTCGGCCTTGAGGATGACGTTGAGGTCCTTGACGCCGGCGGTCTTGAGCTGCTCGGCCAGTCCTTCCAGCGATACGCGCGAGCTCTTGGCCAACGTGGCTTCGCGCGCCTTCTGCTCGCGGTACTCGGAGATGCCGCGGGCTTTTTCGCGATCGGCGACCACCACGAACTGGTCGCCCGCCTGCGGCAGGCCTTCCAGTCCGAGCAGTTCGACCGGGGTTGAAGGCGGCGCTTCGTCGAGCGCGCCGCCGCGATCGTCGAACATGGCGCGGATCTTGCCAAAAGTGTTGCCGACCACGAAGTTGTCCCCGTTGCGCAGCGTACCGTCGGCAATCAGCACGGTGGCGACGCTGCCGCGGCCGCGGTCGAGCTTGGCTTCCAGCACGGTGCCGGAGGCGGAGCGCTCGGGATTGGCCTTCAGCTCCTGCAGGTCGGCGACCAGGCAGATCATCTCCATCAGCAGGTTCAGGTTCTTCTTCTGCTTGGCGGAAACGTCCACGAAAACCGTGGTCCCGCCCCAGTCTTCCGGCAACAGGCCGCGATCAGCCAGTTGCTTCTTGACGCGCTCGGGCAAAGCGTCGGGCTTATCAATCTTGTTGACCGCGACGATGATGGGCACTTCGGCGGCCTTGGCGTGGTCAATGGCCTCCAGGGTCTGGGGCATGACGCCGTCATCGGCGGCGACCACGAGCACGACAATATCGGTGACCTTGGCGCCGCGGGCGCGCATGCGGGTGAAGGCCTCGTGGCCGGGCGTGTCGATGAACACGATCTGGCGGCCATACGCAGGCGAGTTGGTGTCCGTGATCGTGACCTTGTAGGCGCCGATGTGCTGGGTGATGCCGCCGGCCTCGCCTTCGGCGACATTGGCGTGGCGGATGGAATCCAGCAGCGTGGTCTTTCCATGGTCCACGTGACCCATGATGGTGACCACCGGGGAACGCGGCACGGCGCCGACGCTGCCCTCTTCGGCGGTGGCAGCTTCGGCCTCCGCAACCTCGGCGGCGGCCTGCTGCTCGAAGGTGATGACGTTGGTGTCGGCGCCGAACTGGCGGGCCATGTCGCCGGCCAGGTTGGCGTCCAGCGTCTGGTTCACGGTGGCGAAGACGCCGCGGGCGAGCAAGCGCGTGATCAGGTCCTTGGCGCGAATGCCGAGCTTCTCCGCCAGATCCTTCACGCTGATGCCTTCGGTGATCGTGATCTCGCGCGTGATCGGCAGCGGCTCGTTGGAAATCATCAGCCGCGGCGGAGGAACGAAGCCCTTCATCGGGCCTTCCTTCACCCCGCGGGGAACGTAGCGCTGGCCGGGACGGCGCGACGGCGCGGGACGTCCCGCGGGACGTCCGCTCGGCGGCGCTGCGGGTGCACCCGGGCCAACGCCCAGGGGACGCGCACCGGTAGGAGACTGGCGCGTGGGATGCATCGGGCGGCGTTCGCCCGGACGCAGCGGCGGACGCGAGCCCGGCGCGGCGGGACGCGTACGCTGGAAAATCGGTTGACCGGGCACCGGGCGGCCGGGCGCAGGGCGCGGGGTGCTGGCAGCGGGCCGTTCGACTTGCGGCGGCGCGGTGTAAACCGGGCGCGGGCCGGTCTGCGGAACGATGACACGCCGCAGCGGCACAGCCGGCGGCTTGGGGTGCGCCATTTGCGGCGGCGCAACTTGCATGGGCGGAGCCTGGGCGACAGGCGGCGCAACGAGAGTAGCGCTTACGAGTGGCATGGGCACAGAGGCAGCGGGCCTTTCTACTTCGGCACGGATGGGTTCGGAGATGACTGCCGGAATTTCAACCTGCGGCTCCGCTTCCGCCGCCGGCGGCGGTTCCGGAATGCGGTAGACCGGGCGCACGGGGGCCTCGGCGGGCTTCACCAAACGCGGAGGCGGCGCTACCGGTTCGGGCGGCGCGGCCGGCTTCGGCGGCGGAGGCACCGCGACCGCAGCCTGGGCGACCGGAGTCTGGATGGCAGGCTTCGCAATCTCGGGGGCGCGCGGCGGGACCGCCGTGGGACGCGGCGCAGCCGGGGCGGCGGGGTGCGCTTTTTGCTGCAGCGCCTTCAGAACATCGCCGGGCTTGGAGATGTGCGAGAGATCAACTTTGGTTATGATGTCGTCCGGCCGCGGGCGCGCGGCACGCGCGGCGCCGCCCTGCCCGTTGTTGTCCGCTTGAAAGTGCTGGCGCACTTTTTCCGCTTCTTCGACGGAGATGGAACTGGAATGCGTTTTCTTTTCGGTGACGCCAACCTTCGCCAGAACATCGAGAATCGACTTGCTCTTGACTTCCAGTTCCCTGGCCAGGTCGTTGATTCGTATCTTAGAGGTGTCTACCATCCGAGCTTCTTTTTCCTCCGTGCGCCGCGCTATATCTTCATAGCTACCTCACGGTTTGAATTTGGTCGTTCGGCCGTTGGTCGTTAGCCAATTTCGAATTGCGCGAATTTGCGAACGACGAACGACGGTGTTACTGCTCTTCCTTCGGAACAATTTCTGCATCAGGCTGCAAGTCGTGCGTCGTGACTTCCGCCTCGCCGGCAGCAGGAGCGTTCTCCACTGCGCTGACGTTTCCCGCTTCCAGGTCCTTGACTTCTTCCACCAACTCGCTCGCGCTCTGCGGTGACGCGGCAGAATCCTGCGCCAAGCCCTCGGTATCGCCCGCCTGGCCGCCCGCATCGGGGCCGACTTCGTCCGGCGGCATGGCCTCCTGCTCGCCCGGGACAGGGAGGTCGTCGGGGGCGTCGAGAATGGGCGCGGCCGACGGAGCCTCTCCGGTTTCCAGGCTGGAAAAATAATTATTGACCGCAATGCTGATTTTTTCCACTGTCTTGGGCCCGATGCCTTGAATGGCCTCGAGCTGCTCCGGCGTCATGTCGGCCAACTGCTCGACGGTGGCAATGCCGGCGGCCGTCAGCTTCTCCACCAGGCCCTCGCCGAGGTCAGGCACCACGGACAGCGGCGTGGCCTGGTTTCCGACCAGCGCCGACATCTGCTGCTCGACCTCCTGGCGCTTCTCTTCCTCGCTCTTGATATCGATCTTCCAGCCGAGCAGCTTGGCGGCCAGGCGAACGTTCTGGCCCTTCTTGCCGATGGCGAGCGAGAGCTGGCTATCGTCCACAATCACTTCCAGGTGCTTGTCGGCGGAATCGATCACGGTGACGCGGCTGACCTTGGCGGGCTGCAAGGCCTTTTCGGCGAAGGTGACCGCATCCTCGTGGTACTCGATGATGTCGATCTTTTCGCCGCGCAGCTCGCGAATGATGGACTGCACGCGCATGCCCTTCATGCCCACGCAGGCGCCGACCGCGTCCACGTCCTTGTCCTTCGACATCACGGCAATCTTGGTGCGCTCGCCGGCTTCGCGCGCGATGGCGCGGATGACCACCGTGCCGTCGTAAATTTCCGGCACCTCGGTCTGGAAAAGGTGCTGCACCAGGTCCGGCGCGGCGCGCGAGACGATCACCTGCGGGCCCTTGGCGGCCTTTTCGACGCGCGTGATGACGGCGCGGACACGCTCGCCGGGAGCAAACGATTCCAGCCGCGACTGTTCCTTGCGCGGCATGCGGGCTTCCGCTTTGCCGATATCAAAGATCAGGTCCGGCCCTTCGACGCGCTTGACGGTGGCGTTGACGACCTCGTTCACGCGCCCGATGTACTCGTTGTAAACCGTGTCGCGCTCGGCCTCGCGCACCTTTTGGAAGATGACTTGTTTGGCCAGTTGGGCGGCAATGCGGCCGAGCACGTCGGTGGCTTTGGGGATGCGCAACTCGCCGCCGACCTCGGCTTTGGGATCGAGCCGGCGTGCGTCGTCAATCGTGATCTGGTTGGTCGCGTCTTCGATCTGCTCCGGGCTTTCCACCACCTGCTTGACCACGAAGGCACGGATCTGGCCGGTGTCCCTGTCCAGCTCGGCGCGCAAGTTTTCCTGCGTCTTGTAGTATTTTCGGGTGGCGACCACAATGGCGTCTTCCACCGCGCTGACTACAATCTGCGGGTCAATGCCCTTCTCACGGCTGAGTGCGTCAATGGTGTTGAAAAGCTCGCTAGCCATAAATCTTCCGTTTCCAACCTTACAACCCGGAAACTTTGAAACCTAGAACTCGGGAACCAGGTTCGCCCGTTCGACGTTGCCCAACTCGATCTCGACCGCGTGCGCCTGAACCTTCTTGCTGCCGACCTCCAGCGCGATGCGTCCCTCTCGCAGGCCCTGCAACCGTCCTTCCAGGTGACGGCTGCCCTCCACCGGCTCGCGGGTGGTCAGGCGAACCCGGCTGCCGGCGAAGCGCTCGAAATCAGCCGCCTTGACCAGCCTGCGATCCAGCCCCGGCGAAGAAACCTCCAGGGTGTACGAACCGCCGGGGATCGCCTCCTCGACATCGATGATGGTCCCCAGCTCGCGGCTGACAAACGCGCAATCCTGGTGCGTAACGCCGCCCGGCTTATCAATGAACAACCGCAGCATGCGGGCCTTGCCGCCGCCCCGGTACTCGATATCCACCAGTTCGAGACCTTGGGATGCGGTGACGCGCTCGGCAATTTGCCGCACGTGCTCCAACTCGATCGCCATTTCGTGCTCTGACCGGCTGGGGACAGCTCAAATAAAAAGTGGGCTCTCGCCCACTGGGTATCGTCGCCGAAGCTGTCCGACACAGCAGTCGCTTACGAATATACGCCTCAGAGGGGCAAAAGACAAACCGGGAAGGGACTCCAAATTGCGCTCTTTGAATAAGATGCGGCGGGTGGGAAGGCGGATTCGGAAAAGCGCAAGGGGCAAGGCTGCAGGCGCGCGGCCCAAGGCGCAAGGCTGGAAGGATATGGGAGCTGAAGCGCTTCACCACGGAGCAACTGAGGGTAAGCCCAATCAACGCGGATGTCATCCTGAGCGAGGCGTCGCCTGGTTTTGGCGACGCCGAGTCGAAGAGCCTGCCCTGAGCGCAGTCGAAGGGACCCCTGCTCGTTTGAGGCTGGAGCCCGGAACCTGAGGCTTTGCGCCTTGTCCCTGTTTTTTCGGTTGACACCGCCCGCAATGAGTGCATAAATATTCATTGCATGCATAATTATTCCGAAAGGCTGTGGGCCCGCTTATGAGCGCAGAACTGCAATCCGCCATCGTCGGCGCCACCGGGTATTCCGGGCAGGAACTTACCCGCATCCTGTTTCAGCACCCGCGTATGAAGCCGCCGCTGCTGCTCTCGCGGGAGAGCGACAACGGTAGCGCCACCGCCGAGATCATCTCGCCGGTGGACGGCACCGCGGTGCCGATCCATCCCTTCTCCTGGCGGCTGCTGCACCAGCGCGGAGTCGATCTGCTGTTCCTGGCCACGCCGCATGAGGTCTCGCGCGCCTGGGTGCCGGAGGCGTTGGAACGCGGGCTGCGCGTGATTGACCTGAGCGGCGCGTGGCGGCTGCGCACGCCCCAGTACGCCGCCGTGTACGGCTTCAAGGACATCGGCTCGCCCGCCTCCGAAGCGGTGATGGACAAGGCGCTGTACGGGCTGCCGGAACTCTGCCGCGCCAAGCTGCCCGACGCGCAACTGGTCGCCAACCCCGGCTGCTATCCGACGTCGGCCATCCTGGCGCTGGCGCCGCTGATCGAAGCCGGATTGCTCGACGTGGACCACGGCGTGGTGTGCGATTCCAAATCCGGCGTCTCCGGCGCGGGCAAGTCGCCAACGCCGCAAACCCACTTCGTCGAGACCGCGGAAAATTTTCGCGCCTACTCGGCATTCACCCACCGGCATGCCGGCGAGATCATGGAGCAGTTGCAACTCGCACCCGAGCAACTGACGTTCAGCACGCACCTGCTGCCCATCCGCCGCGGAATTCTGTCGAGCATTTACGCCCGCTTGAAGCGGGTGGTCACGGCGCAGGAGTTGGAAGATCTGATGCGCGATTTTTACGCGAGCAGCCCCTTCGTAAGGATTTTTGCGCCGCCGCGTTTGCCCGAGGTGCAGCACTCGCAGCACTCGAATTTCTGCGACATCGGTTGGGTGCTGGCGCCCGACGGCAAGCGCGTGATGCTGGTCTCATGCCTCGACAACCTGATCAAGGGCGCGGCCGGACAAGCGGTGCAGAGCATGAACCTGATGTACGGCTGGGACGAGCGCGAGGGACTGATCCCGGTGCCGGCCACGCGCAGCCGCTTCCCGCGAGCGGCCTACGTGGCGGCGGCAACCCAGGCGAGCTACATTGCGGGGACGGTCCATTGAGGCTGGTCATCAAAATTGGCGGCGCCCTGCTGGATGATGCCACCCTGGTGGAGCGTTGCGCGCGCTGCGTTGCCGGCCTGGTCGAGAGCGGCGACCAGGTGGCGGTGGTGCATGGCGGAGGCATAGCCCTGACGCGGCTTCTGGAACGCCTGGGAAAGAAAAGCGAGTTCGTACACGGCTTGCGAGTCACCGACGCCGAAACGCGCGATGCCGCGTTGATGGTTCTCGCCGGCGGAATCAACAAAAAACTTGTGGGCGCGCTGGGCAAACTGGGACGGCCGGCGGTCGGCATGTGCGGTGGCGACGGCCTCAGCTTCCGCGCTCGCAAGCGCGTGAACGGCGGCACGGACCTGGGGTTCGTCGGCGAAATTTCGTCGGTGGATCCAAGTTGGCTGAACACGATCTGGAACGCCGGCGCGGTGCCGGTGATCGCCAGCCTGGCACTGGGCATGGACGGCGAGTATTACAACATCAACGCCGACCAGATGGCGGCGGCGTGCGCGGTAGCGTGCCAGGCAGAGCGGCTGGCGTTTTTGACCGACGTGAACGGCGTCCTGGACGCGCACCGTTGCGTCATTCGTGTGCTGCCGGCGAACAATATCGCTGTACTGCGGGAGGCGGGGGTCATCACCGGCGGCATGCTGCCCAAGCTGGAAGCGTGCGAGCGCGCGCTGGCCGGCGGCGTGGGTTCGGTGCACATCCTGCCGGGCGCGCAGATGGAAGCGCTCAACCAGTTTGCGAGGGGTGGAATCCAGGTCGGAACGGAGCTGATCGCGTGAATCTCGAGGCGGTGGCGCGGGCGGAAGCCAGACTTCTGCTGCCCACCTACGATCGCAAGCGCGTGCTGTTTCGCCGCGGCCAGGGCTGCTATCTCTGGGACGACCATGGCCGGCGGTACCTGGACTGGCTCAGCGGCATCGGGGTGTGCGCGCTCGGCTACAACCATCCGGCGGTGCTGGCGGCCATCCGCAAGCAGGCGCCGCGGCTGGTGCACATTTCCAACCTCTTTTACCACGACTACCAGGCCGCTTTGGCGGAGCGCCTGGCCAGGCTCTCCGGCCTCGACCGCGCGTTCTTCTGCAACAGCGGCAGCGAGGCCATCGAGGGAGCGCTGAAGCTGGCGCGCGCCTACGCACGGCTCCATACCAAGAACGGAAGTAAGGCGCCGTGGCGGATCCTCGCCATGGAAAATTCCTTCCACGGCCGCACCGCGGGCGCGCTGGCGGTAACCGCGACGAAAAAATATCGCGAGCCGTTCGAGCCCTTGCTGCCCGGCGTGCGCTTTGTCAAGTTCAACAACGCCGCCGACCTGGAAAAGAAGTTCGACGGCAGCGTGTGCGCGGTCCTCATCGAGCCCATCCAGGGTGAGGGCGGCATCAACCCGGTGACGCCGGAATTCTTTTCGCTTGCGCGCAAGCTGGCCGAGCTTCACGGCGCGCTGCTGATCGCCGATGAGATCCAATGCGGCCTGGGGCGCACGGGAGAATACTTCGCATTTCAGAAATACGGCGTCACGCCCGATATTCTGGCTCTGGCAAAGCCGCTGGCGTCGGGTCTGCCGCTGGGCGCCATCGTGACCCGCGAACACGTCGCCGCCGCCATCAAGCCGGGCCTGCACGGCACAACCTTCGGCGGCGGACCGCTGGCTTGCGCCGTGGCCATCACCTTCCTCGATACTTTGCGGCGCGAGAACGTGCTCGCTAACGTGCGGCGAGTGGGAAAGTATTTTCGCGAGAAGCTGGAGACAGTGAAGCGGAAGCATCCCTCGGTGGTGGAGGCGCGCGGCATCGGACTGATGCTGGCGCTGCAACTGGGAGTCCCGGGCAAAGACGTGGTGGACGCGTGCCTGGCGCGCGGGCTGGTGATCAATTGCACGCACGACACCGTGCTGCGCTTCCTCCCGCCCTTCATCATTACGGAAAAACAGGTGGACGAGGGCGTGAAGCTGCTCGACCAGGCGCTCACCGAAGTGGAATCGAAACAAGGATCGAAATCTGTGGCGCGGGCGCCCTCGCCCGCGGCTGTGAACGCGACCACGGGCAAGAAACACTAATGGGATTCGGCAAAGGAAAAATTCGCACTCGCAAGGCGCTCCTGCCGGACGCACCGGCGATTCACGCGCTCATCGCGCATTACGCCAATCAGGACATCCTGCTGCCGCGCACCATCGGTGAGATCTGCGAAAACGTGCGCGACTTCACCGTGGTCGAGCAAAACGGGAGCGTGATCGGCTGCGGCGCGCTGCACCTCTATGGACAGCACCTGGCGGAAGTGCGCTCCATCGCGGTGACGCGCGAGGCGCGGGGGCAGGGCGCCGGGAGCAAGCTGGTGGACGCGCTGCTGAAGGAAGGGCGCCAGCACCAGGTCGCGCAGGTTTGCCTGTTCACGCGCTCGCCGGAATATTTCGGGCGGCTGGGGTTTGTCGAAGTGCCGCACGCCGTGCTGCCGGACAAGATCTTCAAGGACTGCCGCAACTGCCCGATGTTCACCCGCTGCGACGAGACGGCGATGATTTATGCGGGCGCAGCGACGCTTGCCGAAGTTGTCGACAACATGCGTGAAGTTGACGCCGTGCTCCGGCCGGAGCGGCAGCCGGCCATCGCCACCCTGGTCCGTATCGGCAGCGCTGAATCATGAAGCTCGCCGCCGAAATCCTCGTTCCGCGGGGATTTGAATTCTCCTCCGCCACCGCCGGCATCAAGCTCTCGGGTTCCCCCGACATGGCGCTGGCGCTGGCTCCGCGCGGCGCCAATGCGGCGGCGATGTTCACCACCAATCGCGTAGTTGCCGCTCCGCTTATATGCGGGCGCGAGCATCTGCGTCGAACCCGGGGACGCGTGCGCGCCGTCATCGTCAATTCCGGTAACGCGAACTGCGCCACGGGCAAGGCGGGCCGGCGCGCGTGCGAACAGGTCTGCCGCAGCGTCGCGAAGGTGGCCGGCTGCGAAAAGCACGAAGTGTTCCCCGCCTCCACCGGCATCATCGGCGTGCCACTGCCCACGGACAAGCTGATCAGGGCCATTCCACGATTGTTCGCTGCCCGTTCAACCGCCGTTGCCGGGGCAGAAAATTTCGCGCGCGCCATCATGACCACCGACACGCGCATAAAAACGGCTTCGGCGCGCTTCGGCCGAGCAACGCTGTTCGGAACATGCAAAGGCGCGGGCATGATTCACCCCCGGCTGGCGACCATGCTGGTGTACCTGTTCACCGACGCCGTGGCGAGTCCGCGCGAACTGGGCGCATTGCTGCGCGACACCGTGCATGTCACCTTCAACCGCATGAACGTGGACACCGACACGTCAACCAATGACACCGTGCTGCTGCTGGCGAGTGGCGAAGCGGGCAAGGTGAAGAAAAAAGACCTTAGCGCGGCGCTGCAGGCGGTGTGCGAGTCGCTGGCGAAGCAGATTGTGAGCGACGGCGAAGGCGTGAAGCACGTGGTAAATTTGCGCATTGAGGGCGCGCGCTCGGATGCCGAGGCGTCGCAGGTGGCGAAGGCGATCGGCAATTCCATGCTGGTGAAGACGGCGTGGGCAGGCGCCGATCCCAACTGGGGCCGCGTGCTGGCGGCGGTCGGCTACTCCGGCGTGGCGCTTGATCCGGCGAAGGTGGACATTTTTTTCGGCAAACACCGGGTCTGCCGTCGCGGCGTCGCGGCGCGGTTTGACGCAAAGGAAGTGCACGGCTATCTCAGCCAGCCGGTGTTCGATGTCCGCGTGGCACTCGGCCGCGGCAAGATCGGCGCGACGTTCTGGACCTGCGATCTGACCAGCGAGTACGTGCACATCAACGCGGATTACCACACCTAGCCGATTTGGTAATTTCGTAAGTTGGTAATTTAGTAATTTTGTCCCATCGGCGGAGCCTCACGGCGTTTTCAAATTACCAAATTACTAAATTACCAAATTAAGCATTCACTCTCCGCCCGCTGCTGTCGCCGGTTTCGGCGCGTCGCTCTTCACCAGCAGCGCCAGGCGCGGGAACGCGAACGTGCCGGCCGCGTCGTCGATCACCGTCACCTGGCAGGTGTACAGCCCCGGCTTGAGTTGGCTGAGCGGCACGTCAAACTGGAAAACGGCGGCCTTGCGGTCGGGCGCGGTGAGCTGGTGCGCTTCCACCAGCGGCGTTTCGAATTGCTTCACCTTTCCCTGGAAAAACTGGATGCTGGTCAGCAGCCGGATTTGTTTTGTCTTGTCAGTCGCGCGCGTGTCCTTCACCGGCTCATAAACTTCGTAATAGAAGTAGAGGTGCTGGGCCGGCGAGAAGACGTGCAGCACGTTGGGGATAAGCTCCTCGCCATCCTTGGCCAGGACGTTCTCCGATTTGCTTTTGCCCATGTTCTGGATCTGCGTGCCCATCACCACCGAGCTGAGCTTCAGCGGCGCCTTGTTCTTCTTGAAATCGGGAATGACGACATCGGTTTCGAAGGAGCCCAACCGGCCGCTCTGGTTTTCGCGCAGTACGAATTTCAAATGAAATTTTCCGGGCGGCAGCGTGAAGCCGGCCTGGTACTGCACGTTCTTGCGGCGCACTTGCTGCGATTCGTCGAGATTGAGCTTGACGGTGTCGCGCACGTTGCCGACCGGGCGCTGCAGTTCGTCGCGCACCACGCCGATGATGTCGAGCGTCGCCTTGTCCTTGTCGCCCGATTGGGTGAACGGAATTTCCGACCCCGGTACCACCAGCGATACCGGCACGTAGAAGCGCGAATCGCTGAGGCGGAAGTAAGCGGCCGAGAGAAACACGTCGAGGTCGGTGGACGACAGCTCCGAACTCAATTCATCCACCAACTGCTGCTCGCGGTCGTCCTTGTTGGAATGCGCAAAGTCGCGCGGCGCGTAGTAGCCCTTGCGGAATTCGATGTGGACGTTGGGGACCGAGGTCTTGACCGTGATCTTGCGGAAACGCCCGTCGCGCGCGGGATTCGAGCTGCGATAGCCGAGCACGTAGTAGGCCGAGGTGTCTTCCTGGACTTTCTTGAAGACGGCGCCGAAATCGTTGGAATCTAAGAAGGCGCGCCCGCCGGTGTCGGCGGCCAGGGTGACCAGCGTCTCCTGGGTGGAAAAATTGGAATCGAAGGCGTTGCGCACCGACGCTCCCGAGTAGGGCGACGTCCCTCGCAGGCTCGCCTGCTGCGCCTCGCCGCCGGGAATAATGGCCTGCAAGCCGCGCATGTCCATCGGATAAATGGCGACGTTGCCGCGCACCGCGCGGTTGATGGCGTTGCGCAACTGCGACTGGTTCTCGATCCCGGTCCTCTCCATGCCGCTGCTGAAATAAATGACCGACTTTTTCTGCTCGATGCGGGAGAGCGAGTCGGCCAGCGACTGCAGCGCCTCCAGCCGCCGGTCGGTGTTGAAGATGTTGTACTCGGTATCGTCGGGCGTAAAAGGCTGCGCGGTATCGGCGGTGCCCTCGGTATCGCCGGCCATCCCGGCGTCGAAACCTCCTCCGCTCGATGGATTCATTCGCGCCAGCGCTTTGTCCAATAGATCGTGGTCCGATGTAAGGTCCTGGTTCACTTGCAGCGACGACGCCAGCGAGATCACGGCGACCATGTCGGAGGGCGTCATCTGCTTGTCCACGAACTTCTGCGCCGCCTGCACCGCGCGCTCGATCTCCTCCGGCTGCATGGAGGTGAGATCGAAGAACAGCACGATGACCCGATGGTCGCGGAATTCCAGCTTGTCGGTGGGCTTCACCGCGGGCACTGACGGGCTAGTGCGCGGCGCAACCAGCACCGCTTGCGCCGGCTGCGGGACGCCCTGGGTTTCCGTCTGCTCGAAATCGAAGCTGGCGACGCGCTGCTGCTTGCCGTCCTCGAACAGCGTGAAATCTTCCTTCTTCAGGCCTTGGACGATGGCGCCGCTTTTGTCGCGGACGACGACGTTGACCAGCACCACGTCGGTCTCGACGCGGAAGCGGTAGAGCGCTCCGCCTTGCTGTTGCCCCGGAAGCGGCGGCACAAGCATGGCCGCGATCAGCGCGATAGCCACGACACGAAATGTGAAACCGTTTTTCAAATCACTAAATCACAAATCACTAAATCACAAATTCCTAGAACCTGTACCTCGCCAGGAATTGCAGCTTCCTCATCCCGCCGACCCCGACTACGCGCCCGAACGTGGGAGAATTCACCACCGTGTCAATGCCGGTGAACTGCGGGTTGTTAAAGACGTTGGTCGCCTGCAGACGCACTTCAAACCCTTTCGTGTCGCCCATGCTGAACGTCTTGGCAATCGCCATGTTCACGGAAAACGTGTGCGGGCCTTCGATGGTGTTGCGCCCGGCATCGCCGAATGTTCCAGCCGGAGGAACGACGAAGGCCGCCGTGTTGAACCATTCCGCCACGGAGGGATCGGACACTGATACCGGTTGGCCGGTGACATTGGCGCGGAGCGTGCCGTTCACGCCGCTGGCCACGTCGGTGAAGCTGCCCAGCACGCGCGCGGTGAATGGCATCCCGGTGGCAAAAGCGATATTGCCGCTCCATTGCCAATCGCCGAAGATGCGCGAGGCCAGCGTGGTGGTCGAAAGCCAGCGCTTGTTCGTGCCCCAGGGAAATTCGTACACGTAATCCGCGGTGAGCCGGTGCCGCTGGTCGAAGCTGGACAGCCCGCGCTCCGCCGCCAGGTCCCGATCGTTCTGCGCCACCACCACCGCGCCGCCGCCGATCGAGGATGCGTTATCAATCGACTTGGAATACGTGTAGCTGCCGCCGACCGACAACCCGTGCGACATGCGCTTCCGCAAGCGCACCGTGCCGCCGTGCATGATGGAATCCGCATTCGACGACTCCCACAGGAACGGCTGCACGCCGGCGATGCTCAAGCCGCCGCTCGGCGTCCGGTTGGGCGCGCGGAACAGGTCGAGGTGCGTTCCCTTGCTGCCGTTGTAATCCAGGTTCAGCACCAGGGTGCGCGTCAGTTCGCGCTGCACGTCGAGGTTCCAGATCTGCACGTAACCGAGGCGGTAATTGCGGTCCACACCGTAGTTGTTGGTGGTGGTGGCCGGCGACACACCGGTGAAGGCGTTCTGCAGCAGAAGCGGGCTGGCGGTGGTTCCGATGTTGGTCTGCGTGAAATCGAACGGCGGCTGGAACGACAAGTTCTGCACGATCGCCGAGTATTGCGTGGTGTTGTAGTTGATACCGTAACCGGCGCGCACCACGGTTTTTGCCATGGGCTTCCAGGCGATGCCGATGCGCGGCGCCAGATTGTTGCGATCGGGATTCACCAGCGTTGCCGGAAACGCGCCGCTGTACGGCCCCACCGAACTGCACGCGCCGATTGTGGCCGCGCACACCGGCGCCACCGCAACGAATCCGGGCGCGGCGTCCAGGTTGGCGAGTTGGTGGTTTTGTTCCGTAAATGGCGAGACGTATTCATAGCGCAAGCCAACGTTGATGGTCAGGTTGCCGCGCACCCGCCAGTCATCCTGGATGAACAAGTCCCACGAATTCGCCGCGAAATGATAGTCGTTGACGCCGAACTGCACCGAGGCCTGCTGCGGCGTACCGAGGAGGAAGTCGGCAAAATCGAATCCCGTGCCCGGCACGGCCACGCCGTTCACATATTGCGCAGTGTAGAGGCCGGTGAAAACGAAGCTGCCGCGCGCGTTCTTGTCCGTCTGCGGGTTCTGATGAATGCGGCGGAAATCGCCTCCCCAGCGGATATTGTGCTTGCCGTGGTTCCAGATCACGGTATCGGACAGCGACCAGGTGCTATCGTGGCGCGCCAGCGGCGTGATGTCGTTTACGCCGACGAAATTGGTAAACGAAAGCCCCGGCACGCCCCAGTCGAACGGGTTCTGCGAAACACCGAGAATTCCCGCCGCTTTCGCGATGTCCTCAACCCCTGAGTACAAATTGTTGGTCGAGAAATTCCTGCGATTGAAATCGAAGCGCAGATTGTTGGTCAGGTGGCCCTTGCCATAAACCCAGCCGGCGGGAACGTCCAGCGCACTGGATTTCGATCGTCCTGCGATCGTGGGCAGAGGATTGTTCTGCACCGCGTCCGAGCGCTGCCAGTGGACCCCGAAATTCACGTTGTTGCGCGGCCCGCGCCCGCCACGCCCTCCGCCACCGCCCCCGCCCCCGCCCATCGGGAACGGCGTGTTGGACGCCGCTCCGAAATTGTGAATGATGCGCAGGTTCAAGTTGTCGTTGTTGTTCTCCGTCGAGGTAACGTAGTGAAAATTCTGAAAACTGCCGGGCTCATTGGGCAGCGGGATGAAATTCAATAACGCCTGCGCTGAAGAATTGATAGTGGAGATCTGGTTATTGGCGAGCGGAAGATGCGTGACCGGATCGAAGATCTGCACCGGCGCGCCGTTGCGCGTGGTCACGCCGAGGAAATTGCCGGCGCGTTCCGCCAGTGTGGGAACCGTGGAGAACACGTCGTAGGGATTGTCGGAACGATTGCCGGAATAGTTGAGGAAGAAGAAGGTCTTGGTGCCGCCGTTATAGATGTGCGGGATTTTCAGCGGCCCGCCAAGAGTGGCGCCGAAGCGCTGCTGCAAGTAACTCGGCTGCGTCGTGGGCTGGCCGTTCAGCGAATACGGTTTGGCGTCGAAGACACCGTCACTAGCGGAGTAAAACAGCGATCCATGCGGCTTGTTGAGGTTGAATCCGCGGCGGCCGCCGATCCTGATGATCTGTCCGCCGCCGCCGCCGGGGCCTCCGAAGCCTCCCGGGCCTCCTCCGGGACCGCCCATGCCACCGCCGCCCATGTTTCCGCCTTCGCCGCGGGCGGCGCGGTCGCGGAACTCCTGGATGCGTTCGCGCATCTGTTCGTCATTGCCGCCAAACATCATGTCGTTGGTCTGCGCGGCATTGTTAGAGGACGCAATCGCCACCGACTCGGTCGCGGCGTCCGGGTTCAGCGCTTGCGACGGCATGCCGGTCATGTCGGTCGCACCGCCACCGTTCCCGTTGCCCTCGCCCTGCCCCATGCTCGCCATTCCGGTAGGATCGGTAGCCAGCGCTAGGTTCTGGAAGCCGCGGCCCGCCAGGCCGGAAACCTGCTGCTGTGTCTGCAGTTGCTGGCGCTCTTCCTCTACCTGCGCGCGCGACTGCAACATCATTTCCAGGTCGGCGCGCGGATGGCAGTTGGCCGCGTTCACGATGACTTCCTTGGTCGCCACTGCGAAACCGGCCAGCTCGGCGCGGATGACGTACCGCCCATTCGACGGCGCAACCAGGTAGTAGGCGCCGTCCACCCCGGTGGAGGTCGCAGCCTTCTTGCCGGTCAAGGAATTGGAAGCCGAGATGGTGACGCCGGGCAGCGGAACCGCGCCGGCGGCCGCCTTTCCCGCGATGTCGCAGGATGCCGGCGCTTGCGCGAACGCGTACGACGCCGCGGCCAACAGCAGCACCGCAGCCGCGAGATGACCGCGTCTGGAGAATGTCGGAAGCACCGGGACCAACTTCATCGGCAGAATGTAGACGAGTGTACTAACACGAAGGTAAGCGATTCGATTGCGTTCGCGGCGCAAAAGCCACGTAAACTTTTGTCAACCTAGCGTGTGGCACACGCGCCCTCGCGTGTGCACAGTTATTTCGGCGGCTGAGGCGGCGTTTGCTGGCGTTCTCCGCCCATCATCATGCGCATGTCGCCCACGTTGAATGTGGCCGGAACAAATACGCCCGCCGAATTCAACTGCCCGCGCCCGAATACCCGATCGCCCACCTTGATGTCGGGCAGCGTGATGCTGTCGCGCCCTTTGTGGAATGAAGTGTTCTCGTCCACCTCGATGGTCTGGGTTTGGCCATCCGGGCGCGCGATGGTGAGCTTGGTGCCATCAATCGCCTTCACTTCGCCGGCGATGAATTGCTTGCCCATGCCTTCGCGCAGCGCCTGCATATCGCCTTCGCCAACGCCCTGGCGTGACGACACGAACCGCGCCGTCCAAGCGTCGTTGCCTGCCGGTTCGCCGCCGACCATCACCATGTCGCCGGGCTTGAAGTCGGCAAGCTTGGCATCCTGCCGGTCCTTTCTGAACCGCGTCTCGCTCGTGACCTTCACCGTCACCGTCTTGCCCTCCGAGGTTTTCACGGTAAATCCGTCTTTCTTGATTTCACCGATCGTCCCGGCAATCCCCAGCCCTTGGCGCATGCCGCGGCCCTCGCGCGGCGGCCGAGCTTCGGGACTGGCGGGCTTGTCGCTGGTGGCAGGTTTATCGCTGGTTTGCGCGCTGCACAGCACAGGCGCGGCGAGCAGAAGAAGAACGGCGAAATGGCGTCTCATGAAAACCTTCCTGTGTGGCGGGCGTGCCGACCACGGACAGCACTAATGTAGACGCTTGTGCCTGTAAAAAGTTGTTACCTGCGGCCAAAGCACTGCGATTTGTATCGCCGCTGCTGTATTCTTTCCTGTCATTTTGCCATGATTCGCCGGACCCTGGTCGCCTTCATATTCGCCATTCTTCCGCTGGCTGCCGCGCTTCTTCACGCGCAACTGGCCGCGAATACCGGAGACCACAAAATCCGCGTGCGCCGTATCAACGGCGCGCATTTAAAAATTGACGGCAAGCTCGACGAGCCGGTCTGGACGACGATTGAGCCGATCACCAGCTTCACCCAGACTTCACCCAACGAAGGCGCGCCCGTCAGCCGCCGCACCGAAGCCCGCATTTTCTACGACGACAACAACATCTATTTTGGTTTCCGCTTCGAGGACGATCCCGAGAAAATCAACTACCACTTCGTCGCCCGCGATGTCGGGAGCGGCTCCGACTCCGCCGACATCCTGCTCGACACCTTTCACGACCGCCGCACCGGATACTTCTTCAGCGTCACCGCCGCCGGCGCGCAGTTCGACGGCACCTTCGACGAATCGCGCGGCGGCCAGGGCTTCGGCACGATTGACCTGACCTGGGACACGGTCTGGTACAGCGCCGTGTCGCGCGAGTCCTGGGGTTGGTCGGCGGAAGTCGTGATTCCGTTCAAGTCCATCCGCATCTCGCAGGGCTCCTCGCAGGAATGGGGCATCAACATCGGGCGTGAGCGGCTGCGCGACAACGAATTCGCATTCTGGGTTCCGGTGCCGCGCTTTGAAGGATTCATGAAGCCCTCGCGCGCCGGCGTGCTCACCGGGCTGGAAGACGTACACGTCGGGCGCCACCTTGAGCTGGTCCCATTTGCCGGCGGCGCCGACCGCAGCGGTGGACAACAGCCCCAGCTCAACAAATTCACCGCCAACGGCGGGCTCAACGCGCGCTACGGCCTGCGGCAGAACCTGACCGCCAACCTCGCCATCAATCCCGACTTCGGCGAAACCGAGGCCGACCAGTTCACCGCCGAGGTCTCCCGCTTCGAAATCCAGTTCCCGGAAAAGCGGCAGTTCTTCATCGAAGGCGCCAACTATTTCCAGACGCCGCTCAATCTTTTTTTCTCCCGCCGCATCGGCTCGCCCATGCCCGACGGCGAACCGCAGCGCATCCTGGAGGGCGGCAAGATTACCGGCAAGACCGGCGGGTGGACCCTGGGCGCGCTGGAAGCCGTCACCCAGTCGCAGGATTACGTCGATCCCGCAACCCAAACCCTGCAGCAGGCGCCGAGCGCGTTTTTCGGCGTGGTGCGCCTGCAGCACGATCTATTTCAGAAGTCCGCCTTCGGCTTCATGACCGTGAATCGCCGGCAGCAGCCGGGCAGCGTCGGCCAGAACGAAAGCATGCATGCCGCGGACCTCAGCATCCTCTCAGGCTCGCATATCCGCTGGGTTTCGCAGGCCATGGTCAACACCAACGACGCCAATCCCGGCGTGGACGCGCAGCACCTGGGGTGGCTGTCGGATTTTATCTACGACTCCGACAAGTTCACCTACGAAGCCGCCGGCAAATTTCTGGGCAACAAAGTGGACCTCAGCCACACCGGCTTCGAGCCCCAGACCGACCGCTGGAGCGGCCTGATGTCCGCCACCTGGAAACCGTTCATCAATCGCGCCGGCATCCGCCAGCTTTTCTTTAACCTCAATTACGACCAGAGCAACGGCACCCACGGAGAACTGGAGGATTCCGGGGCGGACTTCGATTTCAAGGCGCAGTTCAAGAATTTCTGGGTGGCGCACTTCCGCGGCTCCTATGACCGCACGCGCTTCTTCTTCTTTACGCCCGCCTTCCAGCGGCTCCCCAATACGCGCGGCTACCCGGAGCCGATCTACACCGTGGACCTCACCTCCAACCAGAGCCGCCGGGTGTATTTTGACTTGCTGTTCCAGACGCAGAAGATGGTGCAATTCAACGAGAACTTCTACGGCTCGATGAAGGAGCTGCAACTCCAGTCCACGGCGCGACTGGGCCGCCACCTGCGCGCTGAGCTCAACGCCATCCTCATTGACGAACATCTCCTGGACGGCCGCCACTTCCAGTACCGCCGCTTCTTCGTCTCACGCTGGACCTACCAGTTCAACACCAAGGCGCGCGCGCGCGTCTTCGCGCAGTACGCCAGCGACCACCACGGCAACGACCTCAGCATCAACTCGCTGTTCGCCTACGATTTCACCGCCCGCAGCGCGCTTTACGTCGGCTACAACCGCCAGCGCCGCTCCCCGTTCGACGTCACCGATCTCGGCAACCAGGTGTTTGTGAAGCTTTCGTACTTGTTTGCGTTCTAGATTCCGGCGAGAATCGTAGCCCGGCCGCGTCGCGCAGTTCGTAGACTGAAACTGAAACTCGAAACTGAAACTTCTCCATGCACCACGCCTTCTCGGAAGCGCACATTGTCGCCGGATACCTGATCTTCCTCGCCAGCTACCTGGTGTTCGCGATCGGTAAATTTCCCGGCTGGAAGATTGATCGCCCCGGAATGGCGATTATCGGCGCCGTGCTGATGTTCGCCTTCCGCATTCTTGGCCCCGGCGACTCGCTGCGTTACATCAACTTCGCCACCATCGTGCTGCTGTTCTCGATGATGCTGATCGTCGGCAACCTGCACCTGTCAGGCTTTTTCGACCGCGTCGCGCTGTTTGCCGTCGCCCGCATGGGACGGCATCACCTGCTCCCGGCGATCATCTTTACCAGCGGCATCCTCTCCGCATTTTTTGTGAACGACATCATCTGCCTGGTCATGGTCCCATTCGTGCTGACCATCACGCGGCGGATGAACGTTCCACCGGCGCGCTACCTGCTGGCGGTGGCCACCGCCTCGAACATCGGCAGCGTCGCCACCATCACCGGCAACCCGCAGAACATCCTGATCGGCTCGTTCTCCGGCATTCCCTACCGTTCGTTTCTTGCCCACCTCGGTCCTGTCGCGATTGTTGGCCTGCTGCTCGACTGGCTGGTGCTGCACTTCGTCGGCGACGGGCAAACGCTGGACGACAACAACGGCGTCGTCGTGGAAGTCACGCAGGGCGCGGCACGCTCGCTGGGCAAGCCGGTTTTGGTGACCGCAGCCGTGCTCGCAGGATTTATGGCGGGAGCGCCGCCCGCACTCGTGGCGGCCGTGGGCGCCGCCATCCTGCTGATCACGCGCTCGCTGGAGCCGCGCCTGGTTTACGACGAGGTGGACTGGGGCCTGCTGGTATTTTTCATCGGGCTGTTTCTCATTGTCGGCGGCGCCGAGCAGGTAGGGCTCACTTCGATGCTGCTCGAGGTGGCGCAACGCTGGAACCTGCACAATGCCGGCATTCTCACCATTGTGACCGCGGCTTTGTCAAACCTGGTCAGCAACGTGCCCGCCGTGATGCTGTTGAAGTCGTTGCCGCCCGGATTTCAAAATCCGCAGCACGCCTGGCTTGTCCTCGCCATGGCCAGCACGCTCGCCGGCAACCTCACCATCACCGGTTCGATCGCCAACATCATCGTCGTCGAACGGTCGCGCCCGGCGGTGCACATCGGGTTTTGGGACTACTTCCGCGTCGGGCTGCCGGTCACTGCCGCGACGCTGCTGTTCGGATGGCTTTGGCTAAGCTGGATGGCGTGAGCTTTTGCTACACTCCGCGCATGCGCGCCATGGTGCTCGATGAGTCCCGCCCGGCGGAGCACAACCCGTTGACCTTGCGCGACGTACCCCTCCCCGAGCCGCGCGCGGGCGAGATCCGCCTGCGCGTGCGCTGCTGCGGCGTCTGCCGCACCGACCTCCACATCGTGGAAGGCGATCTCAAGCTGCCGAAGTTGCCGCTGATTCCGGGCCACCAGATTGTGGGAATCGTGGACGCAGCCGGCTCCGAAACAAAGCTCTTCCGCGAGGGTGATCGCGTTGGCGTGCCGTGGCTGTATTCCACCGACGGAGATTGCCCCTACTGCCGTCGCCACCAGGAGAACCTCTGCGAAACCGGCCGCTTCACCGGCTTGCACGTTGACGGTGGATACGCCGAGGCGGTCATCGTGCGCGAGGATTTTGCCTACTCCATCCCTGCGCAATTCGATGATGAACACGCGGCGCCGCTGCTCTGTGCCGGCGTGATCGGCTACCGCTCGTTTCGGCTGAGCAATGTGCGTCCCGGGGAACGGCTCGGGATGTATGGTTTCGGAGGTTCGGCGCACATCGTGCTGCAGATCGCGCGTCATCTTGGCTGCGAGGTTTACGTGTTCACGCGCGCCGCTGCCCATCGTGAACTGGCGCAGAAGCTCGGGGCCACCTGGACAGGAACTTCGGAAGAGCAGGTGGCGGCAACGTTGGATGCGGCGATCGTTTTCGCGCCTGCCGGCACGCTGGTTCCCCAAGCGTTGCGCGCGGTGCGCAAGGGCGGGACGGTCGCGCTCGCGGGCATCACGATGAGCCAGATTCCGGCCATGGATTACGAGTTGCTGTACCAGGAACGGGTGTTGCGCTCGGCGGCCAACAGCACTCGCGAAGATGTGCGCGAATGCCTCCGCATAGCGGCCGAGGTCCCGGTCAACACTGAAGTGCAGGTATTCCCGCTCGAGCAGGCGAACCAGGCGTTGCAAGCCCTGAAGCACAGCCGCATCGAGGGCGCAGGCGTGTTACGCGTGAGCGCCTGAGCGACGTTCGCCCGACAAGAGCAGCGGTTGGACAAGCCTTCCCGCTTCACATACACTGCCGCACAAGAACGGCTCTATGCGTCTTGTCACCTTTGAAAATCCACAGAAGCGGTGTCGCGCCGGAACAGCGCGCCGCTTTGCTCGCGGAAGTGAAAAAGAAGTCCATTGCCAAGCGCGGGCTGGTCACCGACGACGAATTCCGCGCAATCTATCGAGGACTCGCCACGGCGCGGACAGCCGGAAAAGCCTAGCCACGGATTTACACGGATGAACACGGATCGAATTGCTCAAAACAAGAATCCGTGAAGATCCGTGTTGATCCGTGGCTTGCTCTTATCCTGAGATTGCGCCGTTCATGAAGTCCACTTCGGTGGGGCGCTTGGCCAGAATATCCTGCAGCATGCTGGCCTTGTGCTTGCCTGGCGCGTGCGCCGCTTTCTTCACCAGCGCCTTGGGATCGCCGTCGAGGGTGATGCCGAGCGCGTTGGCCACCGCGACGCCTTCGTCAATGAGCGCGTCAAACAATTCGCCGGTGGGCGGAAACAACGCCGCCGCGCCATGATGCAGTTGGGTGAGCGCGCCGACGGGATTGGTGCCGAGGCATTGAAGATCAGCTTCGACTATTGCGCCGGGCGCGCATCTTCCAGCGCCACCGACATTTCCGAGAGCGCGCCCATGAGCAGCAGCGTGATCGCCGCGCCGAGCACGAAGGTGAGGATCACGGCCGGCCCGGCGGCGCGGACGGCCAGTGAGCTGCCGAGGAACAATCCGGTGCCGATGGCGCCGCCAATCGCGATCATCGCCAACTGCCGCGACGAAAGCTGACGATGCAGCCCGGCTGCCGCAGATAGCGCGCCATGTCGCCTGCCCGGTGATGGCCGTGCGCTATGCCATCCCGATGATCCGCCCGAAAAGTTTCGGGGCGGAACTTACTGGAAGTCAGAAATAATAAATCAGAAGTAAGAAGTAAGAATTAAGAAGTAAAGCCGGAACTGTCCTCCGTCTTCACTTCTTAATTCTGACTTCTTAATTCTTAATTCCTATCTCGCCGCAACCGCCGCAAATGCCTTGTCGAGCATGCGGATGGCTTCATCCACATCCGCCTTGCCGATATTCAGCGGCGGCGACATGCGAATGGCGTTGCCGTAGAGCCCGCCCTTGCCGATGATCAATCCCGCGCGCCGCGCCTCGTCGAGCACGCGGTTGGTTTCCTGCGGCGCCGGTTCCTTGGTGGTGCGGTCCTTCACCAGTTCGAGCGCCTGCATCAGGCCCATGCCGCGCACGTCGCCGATCAAGTCGTACTTGTCCTTCAGTCCTTCCAGTCCTTCGCGGAAATGTTGGCCGACGGTGTGCGCGTTGTCCATCAGCCTGTCTTCTTCGATCAGGTCAATCACTGCCTTGGCCGCGACCGAGGTCACGGGATTGCCGCCGAAGGTCGAGATTTGCGCCCCCTTGAAGCTGCCGGCGATCTCCGGGCGCGTCATGGTGATGCCCACCGGCACGCCGTTACCCAGGCCCTTGGCGGAAGTCATGATGTCGGGCGTGACCTCCCAGTGCTCGATGCCGAACCATTTTTTTCCGGTGCGGCCCCAGGCGGTCTGCACTTCGTCGCTGATAAAGTCGCCGCCGTATTTCTTCACGATCTTGAACACGATCTTGAAGTACTCCGGCGGCGGCGTGATAAATCCGCCCAGCCCCTGAATGGGTTCGGCCAGCATGCCGGCGATCGCGCCCGAAGTGGAGGTCTGGATCACACTCTCCACATCTTCGGCGCACTTCACCCCGCAGTCCGGATACTTCAGTCCGAAGGGACAGCGGTAGCAGTACGGATTCATGGCGTGCACGACGCCGAACGCAGCCGGCAATGACGCGCGCCAGCTATGCATGCCGGTCATGGACTGCGCCGCCTGCGACCGGCCGCTGTAGCCGTGGCGCAAAGCCACAATCTCGAAGTGCCCGGTGTGCATGCGGGCAAACTGGACGGCGGTTTCGTTCGCCTCCGTGCCGCTGTTGGTGAAATACGTTTTGCTGATCTCGCCGGGCGCGATCTTCGCCAGCTTTTCCGCCAGCGCGACGATGGCTTCGTTGGGCAGCACGGTCGAGGCGTGCTGGATCTTGTCAATCTGCGCCTTGATCTTGCTGGTGACGCGCGGGTTCGAGTGTCCCACCGAGATGGTCACGATGCCGCCGAAGAAATCCAGGTACTTCTTCCCTTCGGTGTCCCACAGGTACTGCATGCTGGCGTGATCGGTCACCAGTGGGTCGGTGAAGTACGTGGTGACGGATGGAAACAGGTACTGCTTGTATTTGGCGATGATTTCGTCGCGGGTCATGGGCGCCTCACTGTGGGAATTCAGCTTGCGTGGAAGCCGGAAAGTTTAGCAAAACGCGACGGCCATAGAGGAACATTTAAAACGTAGCCGCTTTCTGCGCCGTCTTCACAATATCCGCCAGCCGCAGTTCCAGCCCGCCGTATTCCGGATGGTCGTTGAGTTCCAGCGTAAACGCCACATCCACCGCGTCGCCGGCGAGAATCGAGGCCTGCTGCACCCGTTCGGCCATGCGCCAGCCGAGCGCATCAATGGCGCGCGGGGATTTCGTCGCTCCGTTGGATAAAGACCCACATCTGCCGACACCGGGCAGATGTGGGGCACCGTCAGGCAAATGTGGGGCACCCAAGAGCCGCATCTTCACGTGCTTCTCTTTCAGGATTTTCGGCGGATATGCGACGCGCGCGCCGCGTGCCGCAAACACCGGCTCGGGATTGCTCATGCCGAACGGATTCAACTTCTGCACACATTCATAGAAGGCGGGCGTGACCTCGCTCAGCGGCAGTTCGCCGTCATATTCCAGAACGCGTTCGAAATCCGCCGGAGTGAGCCGCCCGCGCGCATAGCGATCGAGCGCCGCCCGCAACGCCGGCACGCGGTCGCACGGCAGCGAGAAGCCGACCGCGTGCGCGTGTCCGCCGAATCGCGTGAACATCTGGCGGCACGATTCCAGCGCGTCCAGCAGGTGGAACGCGGGAATCGAGCGTCCCGAGCCGTAGGCCTCGCCATCTTCGCGCGAGAGCACCAGCGCCGGACGTCCGTAGCGCTCCACCACGCGCGCGGCGGCGATTCCGATCACGCCGCGGTGCCACTGATCGCCGTCCACCACCAGGCAAAATGAGTCGCGCACCTCGGGCGCGCTCGCCAGGCGCTCCTCCACCGCTTCGAAAATCCGTTTTTCCTCCAGTTGGCGGTCGGAATTGAGCTGGTTCAGGCGCGCCGCAATTTCCTGCGCGCGTCGTGCGTCCTTGACGCTGAACAGTTCAATGACGTCCTGGGCGACGTCCATCCTGCCGGCGGCATTCAGGCGCGGCGCGATGCGGAAGGCCACGTCGGTCGCGCTCAGCTTTTTTGCGCTCAGCGCCGCCACCTCCAGCAGCGCCTTCAAGCCCGCATTGACCGGATGCCGCAGCCCGTCGAGCCCGAGCGAGGCAAACACGCGATTCTCGCCCACCAGCGGCACCGCGTCGGCGATGGTGGCGATGGCAACCATCTTCAGAAACGACGGCAGCAGGCGCGCCCGCCCGCTTTCCTCCAGCAGCGATTGCGCCAGCTTGAACGCCACCCCCGCGCCGCACAGCGCTTTGCACGGATACGCGCAACCCGCCTGGTTGGGATTCAGCACCGCAAGCGCCGGCGGCACGCCCTGTCCTTCGGGCAGGTGATGGTCGGTAACGATCAAGTCCACGCCGAGACGGCGCGCGGTTTCGGCGGCGGCAAAGGCGCGAATGCCGGTGTCCACGCTGATGATGAGGGAAACCCCGGCGGAGGCGGCGCGCTCAATGACGTCGTCCTGCATGCCGTAGCCTTCGCGGATGCGGTGCGGGACGTGGAAATCGGCGGTGCCGCCGCACAGCTCGATCGCGGTTTTCAGGATGACGATCGCGGTGGTGCCGTCCACATCGTAGTCGCCGTAGATGAGGATTTGCTCGCGGTTGGCAATGGCGCGGCGCAGACGCTCGGCGGCCGTGTCCATGCCGAGCATCAGGTGCGGCGAATGAAGTTGGTCGAGCGACGGGTGCAAGAAGTGGTGCGCTTGTTCGCCGGTCGTGATGCCGCGTGCGACCAGCAGGCGCGCGATGACCGGAGGAAGCCTGAGATCGGTCGCGAGTCGCGTTGCTTGCTGCTCATCGGCTGTTCGCAGTTGCCAGCGCATTCACGGAAGGTATCACGGAGAGTGGTGTGGAAGATGTGGGGTGTGGGCGGTTGTCGCTACGTCTTGGCCGCCGCGGGCGAGGGCGCCCGCGCCACAAAAGTCTTGGGCAGGGATGGCGCGGCCCCGGCGAGGCGCCGGGGCCTACAGATCAGGAAGGCGGCGAGAATTTCCCTCGGTGGCTAAAGCCGCCGAAATAGCAATGTCTTACGGCACGGCTGAAGCCGTGCCCCTCCGAAGGGCATTCTTCCTGAAGGCTGAAGCTTGGAGACTGAAGACTGGAGACTGAAGACTGAAGACTGGAGACTACTATCTTTCCTCGTCCGGATCGTCGGGCTCGTCAATCATGATGCCGCCATATTCCTCGGCAACGTCCAGCAGGCGCTGGTAGCGGTCGTACCACTCGGTGGAAACCTCGCACAGGAACATCGCTCCCTGGTACGGCCAGCCCAGTTGCAGAAACCCGGTCTTGCCGATGTAGGTGCGTAGCCAGCGGGCTTCGTCCACGTCTTCTTCGTTGGTGTAATTGGAATTGCGCAGGCGCTCGACCATGAAGTCCACATCCTCGCGGTCCAGCACCACGTCGTTCATGGTGAGGAAAGCCGCTCCGGATGCTTTGGCGAGTTCGACAAAATCCTTCCAGCCGTCCACGTTCCCGTGCGGGTCCCACATCACGCTGGTGACTTCGTCGTTGACATAACCGTGGAAGCGGCGCATGCCGTGGCCTTCGATGAAGGCGGTCATGTCATCCTTCAGGCTGGTAAGGTCGTCTTGCATGACTGACAAGTGTCGCACTTAATCCACTCTTACCAGTACATCATACTCCGCGGCAAGGTCGCGTGCGGCGGGCGTGATGATGGTTTTCGGACCCACGAAAATCTTGGCCTTGCGCTTCACCGCGGCGCGAATCTCCGCCTCGCTCACGAAATCCACCGCGCGCGGCTTGGGAGGAGGCGCAGCCGATGGCGCCGCGTCGGCTTTCGCGCCACCGGCCTGCGCTGGGGTTGCTGCCGGTTTCGCGGCTTGCGGCTCGACGTGCTTGCCGGCAAGGAAACGGTCCACGGCGCGCGCTACCGACCAGTTGACACCCGTTCCGGCTGCCGGCGCACTCGATGGTGCCGCCGACGTCGCGCATGCAGCGCAAGTTGCGGTCGAACTTTCTGCCGCGCTGGCGACTGGCGCCTGCAGACTGGCGCCTTGTGTCACCGGCCTCGCCTCGTAGGCGATCCGCCGCAGGTTGATCAGGTGCAGCGGTGAAATGTTGTCGGAGGTAATGTTGCCGCCGGCGGCGCCGCAGCCCAGCGTCATCGCCGGAAATAAATTGGTGGACGAGCCGATCGAGCCCTGCGGCGACGGGCTGTTCACCACCACCCGGTACGCCGGCATCTTCAGGCCGTACTCGCGGATCACGGCATCGTCCTTGGCGTGAATCGCGCAGGTGTGCCCCAGGCCGCCGAAGCGCAGCAGTTCGGCGCAGCGCGCCATCGCCGCGGCGCGGTCTTTTTCAAAATAGAGTGCCAGCACCGGCGAAAGCTTTTCCGCCGACAGCGGCTCATCGCGTCCCACCTTGTCCAAGGGCGCGACCAGCACGCGCACGCCCGAGGGCACGTGCAATCCGGCCAGCTCGGCGACCGTCACCGCGCTCTTGCCGACGAACTTCGGACAGATGGTATGCGTCTCGGTGTTGACCATCTGTTTCCCGAGTTTTTCGATTTCGTCGCGGCTGAGCAGGTGCGCGCCATTTTTCGCCAGCTCTTTCAGGATCGGCTCGCGCACCGATTCCTCGGCAACAATCGCCTGCTCCGACGAGCAGATGGTCCCGTTGTCGAACGTCTTGCCGAACACCACGTCGGCGACGGCCTTGGGCAGATCGGCGCTGCTGTCAATCATGGCCGGAACATTCCCCGGCCCGACGCCAAACGCCGGCTTGCCCGAGCTGTACGCCGCGCGCACCATCGCCATCCCGCCGGTGGCCAGGATCACGCTGGTGCGCCGGTGTTTCATCAATTCCTGCGTGCCCGGAAGGCTGGGAGTATTGAAGCAGCAGATCGCGTCCGTGGGCGCGCCCGCCTTCACCGCCGCCTCTTTCATGATCGCCGCCGTCTCGCAACTGCAGCGCAGAGCGGTGGGATGCGGGCTGAGCACGATGGCGTTCCGCCCCTTGATGGCGATCAGGATTTTGTAAATCGCGGTGGAAGTCGGGTTGGTGGACGGCAGGATGGCCGCCACCACGCCCACCGGTACGGCAATTTCGATAATGCCCTGCGCCTTGTCCTCGCGCACCACGCCGACCGTCTTCAACGGGCGAATTGCCTCATACACCCGCTGCGACGAGAACAGGTTCTTCAGCACCTTGTGCTCGACTACGCCGTAGGTAGTCTCTTCCACCGCGATGCGCGCCAGTTTTTCCGCGTTGGCGGTGGCCGCGGCCGCTACCGCGTCCACGATGCGGTCGACTTGTTCCTGGGTGAAGGTCTGGAATTCGAGATAGGCCTTGTAGGCGCGCTCGATCAGATCGCGCGCCTCGGCGACGGAGCGCTCGTCCTTGGTTTGCCCCAGGGACTGCGCAGGCGGGGCGGCAGCAACGGCTGATGTGGGATCGTGGGCCACTGAGGAATTTGGTAATTGGGCAATTTGGTAATTGGGTAATTTGGTGAGTAACGAGCGGCTGCAAAGCGGCTTGCAATTACCAAATTACGAAATTAGCAAATTACAAAATCAGGTTAGTCGGCCGATGCCTTCTTTGCCTTCGGCGCGCCCCCATTGATCATCGGCATCGAGGTTTCCAGATCGCCGTGCGGACGCGGAATCACGTGCACCGCGACCAGCTCGCCCACGCGGCGCGCGGCGGCGGCGCCGGCATCGGTGGCGGCCTTCACGCTGGCAACATCGCCGCGCACGAGGACGGTCACATATCCCGCGCCGATATATTCCTTATGAACCAACTGCACGTTGGCGGCCTTGACGGCGGCATCGGCGGCTTCGATCGAGCCGACCAAGCCCTTGGTTTCTATCATTCCCAGCGCATCCATCATGTTCGCTCCCCGAAACCCGCGCGGACACAAGCCGCGAGCAGCAATACCAGTGCCTGCGTACCTTACTACGCAGACCGCCATGGGTCAACGCTCCATCCCCGGGCGCCCGCGTTTCCGTGTGTTAAACTTGAGCGTTTAACGCCACCAACTTATTGCGCACATGGTCCTGTCGAAAGAATACGTGGGCTACCTGGCCCGCGAGATCTCGAAAAAACTGATCAAGGGCGAATTCATCGAGACCAAGAATCTGCCCGCCGTCACCGAGCGCGTCCACGGCGCCATGCTCGACGAAATGACGCTGGAAGACCGCATCAACGACGAAGTCCGCATCATTCTGGAAACTTACTCCGAGGATATGCGCCGCACCGGCGCCAATTACCAGGAAATGTTCAAGAAAGTGAAGAACGAACTGGTGCGCAAGTACAAGGCGGTGCTGTAGTGCGGGTGGACATCAGGTCGGAAGAGCCGTATCGCATCAGCCGCGACAAGATGAACGTGCTGGCGCGTGCCGTCACCGAAGCCCTCGACGCCATGGAAGGCGTGAAGTTGGTCAAGGAAAAGAACACCGTCCGCCTGGAAGTCCGCCGGCTCCTGGAGGAACTGCTGGTGCAGGAGAAGAAGATCGACCTGGAAGCACGCCGCAAGATCGAATCGCAGAAGCGCACCATCCTCGAAGGCAGCCAGGAGTGGGACATCCTCTACCGCAAGTACTACAACGAGGCAGTCAAATCGCTTCTGCGCTAGCAGTGGCGCGGCCCTTTCGCCAGCCAGTTCGGAAATGAACTTCATCCCCTGTTATTTCGTATCAACCATGGGGGGAGAATCCTTCGGTTTGCGTTAGCATCTATTACGTAGGAAAGAATTATGGGCAACGCACTGAAAACCACGCTGCTGCTGGGCCTGCTGACCGGCTTCCTGCTGTTCGTCGGCCAGTATTTCGGCGGGCAGAACGGGATGATTCTCGCCCTGCTCTTCGCCGGGGTGATGAACTTTGTTTCTTATTTTTTCTCCGACAAGATCGCGCTGGCCATGTACCGGGCGCAGCCGGTCACGCGTGACGACCTGCCGCGCGTCTACCAGATCGTGGAGCGCCTGACGCAGCGCGTCGGCATCCCGATGCCGAAGATTTACGTGATTCCCAACGATTCGCCCAACGCCTTCGCCACCGGCCGCAACCCCAGCCACGCTTCCGTCGCGGTGACGCAGGGAATCCTGAACCTGCTTACCGATGACGAGATGGAAGGCGTGCTCGCCCACGAGCTTAGTCACGTGCGCAATCGCGACATCCTGATCAGCTCCATCGCCGCCACCATCGCCGGCGCGATTACCCTGGCGGCACGCATGGCCATGTGGGGCGCGATGTTCGGCGGATACGGCGGGCGCGACGAGCGCAATCGTGGCGGCGGCATCGGCGGCTTATTCATGATCATCCTGGCGCCGATTGCGGCCATGCTGATCCAGCTTGCGGTGTCGCGCTCGCGCGAATACGCCGCCGACGATACCGGCGCGCATCTCACCGGCAATCCCTACGCGCTCGCCAGCGCCCTGCGCAAGCTCGACGAGTACTCGCGGCGCGTGCCGCTGCTGGCATCGCCCTCAACCGCGCACCTGTTCATCGTGCAGCCGTTTCTCGGCACCAGCGGATTGAACCTGGCGAACCTGTTTTCGACCCATCCGCCCATCGCCAAGCGCATCGAGCGCCTTACCGGCCGTCCGGCGGAGTTCGACGTCTAAGCAGCTTTTAGCTGTTAGCTCTTAGCTGTTAGCTCTTAGCTCTTAGCTCTTAGCTCTTAGCTCTTAGCTCTTAGCTTTTAGCTTTTGGCTGCGACCAATGAGGAGCAGCGATTCGCGACCATGAAAACGGGGCTGAATGCCCCGTTTTCCTTTTGTCTCCCTCCTCCTGAAACTGAAACTCGAAACTGAAACTGGTAGATAGCTGGTTTACAATCGCTGGTAATGTCTCCCCACACCATCCAGAGCCCGGCTGCGCGCGCGGCCGCGTTGCAGGCGGCGCTGCGCACCATCATCCGCGGCCAGGACGAGGTCATCCGTCTCGCCCTGGTGGCGCTGTTCGCGCGCGGCCACCTGCTGATCGAGGGCGTGCCTGGGGTCGGCAAGACCACGCTGGCGCAGGCCTTGGCGCGCGCCCTGGACGTCACCTTCCAGCGCATCCAGTTCACCAGCGACATGCTGCCCAGCGACGTGCTCGGTATCTCCATGTACTCCGCCGTCGAGCAGTGTTTCGAATTCAAGCGTGGCCCGGTATTCACCAACGTCCTGCTGGCCGACGAAATCAATCGCACCACGCCGAAAACCCAGTCCGCGCTGCTGGAGGCGATGAACGAATCCCACGTTACCGTGGACGGCCACTCCTATTCCCTGCCGCAGCCTTTCATGGTGATGGCCACCCAGAACCCGGTCGAGCACCACGGCACCTATCCGCTGCCGGAATCGCAGATGGACCGCTTCCTGATGCGCGTGCACATGGGCTACCCCTCGGGCGAAAGCGAGCGCGAGATCCTGCGTTCCGAGGCGGGCGCGGCACAGCTCGACACGGTGCGCCCGGTGCTGAGCGCCGCCGATGTGATCGGCATCCAGGATGAGGTCACGCGCGTCCGCGTGGACGATTCGCTGGTGGAGTACGCCATGGCGATGGTCAATCGCACGCGCGAATCGGCGTATCTATCGCTCGGTGTCTCGCCGCGCGGCGGCATCATGCTGTTTCGCGCCGCGCAGGGCACGGCCTTCCTCGACAGCCGCACCTTCGCCACCCCGGACGACTTCAAGACGCTGGCGGTACACGTCTTCGCGCACCGCGTCGTGGTCAGCGGGCGTTACTCGTCTACCTTGAAAAAATCGCAGCAGGCGGAAGAGATCCTGCGCGAGATCGTGGACGGCGTCCCGGTGCCGGTGTAGCGGGACACGTCAGAAGTAAGAAGCAAGAAGTAAGAAGTGGGTCCACTTATATGTCCGTGCTGCGCTTTTTCATGTTGCTCTCGATGGTGGTCTGGGTGGGCGGGATCATCTTCTTCTCCTTCGTGGTGGCGCCCGCACTGTTCAGCGTGCTGCCCACGCGCCATCTCTCCGGCCTGGTGGTCACCCGCACCCTCACCTCGTTGCACTGGATTGGCGTGGTCTGCGGCGGCATCTTCCTGATCTGCTCCACCTTCCTGGCCTACCGTACCTCGGGCAGCGTGCAGGCCACCGCCGCACGCAACCTGCTGGTGTTCGCCATGGTGGTGGCTACCCTGTTCTCGCAAATGGGCGTCAGCACGAAAATGGCGGCCCTGCGCGCCGAAATGGGCGAGATTGACAAGATCCCAGTCACCGACCCGCGCAGCCTCGCCTTCAACCACCTTCACCAATGGTCCACCGGATTGGAGGTCATCGTCCTTGTGCTCGGTTTGGCGACGCTGTACATCATCGCGCGTAACTGGGCCATTCCCGTAATGAATGCGCTGAGCACGCGTTCGCTCTCCAATACAGCAGGTTTTAGGCGTTAGGTTTTAGGCGTTAGGCGGAAAACTCTGAACCCTTCACCTCAGCATGGTTGTTATGATCGGTAGTTTCTCAACGAGGCGCGGATTCCGCAGTCAACCCGTCTTCGCTAACTACTAACTACTAGCTACTAACTACTTTTTTATGAAAACCGGAATCATCGGCCTGCCGCAGGTAGGCAAGACATCGCTGTTCAAGATCCTGACCAAGGCGCAGCTCTCGCCGCAGCACGTCAATCCGCGTGAAGCGCACGTGGGCGTCGCCAAGGTCCCCGACGACCGCCTCGACCGTCTCGCCGCGCTCTACAACCCGCGCAAGCTGATGCACGCCGCGGTTGAGTACGTGGACGTTGCCGCCATGCCGGCGCACTCCTCGCACGCGGAGGCCAAGGCCGGCGCCGGACTGAGCGACGCCATCGTCGCCAATATCCGCCAGGTGGACGCCATCGCGCACGTGGTCCGCGCCTTCGACGATCCTGCCATCGCGCACGTCGGCGAAATCAATCCGCTGCGCGACATCCAAAACGTCGATTTCGACCTCATGGTCAGCGACCTCGGCCAGGTGGAAAAGCGGCTCGAACGCCTGCAAAAAGATTTGAAGAAGCAGAAAACGCCCGAGCTGGAAAGAGAGTTCGAGCTTCTCCAGCGCTGTACGGCCTTCCTGGAGCAGGAGCGCCCGCTGCGCGAAATGGCGATGACGCCGGAAGACAAGAAGCGCATCCGCGGCTTCATGTTTCTGAGCGAAAAGCCCGTTCTGCACGTGCTCAACATCGGCGAGAGCCCGGAACTCGGTCGCGAACTGGGGCAGGTGGTCGAAAAGTTTGGCCTGAAGGAAGTCACCGCTCGCCCCAGAACCGGCGCCACCGCCATTGCCGGCAAAGTGGAAGCCGAGCTCGCCGAGATGTCCGACGCCGACGCCGCCGAGTTCCTCTCCAGCTACGGCATGGGCGAGAGCGGCCTCACCCGCCTGATCCGCAAGACCTACGAACTGCTCGGCCTGATTTCCTTTTTCACCGTCGGCGAGGACGAGTGCCGCGCCTGGACAATTGAGGACGGCACCCGCGCGGTGAACGCAGCCGGCGTCATCCACACCGACCTGGAGCACCACTTCATCCGCGCCGAGGTCATCCGCTGGGACCAGCTTCTCGAAGCCGGCTCGGAAGCCAATGCCCGCGCCCGCGGAACTCTGCGCCTGGAAGGCAAGGACTACGTGGTCAAGGACGGCGATGTCATGCACATCCGCCACAGCGGCTGAAGGCCCCGCATCCACAACTGCGGGCAGATGCGTGGGCGCCTGATCTCTACCCGCGCGACTTGCTGGCTTTTTTCCGCTCCCGGCCGCCGGCAGCCGATTGCCGATCGCCCGCCCCGAACACGCGCGCAAAAATCTTGTCCACGTTTCTTAATTGCCGCTTCAGGTCGAAAGCGCGCTCGATCTGCTTGCGCGAAATCCGCGACGCGATCTCCGGCTCGGCTTCGATCAGTTCGCGGAAATTCGCGCCGTCTTGCCACGCCTTCATCGCGTTCCGCTGCACCATGCGGTACACATCCTCGCGCGTCAGCGTGCCGCTCTCCACCAGGTCGAGCAGGAGCTGTCCGCTGAACACCAGGCCGCCCGTGCTCTCCAGGTTTTGCCGCATCCGGTCGGGATACACCACTAGCGTGTCAATCAGGTCCACCGTTTTCGCCAGCATATAGTCGGCAAGAATGGTGGAATCGGGCAGGATGATGCGCTCCACGGAAGAGTGCGAAATGTCGCGCTCGTGCCACAGCGCCACATTTTCCAGCGCCGCCTGCGCGTTGGAACGCACCACGCGCGCCAGCCCGCTGATCTGCTCGAAGTTCACGGGATTGCGCTTGTGCGGCATGGCCGACGAACCCTTCTGCTTTTCGCTGAAGAATTCCTCGGCCTCACGTACTTCCGTGCGCTGCAGGTGGCGGATTTCCACCGCGATCTTGTCCAGCGAAGAGGCAATCACCGCCAGCGTCGCCAGGTAATTCGCGTGGCGGTCGCGCTGGATCACCTGCGACGAAATCGGCGCCGCTTCCAGCCCCAGCCGAGCGCAAATCTTTTCTTCCAGTTCGGGTTCAAGGTGCGCGAACGTGCCCACCGCGCCGGAGAACTTGCCGACCCTCATCTCCTCGGCCGCACGCTCCAAGCGCCCGAGGCCGCGCACGATTTCGGCGTACCAGTTGGCCAGTTTCAGGCCAAAGGTGATGGGTTCGGCGTGCATGCCGTGCGTCCGTCCCACCATCGGCGTGTGCTGGAATTCGAAGGCGCGCCGGCGCAATACGTCGCGCAGCCGCTTCACGTCATCCAGGATGATCGCCGACGCCGCCTTCACCTGCAGCGCCTGCGCCGTATCGACCACGTCGTTGGAAGTCAGGCCGTAGTGCAGCCAGCGCGATTCCGGGCCGATCTTCTCTGCCACCGCCGTGGTGAAGGCGATAACGTCGTGCTTCACCTCGGCCTCAATCTGGTGAATGCGCGCCAGGTCGAAGCCCGCTTTCTGCCGGATCGTCTTCGCCGCCTGGCGGGGCACCAGACCCGCTTCCGCCAGCGTCTCGATGGCCGCAATCTCCACCGCCAGCCACTGGCGAAACTTGTTTTCCTCGCTCCAGATCCGGCCCATCTCCGGGCGCGTATAGCGGGCGATCAAGGACCCTCCTGTCGCGAACTACGCGAATAGCCGAACCCGTTATTCTAAATGCAGCAGGCCCCGCCACCTAGCTCGGCGCGTTCCGGCCGTCTGGGGCGCCCGGTTACTGTTCCGCTAGCGCACGAAAGTGGTAGGGGAAAATACATCGTAACAGGATTGAATTCCCCCGTACTTGCGTTAAGATTTCCCGATCCCGCAGGCACGCCGGTGAGGTAGGCGGTGCGCCGGTTGTCTATGGCACTAAGCTCGTACCACACCATTTCAGGTCACGTGGCGGCAAGGTCTTTCAAGGCGAGGTGAGCTCATGAGCCCGCGCGGCAACTTCCAACCGAACTACAAGGCGCTGGCGGAGTTTCGTTACCAGATCCGCCGGTTCCTCCGTTTCAGCGAAGAGACAGCGCGTGCCGGCGGCCTGGAGCCGCAGCAGTACCAGCTCATGCTGGCGCTCAAAGGCATACCCGGCAATGTTCGCGGCCGGATCGGCGAAGTAGCCGAGCGGCTCCAGATCCAGCATCACAGTACGGTGGAGTTGGTGGACCGGCTGGTGCGCCGCGGACTCATCAAGCGCCGCCGCAGCGGGTCGGACCGGCGCGAGGTCTTCCTCGAGTTCACACCCCGCGGCGACAAATTGCTGCAGGAAATGGCGCTGCGTCATCGGGCGGAATTGCGCGAGATGGCGCCCGACCTGGTCGCCGCGCTCAAAAGAGTGGTGCGCGACACCCAGGCAGATAACGGGCCGCGGCCCGGCAGGAGCAAAGCAATCCGAAATTGAGGTGAAGGGTTGCAGCAGCGTTGCTGGACTTGTCGAAGGCTGTTTTTTCGCGTCCAATCCGGCTCTGGATCATCTACTCAGTAGAGCGGGGTTCCCCAAGATGCCCCGGATGTGAGGACGCGCAGAGCGAAATGGAACTGATTGTTTACTCGTCCAGTTGGTGCCCGGACTGCCGCATCGCCAAAAGATTTCTCGCCAAGCACAACGTTCCCTACAAAGAAGTTGATATCGAGGAGACGCCCGGCGCGGCGCAGGAGATCATCGCCCGCACCGGCAAGCGCGCCATCCCGCAGTTTGTCATCAACGGCGTCTGGGTTCAGCCGTATCGCCCGGGTGAAGGATTCCTCTACGAAGAGATGAGCAAACTGCTCGGCATCAGCGACGATCCTGCCGCCGCCAACGACTGATTAGGGGTCCCTCGGTCTGTCGGTCTCTCGGTCATCAGCGACGGATGGACTGAAAGACCGATAGACCAATCCGAATTACCGCCTCGAAACAAATCAGCCACCGGCTGTCCGGTGGCTGTTAGCTGAGATCCTTCGGCTTCGGCTCGCCCAACGCGCACAAACCGCGCGCCGGGGCCCCGAGCCTCCGCTCAGGATGATCGCCGCACTGCGGCGATCAATTGCTATACAGCAGCACGCCTTCCTGCTTCTCCTCGCCGACCTGGCGGTAGAAGAGGCGGTCGCCGTCGAGGTAAACCTCCAGAAACGCCGGGCGCACGTTGATGGCGCCCTGGATGAGCGCTTCGCTGAGCGGGTCCTCGATGTACTTCTGCAGGGCCCGGCGGAGGGGACGCGCGCCGTAGCTGCGGTCCACCAGCGTCTTGTCCAGGATCCACTTGCGCGCTTCCTCGTTCACCGTCACCGTGATCGACTTCTGCGCCAGGTTCTGGTTCAACTGCGCGACCATCAGTTCCACGATGGCGATCAGGTCCTGCTCGCTGAGCGAGTTGAACAGGATGACCTCGTCGAGACGGTTGAGAAACTCGGGGTTGAAGGTGCGCTTCACTTCGTTGCGCACCATGTCCTCGACGTTCTTGGAGACCGCGTCCTCGCTCGAGGCCTCGAAGCCCAGCCCCTTGCGCTTCTGCAGGAGGCGGGCGCCGATGTTCGAGGTCATGATGATGATCGCGTTCTTGAAGTCCACGGTGTTGCCCAGACCGTCGGTCAACTGGCCGTCTTCAAATACCTGCAGCAGGATGTTGAAGACGTCCGGGTGCGCCTTTTCGATTTCGTCCAGCAGGACGACCGAGTAGGGAGCGCGCTTGACGCGCTCGGTCAACTGGCCGCCTTCTTCGTAGCCGACGTATCCCGGAGGCGAGCCGATCAGCTTGCTGACCGAGTGCTTCTCCATGAATTCCGACATATCGAAGCGGACCAGCGACTTCTCGCTGCCGAACATGAAATGCGCCAGGGTGCGCGCGACTTCGGTCTTGCCGACGCCGGTCGGGCCCAGGAACAGGAACGAGCCGATGGGCCGGTTAGGAGATTTCAGTCCGGCGCGGCTGCGGCGGATGGCGCGGGCCAGCGCTGAGATCGCCTTTTCCTGCGAGATGACGCGCTTGTGCAGCTCGTCTTCGATGCGCAGCAGCTTCTGCGATTCTTCTTCCTTGATGGAAGTGATGGGCACGCCGGTCCAGCGGGAAACGACGTCCTCGATGTCCTCGCGGCCGACCACGCCGGTGGAGGATTCATCGAGATGGTATTTCTCGCGCAGGGCGCGCAGGTTCTCGCGCTCCTTGCGCTCCTCGTCCGAGTAGAAGCGCGCCTTCTCGAACTCGTGGTTCGCGATGGCGTTCTCCATGCGATGGACGATGAACTTGATTCGCTTCTGCACTTCGGTGATCTCGTCGGGCAGCGAGGTCTGGCGCAGCTTCACCCTGGCGCCCGCCTCGTCGATCAGGTCAATCGCCTTGTCGGGCAGGAAGCGGTCGGGGATGTAGCGGTTGGAGTGCGACACGGCGAAGTTCACGGCCTCGTCGGTGTAGGTGACCGCGTGGAATTTCTCGTAGCGATCCTTAATGCCGTTAAGAATCTTGACCGCATCGTCCTCGTTGGGAGGCGGAACCTTGACCGACTGGAAGCGGCGCTCCAGCGAGCGGTCCTTCTCGATGGACTTGCGGTACTCGCCGGGGGTGGTGGCGCCGATGCACTGGATTTCGCCGCGCGACAGCGCCGGCTTCAGGATGTTGGCGGCATCGAGCGAGCCTTCCGCCGATCCCGCGCCCACCAGCGTGTGCAGCTCGTCAATGAAGATGATGGCGTTCTGCGACTCCATCAGTTCCTTCATGATCGTCTTCAGGCGCTCTTCGAACTGGCCGCGGTACTTGGTGCCGGCGACGATCAGCGATAGATCGAGCCCGAGGATGCGCTTGTCCGCCAGGAACGACGGAACTTCGCCGTCGGCAATGCGCTGCGCCAGTCCCTCGACGATGGCGGTCTTGCCCACGCCCGGTTCGCCGATCAGGACGGGGTTGTTCTTGGTGCGGCGGCAGAGAATCTGGACCACGCGCTCCAGCTCCTGCTCGCGCCCGACCAGCGGATCGAGCTGGTTGTCCATGGCGGCCTGGGTGAGGTCGCGGGAGAACTCGCTGAGCAGCGACGATTCGCGATTGCGCTGCGGCGCGGCTTTTTCCTGCGTGCTGCGCGCCAGCTCCTCGCGGATGGTGGAGAGGCGCAGGCCGCGCTCGTGCAGAATTTCGGCGGCAAAACACTTTTCTTCGCGCAACAGGCCCAACAGCAGGTGCTCGGTGCCGATGTGCTTGTGCGACAGGCGCTCGGCTTCCTCCGCCGCATACGCGAGCACGCGCTTGCACTCGTTGGAAAGCGGCAGGTCAACCGAGGTCGAAACCTTTTCCCGGATGGTGGTGTGGCCTTCAATCTGTTTCCGGATCGACTCGACCGAGGCGTGCGAGCGCAGGAAACGATTGGTCAGGGCCTTGTCTTCGCGCAACAGGCCCAGCAGCAGGTGCTCGGTTTCGATGTAAGGAGAACCGAACTGGCTGGCCTCGTAGCGGGCAAAGAAGATGACGCGCCTGGCTTTTTCCGTGTACCGTTCAAACATGGGTTATTCTCCGCATGACCTAGGACCCTCTCACCCCATCCACCGCCTACGCTGGCGACGCCCGGTTAGACGTCGTACACGACAGCGGAACTCGTCCCATTGACTCTAGCAATCCTCATGCCATTGGCAGCGACTCCGGAGAGACCTCCTCTAGCCGCCCATTCTCCAGCCGCATGACACGGCTGCAACGGCGCGCAAACGCAAGGTTGTGGGTAGCAAGGAAAGAGGTTAGCTGGTAGTCGCGATGTAACCTGGCGATCAAATCAAATACCGCCTCAGCCGTCCGGTTATCCAGATCGCCGGTGGGTTCGTCTGCCAATAGCAATTGCGGCCTCGTCACTAGAGCACGGGCTAGAGCAACGCGTTGCTGCTCGCCGCCGGACAGCTCGCCTGAACGATGGTGCGCGCGATCCTCTAACCCCACTTCGCGCAGCCAGCGCGCGGCCTCCGTTTCCGCCTGGGTCCGTGCCTGGCCCCGAATCATGAGGGGCATGGCCACGTTCTCCGTCGCGGTGAATTCCGGCAGCAAATAATGGAACTGCCAGACAAATCCAATCTCGCGGTTGCGAAATTCGGCTGCCGCTTCGTCGGTCAGCGATTGCAGCTTTACTTGGGCGCAGTATACGTCACCTTCGGAAGCGCTATCAAGCGCTCCGAGGATGTGCAAAAGGGTTGATTTTCCCGCACCCGATTGTCCCACAATGGCTACCATTTCTCCCGCGTGCACCCGGAAGGACAAGTTGTCAAAGAGCACCAGATCGGACCTGCCCGAGCGAAAGACCTTCTTAAGGTTTTCCACACGCAGAATCTCGATCTTTTCCATTGGATGCAGGCTCTTTCTCCCACGGTGCAACAATCCCCGGCTGAACTGCGCAAAACCCACATCCGGCCTACGATTCGCCTATCATGGCACGGAAAGCAAAGCTAAGGTACACGCAACCAGTAACGGCAGTAACCAGTCCCGAGTCGGGACTCACTCATAGCGCAGCGCTTCGGCGGGCAGAATGCGCGACGCCGACCACGAGGGATAAATAGTTGCGACAAAAGAGACACCGATGGCCACCACCGCCACCCAAATCCCGTCCACCAGGCGCGGGGCGAAGGGGACGTAATCAATCGAATACACCTCGGGCGAGAGGGAGATGAAGTGGTAGTGCCCGCCCGCCCAGGAGAGCGCGTAGCCGATCACCAGCCCGAGCGCGGTGCCGACGATTCCTACCAGCACCCCTTGAGCAATGAACACCCGCCGCACCTGGCGCTTCTTGGCGCCCATGGACATCAGCACCGCGATGTCACGCGTCTTCTCCATCACCATCATGATGAGCGAGATCAGGATGTTGAGCGCGGCGACGAACACGATCAGCCCAATGGTGATGAAGGTGACGACACGCTCCAGGCGAAGCGCACGGAACAGCGCGCGGTTCTGCTCCATCCAGTTGGTGGCCATGAACCCGGGACCGGCGGCGCGCTGCAGTTCGTTGCCCACCTGCCCCGCTTGGTAAATGTCGTCAATCTTGAATTCGATCACCGACACCAGGTCGCCGAGACCAAACAGTTGCTGCGCGTCGGAGAGACGGATGAATGCCCAGGAGCTGTCGTAGTCGTAGAAACCGGAATTGAAAATCCCGACAACCTTGAAGCGCGCGTACTTGGGCACCAGGCCGAAGGGCGTGAGTTCGCCTTGCGGGCTGATGACCATGACCACCGAGCCGACGGTGGCGCCAAGGTCGTCGGCCATTTCCTTGCCGAGAATGACGGGCGGCATGGCGGCAGTGCGCGCGAGCGAGTCGGGCAAGGAGGTAGATGGAGCGCGCTCGCCCTCGAGCGCGTTCGGCTCCAGCGCCGCCGCCGAGCCCACGGTCACGTTCTTCAGCATGTCGCTGACCTTGCGCTCGTATTCCGGCAGGATTCCCTTCAACACGGCGCCCTTCGCACGCGCCCCGCGCGACACCAGCACCTGCTCGTAAATCGCGGGTGCGGCGGCGGCGACGTGCGGTTCTTTCCGCAATCGCGCCAGCAGCGGCTGCCAGTTGTGGATGCCGTCGCTTTCCACGCGCAGCAGTTGCACGTGCGAGGTCGAGCCGAGCAGGCGGTTTTGCAGGTCCTGGCGGAAACCGTTGTTGATGGCGAGCGCGATAATCAGCGAGGCGACCCCGGCGGTGACCCCGGCAATCGAGATGGCGGTGATGATGCCGATGACCGCCTGTCTGCGTTTGGCACGCAGGTAACGCGACGCGATGAACAGTTCGAAGGACATGGGAAGAAGCTGTCAGCTATCAGCTCTCAGCAAATCATGGTAAATGATGGTGCCCCATATCTGCCCGCCGTTGGCAGATGTGGGTCTGTACTCGAACGGCAACCACGCTCACTGCCCCTTCGCCCATAGAAAGGCATTGATCTCGCCAGCGGGGTCGGGCAGGCAGCCGCCGGAGCGACGGTAGATGCAGGCGTGTCCCCAGCAGCGCTCGAGCCCGAACTCCGCCGGGTGGCCGGGCACACCATCGATCGTGACCAGCACATTGAACGCGGCGCTGCTCACGGCGACAGCAGCGTCATCCTTCACCGGCACGATGGGCACGTTGCGGTGGAGATTGGTGTACCCGCCCGACCAGAACCAATAGCCGCGCAGGCCAACGCCGCACACGCTGGAATCAACGCTCAGGCGGCGGAAAGCCGGCAGCGCACCGTTGTATTTGCTGGACATCTGCGCCGTGGTCCAGGTGCAGGCCGAAAGTGCCGCCACAATCAGGGCGGCGATGGCGACAGCTCGAGCACTGGGCTGTGACGATTTTTGCCAGCGCGCGATGAGATCGGCGATCCCGATGCCTGCCAGCATCACCAACAACACCACGGCGGGGTAGATGAAGCGATACTCCTTGTGCGCCACCGCGCTGTGGGTCACCAGCACCGCTGCGGCCACCGCCGCCAGCACAGGACTGCGGCGCGCTCCCCAAAGCGAGAACGGCAGCAGCCATCCCGCTCTCAGGATCAGGTAGCCCCAGTAATAATTCCACGGGAAGACGCCGTAATGCGTGCTCCTCGCCTGCACCAGGTTCACCCTCAGCGAGCGCACGTAGGAAGCGAATGGAGAACCCCAGGTGATTGCGTCCAGCGCTCCGAAAGCGGCAAACGCAAGCGCGGCCGAGGCGAGAATCGGCGTCCAGCGCCGGCGTGGCAGCCGGTAACAAATAAAAACCAGGGCCACGGCAACTGCCGGCGCAAGCTGCATCCTCAGCCCCACAACCGCGCCCAGCAGAACGCCGGCCACCAGCAGGCGCGCCGGTCGCGACCGCGGCTCGGCCCAGTACCCGAGATACAAACCGGTGACCAGCAGGTGCGCTGCCAGCACCTCGTTGAGCGGCTTGGGACCGTAGTACACCAGGTCGTACCACACGGCGCAGATGATCGCCACCAGCACGCCGGCGCGCGCGCCCAAGACACGGCTCCCCCACCGGTAACCGAACCACACCACGGCGAGCGACACCGTCGCGAGCTTGAGAATTATTCCGAGCAGGTAGCCGGACGATCCTGCGCCCATCCATGACGTCGTGCGCATGATTATCGCCAGCCATCCGGGCAGCGCCCAGTTGCGCACACCGTCGCGCCATTCCCACGTCACCACGCCATTGCCGAAGGCGAGGCGGTGCGCGGGTTCGGTGGTCTGGAAGATTTCATCCGGCCAGTCGAGCGTGGGATACGCCAGCGCCAGCCCGACACGCAGCGCGAGCGCCAGCAGGAGTACCGCCAGGATTGCGATCGCAGGCGAGGCGGCCCGCGCCGGTTGCGCCGTGCTGTCGGATTGCGGGGCAGAGGTCGCCATTCAATTCTGCTGAGGTACGCGTACCATATCCGCAAACTGTGCGCCAGGGCAACGGCTGCGGTGATCAGAAACGCGGCAGGATGGCCGGGACGCGCCGCTTGTAGTCGCGGTAGGCCTGGCCGAAGCGCGATTCCAATTCCCGTTCTTCGGCGGCGATCATCAGCCCGCCCGTGATCAGGGCAAAGACGAGCAGCGCGTAAAGCACTACCAGTCCCGTTCCGACGGCCCAGCCGAGCAATTCGCACAAATGGCCGAGGTAGTAGGGATGGCGGACGCGCGCGCGTATGCCGGACGTGTGCAGCCGTTGTTCGTGGCGATGGGGCTGGAGTTCGGAGCGGCCGAGGACCTGGTCGGTAGTGAAATCATGGCGCGCGCGGCTGTAGATAACAATTCCCGCGAGGATCAGCGCCGCGGCGGGAATCCAAGCCCACCCTGCCCGGTAGAGCGCCAGCGTCCGCCACGGCCAGGTAATCGCGCCGGCGACCATCCACAACAACACCCACAGCGGCCCCACCATGATGAGACGAACCCGGCGCGCGCGCCAGAAATCAATGTGCGGGTGTACCAGCAGCCAGTAGCAAGGAACGGTCGAGTAGATGATGGCGATCACCCACGCGACGGTGTGGAGAATGGACATTCCGCGAATCAACGCCACCCCGGATTAGCCACGGATCACCACGGATACACACGGATCTGAATTCTTGATTTCTTATCCGCGTGCATCCGCGGAAATCCGTGGCTGATTTGTCGTCGCGCTTTCCGCGAGGCTTGGGATCTACCGCCCGCGCACCACGAACTTCGCCGAGCCCATGTTCTCGAAGCGATCGTAAACGCGCACCACGACAACATGCTCCTGCGACGGCCCGGTCGAGGCCGCACCATCAGCACCTCCGACAACGCGGCGGCCCGCCTTCGGTCGCACCGGTTCTGCGCCCGCGCTCTCGGCGCCGGGAATCGCGGCCAGAAAATCATAGTTCTCGACGCGGTTATCCGAGATCCGGCCGACGGGTTCCACGTACTGCCATTCGCCGGCGTCAATCGAGTACTCCGCGCGCTTGATGGTCGAGAAGCCGTCCATGGCGCGGAAGGTGATGTGCAGTGCATGGTTGTCGATGGCGGCATTCAGGTTCACCACCTGCGGCGGCGTGGTATCAATCTCGAAGCGCTGGCTTTCCTTCGCCGAGTTCAGCGCCTCTTCCGGCGAGTGCGAAGGCGCATCGGAAGCGATCACGCGGATGGTGTAGCCGCCGTCGGGCAGCAACGCGGCGTCGAAAGAACAGAACTTGTCGGTGATGTTGTCCTTCAGCAGCTTCCACTGGGTTTCGTTGTCGCCGCGATAGTAGACGGAATAGACCAGCTCGTCGTCGTTCTCGTCGTGGGCGGTCCAGCGCACGGCCATGGATCCGCGGTCGCGCACCGCCGGCGCCTGCGCCTCGAATCGCGGCGCGGGATTGCTGCCGACGGAAACATTTTCGACGCTCGGCTTGGGCATCGACTGGAAGCGCGCGCCGGTTTGCACGTACACCTCGTCAATCACCGGCGCCACGTTTTTAGGCAGGTAATTGATGAGCACGCTGCTGATGGAGGGGTTGGGCTTGCCCGGGTGCAGCACCGCCTTCCACTGCACGAAGCGCGCCGGCGGGACATCGAGCGCGGCGCCCGCCGCGAAATCGATTTTCTTCCACGGGCTCCAATTGCGGTCGGGATTGTCCACGTTGCCGCTGCGGGCGTAAACGTCGAAGGCGCCGCTGCCGCGGACTTCGGCGCGTCCCCAGAGCGAGAAGTTGCGGCCATCGAATACGTCGCTCTCGTAGGCGCCGTCGGCATCGGGCGCCGCGCCCAGAGTAAAGATCTTTCCCAGATTGCTGGTGGCCGCGTACACCCCGCCGTTCGGCGCCTGCGCCAGCGCTGTCACCTGGGTGGCACTGGCCTTCACCAGGTCGGTGAAGCTGCCCGCATCCCGGATGACGTACACGCGGCCCTTGTTGCCGGTGCCGGCGAGCAACTGCCCGCGCTGATCGAAGGCGAGCGCATAGACCACGTCTTCCCGCGAACTCCAGATGCGGCGCGGCGAGCCGTCGGGCGAGATCTGGTAGACCTCGGACCCGCCGATTGCCCCGAATGCCGGAAACGGAATGGTCATCGCCATCGGCGCCGGTACAACCTGCATCGCGCCCGCGGGCGCGCCGGTCGTAACCGTGATGGTGGGCGCTGGTGGTTGTCCGGCTATAACTTGGGGCGGCATGTTTCCCACGCGTTTTTCGCCGACGCCTGCGGCATAGATGTTGCCGGCCTGGTCGATGGCCAGCGCGGTAATCTCTTTTTTCGGGGCGCTATAGAGAACGAACGCCTCGCCGGACGGCGAGATGCGGTAGACCAGCCCGCTTCCGTCGGAGCCGGCAATCAGGTTGCCCCGCGGATCGAAGTGCAGGACGCGGATGTGGGCTTCGTCGCTTTTGAAAAACAGCGAATGTTCGCCCGTTTTCTCGACCCGGAAAATCTGCCCCTGGTCGCCGGTGGCGACATAGATCCGCCCCTGCGCGTCCTGGGCCAGGTCCCAGATGTACTTGGTTTTCGGATCGAAGAAGACCGAGGAGGTATAGCTCGCGTCCACCGGAAGTTTCGCTGCCTGCTGCGGCGCGCTGTTAGCGTTCGCTTCCGGCGCCGCCTGGACGCTGGGCGCTGCGCCGTGCACGATCTTGTACACCTTCCCGTCCGGCGAGGTAGCGGCATAAATCGCTCCGCTCCCATCCACCACCAGGGCCTGCACCTGCAGTTCTTGCGGCTGAAAGATGATGCTGGACTGGCCGGAGGGCGTCACCCGATACACCCGAGCGGGCGCGCCCGCGGCCGCGTAGATGTTGCCCTGCGCGTCTCCGGCGATCGCCCACACATAGGTCGACGGCGTGGTGAAAATCGGCTTCAGCGAGGGCGCCAGCTCCAGGCCGCCTTCGCTGCGCATGGCAACTCCCTTCGCCGTGCCCTTCTCCAGATCGTCAAACTTGCTCTGTTCCCAGGTGCGGGTGCCTTCGGCAAACACAAGAATGGAGAGAAGAAGCAGAGAGAGCGGCAAGTACAGCTTTCGCATCACGAATCCTAAGTGGGAATTAGCAACAGCGTAACACAGCGGTCAGTGGTCAGTGGTCAGTGGTCAGTCATAACCGGCTACTAGCCACTGGTCACTGCAATCAAAAAGCCCCCGCACTCGCGCGGGGGCTTGGGGGAAGGTACACACCTCTCAGGCGTCGTAAACCGGGGCCTTTTCTTCTTCCTGGAAATGGGAGCTTTTCAGAACGATTTCCACCGCTTCCAGCACCTCCAGCACCGAATCGCGATCGGTGTCGAGGCCGCTGCTCAGGCAGGCGCGGTCGAGACTTAATTCGCCCAGGATGGACGAGCCGTCATCGCCGGTCTCGTCTTGTTCTCCCGGCTGCTCCGGGATGCCGAGGTCGGGCATCATCCAGGCGCCGACCAGCACATGCAAATGCCGGGTGCAGCAAACGTGGCAAATGCCCGGCTGTTCGGCGAGCTTGTCGTTCCACTTGAGAATGTCAATGTGGTGCGCGCGGGGTTGGTCACTTACCAGGAGCCACTGGCTATGATCGCGCTCCTGCATCCCGCAGACTTCGCATTTGTAATTTTGGACCCGGCTCATAGGAGCCTCCTAGGCCAAACCTGAGCATTAGACGGCCACGCAGGCTGCCTGTTTGTCCTTCAAAACCCGAAACGAAGAATTTAGTCGCTCCCGAGGTTCCTTTTCCGACCCTGCTACCGGCGTGCGATTGCTCGTCGCGGCCGGTTCAACCCTTCCGGCGATCTCATGCAGCGCCGCCTGATTCCGCAACACCAGCGTCGCGCCGCGAACTTCGATCAGCTTCTGCTTCTTGAATCGCGCCATGGCACGGGTCACGGTCTCGCGAGTGGTGCCGATCATCTGCGCAATCTCTTCATGGGTCAACGTGAGTTTAAATCCCGGCGTCCCGTTGGTAACGTTACCTTCGGAATGATCTTCGCACCAGCCGAGCAGCAGGCTTGCCAGCCTCCAGTCAGCCGAGCGCGACAGGCCCACCCAGCGCAGTTCGCGGCAGGCGTTGTTGTACTGCCGGCTGATCTGGTTGGCGGCGGCCAGGCAGGCTTCCGAGTCCTCGCGGATGAAGCGGAGAAAATCATCATGGCGGATGAAGTTCACCTGGCATGGGCTCAGGGTCTCCACCGTCGCTTCGTAGCCCTGGTTGATGACGCACGCGCTCAGGCCCAGGACCTCGCCCGGACCGGCAATCTTCAGGATCAGCGTGCGGCCGTCCAGCGAAACCACCGACAGCTTTGCCTCGCCGCGGCAGATCATGTACACCCCCCGCGGCGCCTGTCCTTCCACAAACAACACGGCGCCCTGCGGGTATGCGGTCACGAATGACACTGCCTCCAGCTTCTTCAGCGTCGCCGGCGGCAGTTGGCAGAAGAACCCGGCAGAGTGAGCGCCACAGTGATCACAAGATTCGCTCGGCTGAAGGTTATACGGTGTACGGTAGGTAGACATTGCATCCTTCCTCGGAGGCTTGCGTGCCTCCTCGAAACCTTCGAAACCTGCTTCCGAGGAATGCAAAAGCACGACCGCGGCCAAACCGCCAGGCCGCTCATGTCTAAACAGATGTATTTAGAATCAATAACTTGCGAATGTCTTGCCAAGGGAGGTGTGCGCGGCATCACACGTTCCTGTGAGCGTAAGCGCACATCGGCGGTGCTTTTTGGGTGAAATAGCGCAGGGGGGAGGAAACAGGAGCCGGGCAGTCGGGAGCTGGCGCTGACTCCTGACTACTCACTCCTATTTCACTGACACGGTAATGATCTGCGCGCCCGAAACCACGTAGTCCAGCGGCGTCGAGGATTCGTTCACCGACGACTCGCCCACCACAACCATATCCTGCGTGCCGCGCATGCCTTCCATCACGGTCATCACCGACAGCGGCAGGGTGGGCATGACCTTGTCTTCCACCATGGCCTGCGGGTTGGCCTCCAGCAGCGAGACGTACAGCCGGTCGTTGGAGTGTTCCTTGTTGAGCAGCGCGATGGTGGACGCCAGGTCCATGCGGCGGCCGAACGCGACGCCGATGTTGCGCATGCGGTCCAGCGTATTGCCGTCGCTGATCAGGATGCGCAGCGTTCCTTTGGGGGTTGAGGTCGGGATCTTCACCGGAACCTGGCGCACGATGCGCTCGCCGCGATAAGGACGAAGCACGGATTCGACTACGATCTCGTCCCCCGGCCGCGCCTCGGTCACGTCGGTGCGCGCGCTTTCCAGTTGCGCGGAGCGGCGCTCGCGGACGATGTCGAAGTCGAGTTCGACACCCTTGATCTTCGGCTTGTCGTACGGGTTCTGGTAGATGCGCCCGAAACGCTCGCCCAGCGAAAGGGCGGCAGCGAAGGCCGTCGGCAGCCCGGCGTCCGACGGCGCGTACATGTTCTGCAGGTGAACTTCCGGATAGCGGTTCACGCTGATGCTGCCGTTCATCCGGTAGGTGACGTCTTCGCCCGCATCGTTCACCCCCTGCAGCGTGCTGAACACCGTGGCCATGATCGCCACCGGTGTCAGCCGGCTGTTGTTCAGCACCTCGTAATGGAACTGCTTGGGCTGGTTGGCGCCGTGAATGGTCAGCGTCACCGGGATCATCTCCGGCTGCTTGTCGAAGCGCCCCAGAATTCCGGTGTGGCGGTCCTGCACGAAAGCGCCGATCGATTCGGTGGTGTTGACGATCTTGAAAGCGTTGAGCGGCGAGGGCAAGGTAGCCAGCACGCGCGCCTTGGTCATGGGCATGTCCACCAAGCCGAATTGCAGCAGCGGATGGCCGCAGGCCAGCAGGCGCTGCGCATCCATGTAGGTGACGGTGCAGGTGGCGGCGATATTGACGTCGCCGCGCACCAGGATGGCGCTGACCGCCGAACCGGGCTCGATCGGCTCCGGCTGCTTTTCATCCGACACGGAACCGGCGCCCATGACGGGCACGATGCCGGCGGCGGCGAATTGCGGCGCAAAACGGTTGACCGCGTCCTGCGTGAATCCGCTGAACACCAGCGGCGTCTCGATCGGCCGCAACAGGTTGGCGACGCCCGCCATTGGGTTCACCGCGCCCGGGCCGCTGCTGCGCGTGGTCTCGGTGGAGGCGGCCGGGGGCACGGATTGCGCGTCGGCCGGAGGAGTCTTGTCGAGCGCGTTGATCTCCAGCATTTCGCCGATCGGGGTCACGCCGGCGATCGGCTCCTTGGAAAATTCGCCGATGCGAAACGCGATCGCGCCCACCAGCTTGCCGTCCACGTACACCGGGCTGCCGCTCATGCCGGCGACCACGCCCGTGTACTCGACCTTCTTGCCATGCAAGCGAACCAGAATGATGTCGCCCTTGGGGCCGTTGGCGTTGCGCAGCACGCCGAGAATTTCCACATCCATCGGCTCCGGCGTGACGCCTTCGAATACGGTGTAGGCGAGGCCGCGCATGCCGGCCTTGACCTCAGACAGCGGCAGGATTGGCGTCTTCGTAGTGGCGGTGGCCGCGAGCGTCTGAGCGCACAGCGCGACCGGCGTAATCATCAGGACGAGCACGTAGGAGAGGAGCCGCGAGAGCACTGCTTTTTTCATACCACCTGGTGTGACTGCAAGCGCACATCCTGCCACCCCGGGCTCGCCCGCAGCCGGTCCATCCTTTCCGCAAACCCGCCTGGGAGGCGAGAGTTGCGGGACCGCGATCCTCTGCGTGGAGGGGGGACGAATTCAATTCGCGCGCAGCGAAAAAGCGGAGTTGCGCATCTATACTAGCGTATCGAGACTGCGAAGGGAATTCCTCATGTTGTATCTGAAGCACCTTGGTTCCGGCGCCACGCGGGTTCGCCCGGCCCTGGTAGCCATCCTTCTCGTTGCCACGTTCACCGTCATGGTGGGCCTGCCGGCAATCGCGCAGCAGGCGCCGCCTCCACCGCCGGAGGGCAAGCCCTCGCAACCCGCGCCGGCCGAGGCAGGCGGGCCGCAGGGCGACATCGGTCCCATGGCAATTCCCAAGAAAGGGGAAGCGCCGCCCGAGCCCAAGCCGCAGCCGGCAAGAAAAATCGAAGGCATGCCCGAGTATTCCATCAGGGTGGATACCTCGCTCGTCCAGGTGCCGGTACTGGTCACCACCAAGGACGGCCAGTTCATCCCCGGGCTGAAGCAGGGAAACTTCCGCGTGATGGAAGACGGGATTCCGCAGAGGATCACGAAATTTGAGGTTTCGCAGGCGCCGATCACGGCCGTGCTGGTGGTGGAATTCGCCGCCCGTTACTCCCGGTTCGTCTACGACGCGCTGAACGCCTCCTATGTTTTCGCCCAGACGCTCAAACCCGAGGATTGGATCGCGGTGATCTCCTTCGACATGAAGCCCACGATTGTCGCCGACTTCACCCAGGACAAGCGCAAGGTCATGGAGGCAATCAGCAGCCTGCGCATCCCGGGCTTCAGCGAGACCAATGTGTTCGACGCGCTCTACGACACGCTCGACCGGGTGGAGGGCATCGAAGGGCGCAAATACATCGTGCTGGTGGCCAGCGGCTGCGACACCTTCAGCCGCATGACCTACGACAAGGTGATGAAAAAGGTCAAGGACACGCCCAACGTCACCATCTTCACCATCAGCACCGGTGAAGCGCTGCGCATCTACGCGGACAGTATGAACGTCGGACGCGGCCCTGGCATATTTCCGTGCAGCCTCAGCTCCACCATTGACTTCTTGCAGGCCGACAACCAGATGAACACTTTCGCCAGGATGACCGGCGGCCGCTGGTTCAAACCACGCTTCGAAGCCGAACTGCCGGAAATTTTCCGCGACATCGGCGCCAACATCCGCAACCAGTACGTGCTTGCCTATCACCCCTCCAACCCGAAGCTGGACGGCACGTATCGCAAACTGAAGGTCGAGGTTGTCGCGCCCGACGGCGGGCAGTTCCGCGTACACGATCAGAAGGGGAAAGACGTGAAGTTCCAGGTGATCGCGCGCGACGGCTACACGGCGAAGCACCAGGTGGAGTAGCCGGGAGTTAGTAGTTAGGGGTTGGGAGTTAGCAAACCGAATTCACGTCGAGTACATGAAGCCCGGCCCGCTCCAGGGTTTGTGCGCCCTCAGTTTTGCCGTTTCTTCATTGGCGCTTCACGAATGTCTGCAACCGGCTAACTCCTAACTACCAACTCCTAACTACAGTTCGCGGCGCACGGCGCCCGCCTGGCGTGCGCTGCCCTGAAGTGGCTTGTAGGCAGGTTCGACCTTCGGCAGAACTTCTAGCAGCGCCCACTGGATGCGCTGAATGGACTCGCTGACGGTGGCGCCTTCCTTCGTGCCTTTGAGCGCGCCCTCGGTGAAGACCAGCGCCTGGAGCGCGTTGCGGATGTGGTGGTTCACTTCGTTGAGCGCTTCCATCCGTTCCATCATGAGGCGCCGCTGCTCGCGGCCATAGGCCAGCAGCGTGAACACCAGCATGGCCGCCAGCAACGCGACCAGCCCGTTGGAGATCACGATCGCCGCCGGCGTTTCCTGGTGCTTCAGCAGGATCAGGTCGAAGCCCACGCTGGCGACGAACACCACCAGGCCCACCGCGCCGGCGATCGGCCAAAGATTGCGCGTCAGCATCGACAGCCACAACCGCTGCAAAGTCGCGCCTCTCTCCTGGTCGAGAGAATCACCACCAAACTCAGACGCATTGCTGAAAGTGGCCACGACAGCGGATTGTACCCCAACCGCTTCACTGCGGCGCAGGCTAGTGCATGTGGAAAAGGCGGTCCATGAGGAACAGAAACCCGACGCCGAGGAAGACCACCAGCGCCATCTTGATTCCCGGTTCGCGATTGACCTCCGGGATCAGGTCCGAGGCGGCCACGTAGATGGTGACCCCGGCCGAAACCGGCAGCCCAATGCTGACCGCCTGGCGCGTGATCACCATCGTCAGTACGCCCAGCAGTGTCGCCCCGCCCAGCAGTACCGACGACCCCCACGCCATGGCGCGGCTGCGGCCGCTGGCCAGCATCACCGATGCCACCGTGAATCCTTCCGGAATCTTGTGCAGGAACACCGCCATGAAAACGATCCATCCCAGCCAGGTGGAGAGCAGGAAGCCGGAGGCGATGGCGATCCCGTCGAAAAAAGTGTGGATGATCAGCCCCAGCAGCACCGACCAGGATTTATGTTTCTGCACGAACTCGTCTTCGTGCGTCTCCTCGCCGAAGTGAAAGTGCGGCGACACCGTGTGCTCGAAAAAATGGACGATCAGGTATCCCACCAGCACCAGGAACCCGGCGTCGTTGCCGCGCAGGCGCACGCTGGCGGGCACCATTTCCACCATCGCCGTGGCCAGCATGAATCCTGCGCCGAGCGCCACGAAATACTTCAGATAGCTCTGGTGCCACTGCCGGTGCACGATGACCGCGCCGCCGACCACGTTGGCTGCGGCGGCGGTCAGCCCGAGCAGCACGCTAAGGGAAACGGGGCTCATGAGGAAGGAGCAGGATACCAGAGTAGAGTCGCGAGTCCCGAGTCCCGAGTCGCGAGAACAAATGCATCGGCGTGAACCGATAACCTCGACAACCATGCGGTACTCGCGACTCGGGTCTCGCGACTATTCCAAAAGCAAGAACAATTCCGCGGCGGAACCCGCGAAAGCAGCACCCAGACAGTAATTATGGGCAGAAAAGCTGAATTTGACCGTCTTCCGCGACCTGTATTAATCTGCCCCTACACTGAGAAAGGAGGTGGTCCAGGTCAATGATTGACAGTCATATAAAAAACCGCAGTGAGGTGTCTGAGGCTTAGAGCGGTTCGCTCTAAACCAACCTCAAGTTCCGGTGTGTTTGGCCCAACGCCACTCCAGAGTCAGTGCTGGAGTCCCGGAGGCAAGCAGGTCGCAGTCGCCCTGGCCGCAAGTCGTGCCGGGCAGATTAGAGTGACCGCCTCAGGCCAATCCCAACAGACTACCGGCGACCCGCGTGCCGCAATCGAGCCGCGGGTCGTTTTGTCTTTAGGAAAAGCGTCGTTGGTCGATGGTCGTTGGTCGATGGCTAAAAAAAATTGCGAACGACTAACGACCAACGACTACCGACCGTCCTGGCGAACTGCAAGCCTGGGCTACTCGGAGCCCCCTTGCCGGTCGAATGCCTTGCGAATGACCTTCTGTGCCGTTTCCGTGATGGCAAAAATCCCCAGCTCCTCGCGCGTGATCCACCGCGCCTGCGCCGCATCCCCGCCGGCCTTCAGCTCGCCGCCAACCACGCGGCAGAAGAAATCAATCAGCACGTAGTGATACTGCGTCCGGCCTTGGGGATCGCGATAGATGCTGTCAAACACATCCAGCACGTCCGCCGCTTCCACCCGCAACCCGGTTTCCTCCATCGCCTCGCGCGCGGCGCACTGGCGCAGGGTTTCGCCGAGCTCCAGCGCGCCGCCGGGGATGGACCACTGCCCTTTCAGCGGCTCGGTGGAGCGCTCGACGATCACCACGCGGCCGTCCTGCACGATGACCGCGCCAACACCGACGAGAGGGCGATCCGGATAATCACGTTTCATAAAAGCAGCCATTAGCGATTAGCAATTAGCTATTAGCCGGTTTCGCCCGGCGGCAATGATGGTATCGGCACACCGGCAAAAAGCAAAACGCGCAGAGAATATCTGCGCGCAATGTCGAAAGCTAATTGCCAATCGCTAATTGCTAATTGCTGGTTTACGACAGAAATCCCCGCGGACTGAAGTCCACGATCTTCCATCCCTTGCGTCCGCGTTCCATCTCGAATTTCACCTGGCCGTTGCGGCGGATGGGCGCTCCCCCGGCGCGCGGGACCTCTTCCAGGTCGAAGTCCACCAGCACCACGCCCTTGGGTCCCTCAATGGTGCTTTGCGAGATGCGGAAATGCACGCGGAACGAATCGTAGCGCTGCATCATCGCCTCGATCTGGTCCTCGAAGGTAAGGTAGCCGTCCATTTTGTCCTGGTCGAACGCCGACAGCAGCAGGCGCTGGCTGTGGCCTTCCAGACCGTCGCGCAGATCGTTCAGCACGTTGTTCGCCACCGCCTGCGAAAACACGGCGCTGTCGTACGGGTCCTGGGCCTTGGCCTTGTCTTTCTTTTTCTTGTCTTTCTTTTCCTGCTTTTCCTTGTCTTTATCGGTGTCTTGCTTGGGCTGTTCCGGCGGCGGCGAAGGGGGATTCGCGTCCTGCTGCGCGGCGGCCAGGCACAAACTGAAGCTGAAGGCGCAAAGGGTTGCGATCGCGAGCACGAGCCTGCGCATACCAATTCCTCTCATTCCTGAGATGCTGCTCATTGTACAGTCTTCAGTCTTCTGTCTTCGGTCGTCAGGCCAAGGCCGAAGACTGACGACTGACGACTGACGACTGACGACTGATGCTTACCGCACCTGCACGCTCAACTGCACGAACACCGTGGCGCCGCCGCGTATGCCGCCGGCAACATCGCCCGTGGAGGCAGCTCCGGAATCGGAACCGAGGCCACGCATGACCTGGATCGCGCTGTTGCGGAAAACGGCGCGAGTCGCGGCATCCAGTTGCCTCGGGTTGCGGATCGAGTCAATGGTGATCACCGCCGTGCGCCCGCCGCTCAACTGCACTGAGTAGCTGTGGCCGGCGATTCCAGCCAGCTCGGAACTGGCGCGCGCGCTGCCCTGGACAACGCCGCCAAACCCCGCACCCAGGTCGGCCACGCCGGAATCGGCGTTCAGCATGTAGATCCCCCTGGCGATATCGACGATGGTCAGCTCCAGGTCGGCAGTGCCGCATGGGCCAACGCCACCCGTCGAAAGCCGCATACCGGCGCAGGCGCCCTCCTGAACTTCCAGCAGCACGCGTTGCGATGGACCCGCGGCCACGCCGCTCGCACCACCGTCGCCGCTGCTCATGGTGAAGTGCGCCAGCGGCGCCGATTTGTCGAGCGCCGTCTTTTGCTGCACCGTGTGCTGCGGATCAATGACCAGCAGCGCGGAGACGCGCGTCAGGCCGCTGCCGGATCGTGCGCCGATTCTCGCCGACGGCTGTGTGCCCACGGACACCGGCACGCTGGCCGAGTTCCACTGCAGTCCGCCGAGCGCGGTATGGCCCGCGCCGACATCAAACGTGTCGCTTGCCACCGTGACGCCGTTCACCTGCAGCGCGATCGGCACTCCCTTCGCGTCCGCGGCGCCGTCATTGCGCACCCGGAAACGAACCTGGACGGTGTCGCCGAACTTCGGTAGGGACGGCGTGTAGGAAACGTCCGCGGCGCTCACGTGCAGATCCACCGAGCCGCTGGCCGCGCCGGTTGCCGGGCGCCTCCCCATCGAGATGGCGCCGCCGCCCACCGCGCTCCGGCTCCACGAGCCGTTAATCCGGGTGAAGCTGCCGCGAGCAGCGCCGGCTGCGCCGCAGAAATTCTGGCTCAACGACGCATCGAAATAGAACGGGAAGTACTTGGTCGCGGTGGAGGTCCCATTGCTGACCGTCGCCGCGAAAAAGTACAGCAGCAATCCATCCGGCGGCGGGACGTTGAGAGCGGGAGTGTTCGTCAGGTTGAATGCCGGTGGGCTGCTGTAATTCGGCGCGCCTGAGCTGGTGCCGCTCGGGCTGGTGAAGCTCAGCGGGGCCGCACCTACCGGAACGTGGTTGGCATCCTCCCATTCCCAGGCGATGGCCGGCGCGTTGAAGCCGCCCATGCTCGCGGTGGCCCAGCTCACGGTCAACTGAACCGGCGGACCGTTGGGCGCCACCGCCGTGCAACCGTTCGCGCCCGCGTTGGTGGTGATGATGATGTCGCCCACGTTCACCGGCACGCTGACCGATTGCCCGACCGGATCCGGCGAGATCGCTCTCGAGCGCTGGATGCCGTTGACGGTGATGCTGTATCCGCCGGCAGCGCCGGTGGTGATGTTGCCGTTCGCATCCAGGTTGGCGGCTAGCTGGAACAGCGCGCCGGTGTTGAACGGCTGCCCCTTTGCTTGCGGCGGTGTAGTCGTGGTGTTGGTCCCATCCGTGATCACGATGTCCGCCGTGCCCTGGCAGGTCACACCTTCGGTCGGCGTGCACGACGTGGGCACTACGGTTGCGATGTACTGCTCGGTCAATGCGCCGTTCACTTGGATGGTCGTGGCAGGTCCCGCTCCCGCCACGCAACTCGCGCCGTTGTGCGTGCAGGTGAGCCCGAGCGCGTAGTTCGGCGCGGAGATAAACGTGTTGCTCACCTGCACGTGAATCGTCGCCTGGCGCTGCGCCGTCACCGCACCGCCATCCATCAGCGACACGATCACCTGCGCCGGATACAACCCACTCTGCGTGGTGTTGTCGCTGGTCAAGACCGTCACCAGGAAGCTGTTCGGCCCTGTCCCAGATGCAAAGTTTGTGATCGCCAGCTTGCTGCCGACCACGCCCGGCGTTGGAATGAAGGTCAGGACGGTGGTGCCGCCATTGTCAATCGTGCCCGTCAACAGCGCCTGGTTCGACCACGAGGATCCGCCCGAGGTGATGGTCACAACCAACGGTGCAGCGTCGGACAACCCGGGGTTGCTCACTCCCAAGCGCCAGTTGGAAACGGCGACGCTCTGCGTCAGGCTGTTGTCGGCGTAATTCAGGTCACCCGCCGTGTCGGCGGCCACCTTCGTCACCAGCGTGCCGCCGGTAAACGTCCCCGTACCGATATCCGGCGCGATCGCGTGGACCGTGATGGTCGTGTTGGTGTTGGGCCCAAGCGAAGGCACTTTCACGGCAGCCCCCCTGCCGCCGGAGTCCACCTGGTAGCCGTTCAGATTCATGGTGAGAGTTTCATTGCCCGCGCTGGCGGTGTTGCCGCCATTCCTCGCCACGACAGTAAAGTCGAGCCCCTCGCCCGATAGCCAGGGCGTGGCCGTACTCAGCGTGCGCGCCGGGGTGACGCTCACTACCTGCAGGTCGGGGACGCCGATCGCCTGCACGTACAACGTATAGGTCACATTCGCCGGGGGATTGCTGTTGGGCAGCGTCACCACCACCGGCAGCGCCGTCACCTGCGGAGTAGCGCCGATCGCCGCTGCAACCCGCAAGTCAAACGTTCCACCTTGCGTCACCGTCCCAGGCGTTACCGTCGCCGTGAAGCCGGAGACCGGCGCTGGCGGCGTCACCGTCGCAGCATTGCCGGCGGCGCCGGCAAAGCTGGGCGTGGAGCTGGCGGTCAGCGTGATATCGGGGTTCGCCGGACAACCGGCGGGTGGGGTTCCCTGCACAATCACGCACGCCGAACTCGTCTGCCCCATCTGCAATTTCAGTGGATCACTGGTACCGTTGAGGAACAGGTTGGTCGGCGTCACCGAGGCCGTCACATAGTTCAGCACCTGGACGGCGTTCTTGGTCACTCCGTGATTGGTGGCGCTGTACACCGCCGTGACCGGCACCGCGCCGGCCGGCGACGTTGTCAGGGTCGTGACCACGGTCGAATTCGGGTTGACGTTCACCGTCGGTGTCGGGAAAGTGACGGCGGCATTGTCGGTGGTCGCTGTCACTGCCAGCACAAACGCGGTTGGGTTGCCGGTCTCGTCCAAATTGACGCTGATCTGCGCCGTACCGCCAAGCAGCACATTCTGCGTCGGCGTGGATGGGGTCCCGGCGAGCGCGCGGACCTGCGTCGCCCCGCCGCCCGGCTGCGTTTCCAGAAATCCCGCCGGCACTACGATCGACAGGTTGAAGTCCACCGCTTCGAACACGGTCGCAAGCGAATCATCCGCGGTCGAGCTCTGCGGTATCGCCGTCGTCAACGCCACCAGGCCCCCATACGTGCCCGGCACGAAATTATTGGTGGTGGCCGTCATGGTCAGTGTAACCGCGGTTCCTGCAACCGGCGCAGCAATCGTTGTGGTCGGATTACCGACGCCTCCACCACCGCCGCTGCACGCCGTGTTCCCGCCCGGACCGCCGCTGCAGCTCGCGGTTACGGTGATCTGTCCAACGGGGCTTACGTTGCCGGCGTTCGCCATCACTGCATTGATGATCAGGTTTTCGCCCACCTGGATACCCTGCGCACCCGTATAGGGCGGCGTATGCCCGACGAACGAGATGCTCTGGATCACATAATTCGCCTGCCCGGTCACGGAATAGTTCACCGGGAAGTTGAAGCCCGTGAACGTGATGTTGGTGGTGAGCGCGGTCCCAGGCACGGAGGTAAACAGGGCTTGCAGGTTCCAACTCAAGGCGCCGCCGGTAGCAGCGGTCACGGTCTGCGCGATCGGACTGGCGTTCTCCGTCGAGGGAACGCACGGCAGCGGCGCGCATCCGATGATGCCCGTCGGCAGCACCAGCGCGAAGGTTCCCGGGCCATCCACGGTCACCGTGAGCACTCCCGCCGCCCCGCCCGCAAACAGGTTCGGAGTGGCGGTCTCGGTCAGGTGCACCGGCGTGCCCAGCGTGAGCGTCTGCGACGACGTGTTTAACGCATCGCAGTTCGCTTCCGGCACGCTGCAGCCCGGGTTTACCGTGGCCTGCACCTGGAACGGAGCGCCGATCGCCAGCGTATTGGGCACCGTCAGCGTGGCCGTGACGTTCTGCGTCGCCCCCGCCTTCAGTGGCACGGCCAACGACACGGTAGAGGTGGTGAGCGTCGCATTATTGATATCGAGCAGGGAGAATAAGACGTTCGCCGCCACCGTCAGGTCCGCACCGCCGACGTTGGTCACCGCCGCCGTGAACGACTGCGCTCCCGGCGGCACGACCTGCGCCGCCGTGGAGCTGGCGCCGGTATAGGTGGCGTACACCGAGGTGACCTGCATGTCGGGTTGCGGATTGTCGGTCACCGCCGGACCCGGCAGTTGGCCTTGTACCGTTCCGTTGTCGCCCTGGAAGTCGGAGATGTACCAGCCCTTCCCCGGCGCGCGGCTCATGCGGATGGAAAGCTGCTCGCTCTGGCTGAATGGGATGGTGGGGTTGGCCTTATAGGTGTAGTTCTGCACCCAGTCGGCGCGCACCGTCACGTCGTTGCAAGAGATGTTGGCCTGCGACACGCGCGGGTTGATGTTCATCGACGCCAGCACCGGGAAGGTGTTGCGCACGTTTTGCTCGAGCGAGTTGTAGCCCGAGAACGCGGTCTGGTCGAAGAACGCCAGGAACGCGGTCGGTTGCAAGTTGCCGTAGGCCGCGGCCAGGTTCAGCACCCGCGTGGATGGATCGTCGTAAGTCGACGCCAGCACGTGGATCTTCACGTCCATGGCCGCCTGCTGGCTGTTGGAGTCGGTCACGGTGACGCGCGCAATGTAGTCGGCCGCGGTCAGGTTGCAGGTGGGGAACTGGAAGTCCGAATTCGTGGACGCATAGCCCGGCAGCGCATTGCAGCCGGTAGCATTGGCTGCAATTGGCACCCCGAATTGTGCCGGCTTGTACGAGGAATCGCACAGCACCCAATGGTAGCCCAAGATGGACGCGCCGTTGTTTCCCTTCGACCGGCTCGCATCCGGCGCACTGGCGCCTCCTGAACCGAAGGCCGCGCCCAGGAAGGCGGAAAACTCGGTATTGTTCACGGCCGGTGTCGGGACCACGATGGCAGCGTTGGCGATCGTCGTCAGCCACGTCTGCTGCAACTGCGTGACCGTGCCCGTCGCGGCTTGCACATTCGTGTTCAGGCTGCTGGAAATGTTCGCGAACGCCAGGCCCAGGCTGGCGTTCACCTGGTTGTACGCGGCTTGCACCGATTGGTTGAATGGGTCGTCCGGCACACCCGCGGGATTGCGCTGTAGCAGCGAGTTCCATGCCAGCTGGTACTGCGAATCGAAGGTCGCCAGCGCGCTCGTCACCGCCTGGTCCACCTGTCCGCCCGCCTGGTTAATGGCGTTCTGGATGGTGGCGATCTGCTGGTTCAAATTGTTCGTCGCGGGCGCCAGGTTCACCAGGTTTCCCTGGTTGGCTGTCTGCAACTGCTGCAGTGTCTGGTCCACCGCCTGCTGCACCGATGCGATGAGCGCTGTCAGTCCTGCTTTGTCGGTTTGTCGTTCCTGGTCGAACAGGTCGTGGTAGGGTTTCTTCAAGTCCCCTGTCTGCGCTGCGACCGGCGGTATCAACACGGTAAAGACGGCAGCCGAAGCCGCCCCATTCGGCTTGGTCAGCGTAAGGGTGTGCGGCCCCGGAGTTGCGTTGGCTGCGATCACCATGCGAACCGTCACTGAAGTGTCCGTCGGCGCGCCCGACAACGACACCGTCACGCCCGATCCGGTCACGCTCACCGCGTTCACCGCCCCCAGCTTGGTTCCACTGATGGCGGCATCGACGGTCGTGCCCGGCATTGCCGAGGACGGCGACATGGCGCTGATGATCGCCGGTTCCGTATCCTGAATCAGTTGCTGGATCTGCTGCGGCGTCGCATTGGTCGGGATGGTCGGCGGCTTGCCGGCGGTGACGCTGGTGGTCAATCCCGCCGCGCACTGCACCGAGCCTTGGATACTGGAATCGCTGCTGGAAACCTGCGTAATGCCAGAAATGCACAAGAATATTGTGGTCCCGACGCTGGAGGCGTCGGAGCCGAAGTCGGTGCCAATGACGCCGGCGACTGCCGTGGGCGTGCGCAGTTCGAAGCTGCCGCCCTGGCGCGTGATTTTGGCCACCTCCGCCCGCACCCGTCCGCCGTAGAGTTGCAGCGCCGTTTGCTGCGACCGGTCGTCGTGCTTGACGATTTTCAATTCCGACTGCGACCCCAGCGACAGGATGGATTGGTCGGTGAGCGTGATGCGGGCGCGCCCGCCCTTCAGCGTCTTTACCAGGTCGTTCCAGACCAGGCCGTCACCCTTCTTCGCCTGGTTGGTCACCGCAGCCTTGCCCGTGCCGCGGGTGATGGTGGCGACCGGCAGCAGCGCGGTGATCGCGCCCGCCTTCTGTCCCACCTTCGGCGCCGGTTCTTTCGGCGCCGGAGCTGCGTGCGCGGGCAATACCAATCCCGCCAGCAGAACTGTCATGACAACCCAGAGCAGCAGTCGTTGCTTCGTCATTTTCTTCCTGCCCTTCCGCACCACCTGGTTCGGGCTATCGCAGAATCGTCTAACAACGGGCACTCCCCCTGATACTTACCTTCGTAACTTCGGCCAACGACCATCGGCCAACGACCATCGACTGTTACTTGGTCTTGGCCACATACACGCCGTCCCAGTCCGCCGCCGGGTGTTCCTTGTAGTAGTCGTAAGCCCTCTTCAGGAACGTCTCCGTCGGGCCGTCGTTGGGATAGTTGCCCAGCAACGTCTCGAACTTCTGCACCGCCTCGTCCCACTCCATGCGGTAGAACGCGCCCTGCGCGTCGTGCCAGCGCGTCAGCAAGTCGCGGTGCTTCTCGGCGTTCTTGCCGAAGTCCATCAGCTCGTAGATCTTCACCGGCTTCAGCTTGCCCTTCACCCGGATCCGGTCCAGGTCGCGGCAAACGTAGTGGTCTTTCACCTGCGCATAGGTGAACTCGCTAATGATCCGCGCCGTGTGGTACTCCTTGTTCTGCCCTTCCAGGCGCGAAGCCAGGTTCACCGGGTCTCCCATCACCGTCCACGCGAACCGCCGGCTCGACCCCATGTTGCCCACGTTGACCGTCCCGGTGTTGATCCCGATGCCGATGGACAGCGGCTGCTTCCCTTCCACTTCCCACTTCAGGTTCAACTCTTCCAGCCGCTTGCTCATGTCGAGCGCGGCGTGGCAGGCGCGCACCGAGTGGTCGGCCTGGGGAAACGGCGATCCCCAGAACGCCATCACCGCGTCGCCGATGTACTTGTCCAGGGTCCCCCAGCGGGTGAACAGGATGTCGGTCATCTCGCCCAGGTACTCGTTGAGCAGCGCCACCAGCGCATCCGGCGTCAGACCTTCGGAAATCGTGGTGAAGGAGCGGATATCGCTGAACATGATGGTCAGCTCCTTCGACTCCCCGCCCGCCTTGAAATACTTCTTGGGGTCCTGCTCGATCAGCCGGATGACGCCCGGCGATACGTAGCGCTCGAAGGTCTTGCGCACCTTGCGCTTTTCGCGTTCTTCAAACACCATGCGGAAGCTGGTGATGGCGCCGTAGTTCACCACCAGCGCGCCGGCGGGAATCACGAAATACAGCCACATCCCATAGTGGGTAAACGCGAAATAGGTGATGCCGTAAAACGCAAGCAGAGCAGCGACCACGGAAAACGTCGAGTGCAGCGGCTGCAGGCGCGCGAACAGGTACCCCATCCCGATGCCGAAGATGAGGATGAAAACGATGTCGATACTTTCTTCGTAAATCCCGCGCTTCAGGAATCCGCGCCCGGGAAGGTCGTTGTTCAGCAGGTTATCGAGAACGTTGGCGTGCAGCTCGACTCCCATGTAGTCGGAGGTCTGGAACGGCATGGGACGCAAGTCGCCGATGCCCAGCGCGGTCGCGCCCAGGATCACGATCTTGCCCTTGAACGTCTGCGGCGGGACCGTGCCGTCAATCACGTCGGCCATCGAGTAGTGCGGATAGGTCTTGAACGGGCCGGCAAAGTTGATCAGGAAGCTGCCATCAGGCTGGGTGAAGAAGGAGTGCGGCCCCACTTCCATCCGCTCCAGCCCGTTCGGCCCCATGTAGGCCACTTCGCTCTGGTCCTTGATGTTCTCGTAGACCTTGAGCATCTCGATGGGCAGCGACGGAAACCACTCCCGGTCTTGATACCGGACCAGGGCGGGCGCGCGCCGGTAAATGCCGTCGCGTTCCGGGCCGTAGTTGAAGAACCCGTACGACCGCGCCGTCTCCGCCAGGATGCGGATGTTGGACTCGATCCCGTAGCCCACGCCGCCTTCATGACCGGCCACCGGATCGAACCATGCCTTGCCCAGGTCGAAGTTCCCTTTCAGCTTTTGCATCTGCGGGAACGGGTGGCCCCACAGGACGTTGTAGTAATCCTCCGACGCCTTGGCATCAATTTGCCTGGCGCGATCCTCGCCCAGGAAGATGTGCCCGAGCACCACGTTGCCGGCGCGTTTCATCGAATCCGCCAGGATGGCGTCGTTGTCGCTGCCGCGCTCGATCTCGCGGATCTTCTCCAGCACCGCCGGTGACGCCGCCCCGCTCAACTCGTTTTCCAGTTTCTGCAGCGCCTCGACCGCCGAGTTCTTCTCCGGCGTGGGGAAGTCAAAGTCGAATCCGATAACCCGCGCCCCGCCCACCACCAGTTGGTCCACCGCCTTGCCGTAATAATTGCGCGCGATGGGGTAGGACCCCACCTTTTGCAGCGTCTTTTCATCCAGCCCGATAATGACGATCCGGTCGTCAACGCAATCGCGGCTGGCCGCCTGTCCCGGACAACTGTGCCTCGGCCCGCGCGTCTTGTAGCGCGCATCCAGCGAACGCAGCTCCATGGTGTCCAGGAACCCGAACAAGGCCCGCGTCTGCGCCGTGATCGCCACCAGCACGTACACCATGATCGCCAGCAGCGTCACCGCCGCGGCAATCCCCATGTCCACCCGCTTGGCCGGAACCCTTCCGACCAGGTCGGCAAACTTCCCCCAGGTCTCGGCAATCTTTTTCAGGACCGAATTCATCTGCCGCGCTTCCCGAACTTGTAGACGAAGGTCACGCCCACCATCCGCTCGTCGAAATTCAGCGGATTGAGCGGGCCGCCCGGCGGAAGGCCGACATAATCAGTTCCACTGGGCGCGCCGTAGTAGAAGTTGCTGTTGCGCTCGAAGGAGAAGATCAGCACCTTGTTTTCGTCGTTCATCAGCTTGTACGTCAGCGCCACGCGATACGACGGACGGCTGTAGCCGCTGGCGCCATTCACCACTTGCTGACTTGCGGTCAGGCCGGCTGGACACGCGGGCGGCGTCCCAACCTTGTGCACTTGACCGGGAAGGCAAACGTCAATGAAAGCAGGTACGGTGATGGTCGCCGAGGTGTCGCGGAATTGCGCCTCCAGGATGAACCACTTCGGCGCTTCCACCAGCAGGCTGGCCGTGCCCAGGCGGTTGCTGTCGTGGTCCAGGAACAGCAATTGGAGCGGATTCACGTACAGCGCTGCGGTTGTCGGCAGCAGAAAAGTGTCCTGATCCAGGCGGTGGTTCTGCCGCTCCAATTCGTAGCGGAAGTTGGGACTGATGTGCCAGCCGCCGAAGTCGTAAACCCCGCGCAGCGAGGTGTAAACGCGGTCCGTGTTGTTGGACTGCCCATGCTGCAGCAGGTCCACGGATTGCCGCCGTTCGTAACCGACAGTCAGAAATGTAGTGTGGATCGGCAGCGTCAATTCCACGTACGGCTGGCGCTGGTAGCGGTCAATGCACACCACACCCGCCCCGCCTTGGTGGTATACGCAAGGCGAGGTAAGCTGCGCAATCGTCGCGGGTGGGGGGGTTGGATTGGGGACGGTCTGCAGCAGGGTCGGCGCCACGCTCGCAGCCGAGCCGTCGATGATCCGGTGCCGGTACCCGATTTCCAGCGACGCGCGCCGGTAGAACGAAAAGTCATGGAAAATGAGCCGCGCTTCCGGCCCCAGGATTGTCGTTTCATACGGCAACTGCCGCTTCAGGTTGTTGTTGTTGCGCCGCATCGTGCCGTCCATCGTCAGCCACGGCAGCGCGTCGTAGGAAACGCGGAACAGGAAATCCTGCAAGTCCGCGATCTGGCGCGCATTAATGGAGGCGAAATTCGGCTGGTAGCGCACGTAGGACGAGCGGAAGTTGAACTTGTGCCAGCGGTAGGTGGCGTCCAAGCGCGCGCCCCAGTCGCCCTGCACGCCTCCGCCCGCGGTCGGAATGCGCGAATCGCAAGGCGTTGGGTTGATCGCCGTACCGCAAGGCGTCGCCCGCGTGTCGAAGTTGGTCGCCGAGTACGCGAACTCGCCGTCCACCCGCAAGCGGCTGAGCTGGTACTTGAAATCGATGGATCCGACCTTGTTGCTGGCGGGCAGCGGCGACGGAAACGGCTGCAGCGTGCCCACCGGCGGCGGCACCCGTGTGTCCACCAGGTCATTGCTCGAGGACCAATTGAACCCGACCGTGGAGTCGCGCGCGAACGCGTATTCCAAACGCGCCCCGCTCACCGCCGCCGCGAATGGCCGGCCGCACTGCGAATCGGTGGACGACGCGAAGTTGCTCGGCGCCGGGAAGATCGTCGGCTGGCACCCGCTGATGACCGGAATTCTGGCGCCCGTCACCGGGTCAAGCAGGTAAGTCCCCGTGTTCGGGTCAATGGCAAAGCCAGGCCGGTTTATCGGCTGGTCCTTGAACAGCGACCCCCAGCGGTCGATGAACACGCCGCCGGTGGCCGACAGCTTCCATTTTTTCGCCAGCTTCCACGACGCGCTCACGCCCTTGATGTTCTGGTTCAACGTCAACCGCGAGTAATTCACCAGCGCGTCGCCGAAGATGTACTCGTCGCGCGGACCGTAGATCCGCAGATAGCCCTTCTGAATGCTGTTGCGCTCCGGGTCGATGCTGGAATCGTCGGTCCCGCGGAACATGGTCAGGAACTGGAACCGGTGCGCGGTGCTGAAAAATTTCTTGTCCAGGAAAAAATTGAATTCGGCCAGGTCGTTCTCGCCCGGGTTGTGGAAGGAGCGCGCCAGGCCTTGCGGGCTACCGCTGTTGATCTCGCTGTGGCGCGTCATCAGCCGCACTTCGCCCAGTTCCTGGTCCTGCTGCCCGGCGCCGGCCGCGCCGATGTCGAAGGTGGACGCCTTGCCCTTCGCTGCATCCGCCTGCTCCTGCTGTTGTTGTTGCTGGTTCTGCTGGGTCAGCGAGGTGGATTGGGTCGCGTCCTGGATCGGGTTGGTGGGTGCTTGGCCGGCAGTCGGCGCTGGTGCGTTCTGCTGGTTCCCAGTCTGGGCGAAGGAGGTTGGAACGGCGGCCATCACGGCCAGCGCAAGAACGCAACAGAGCAAACGGAACAATCGCATCGGACACCTGCGCTCCTACTCCGGGCGCAGCACGGCAGCGTCGCGGAGCGATTGCAAAGGTCGGTTTGGGGGGGAGGATACCCGACGGAAGTGTCCAGTTTCAGACCGCTTCCATCCGGCCAGCCTTTTCTTCTTTATTTTGAAAACCGAATAGTTCCGGATACTACAACAAAACCGCTCGAAGTCAATTACTTGTTGCCGAAAATGACCCTAGTCTGACACCTGAAAATCTCCGAGTTTTGGGAGCAGCGCAGGTAGGTATTTTGGCCCAATTCTCCCCGCCCACGCGGCGTATAATTCCGGCCACGCACCACTAGCCAGCAGCCCCTTCTTTTCGTACATTAAGTCTTCACTCCCATGCGAAAAACTGTCGCCGTCCTCTCGCTCTTACTATCTGCCACCCTGTTCGCCCAGGCGCCGTCTCCACAAGATCTGCGCACGCCGGAAGAAAAGCACCTGCGCAACCTCCGCCAATTGACCTTCGGCGGCGAAAACGCCGAAGCCTACTTCAATTCCGACGGCAGCAAGCTCATCTTTCAGTCCCGCCGCGGCGACCTGAAATGCGACCAGATCTTCATCATGAACACCGACGGCTCCGACGCCCACCTGGTCTCCACCGGCCGCGGCCGCACCACCTGCGCCTACTTCTTCCCCGACGGCAAGCACATCCTCTATTCCTCCACCCATGCCGCCGCGCCTGAATGCCCGCCGCCGCCCGACTGGTCCAAGGGCTACCGCTGGGCGGTTTATCCGACTTACGACATCTACGTCGCCAACCCCGACGGCAGCGACCTTCACGCTCTCACCCACAACCAGGGCTACAACGCCGAATCCACCCTCTCGCCGGATGGCCGCAAGATCGCCTTCACTTCCACCCGCAACGGCGACCTGGATATTTACGTGATGAACAGCGACGGCACCCACGTCCGCCAGCTTACCCATGAGGTCGGCTACGACGGCGGCCCGTTCTGGTCCCGCGATGGCAAGTGGATCGTCTATCGCGCCTATCACCCGGAGACCAAGGAGGAAATTGCCGAGTATCAGGACCTGCTGAAGCAGAACCTGATTCGCCCCACGCGCCTCGACCTCTGGGTCATGCGCGCCGACGGCACCCAGAAGCGCCAGATCACTCACAGCACCGATGCTAACTTCGCGCCTTATTATTTCCCCGACGGCAAGCGCATCATCTTCAGCTCCAACCTGGTGGATGGCGGCGGCATGGGCAACTTCGAACTCTACGCGGTCAACCTCGATGGCTCCAACCTGGAGCGCATCACCTACAGTCCCGCCTTCGACGGCTTCCCCATGTTTAGCCCCGACGGCAAGAAGCTCGTCTTCTCCTCCAACCGCAACGCCTCCCGCCCCCACGAAACCAATGTCTTCATCGCCGACTGGGTGGAGTGAGCCGGATTGCGGAATTGCAGAATTGGCGAATTGCGGAATTGCGGGAATCAGTGGTGAAAAGAGATGGATCGCAACTACGCCGGCGGCTGCGCCTACGCGACGTCCTCACGATCCTGAATGGCGGGCCAAACCTGGAGGACTGAACTCAGCTTCGTCGCCTCCAGCGCCTGCCGGACCCGCATCGAGGGATTGAGAAGCTCGATTGTGCGATTGCCATCCTTCGCCCATTTTTCCAATGCGGCCAGAACTCCCAATCCACCTGCGTCAATGGACTTAACCCCGCTGAGGTCGATCTGAAGATGGCGTTGGTCCTGCGACATCGCTGCCCGCAGCAGGTTATCGGCTCCGTCGCCGTGGACGATTCGGCCCGAGCAGCGCAGTACGGCAAAATGCGGATGATTCTGAATTTCCAGCGTTAGCACTTGGCACTCCATGCTGTTTGCAGGCTCGTTCATGAAGATGAATACGAATTTTCAGAACGGTTAGTTCCAAATCAGATCGATCCATGTATTAGACGTTTCCGCGGTCCGGACGTTTCCAAAATTGATTGTGGACGGGTGATGAATTTGGTGCGGCGCCCTGGAGCAGGTGCCCCACATCTGCCTGCTGTTGGCAGATGTGGGACTTGGTTCGAAGCATCAGCTATTGTGACACCGGCGCCGGCTCCGCTCTAGAACTCTCCACTACCGCATGGCGGCGAACGGAACGGCGCACTCCGGTTCCAGCGCCAATATCCAGGCGGATTTCAAGGGACCTTAACGCAGACTGGTGCCGCTGGGATCGGGCCGCTGGCTGAGTTGGTTGGGCGCGTTCAGCAGCAGGCGATCAACGGCGCCGACCAGCGCCGCTTCCCCGTCTTCCTGTCTCACCATCGCATCCACCACGACTCCAAAAGGCAGGTCGCCACGGCAGATCAGAACCACCGGACTGCGCGTGTTCTCGTGGATGCGCTCGAGCACGAGGGTAAGCTGCGACTTGAGCACGCTCTCGCCGATCACGATCAGGTCGAAGGTGTCGTAGGAGAGCCAGCGCAGCGCGCCCAGCAGGTTCTTGGCGCCTTCGACGCGGTATCCGGCCTGGCGCAACGCCGCACTGCGGGCGGCGAGCTGGTTGTCTTCGAAATGGATGAAGAGGAGGCGTCGAGCGGACATAAGGCGCAGCTCCTTGGCTGCCGGCCCGAATTGCGGACAGTGTACTCCACAAGGAAGAAATTGGGGGATTTGTTGATTGGGGGATTGGGTGATTTAGAGCAGTTCCATACCTGACATATCCCACTGTCATCCCGAGCGAGGGAGGGCTCCCGCGCGTTTTTTCCAGCGCGGGAAACCCGAGTCGAGGGATCTCGGGTTTGTGTTGGCGGACACACCGACTGTGGAAGCGCTCTAGGGTTTGCGGAAGCGGCGGGCGGCGTCGAATTCCGCTTCCAGTTCGCGGCTTCGAAGGTTTTCGCGCAGGTGCGCCAGACGCTGCTCCAGGCGCAGCAGCGCTTCCTGGATATTGGCCGTGTTGGTCAGCGCGATATCGCGCCACATGCTGTACGGACTTTGCGCCAGGCGAGTCATCTCGCGCAGCGCGCGCCCGCCGATCGCCTCCAGTTCAGGGTCGTTGCCAAATTCATCGTGCAACGTGGCGGCGAGGGCGGTGGAAAGCATCTGCGGCAGGTGGCTGATCCAGGCGCAGATGCGGTCGTGACGTTCGACGTCCATCTCGACGACGCGGGCGCGGATGCGCTCGATCCATTGCACGTAGTCGCCAGCGCGGCCGCGGCGAATGTTCTGCCCGGGAAAGGGCGTGAACAGCCAGACGGCGCCGGAGAAGAGATTGGCGTCGGCCTGCTGAATGCCACTGTTCTCTTTTCCGGCCATGGGATGTCCGGCAAGGAAACGCTCGGGGGCGCGGTCGCCGAAGATGGCGCGGGCGCGGGCGATGACGTCGGCCTTGGTGCTGCCGACATCGGTGAAGAGCGTGTCGGGAGGCAGCACCGGGCCAAGGCGCTCCAGCAGATCCATGATCGGGCCGACGGGGGTGGCGAGGACGACGACATCGCTGTTGGCGCAAGCTTGCACCGGATCGTCGAAGCCGGCGTCAATGGCGGTGCGAGCCTCGGCTTGCGCGAGGACGGAAGCGCGGTCGCAACCGAAGATACGCCCGGTGAAGCCGTGGTGCTTGAGGGCGAGGGCGAGCGAGCCGCCAATTAGGCCGGTGCCGATAATGGTGAGCTGGCGCACGAGTGGATTTAATCACAGAGAACGCGGAGGAAGGAGAAGAAAGGCTTCAGGCTGCAGGCTTCAGGCCCAAGGTAGGTCAGGCAATCGTGCGGCCCACCGCGGGGGCAATGATGCGCAACTGGTTCATCAATTCCTTGAACTGGTCGGGGTAGAGCGACTGGGCGCCGTCGGAGAGCGCCTTGTCGGGATTGCTGTGGACCTCGACGATGATGGCGTCGGCTCCGGCGGCGACGGCGGCGCGGGCCATGGGCGCGACCTTATCGCGGCGGCCGGTGCCGTGCGAGGGATCGGCACAGATGGGCAGGTGCGAGAGCTTGTGCACGATGGGAATGGCGGAGATATCCATCGTGTTGCGGGTGTAAGTCTCGAAGGTGCGGATGCCGCGCTCGCACAGGACGATGTCGTAGTTGCCGCCGGCCATGATGTATTCGGCGGAAAGCAGCATTTCCTCGATGGTGGCGGCGATGCCCCGCTTCAGCATCACCGGCTTGCGCACCTTGCCGAGTTCGCGCAGCAGGTTGAAGTTCTGCATGTTGCGCGCCCCCACCTGCAGGATGTCAACGTAGGGGAGCATGAGCGGGATCTGGGAAATTTCCATGACCTCGCTGATGACCAGCAGGTTGTATTTTTCGCCGGCTTGCTTCAGCAGCTTGAGGCCGTCTTCGCCCATGCCCTGGAAAGAATACGGGGAAGAGCGCGGCTTGAAAGCGCCGCCGCGCAGGACGCGCGCGCCGGCTTGCGAGATCTGCTCGGCGGTGGAGAAGAGCTGCTCGCGCGATTCCACCGAGCACGGGCCGGCCATGACCAGCACTTTGTCGCCGCCGACGGTCAGATTGTTGGGTAATTTGACGACGGTGCCTTGCGGGCGGAAGTGCCTGGCGACGAGCTTATAAGGCGCGCTGATGCGATGGACGAGGTGGACGCCGTCGAGGACCTCGAGATCGCGCGCGTCGAAATCGGTGCGCGCGCCCACCGCGCCGAGCACGGTGTGGCGTTCGCCGGTCGAGCGGTGGACGGAGAACCCGAGGCCGACAAGGTGCTCGATCACGTTCTGGATCTGCTGTTCGCTGGCGCCTTCCTGCATTGTCACAATCATGAATGTCCTGCTTGCTCGCGTGTCGATGGTCGACGGTCGATGGCCGGCTACGGCCGAACTCCAACCGTTGATTAATCGTTAATCTCAGCTTCCATTTCGGTGTCGCCGCCGTCGGCCTTGACCTTGGGGACGGATTCTTCCTTCTGGATCTTGCGCATGACGTCAATCAGGCGCTCGTAGATCGTGGTCAGGTCGCGATCGGCGAGCGGGCCGCGATTGGCGCGGTGCACGTTTTCGTGGATCACCTTCTCGCGGTCGGGCTCGTACACCGGCTGGTTGGTGCCGCGCTTCAATCGCCCGATCTCCCGGGCACAGTGGGCGCGCTCATTGAGCAAGTCAACCAGCTTGCGGTCAAGCTCATCGATTTTCTTGCGCCAATCCGCGATGGTCATAAGAAAGCTGTTAGCTCTTAGCCATTAGCTATTAGCTGGAGCCGAAAAACTCTCGGGCCCATTGTCTCACTTGAGGTTACGCGGCCGGGAAGGGGCAGGAGAAACTGCTGCGACCACCGAACCGGCTGATAGCCGAGAGCTGAAAGCTGAGAGCTGCTTTACCAATTCTGCCACAGCTTGGGGCGCGCTGCCCTGGGACGCGGCATTTTCCACCGCCTGCACGATGGCGCTGCCGACGACGGCGGCGTCGGCGAACTGCGCGACTTCCTTAACCTGTTCCGCGGTAGAGATGCCGAAACCTACCGCGATGGGCAACTTGGTGTAGCGGCGCAGGCGCTTGACCAGCCGGCGCGCGTCGGTGGCGAGTTCCTGGCGCGTGCCGGTAACGCCGGTGCGCGAGACGGCGTACAGGAAACCGGTGCAGACCTCAGCGATGCTTTTCAGGCGCTGGTCGGTGCTGGTGGGCGCGGCGAGAAAAATTGTCGCCAGTTCGCGGCGGCGCATGTTGGCGAGATAGTCGTGCGCTTCTTCGACGGGAAGATCGGTGACCAGCGCGCCGTCAACCCCGGCGGCGGCGGCGGCGGCGCAGAAGCGCTCCAGGCCGAAGCGGAGGATGGGGTTCAAGTAGGAAAAAACGATCAGGCCGGCTCTTGGTTTTTGCGCGCGCACTTCGCGGGCGAGCTTCAGCACGTCACCCAGGGTGGTGCCATTGCGCAGGGCGCGTTCGCAGGCGCGCTGGATGATCGGGCCGTCGGCGACGGGATCGCTGAAAGGGACGCCGAGCTCGATGACGTCGGCGCCGGCGTCCACGGCGGAAAGAACGATTTCTTTTGTCGTGGCGATATCCGGGTCGCCGCAGGTGATGTACGCGACCAGGCCGGGACGGGATTTAAAGGAGAGCGGCATTTGATTTGGTAATTTCGTAAATTGGTAAGTTGGTAATTTGAAAAACCAACCGATTCTTACTCTGCCTTCCGTATTTCGTCAGCGCGTGCTTGGCGCCGGCAGATCCTCCATCATGGTCGCCTTCGATGCCGTGAAAATCGCCGCGAGTTCCTTAGCCTCCCGGAGAAGACCGCCGAGTTTGTCGGGCGGCACGAGTTCCGCGTCATGCAACAATTCGAGCCAGTAAACCGTCTCGTCAGCTTCTTCTACGACAATGCATAACTTTGCGACGAATTCGTTCCGTGATCTCGCTCTACAAGCGGCGCGGTAATTAGCGCCGATTGATGTGCCTGACCGGAGAAGTTGCTTGGCTATAACATGAGCGTCGTTTTGCCAGGGTATTTGCCGAAACAGCCGAATGATCCGCAACGAAAATTGCTTTGTACGTTCCCGTAGCTCCTCTGCACTGTCCACAGCGGCCTCCGCAATAAGTCCGCCAGCAAATTACCAATTTACACAATTACCAAATTACGAAATCGAAGGCGTCACCCAATCGATAGGTTCTCCTGCAGGATTCCCATGTCCTTGTCGCCGCGGCCGGAGATGTTGACGACCAGGATGTCGGATTTCTTCATCTTCGGCGCGCGCTTCACACATTCGGCGACGGCGTGCGCCGACTCCAGCGCCGGGATGATGCCCTCGATGCGCGACAGCAGCACGCAGGCTTCCAGCGCCTCTTTGTCGTTGGCGGAGACGTATTCGGCGCGGCCGATGTCCTTGAGCCAGCCGTGCTCGGGGCCGACGCCGGGATAGTCGAGGCCGGCGGAAACGGAGTGGGTGGCGGCGATCTGGCCGGCATCGTCCTGCAAGACATACGAGAACGTGCCCTGCAAAACGCCCGGGGAACCGCCGTGGAAGCGGGCGGCGTGCTCGCCCAACTTATCGCCGCGGCCGCCGGCTTCGACGCCGATCAGGCGCACGCGCTTGTCTTTTTTCTTTATGAACTCGTAAAAGATACCCATCGCATTCGAGCCGCCGCCAACGCAGGCGATGATCGCCGAGGGCAATCTGCCGGTGGCGCGCAGAATTTGCGAGCGCGTTTCGCGGCCGATGATGGACTGGAAATCGCGCACCATGGTCGGATAGGGATGGGCGCCGAGCACGCTGCCGAGCAGGTAATGCGTGCTGCGGACGTTGGTGACCCAGTCGCGCATGGCTTCGTTGATGGCGTCTTTCAAGGTGCGCGAGCCGGAGTCCACGCCGCGCACTTCCGCGCCCAGCAGGCGCATGCGGAAGACGTTGAGTTCCTGGCGGCGCATGTCCTCGGTGCCCATGTAGACGACGCAGTCGAATCCGAACAGCGCGCAGACGGTGGCGGTGGCGACGCCGTGCTGTCCGGCGCCGGTTTCAGCGATGATGCGGCGCTTGCCCATGCGCTCGGCAAGCAGCCCCTGGCCGATGCAGTTGTTGATTTTGTGCGCGCCGGTATGGAGCAGGTCTTCGCGCTTCAGGTAAATGCGCGCGCCGCCAAGTTTTTCGGTCAAGCGGCGGGCAAAGAAGAGCGGCGTGGGACGTCCGGCGTACTGCTTGAGGAGGTAAGCGAGGTCGCGCTGAAATTTTTTGTCGCGGCGGGCGAGGTTGTAGGCGGCTTCCAGTTCCTCGAGTGCGGCGACCAGGGTTTCCGGAACGTAGCGTCCGCCGTAGTCGCCGAAGCGTCCGGGGGTAGAGGCGGTCGATGGTCGACGGTCGTTGGTCGATGGCGAGGCTCTCATACGAGTGCGGTCCCCGAACAAGCACGGACAGCGCTGACAAAGGCGCGAATTTTAACGTGATCCTTGGCGCCGGGCGAGGCTTCGACGCCGGTACAAACGTCCACGCCCCAGGGCTTGAGGATGCGCACGGCGTCGCCGACGTTCGTCGGCGAGAGGCCGCCGGCAAGGATGACGCGCGTGCGCTGCGCGATGCCGGGAACAAAGTCGGCGGCACGCTTCCAATCGAAGCTGACGCCGGTTCCGCCGCGCACCAGTTCCGTGCCCTGGCCCATGCATGCAACGCGGAGCACGGCGGAGTCGAGCAAGATGCCGTCAACGGCATCGGCGGAGGCGAAATCGCGCAGCACGCCTTCCACGCCCGGCATCACGGAGACGGCCTTGAATACGCGGAGGCGGGCGCGTCCATCGGCACGTCCGTCGGTGCCGCGAAACAGCCGGCGCGCGAATTCCGGGCTCTCGTCGCCATGGAGTTGCACGATGGTGAGGCCGACCTGGCGCGCGACTCGCTCGATGCGCTCCGCGGATTCGTTGGCGAAGACGCCGACTTTGTCCACGGGACAGGGCAGAGCGGCGGCGATCTCCTGCGCGGCTTCCGGCTTGATTTGACGCGGGCTGGGCGAAAACACGAAGCCGACGGCATCAGCGCCGGCCTCGACCGCGGCCAAAGCGTCGTCGCCAGTGGTGGTGCCGCAAATCTTGATCCAAGTCATAAAACAGTTGTCAGTTGTCAGTTGTCAGCAGTTTCAGTTTCAGTTTCAGTTTCGGGTTTCTAGTTTCCGGTTTCTAAAACACTGCTCAAGCCGCGCACCGTGAACCCGAAACTATACGTTTGCTGTCTTCGCCGCCGCGAGCAGTTCCTTCAGCGCCTGACCGGGAAATTCGGCGCGCATCAGCGACTCGCCAATCAGAAAGGCTTCATAGCCGGCATCGCGCAGGCGGCGAATGTCGGCGCCGGACTGGAGGCCGCTTTCCGCCACTTTGAGCACGCCGGGAGGAATGTTGCGCCCCAGGCGCACTGCGGTATTCAGATCCACCTGGAAAGTGCGCAGGTCGCGATTGTTGACGCCGATGATGTCGCAGCCGAGATCCAGGGCGCGTCCGAGTTCGTCTTCGTCGTGCACTTCGCAGAGCACATCGAGGGAGAACTCGCGGGCGACGGCGTGCAGGCGGCGGAGTTCGGCCGGGGCGAGCGCGGCCACAATCAGGAGGACGGCGTCGGCGCGATTGGCGCGCGATTCCAGCAACTGGAACTCGTCGACGATGAAGTCCTTGCGCAGGCATGGCAATTCAGCGGCGGCCGAGGCCTCGCACAGGTTGGCGATGGAGCCCTGGAAGAATTCTTCGTCGGTCAAGACGGAAAGTGCGGCGGCGCCGGCGGACTCGAGTTGCGAGGCCAGCCCGGCGACATGAAAGCTGCCGCGGATGACGCCGCGCGAGGGCGACGCTTTTTTCAGCTCAGCAATGACGGCGGGCCCTGCAGCGGAGGCGCGGCGCAGGGCGGCGGCAAATCCGCGCGGGACATGCGCCGCGGCGCGCGTGGCGAGTTCGGCGCGATTGGCCAGCGGCTGGTTGATGGCCACGCGCTGCCGTGCCGCGGCTACGATCTGGTCCAGGGTCGTGGGCATGGTGAAACCTCGATTATACGGGCGCAAACCACGTTGGGCGGGGTTTATCAGATCGGGTGATCGGGTGATCTGGTGATCTGGTGATCGGGTGATCTAACTCAACCACAGCAACACTCGAACTACGTTCGCGATCTTCTGGGGACGGTAGGGCCCGTTAAGACCGGAAGGCCCGCTACGTTTCCTCGATGAAAGTCAAATCGCCCGATCACCCGATGACCCGATCACCCGATGTGTCTAGTGATCGTGCTAGTGTGCGCTGCCGCCGGTCGGCGCCTGCATCTGAATGGTTCCACCGAGGTCCTGTTGTACGGAGGCGGGCAGCTTGTCGGCGTTTTTCAGCAGGAGGCTGACCTGCCACATCTGAGTTTCCGACAACGATTGTCTGAAACCCGGCATGCCGGTGAGACGGATGCCATTGGCGACCCTCCAGTAAGTCTCGCCCGCGGGATCGTCGGTGACGCCGTGGCCTTTGAAAAGTTGCGGCGGCTTGGGATACTCGCCTTTTGCGATCGGTGTCTGGGGCGCGCCGGGAAGACCATGGCAGACGGCGCAATTCATTTTGTAGATCGCCGCGCCGGCCTGGTAAGCGGCCTCGTCAGGCTGGAAAGGCGCGTTCTTGGGCGCCTCTTTTTCGATGAGCGCATCCAGCGCCTTTTTCGCAAGCATCTTCTCGAAGGGCATGGCTTGGGCGGACGTGGCGACGGGGGCGTATCCACCGGCAAAGTAGGTGTACGCGCCGGCGGCGATACAGACCAGCGTGAAGATGATGCCGAGAATGAAGCCTTTCATTTTTTTTCTCGCAATCGGCTGTCGGCCATCGGCGGTCGGCCTTCGGGTTCGATAACCCGACTGCCGAAAGCCGAGAGCCGATGGCCTATTTCTTTTTCACAAACCGGTAGCCGATGATCACTTTCAGGATCAGCCGGTCGGTGGAGCGCGTGGTGCCCACACCGGCGCCGGCGTTGAATTCCCAGTTGGGCGACAGATTCAGATCCACCGCCGGAAAAATCTGTTGTTCCTGCTCGGCCAGCGGATCGAAATTTCCGATCGGGCCGAGCGAGCCATAGTATTCCACCCCGACGGCGACTTTCTTGGTCAGGTCATAACTGACTTTCACGTTGGGCGAGAAATCGAACCCCTTATCCGCATTCGCGCCGGCCAGCGCTTTGCCCACCGTTGGATTGAACGCAAGGTACCAAGGCCCGATTTTTTTGTCCACGATGGGGCGCAGCTCCAGCGTCCAAGTGTCCACGGAAATGATGCGGCGCTGCCAGCCAAACTCGGCGGACAGGCTGACGCCCACCGGCCAGCGCCATTTTTCAGGCGCGCGCACCCGCGGCCGGATGTGCGAGCCGACATACTCCCAACCGTAGCCGGAATGTGCGTAGGTAAAAATGTAGAACCCGGTTTCGAACCAGTCGTTCCAGCCGTGGGTAATCTCGAAGGTTTCGTGCAGAGAATGGTCGGTGGGACGCAGGCCGTTCTGCGCGGCGTGGCCGGAGGGCGTGAAATTGGTGTGGAACTCGAACATGGTGGCGCCGGGCTCGACAGTGTCGGATGGGTAGACCTGGATTTCGTAATTGTCCTGCGCCAGCGCGGGAAGGCCAAGGCACAGCGCGGCAGCTAGGACCAGCAGGTGTCGGCGCATCTTCGTTGCATTCGATGTAAACCAACCGGCCGGGTTGCCCTATTTTGCCGGAAATACAAAAGCAAAACCGCAAAGGACGCAAAGGACGCTAAGGCTTCTCGTTTGATGATTTTCCCTTTGCGTACTTCGCGTCCTTGGCGGTTCGCATTTCCTGTTTGACGGTGATGACGATGTTGAGCGACATGTTGTCCGGATAGCATACGCCGACGAAAGCGTGTGCGCTCGTTCGATGCCCGGCGCGACCGCCGCCTTCGCCTTGACGCTGTCGGCCATGTGCGGATAACCTCCGGGCACTCATTATCCGGTTTCTAGTTTCTGGTTTCTAGTTTCCAGAACTACGCATGCCCGCCGAGGCTTCAGTTAAACCCGCAACGCAGGAATCCACCGGCCTGGTACGCGGGCTTTCGGCGTGGGATGGCGTGCTGCTGGTGATCGGCGGCGTGATCGGCAGCGCCATCTTCCTGGTGCCGAAAGAAATTGCCGCGGCGCTGCCCTCGGCCCCGCTGTTTCTGGGCGTGTGGGTGGCGGGTGGAGTGCTGGCACTGATGGGAGCGCTGGTTTTCGCCGAGCTGGGCGCGATGTTCCCCGAAGCCGGCGGGCAATACGTCTACCTGCGCGAAGCCTATGGCGATTTCGCGGCGTTTCTTTATGGCTGGCTCATGTTTGTCGCCGGCAATGGCGGCGGCATTGCCACCATCGCGGTGGCGTTCGCGGTTTATCTCGGAAAAGTGGTGCGGCCGCTGGAAGCGAGCGTGGCGGTGCTGTCTCTGCCTGGACTGGGATGGAAGTCCGGGCACGTGGTGCAGACGGCATGGAACCTGACCCGCGGCGATGTGGTTTCAGTCGCGGCGATCGTGTTGCTGACTTTCATCAATGTGCGAGGCCTGCGTCCCGCGGTGCTGTTGCAAAACGTGACCACGTGGATGAAGTACGCGGCGATTGCGGCGTTCATCGTCTTCGGATTTGTGATGGGCAGAGGCTCCTGGTCGCATTTCAACCTGGGCGGCGTGCGTGAAGCGTTGTCCCCCGGTCTCAGCCCGTTCATGGCGGCGACGGGAGTGGCGTTTATCGCCGTGTTCTGGGCCTACGAAGGCTGGGTGTACGTGGCCTGGGTGGCGGGCGAGGTGCGCGACCCGGAGCGCAACATCCCGCGCTCGCTGATCGTGGGTGTGCTTGCCGTCACGCTGGTTTACTGCGCCATCAATGCCGCGTACCTGTACGCCATGCCGGTGACGGCGATCGCGAAACAGGACGCGATCGGGCAGGCGGCGGCGCAGGTCTTGTTCTCGCCGGTGGCGGCGTACTGGATCACGGTGGTGATCGCGATTGCGTGCTTCAGCGCCACTTCGAGCAACGTCCTGGCGGGGGCGCGGATTTCCTACGCCATGGCGCACGACGGGCTGTTCTTCCGCCGCATGGGCAATGTTCATCCGCAGCACCGGACTCCGGCGTTCGCGCTGATGGCGCAGGGCGCGCTGGCGTGCGTGTTCGCGCTGTCAGGCACCTACGATCAGCTATTCACCTACACGGAGTTCGGCATGATCCTGTCGTACGTGGCGACGGTGGGCGCGCTGTTTGTATTGCGCCGCAAGCGTCCCGACACGCCGCGGCCCTACCGCTGCTGGGGTTATCCGTGGATGCCGGCGCTGTACGTGGTGCTGATCGCCGGATGGCTGGCGAACACGACCTTCGAGCGGCCCAGGGAAGCGGTGTCGTGCCTGGTACTTTCGGCGATCGGGCTGCCGGGGTATTTGTATTGGAAAAGAGGTTTTAGGCGTTAGGTTTTAGGTTTTAGGCAGGAGCTGACATGACGCGCGTTCTCGGACTGATTGGATTGGTCATCGCGATGGCGATTGGGTTTTATCTGTACACCAAGTCGGCGCAAACCGCGTCGTCGGCTGTGGGAGCGGCAAGCCCGAGAGCTGCCATTGACGTGACCGGCGTGCGCAACGACCTGCTGGCGTTTGCCAGCGCGGAAAAACAGCAGTTCGCGCTGGAAGGAAAGTACCTGTCACTGGATGAATTGCGCGCCAAGGGGACGGTGTTGCCGCAGGATCGCCGGGGGCAATACAGCTATTCGGCAGACGTCAGCGGGACGAGCTTCCGCATTACCGCAACCTATTCCGGGCCGGAGATGGCGGGCGCCCCCAAGTCCCTGAGCATCGGGGAGACGATGCAGATCGAAACGCAATAAGCTTCAGGCTTGAGCGTTGTTCATGACTCACAGCGTCAGGCGCATTTCGTTGGTGGGTTTGAATCCCATGGACTCATAGAACGGCCTGCCGTAGCGGCTATGGGTGCACGTGCGGGCTTTGCGCCGGATTGCGGCGAGGTTTGCCGGTACTGGCCGCTTTCGTAATCTTCACGTCAAACGCGACCGGAAGCTGGCCCGGCGGGTAGCACGCGCGGTCATCGCAAGCCTGGTACTTGAGGATTCCCTTAACGCGGTAGGTTCCCGGCGGAGTCGTGCGCTCGGCCCGCACCATGCCGGTAACGGTGAAGTCGCCGGTGTACACGTTTAGTTTGTCACCGGGCGAAAACGGAAACGAGCGGTCCTCACCGGCGGGATAGGTCAGCTTGGCGACCGCAATGTCGGTGGGCGGCCTGACGCTGAGTACCGTCGGCACGAGCAGCTCGGAGGTGGGCTTGTTGGAATTGATGTGATATCCGGGAGTCACGCGAAAGGGGAGCTCAACCTTGGTGGACTTTCCCGCGGCAACTCTTACGGTCGCGACTTGCGCAAAGGCGACGCGCTGCGTGGCGCCGGACTTCGAGGAGCCGATGACCCGATCCTGCGCGAACAAGGAAGCCGCACCGAACAGCAGGGCGAAGGCAATATGGAAATCGCGTGGCCTCATTAGCGGGCCGCTCCCGCGGCTGGCGTGGAATTCTGGGCGACCGACGGGTCCTGCTTGAGCGCGGCGCGGACGTTGTCTTCGATCTCGCTGTGGCTTACCAGGCCAAAGACGCGGGTGACGATCTTGCCGTCGCGTCCGATATAGAACGTGGTGGGCAGCGCATCCACCCCGCCGTACTGGTCGGCGACCTTGTCGTTCCCGAGCAGCACGGTGTAGTTCAATCCCATTTCCTTGGCGAACTTGGCGACGGCGTCGTGGGCGTTGCCTTCATCCATGGCGACGCCGACGATCTGCAGCCCCTGCGGCCCGTACTGTTTCTGGAGATCCACGAACCACGGCATCTCGATCTTGCACGGCGGGCACCAGGTAGCCCAGAAATTCAGCAGCACGGCTTTGCCGCGCAGGTCGGTGAGCCGGAGGTTGTTGCCGTCGAGGTCCGTCAACTGAAAGTCGGGGGCGGGTTTGCCTTTCAGAGCGGCGTTGCTGCCGGAGATGGAGGCGCCCGGGGTCGGCGGCCTGGTCAGGCGCTTACCCGCAATCAGCATGACGGCGATCACCAGGACAACGACGACGATCACGGTGGCGTCACGGTTCAAGCGTGGCTTCTGCGGTTGCAGCGGAGCCTGAGCCTCGTGTTGCCCCTGTTCGGGAGCTTCCGGTTGTGTGTGTTGCTGTTGCAAATCTTTACCTCGTTACAGCGCAAAGCGGTTGAGAAATGACAAATAGCCCGAAAGCACGGTGAAGCGCCCGGTCAGCACCAGCGCGCCGATAACGATCAGCAGCACCCCGCTGACCACCTCCACCGCATGCAGATGCCGGCGGAAGCGGCTGTAGAACGACAGGAACCGGTCCACGCCGAGCGAGGTCAGCAGAAACGGGACGGCCAGCCCGGCGGAATAGACGGCCAGCAAGAACATGCCCTTGGTCACGGTTTCTTCCGCGGCGGCAAGGGTGAGAATTCCGGCAAGGATGGGGCCGATACACGGGGTCCACCCGAAGGCGAAGGCGAATCCCACGAAGAAGGCGCCGAGCGCGGAGCTGCCACCCTTGACGTCGTGCAGGCGCTTGTCGGCGTAGAGCGCCTTGATCTTCAGCAGCCCGGTCAGGTGAAGGCCAAAAACAATGATGACGATGCCGGCGACAAGCGTCAGGTCGCGACGGTAGCGGCCCACAACCTGGCCCAGCACCGTGGCGCCGGCGCCCAGCAGGATGAAGACGAGGCTGAAGCCAAGGATGAACGTGATGGAGTTCAGCATGACGGTGCGCAGCGAGCGGCGCTCGTGCGCCACGCTGTCCACGCTGGTACCCGAGATCAGCGACACGTATCCCGGCACCAGCGGCAACACGCACGGCGACAGGAACGAGAGCAGCCCGGCAACAAAAGCCGCAATTGGGAGGGGGGTTCCGGACATCGGTTGTTATTTTACCTTCCCTGGGGATTCGATGTGCCAGAAGGCGGGGCGTTACAAAAGAGTCGATGGTCGATAGCCGTTGGGTCTTGTGAACCACACGCCTGAAGACTGGCGACTGGAGACTGAAGACTAATCCGCGTTGACGCTTTCGTTTTCGAAGTGCGCCGGCCGGATGTCCTCAACCGCCACGAAGTCGGTGGGGTACTCGCCGGTGTAGCAGGCGGTGCAGTAGGTGGTCTGGTCGCCTTCGCCGCAAGCCTTTTTCAAACCCTCGAGTGAAACGTAGGCGAGCGAGTCGGCGCCGATGAATTGGCGGATCTCCTCCACGCTCTTGTTGGCGGCGATCAACTGGCGCTTGGAGGGCGTGTCCACGCCGTAGTAGCAGGGCGAGATGGTGGGCGGGCAGGAAATCCGCATGTGGACTTCGCAGGCGCCGGCGTTGCGGATCATGCGGACGATCTTGCGGCTGGTAGTGCCGCGGACGATCGAGTCATCAATCAGGATGACGCGCTTGCCGTCGAGCACGCTGCGCACCGGGTTGAGCTTGAGCTTGACGCCGAAGTCGCGCACCCGCTGCTCGGGCTCGATGAAGGTGCGGCCGACGTAGTGGCTGCGGATCAGCCCGACGCGGAACGGCAGACCGCTTTCGGCGGCGTAGCCGATGGCGGCGGGCACACCGGAATCGGGCACGGCCACCACGATGTCGGCGTCTACCGGCGCCTCGCGCGCAAGCTGGCGGCCGAGGGCTTCGCGGCTTTCGTTCACCGAGCGCCCGAAGACGAAGCTGTCCGGTCGCGAAAAGTACACGTGCTCGAAAATGCACGCCGACTGCGGCGCCGCCGGAGCATAGAAGCGCGATTGCAGCCCTTCCGGACCAATCACGATCAGTTCACCCGGCTTCACGTCACGCTCGAAGATGGCGCCCAGTAAATCGAAGGCGGTAGTCTCGGAGGCCAGGGCCAAGGCGTCGTTCACTCGCGTGCCGGCGGCGGGGATGCGGCCGAGCGAGAGCGGGCGGAAGCCGCGCGGGTCGCGGGCGGCGTAGATGCGGTCGCGGGTGATGACTACCAGCGAGAATGCGCCGTCAATGCGGCGGAGCGCGTCGGAGATGGCGTCGGGCAGCGCCTGCTCGCGCGAGTGCGCGATCAGGTGGACGATGACCTCGGTATCGCTGGTGGTCTGGAAAATCGAGCCCTCGGCCTCCAGCCGCGAACGGATATCGCCGGCGTTCACCAGGTTTCCGTTGTGCGCCACCGCGATCATGCCCTTGTTGCAGTCCACGCGAATGGGCTGCGCGTTCAGCAGGGCGGAGTCGCCGGTGGTGGAATAACGCGTGTGGCCGATGGCGAGCGCGCCGGGAAGCGCGGCCAACACGGGCGCGGTGAAGATGTCGCCGACAAGACCCATGGAGCGGTGCACGCGGATGTTTGAGCCGTTCGAGGCGGCGATGCCGGCGGATTCCTGCCCGCGGTGCTGCAAGGCGTGCAGGCCGAGGTAGGCGAGGGTCGAGGCCTCGGGATGGCCGTAGATGGCGACCACGCCACACTCTTCGCGGAATTTGTCGTTAGCCATTAGCAATTAGCGATTAGCCAGTTACGTCCACGTACGCCCTCAGGGGCTAAAGCCCTACGTAAATTGGGGCGCTCATCGGCACGGCTAAAGCCGTGCCCTTCCCTGCGTGCGCTTTCTTAGCTCTTCTGCAAAACTTCCGGTGCCAGGCGCGCTTCGGTTTCGGTGTGCAGCGCGCGTTCCAGGGCGTGCTCCCAGGCATCTTTCAGTTCAGACACCGGCGCCGACACCACCACCCGATCGTCCACAAGAAATTCCAGTTTTTCGGATTGCGTGACGCCGATCGGAAGCGCGGCCACACCGTATTTTACCGCTATTTCTTTGATCATCGGCACGTTTTCGCGGATGCAGGAGATCACGATCCGGCTCGCGTCCTCGCCGAAAAGCAGGTACTCGGAAAGCAGGTCGTCGCCGCCCAGCTCCTCGCGTTTCAGTTCCAGGCGCGCGCCAATCCCGCGCGGGAAGCAGGATTCGGCCACGGCGACCGCCAGCCCGCCCTCGGAGCAGTCGTGCGCGCTGTCAATCAGCCCCAGGCCGACGATGTCGATGATGCAGTCCTGCAGTGCTTTCTCCTTCTCCAGTTCGAGTGCCGGCGGGAAGCCCCAGACCTCGCCGAAAATTTTCTTGGCGTACTCGGAGGAGCCGAATTCGACTTCAGCATCCACGGCATCGCCGGGTTCGGAGCCGCGCAGCAGCACGATGGCGCGGCCCGGTTCGCGGAAGTCGTGGGTCATGGCACGGTCTACGTGTTCAATCAAACCGACGATGCCGACCACCGGCGTGGGATAAATCCCTTCGCCCAGGGTCTCGTTGTAAAAGCTGACGTTGCCGCCGGTGATGGGCGTCTCCAGTTCCTCGCACGCCTTGGTCATGCCGTCCACCACTTGCGAGAACTGCCACATGATGTGCGGCTTCTCGGGATTGCCGAAGTTCAGGCAATTGGTGGCGCCGATGGGACGCGCGCCGGCGCAGGCGACGTTACGCGCCGCTTCCGCCACCGCGTGCATGGCGCCGAGACGGGGATCGAGCCAGCACCAGCGCCCGTTGCCGTCGAGCGCCATGGCCAGTCCGCGTTCCGTTCCCTTGACGCGCAGCACGCCGGCATCGCCGCCGGGCCGCTGCGTGCCCACCAGTTGAACGTAGCTTTCATACTGCTCGGTGATCCAGCGCGCCGAGCAGAGATTGGGCGAGGCCAGCAGGCGCTGGAGGTTCGAGGTGAGATTGTCTTCGCCGCCAAGATGAACCTGCTCCGGCTTTTCGCGCGGAACGGGCGCATCCCAGCGCGCCAGCGGACGCTGGTACACCGGCGCTTCGTCGGTGAGCGCGTCGTTGGGAATTTCGGCGACCACCTGTCCGTGGTGCAGCACGCGCATGCGGCCGTCGCTGGTGACGCGGCCGACGGTGGAGGCGTCCAGTCCCCACTTGCGGAACACGGCAAAGACTTCTTCTTCGCGGCCTCGCTCGGCGACCAGCAGCATGCGCTCCTGCGATTCGCTGAGCATGATCTCGTAGGCGGTCATGCCGGTTTCGCGCTGGGGAACAAGGTCGAGTTCGATCTCCAGTCCGACGTGGCCGCGCGCGCCCATCTCGCAGGTTGAGCACGTCAGCCCGGCGGCGCCCATGTCCTGGATGCCGACCACCGCGCCGGTTTCCATGGCTTCCACGCAGGCCTCCAGCAGCAGCTTTTCCAGGAACGGATCGCCGACCTGCACGTTGGGACGCTTCTGCTCGCTGGTTTCGCTGAACTCCTCGCTCGCCATGGTGCAGCCGTGGATGCCGTCGCGCCCGGTCTTGGAGCCGACGTAGATGACGGGATTCCCCTCGCCGGAAGCGCGCGCGTAGAAGATCTTGTCGCGGCGGACCAGGCCGAGCGCGAAGGCGTTGACCAGCGGATTCTGCGAGTAGCAGGCCTCGAACTTGGTTTCGCCGCCCAGGTTGGGCACGCCGAAGCAATTGCCGTAGCCGGCAATGCCGCTGACCACGCCTTCAAGAATCGAATGATTGCGGTGAATGATCTTGACGTCCCGCTCGTCTTTACCGGGACGGATGGGACCGAAGCGCAGCGAGTCCATCACCGCCACCGGGCGCGCGCCCATGGTGAAGATGTCGCGCAGGATGCCGCCGACTCCGGTGGCCGCTCCCTGGAAGGGCTCGATGAAGGAAGGATGATTGTGCGACTCGATCTTGAAGGCGCAGGCCCAGCCGTCGCCGATATCGATGATGCCGGCGTTCTCGCCCGGGCCCTGCACCACGCGGCGGCTGCGCGTCGGCAGGCGCTTCAGGTGCACGCGCGAGGACTTGTAGGAGCAGTGCTCGCTCCACATCACGCTGAAGATGCCGAGCTCGGTCAGCGATGGCGCGCGGCCGAGCAGCTTTACGATCTTCTGGTATTCCTCGGGCGTCAGGTTGTGTTCGCGGACAACTTCGGGAGTAATCTGGCTGTCAGTCGGCATCGGGGGAGCTCGCGACCATTGTCGCATGATCAATCCCGGATGCCGCATTGCGATAAACTTTCCTGCGATGAAGTCTGTCATTGTCGGTACCGCCGGACACATCGATCACGGAAAAACTGCGCTGGTAAAGGCGCTGACCGGAATTGATGCCGACCGCCTGGAGGAAGAAAAGCGGCGCGGCATCACCATTGACATCGGCTTTGCGCACCTTGACCTGCCCGACGAACGCGGCGAGACACTGCGCCTGGGCTTCGTCGATGTGCCCGGGCACGAGCGCTTCGTGCGCAACATGCTGGCCGGGGTGGGCGGCATTGACCTGGTGCTGCTGGTAGTCGCGGCCGACGAAGGCATCAAACCACAGACGCGCGAGCACTTTGACATCTGCCGGATGCTCGCCATCCCGCGCGGCATCACCGTGCTGACCAAGTCCGACCTGGTGGACAGCGACTCGCTCAGCGTGGTCAAACTCGAATTGGAAGAGTACCTGAGCACTTCGTTTCTCGACCCCGCTCGCACGCCGATCGTTGCCGTCAGTTCAAAAACCGGCGCCGGCCTGGAGGACCTGAAGCGTGCTCTGGTGCGTGTGGCGGGCGAAGCGCAAGCCAAGGATTCGACTTCGGTGCCGCGGCTACCCATTGACCGCGTCTTCTCCATGAAGGGATTCGGCACGGTCGTGACCGGCACGCTGCTGTCGGGCACGATCGGGAAGGACGCCGATCTGGAGGTCTTCCCCGGCGGTCGGCGCGTGCGCGTGCGCGGCGTGCAGGTACACGGTGCGGCGGCGGAGCAGGCCATCGCCGGACAGCGGACTGCGCTCAACCTCGCCGGCACCGCCACCGACAACCTGGCGCGCGGCATGACGCTGATGCATCACGGGGTGTTTCACACCACGTTGCGCGCCAACGTGCAGCTCTCCTTGCTGCCCTCGGCGAAGCCGCTGCGCGACCGCGCGCGCGTTCACCTGCACGTGCACACCAGCGAAACCATCGCTGAGGTCGCGGTCTTTGGCGGCAAGCCGCTGCAGCCGGGGCAGTCGGGATTCGCGCAGGTGCGCTTCCGCGATCCACTGCTGGTGCTGCCCGGAGACCGCTTCATCATCCGCCAGTTTTCGCCGGTGGTGACCATCGGCGGCGGCGCCGTGATTGACGCAGCGCCGCCGGTAAAGGGCGTGTCCGCCGACCAGACCGTCCGATTCCTGGAGACCGTTTCGCGCGGCACGCCGCCGGAAGTGCTGGCGGCGAGAGTGGCGCGGCGCGGCAAGCGCGGGTTGGGATTGTCCGCGGCGCTCGCCGAGACCGGCTGGTGGCCTCCCCAGCGCGTGGATGAAATTGCCGCATCGCTTGCGCCCCGGGCAACTGCTGCCGCTACCGCCGTGCTGAGGATCGCCGACGTGCTGATCTCCGCCGCCGCATTTCAGCAGGCCCGCGACGAGGCGGTGGCGGCGGTGAACGCATTTCATTCCGCCAATCCGCTGGTGGCGGGCATCGCCAAAGGCGAACTGGCGGAGAAGCTCGGACTGGAGGAAACCGTATTCAACGCTGTCCTGGATTCGCTGGTCCGCGACAAGAAACTGGAAACCTCGGCGGAGATCGTGCGCGCCGCCGGCCGCGGCGTGGTGATGAAAGACGAGGAAGCAGAATCGAAAAAGATCATCGAGCAGGCTTTCGCCAGCGCCGGGCTGAAAGTACCGGCGCTCAAGGACGTGCTCGCGGGCGTGAAGGTGGACCGGGTACGAGCCCAGAAGATCGTCACTTTGCTGCTGCGCGATCGCGTGCTGGTGAAGTTGTCCGACGACCTCGTGTTCCACCGCGATGCCCTCGATCAACTCCGCCGGCTGATGGCCGTGGAGAAGGCGCGCTCGCCGAAGATTGACGTCGCCAAATTCAAGGACCTGACGGGCGTTTCGCGCAAGTACGCGATCCCGTTGCTGGAGTACCTGGACCGCGAGCGAGTGACGCGGAGGGTGGGGGACGAGCGAGTGATTTTGTAATTTGGTAATTTCGTAAATTGGTAATTTGGTAATTTTCGGTTTGCGGCCGAGCCTGCGTGTCTCAACAAGATTCCTCAAATTACCAAATCACAAAATTACCAAATTACGAAATTTGACTACTCTCTTCATCATCGGCCACTCCCGCGGTTACCTGGCAATCGTCTCCTTCTCCGGCCGCGCCATTCCCAGCATGATCTGGAACAGCAGCAGGTAGTGCTTCAGGTTGCTGGTCATCAGGAAATTTTCCTTGGCGTGCTCCCGCCCGTTGCGGCCCAGTTGCGCCGCGAATTCCGGGTGCGTGAGCAGGTAGCGGATCTGGTAGGCGCAGCCCTCCACCGAGTGCACCAGCACGCCCGTGAGCTTGTGGATGATCTGCGTCGGAATGCCACCCACCGCCCCGGCGATCACCGGCTTGTTCTTCCACAGCGCCTCGGTGACCGTCAGGCCGAAGCCTTCTTTGATGGACTTCTGAACCACGATGGTGGAGGCGCGTTGCAGGGCATTGATCTCCAGCGCCGACCACGGTGGCAGGTTGAGAATGATGATGTCGGGGTCTTCGCCCGCCTCGTCCATCACTTCCTGCAGCACAGCCGCGCCCTCGGGATCGTCGGTGGCGCCGCCGCCGGCCACCACCAGTTGGCAATCCACGTATTTCTTCGCCAGCTTGTAGGCCTGGATCACGCCCACCGGGTCCTTCAGGCGATCAAAGCGGGAAATCTGGGTGACGATGGGACGAGTGCGGTCAATGCCAAAGTCATCGCACACCTTGGCGATGAACTCTTCGGGGAGTTCTTTGTTCTTTTCCGACAGCGGATCAATTGAGGGATACACCAGGTATTGCGGGATGGACAACTGGCGCGAGAATGCCGGCGCTGAGAAAATGGCGGCGTCGTATTGCTCGACCAGCGGGCGCAGGAATCCCCACACTTCGGGATGCGGGTTGCTGACGTCAATGTGGCACCGCCAGATCCAGCGGCCGCGGTTGCTTGCCCGCGAGCGGATCAGCCCCGCCGGCTGCGGATCGTGGATGACGAACAGGTCTTCGCCGAACTCCATGCGCTCGCGGTTCTGCTCGTTGTAGAACATGAAGATGTCTTTGGCCTGCTGCGTCAGGTTGTAGTCGCCGCCGTGCAGGGCGTTGTGGAAGCCCTTGGTGACCTCGTAGAAGTCGTTGCCGCCGGTGATGACCTCCCACCTGGTGTGCACTTCCAGCTCGTTCATCAGCGGGACCAGGCGGTTCAGGATTTCCGCCACGCCGCCACCGACCGCGGTCGAGTTCACCATCTTGACCGTCTTCCCGCGAAGCTGGCGGGCGAGGAAGCGCAGTTCATCCAGCTCGGGACGGCCGATGATGGGCTCGTAATCATCCAGCCGCGGCGGAGGCGGCGGCGCCGGCGGCGTCTCCGAAATCCGCGGGTGTTGGCGACGTTCCTTCGCCGGGACTTCCGGTGGAGGCGCAGCGGTGCCGCGCTTCCCGTCGTCTTTGGCGTTCCGGCCGGGCAATGTCACTTGCTTGGCCTTCTTCCGCTCGTCCATGGATTCGGTCTCTCCTCAGTGCGCCGGTCGTCCGGCGGGTGGCGCGGCGCGTTCCAGGATGCGCAGGATTTGGTCGCGTACGCCGTGCAGGGTGGAAGTGTAAATATCGATTCGGTTCAGCCGGTCGGCGAGCGGGCCAAGGTCCATATCCTCTTCCAGCCACACCGAAAAATCGTTCGAGTTCAGCTTGATCCGCAGGCGGGCCTCGATGAAATGGTGGTGAATGCTGTGGATGCTGACCTTTTTCAGCGACTCGATGAACTCCACCAGGTTGCGCGCCACGAACGGCGTCGGAATGACCACGGTGTCGGAGGCGCAGAAATAAAACGGCTCCAGCGCGGCGCGATCGCGGGCGCGCGGGTTGCGCTTCAGATAATCCTCTACAATCGCCACCAGCCGGTTCCGCAGGTCGGCAATGCTGATGTACTCGCGCACGTCAATGGCGGCCAGCCTTTCCGCGAGTCCGACTTCGTTGCAGGCAGCAAAGGCCCAGTGCGCAAAGTCGTTGGAAAAACCTTCGCGGATAAAATGGTGCTCCTGCAGGGTCTGGAAGGTGTGCTCGAAGATGGAATCGTTCGGGCACGCGCGCAGCGCTTCCAGCAGCTCCGCCAGATTGGTGGCCCGCTCGCGTCCGATGCGCAGCAGGTGCGCCGCGGAGTTGAAATAGAAGGGCGCACGCGCCCAACGGTCCACCACGGTCGGTGACTGCACGCTCGCCATCGGGGTTCCTCCTCAGCGGGGATGTTCCGCGCCGACGCTCGGTAGCTGCACTGAAAACACTTCATGACTATAAAACAAGATGCCCTCGATGGATGGCCGCGCCGCAGAAATCGAGGGCTGCGGGCAGCTTGAAATGCGGCAGCAACTCTCGATTCTTGTAGCCAGCGGCACGCGATTTGCGTTAGACAGAAGTTCTCCTGGAAGTTGCAAGATGCCCCAGCACGCAGACACGTTCCTTTTCGCATTGTTTGCCATTTTTGTCTTGGCGAAAGTGTTCGCCGAGATCTTCGAGCGATTGTCTTTACCGGCGGTGCTGGGGGAGCTTCTCGCCGGCATCATTCTCGGCCCGCACGCTGCCGGGCTGATTGCACCGTCCGATACAGTCGGTTCGATGGCCGAGATCGGCGCCATCTTTCTGCTGTTCACGGTCGGCCTGGAGACGCGGCCGCAAGACTTGATCCGTGTCGGCCGGCAATCCATCCGAGTCGCCATCGCCGGCGTCGCGGTCCCGTTCCTGCTGGGTTTTGGCTACTTGCACCTGCGCGGCGAACCGGTGCGCGAGTCGGTGTTCGTCGCCGCCGCCATGGTGGCCACCAGCGTCGGCATCACCGCGCGTGTACTCAGCGACATCCACGCTTTGCACACCCGCGAGGCCCGCGTCATCCTGGGCGCGGCTGTGTTCGACGACATCCTCGGCATGATCGTGCTGGCCGTCGTCGCCGGGATGGCCACCGGCGGCGGCATCCGCTGGCTCCACATGGCGGTGCTCATCGTCGAAGCCTTGGGCTTCGCCATCTTCATGATCTTCATCGGCCCGCGCGTGGTCGGCAAAATGCGCACCGGCCTGAAGCGCATGTCGACCCACAACGCGCCGCTGATCCTGGCGCTGGCCATCTGCCTCGGTCTGTCGGCGCTGGCGACCAAGATTGGCATGGCGGCGATCATCGGCGCCTTTTTCGCCGGCCTGATGTTCGCCGACTACTCACCCGAGTGGAACCTCCAGCCCCGCGTGCACGCCATCAACGAATTCCTGGCGCCGTTTTTCTTTTTTGTCATGGGAGCGCGGCTCGACATTCACCTGTTTACCGGCCCGGTGTGGACAACCGCCATCGTCATTTCGCTGCTCGCCATCGTTTCCAAGGTGCTGGGCTGCGGCCTGCCGATGCTCGGCGAGGGCGTTTCCGCCGCGCTCAAGGTCGGAGTCGGCATGATGCCCCGCGGCGAAGTCGCGCTCATCGTCGCGCTCATCGGGTTGCAGATGAACGTCGTCTCGCAGCAGGGGTACGCGGTGGTGATCTTCATGGCGGGCGTGACCACCGTGCTGGCCCCGCCCCTGCTGCGTTACCTTTTCCGCCACGTCGAGCCGGAACCCGGTCCGCCCGACCAACTGGAAACAGAAATGCGTGGGAGCAGGCTGGGGTAGACTTCAGGCACAAGGCTCAAGGCGCAAGGCGCAAGGCGCAATGGCTACGGAGAAGGCCGACAATAATCGCAAGGACGCTGACATGACCGTGAAACGAGCGGTTGTACGCAGCGGGACTTCTCTATTATAATAAAAACATTATTTAATAAATAATAAAAATGTGATATTCTGAGTATGGCTAACTGGATCATCTACGACTACGTGCACCCGATACAGGGGAACCTGATACGGGCGTGATCTGAAGGTTTGCAAAAGAAAGAGAGGGCCAGGCTGAACGCAAAGCTAGACGCGCTGGAAATGCATGGGATCGACCTGATACCGGGAATGTTAGCACCGACTGGGGTCGCTAACATTTTCAAACTGAGAGTGAGAGGGCAAGTTGAGCTGAGGCCAATGATCTGTGAAGGCCCAGGAAGAGACGAGCGCTGCTTCACTCTGTTACTGGGGGCTATAGAGGTTGAATGGGTTCTTCAACCGGAGGGCGCGGCAGCAGCAGCAGCCGACTGCCGCACAGACTTGATTGCCAATCCTCGCCGGAGGGTGCCGCATGAGCGAGTTAATTGAGAAATTAAGAAATGAGTTTCAAGACCAAGAGTATCGGCATTCGTATGCGGAAGAATGCCTAAACACGATGATTGCGACCCAGATCAAGGTGTTGCGGGAGCAGCGCGGCATGACGCAGGAGAGGCTTGCCGACGAAACTGGCATGAGGCAGCCACGCATTCCCCTGTTAGAGGATTCGAACTATTCGAACTGGACGATCAATACACTCAAGCGTTTTGCGAAAGCTTTCGATGTTGCGCTGTCTGTAAAGTTCGAGACGTTTTCGAAGCTTATCCATGACTTTGAAAACCTCGGTCGGGAATCTCTGCAAAGGCCACGGTTTGCTAACGACCCTGTATTTCAATTTCGGAGACCAACTGCCATCCACAGGTTGAGAAGGCGCAGGAGTTTGGAAAGCCAAAGACGCGCACTCCAGGCCAACTTATTCCGCGAGAGGGGCCAACTCATTGAGTGGCCCGAAACAACTCCCGCAGAACTTAACGCTGCCCGTAAAGTACTAGCCGCAACGGAGCAAGGGGGAGCACATGCGATTGGCGTCTGTAGTGCTGGCTAGAATTTATGCGTTGTTTCAAATTGAGGACCTGAATCCTGCCGGAGCAGTGTATTACCCGGACGTTGTAAATTGGCTAGTAGCGCGATTTGGATTTCAAAAATACCCGACCAAGCTAGAGGACTTCGACGAAACGAAGGGCATTGAATTTTTGGCTGGTCATGCTGGCAAAGTCACAGTCGAAAAAATGGTGATCCTGAATAGTGGTGTCTACATAGACACCATGGCCTCCACCGATGCATCCGAGACGATTCTGACCGAGACATTGCAGGCGGCCAAGGACGAATTGGGTATTTACTTCCGAGAGGAAATGCTAAAGCGGCGGGCTTATATAAGCCAATTAGCGTTCTATTCGGATGCTCCGCTGTTTCAGGTTCATCCAGTGTTCTACAAGATCGCCGACATAGTAGCGAAAGAGGTAAATACCAATTTCGGGAAGGTGTTGCCCTATCAACCTGTGGGTCTGGCCCTCAGTTATGACGCGACAACCACTCAGCTTGGCCCAGCAGCGTTCAATATTCAAAGGCGAGAAGGGGCTCTGTTTACCGACAACAAATACTTCTCTGTCGCACCCACGAAAACTCAGGTCCATATGGATCTGCTAGAAATGATAGAACGCGCAGCCGTAGCAACTGGAAAAAGCGCCTAATCAATCTTTCGTCGCTTCTCGCACGACCCGAACGGCTGGTTGGCTGAAGTCATCTTTGCTTCGTGTCTCGGTGCTGTTCATCATCTTTCCAATTCCATCATGTTCTCTGATCGTGTCTTTGCGTTGCTGGTTGCGCTGTTTCGTCGCTTTGTTGGCTTCTTGCTTTGGCGTGTGTTTCTTGGGTAACTTCGGCTTTGGAGTCTTTTTCTTTGCCATGCGGACAGTTTCCCACAGGGCGGAATCCGGGGCTACCCCTGCGGATTTCAAACTGCACCACTACCGACCTGCCTTGCTCGCCTTGAGCCTGTATAATTTCGCATCTCTCCAGGAGACTCCATGCCTGAGTACCGCGGCATCCGGCTTGACGGGCGTGTAGCGCTGGTAACCGGCGCGTCGCAGGGCATCGGACGGGCCTGCGCCCTGGCACTGGCCGAAGCCGGCGCTGTCGTCGCGCTGGCGGCGCGCAACGAGCTCAAGCTGGCGGAAACCGCCGATCAGATCCGCGCTGCCGGCGGCCTCGCCGAGACCTTCAAGATTGATCTCGCCGTCGAAGACGAGATCAAGTCCGGCATCAAGGCGGCCATCGCCAAGCTGGGCAAGCTCGATATCCTGGTCAACAACGCCGGCATCACCCGCGACCAGCTCGCCTTGCGCATGAAGCGCGCCGATTGGGACGCCGTCATCAATACCAACCTGACCGGCGCCTATCTCTGCAGCCAGCAGGCGCTCGGTTCCATGCTCCGCCAGCACTGGGGAAGGATCATCAATATCACCAGCATCTTCGGGCAGATCGGGCAGGCTGGGCAGGCGAACTACGCGGCCTCGAAGGCGGGGCTGATCGGCCTCACCATGGCGCTGGCCCGCGAGGTGGCCTCGCGTAATATCACGGTGAACGCGGTCGCGCCCGGATACATCGAGACGGCCATGACCGAGGTGCTGGCCCCCGAGCAGAAGCAAACCGCGGTGAAAATGATTCCGCTCGGCCGCGCCGGCACGCCGCAGGATGTCGCCGCCGCCGTCCGCTTTCTCGCCTCCGACGAGGCCTCCTACATCACCGGCCACGTGCTCAGCGTCAACGGCGGCATGCTGATGGGGTAGCTCGCACTCCGCATCGGTCGGCGCCATTGTCGCCCTGGTAACGCTCTCCCGGTTTCACGACCGCCAGTTGCAGGCGCGCGCCGCCGCTGCGAAATCAGCCGCGGGCTAAGGATTCCTCGAACAGTCTGCCGCCACGCGCCTCTTGGCCGTTTTTCCCGGACTGCGCGGTGACAAAAAATGTGCTTGCGCCGCCGTTCTACTCTGGTTACTATGCACCCACCCCCAAAGAGTCCCAAGGCCGTCAAGCCAACATGAATATCGGCGAAACTATCCGCAGTTTCCGTCTCCAAAAAGGCATGTCGCAAGGCGACATCGAAAAGCGCACCGGGTTGCTGCGCTGCTATCTCTCGCGGGTCGAGAATGGCCACACCATTCCCTCGCTCGACACTCTGGCCAAGATCGCCGGCGCCATGGAAATTGCCCTGGCCCAGTTTTTCGCCGATAACCCGCACGATAACGGCGCCCGCAACTTGCCCCAGTTGAGCGAGGACGAAATCCGCTTCCTGACGCAGATCCGGCGCTATTCCTCCAGCCTCAACGACAGCGACCGCAAGCTGGTGCTTGCCATGGTCAAGAAAATGGCCGCGGGTTCGGGAAAATAGTTTTGATTCTGGGATTTTGGAGCGGGGCGCTGCGGCGCCCCGTTTGCTTTTCTGTACCGGCGCCTGCTTGCGGGAAGCATGAAACAAGGACGTGAGACAGCGGCGTAAAGAGTTGTCCGTTAGCCCCAGGCAGGTCTATGTGAGCTGGGAGCTAGTACGGCGAGAAGGTCAGCGTCTTATCCTTTTTTTCCACCCAGATGCGCGCCGGCTCCTGGCGTTCGTTGATGGTCACCACCACCACCACGCCGCTTCCCTGCTTGGGATTGGCCGAGCCTTCAATGTGGAAACTCTTGATGATTCCCCACTCTCCGCCCGGGCCCCAGTCGTTCTGGAACTCGCGGAACGAGTAGTTGGGATAATTCTGCGGGTGCTGCTTCCAGGTGGGATCCTGCAGCCAGATGCTGTACGCCTTCTCGAAATCCTTATTGACGAGCGCGGTGAAGAAATGGTCGACCACGCGCTCCTCCGGCCAGTTGCGGTACAGGTAAGCGAAGACCCCAACCACAATGACCGCGGCCACCACCGCTGCGATGACGATGCGCTTGCGCCGCTCGCGCCGCGGATCGTATTCCGGAGCGGTGAAGATCGTGCTGGACACGGGATAATTCTAGCAGTCGGCACTTGCTACAGCGTGCGCTTAAACAGCGGCGTTGCAATCGAGAGCATCACTGCGGCAAACAGCGTAAGGAAAAGCAGGTCGTACCAGATCGCCGCCAGTCCCGCCTCTTTCAACAGGAGCGCCTTGAAGGCGTGCACCGCGTAGGAAAACGGGTCGGCGATGGCGATTGCCCGCAGCCACTTGGGGAAGGCACTGATCGGGTAGATGGCGCCGCTGGGAAAGAACAGCAGCGTGTTGAGCACGCCGAAGGTGGCGCGCGGCACCAGCGGGTCCTCCACGCGCACCATGAACAGGAACATCATGGCGTTGAAGGCAAGCGACGTCACCAGGATCAGCAGCGCCAGCAGGATCGCCTGCTGCACGTGAAACGTGCTGCTCACCCCCGAGATCAGCGAGCCCACCACCGTGATCACCACCCCCGACGCGATCGCCTTCAGCGCCCCGGCCGTGTTCAGCCCGAGGATCAGTTCCAGCTTGGTGATCGGGGTTACCAGGTACCCCTCGTGGATGCCGCGCGCCTTGTCGTCAATGTAGAGCATGCCGCCGCCGATCATCACCGATACGAACATCGCCAGCGTGATCGACCCCGGCAGCAGGTACTTCATGTATTCGATATACGGGTACAGCTCGACGATATCGAGCGCAACCTTCTGCACCACGCGCGGCTCGATGTCGGGCGTGTTGAGCGCCTGCGTCAACTCCGCCAGCTTCTGCTCCAGCGACGAGCTCATGAAATTGTCGCTGTTATCCACCACCAGCGCGATGCGCGGTTGCTCCTGGGCGTAGAGGCGGCGCGAATACTGCGGTGGGATAATGAGCGCGCCGTCAATCTTGCCGTCCTTCACGTCGCGCATCGCCTGCTGGTCGTTGTCGTAATAAACCGGCACGAAGGTGCGGACGTTGGCGGCGACGGCGTTGAACGCCTCCTTGATGCGCAATGCCTGCACGCCGCCGTCCTGGTCCACCACTCCCAGGCGCGCGTCGCGGATCTTGCCCCCGAAGGCGTTGCCCAACACGATGAGCTGGATGAGCGGAAACACCAGCGACACCAGCATCAGCGCCGGCGAGCGCAGGAATTTCCGCAGCTCGCGTTCCACGATCGCCCACATGCGGTTCATGCGCGATCTCCCGGCCGTTCCGGCATGACGAACGCGTAGGCCTTCACCTGCTCGTCGCGCAACTGCCGCCCGGTGTAGTGAACGAACACGTCGTCGAGCGTGGTGCTTTGCACCGACAAAGACTTGATCTCGACACCCGCCGAAAGCGCGCACTCCACCAGCGCGGTCACGCTGGCCGCGCCCGCCGACAGGATGCGGTACATGCCCGCGCCTAAGGCATGCACCGTATTCACCCCCGGCAGCGCCTGCAACATGCGTTCCCAATCCGGCGGCGCGTTCAGGAACTGCGCCTCAATGACGTTCGCGCCCGGCACGCTCGCTTTCAGCTTCAGGGGCGTGTCCAGCGCCACCAGTTTTCCGTGGTCCACGATGGCGATGCGGTCGCACAGCCGGTCGGCTTCGTCCATGTAGTGCGTGGTGATCAGCATGGTCAGTTGCCGCTCCTGCTTGATCTTGGTCAGCATCTCCCACACCGCGACTCGCGACACCGGGTCCAGGCCGGTGGTCGGTTCATCGAGAAAGAAGATCTGCGGGCTATGCACCAGGCCGCGTGCCACCTCCAGCCGCCGGCGCATGCCGCCCGACAGCGTCTTGGTCTGCGCGCCGCGCCACTTCGTGAGTTCCACGTCTTCCAGCATCCGGTTGATGGCGCGCTTGCGCTCCTCGCGCGGCACGCCGTACAGCTTGGCGTAGATGCTGAGATTTTCCTCCACCGTCAGGTCCAAATCGCTGGTCATCGCCTGCGGGATCACGCCGATGGTGCGCCGCGCCGCATCGGGTTCCCGGCTCACATCGTGCCCGGCGATGAACGCCTTTCCGCCGGTGATCGGGATCAGCGTGGTCATCATCCGGATCAGCGTGGACTTGCCCGCTCCGTTGGGCCCCAGCAGCCCGAAGATTTCGCCGTCCGCAACCGAGAACGACACATCGTCCACCGCCGTAAACTCGCCGTACTTCTTGGTGATGTGCTCCACCGCGATCGCCGGCGGCGCATCCGCGTTCAAAGGCGCGTGCGCTCCATCGCGCATGGTCGGCTTGCTGGTCATTTTCCCTGTCCTGTAGCGGCAGTTTGCGCCGTGGCATTCAATTTCGACGGCGGCACCAGCACTTCGGCGGTCATGCCGGTGGCGTACTTCATCCCCTGGTTGTCAATCCGCAGCTTCAGCGCCACCGTCTTGATGTCGCGCTTGGTCCGGCTCACGTCGCGCTGCGTCGCAAAATCCCCTTCCGTGTTCTTGAAAATGACTTTGCCTGGAATCTCCGCGCCGCTCGGCATGCGCACCTGCAGCGTATCCCCGAGCGCGATTTTGTCGGCGTAAGTCTCCGGCAGCGCGGCGACCACCCAGGTGTCGGTCAGGTCAACCAGGGTGACGATCGGCGCTCCCGGGTTCACCACCTCGCCCTGTCGCGCGGCCCGCAGCGAAACCACGCCCGTGATCGGCGCCGTCACCCGCGTGTACCCCAACCGCGTCTCCGCCTCGGCCAGTTGCGCCTCCGCACTCAGCATCTGCGCGCGCGTCGAAGCCACGGTGCTTTCAGCGGCGCGGGTGTTGTTCAGGCGCGCCTCGGTCGAGGCCAGGTCGGCTTCGGCGGCCCGCACCTGGTCACGCAGCGACTGCACGTTTGCCTTAGCCGACTTCAGCGCGGCCACCGCGCGGTCGCGGTCCTGCTTGGACGCTATGCCCTGATCGGCGAGCGACACGGTTCGCTCGGTATCGGCGGACACCTGTTCCTGGTTGGCCTCCGCCATGGTCAACTGGCTCTTCACGGATTGCAGGCGCGCGCGCGAATTCAGAACGTCGCTGGAGGTCGAGCCGCGCGTCATCATCTCCGTCGCGCGCGTGCCCGTCACCTGCGAGCGCAGACCGGCCATCACGTTGGTCGCGGAGCGCTTCTGCGCTTCTAGTTCGGCGGAATCCAGCACCGCGATCAGGTCGCCCTGCTTCACCGGCGTGCCTTCGTCCACCAGCAACTTCTCGATCCGCCCCTGGATTTTTGCGCTCACGATCACCTGGTTGGCGTCCACCGTTCCGATCAGCACCAGGCCCTTGTCGCGCTCCGTGGTCGCGAAGTAGTAGCCGATGGAAACCGCGAGGATGATCAAAATGAGAATCAAGAAACGGCCGCTTTTCATCGCTTTGCCTCCGGGCGAGATTCGGGCCGGGTGAAGATGGCGGCGGAAACAAAATCCAGCACCGCCGCGCGCCGTTGCGCCACCCGACTGGGCGAGAGCGGATCAACCCCGGGCGTTAGCAGCCGCATCATGGGGACGGAGCTGAAATAAAAGATGTTGAGCGCGACCAGCGAAGGCACCACGTCCATCGGATCCAGCGGACGGATCTCCCCGCGAGCGATTCCCTCCAGCATCACCTCGCGCACCCGCGCGAACGTCGGCCGCAGGTAGCGCCCGACAATCCGCTTGATGTGCGGCGATCCCTTGCGCCCCGCCCGCATCATCTCCCGCTGTACCATGCGCGGGTACGCCGGGTGGCTGGCGATGAAATCGAAATGCGCGCCCACGAACTCGCGGATCTTTTCCCGCGGCGGCAGATCGCGCGCCAGCACTTCCAGGACCCGTTGCGTCAGTCCCTCAAACACTGCGTCCAGCGCCGCGCCGTAGAGCGTCTCTTTGTCCTTGAAGTAGTAATAGAGCAGCGCCTTGTTGACCTTGGCGGCGCGGGCGATGGCGTCGGTCCGGGCCCCCGCCGCCCCTTCACGGGCAAACTCGGTGATCGCCGCTTTCAGGATGGCGGCGCGGGTCCGTTCCGGCTGCGCGCGGGTTCCCAGCGTTTTTGTCCTGCCGGCCATGGGTGGTGCCTCTATTTAACTAACCGGTTAGTTAGCATAGCAGCGGGCGTGGCCGCGGTGCAAGTAGATTCCCACTTTCATGCCTTCCACGTTCCCACGGCCTTGCGCACAAGAATCACCTGGCCGAGGTGGTAGGAGTTGTGGCGCCCCGGTCTTTGGCAGGGAGTCCGCGGACGGCATCGTCAAATGAGGCATGAGCGCCGCCGCCCGAGAGCAGCCAGGCGAGCCAGTGGCGGAGGGATTTTTCGCAGCGGTCCATGGCTGTTTCGATGCTGAGTTTAGCGAACGGATGAGAAAGAAAAAGCTAACCGCAAAGGACGCAGAGGAACGCGAAGGAACGCAGAAGAAACGCAGAAGAAATGCTTTGCGACCCTTTGCGTCCTTTGCGGTTGATGGTTATTGCTTTTTCTTTTTCTGAAACATTCCCATAATTCCGCCGATGCCTTGCTGCACGCCCTGCCCGGGCGCGGTGACCGTGTTGCCGAGCAATCCTCCGACGTCGGGCAGGAACACGGGATTCTGCGTAGTGCCCTGGATGAGGAACGGAATCGGCTTATTGACCTGGCCGAATCCGGCCATTTTTTGCAAGCCGCCGACCAGGCTGGCGCTGCTGTTGAGCTTGGCCGCCATCTTGAAGTTGAGCGCGTTGGCCGCAGACATGGTGCCCGCGCCGGTAATGGTGCCGAGCTCGGGAATGATGATGGAGAGCGACTCGGCGCGCACGCCTTCAGGGGCAACGCGCAGGCGGGAGTTCATGGCCTGGATGGTGGTGTCGGAGCTGGTGCGGATTCCGGCGAGCATGGCGATGGCGCTCATCTTCGATCCGAGGTTGAAGTTGGCCAGCTTGACGTTGGCGAGATCGAGCGTGCCGGTGGTGACCAGCTTGTCGACGGCGCCGTCGAGCGCCAGATTCGTCGTCACCGATCCGCCTTGCAGCGACGACCCTGCCGGCAGGGCGACGCCGAACGCAGGCAGAAGCCCGGCGATGTCGGCGATGGGCAGGCTTTGGCCCGTCAGCTTCATGTGAACGACGGTGTCGTCGCCGTGGGCCTCGTAGTTGCCGCTGACGCGGACGACGGAATTGCCGGTGTGGACTTCACCGCTGGCGAGCGAGCCGGCCTGGCGCTGCAGGTCGTAATCCGACGTATAGGCAATCGTGACCGGCTGGCGCGCCGGCGAGCCGGTCTTCACCAGGCGAAGATCGTGGGTCTTGGCGGTGCCTGCGCTCTTCAGGATTTTCCCGTCGGAGAAGAGGGTGCCGGTGTAATCCAATATTCCCGCAACCCCGGAATCCGCAGGCAGGAGGCCGGTCTTGGCGAGGTCCGTGCCGGTGAGGGTGATCGAGGCCTGCAGCGGCGTGCGCGCGGCGTCGGCGCGATCGATGGGTCCGGCGTTGCCGTCAACCTTCAGCTTGCCGCCGCCGGGCGTGGTGGCCTCGACGGTGAACGGAATGGGCGATGTATAGGAGATGTTGCCGGCGTCGAGCGTGACGTCGTCATAGGTGAGCGGCTTCTTGCCGACGGCGGCGACCGAGACCCGTCCGCGGACGATGCGCAGTTTCTGCACCGAAAAATTACCGGCGCCGGCCGGGGTTTTTGCGGCAGCGTCCCTGGCCGCGCCGAGGGTGGAGAAGTTCCACTTGCCGGCGTTGGTGTGAACCAGCGCGACCTCGGGCTGGACCACGGTGATGGAGTGGATGTTGAGCGTGCGGGAGAAGATGAGCGCGGGCAGGTCCACCCCGACGTCGAGCGACTTGGCGCTCAGAAAGGGCTTGGCACTGAAGGCGGGGTCGTCGGCGATGGTGATGTCGGCGGCGGAGACGCCGCCGGCCATCAGGGAGAGCGAGAGGTGGCCGATTTTGACCTCGCGGGCGAGGGCGGTGTGGAGTTCCGCCTCGATACGCGGGCGGAAAGAATCGGCGTCGATGAACAGCGGGAGCGCGATGCCGATAACCACCAGAACGGCGACGACGATGGCGACGATGATGAGCGCGCGCTTCATGGGCAGCCTCCGCGGGTGAAAGCTTAATCCTGCCGAGCAGGTAGTGGCTAGAGGAAACCGGGCGATTGCGGCATTACCGAACCGCTGAATTGAAATGCCAATTCGGCAATATTTCAATTTGGAAATTCGACAATTTTCTTACGGCGCCATGGCGACAGTAGCGGCGCAGCGCACCAGGGCGAGGGCGGTGGCGTCGTTTTCGCCGAGGGGATCGGAATCCGCGATCTGGTGATTGCTCCTCGACAGCAGGTGATGCTTGTGCTGGCTCTCGAGGAACTCGCGCACCCGCTCCAGCACGCAATGGCAGAGAACTTGCGCGTCGTGGCCGGGCGCCTCCTGGACCGCCTGCTTGACGCGTTCCAGCCCGAATTCTTCCTTGTGCGCCTTGGCCTCAACCAAACCGCGGGAGACCAGCACCAGCGCCGAGCCGGGGCCCATGACGCACATTTGGGCATCGTGCGTGGCGTGGGAGAAAAGGCCGAGGGGGAGGCCATTGGCTTCGAACACGGTGATCTCGCCGTCTTGCTTGAGCAGCGCGGGGGTGTGGCCGGCGTTGACGTAACAGCAGGTGCCGAGAACCTCGTTGTAACAGCCGAGAAAGGCGGGGGCGCAGCGCACGCCCCCGGCAGCTTCCATGATGGCGCGGTTGATGTCGAGCAGCATGCTGATGAGAGCGACGGGCTCGTTGACGTCATCGGCGTAGAACAGGTCGGCCGCGCCGTGGAAGACGTCCTGGATGGCGGCGGCGATGTGCAGGGCTTCTTCGCGCTTGCCGGCGATGTCGAGCAGCAGAACCAGAAGCCGCGAGGAGCCGACCTGGATGAAGTCGAAAAAATCGCCGCCAACGCGCGCGCCGCGATAGAGCGCACCGACCCGCAAGGTGGGCAGGTCGGGAAACTTGGCCGGGGTCGGCTTGCGCAGTTCGCGCACCGGAGCTTGGGAGCGGAAAGGAATCTTCATTCGAGCACCGTACGGTGCGGGAAAGTTAGCACAGGATAGTTGTCAGTTGCCAGCAGCGAGTTACCGAGTACCTAGTACTGAGTACTGAGTAAAGCAGATTCCTCGGGGAATGAGGTCCCTTCGGAATGACAATCATTAAGAGCGGTCCCAAAAGCATCGCGCTCGGTACCCAGTACTCAGTACTCGGTACTATTTTCCGTACTTGAGGTAGAGGTGGCGGGCGATCTGGTCTTCCAGGTCGGAGTAGCCGGAGTGGATGGTGACGCGCAGGGAGGTTTCGGTGGAGGAGCCGTCGCCGAGACGCTCGAGGATGGAGCGCAGCTCGCCAATGCCGTAGGTGTCGCGGATGTATTCGGCGGCGGCCAGGGATTCGTCGTAGGCGAGGATGGCCTCAAACGGCGAGAAGCTGAGGAAGGACTGCTCCAGCATGGCGAGCGGGATCTGATGTCCGCCGCGGTAGAGATCGGCGAGGCGGCGGCCGCGCGTGGGGCCGAGTTGCTTGGGCTCGACCAGTTGCGCGATGCCTTCGTTGAGCCACTGCGGGCAGCGCCCCCGGGAAACCTGGTTGATAAAAGAGTGCGCCAGCTCATGCTTGAGCACGCGCGCCAGGTCGGGGGTCACGGCGCTGAGGCCCTGGATGGGAATGCGCAGCTTGCCGTCGTTGAGCGCGCCGATCCAGGACGGGGCTTCGGTGACGTCAAAGAATGCCTGGTTGGTGTAAAGGGAGACGGAGATGTTCTGGCGCGGGGAGATGCCGAGGTCGCGGACCAGGTCGGAGTAACTGCTCTCCAGCGAAGCCTGCACCTGCTGGCGGAGGTCGGCCGAGGTGGTCGCGCCCTCGTAATGAAAGCTGAAGTGGCCGGAATCGGCCTGCGAGAACTCGGATTCGGTGGTCAGCTCGCGTTGCGCGCGGGCAAGGTACTGCTGGACGTTGTCATTGGGGCGGAGGGCGAGCGAACGCTTCCACGCGATGACCGCCTGGGGAAGGCGGTCGGCGCTGTAGCCGGCGAAGCCCAGGATCATCCAGGCGTCGGCGGAGTTCGGTGCAGCGCGGGTGGCGCGCTCGGCGAGAGGAATGGCATCGGCAGGTCGCCCGAGCTGAATGAGGACGGAGGCGTAACTGACCAGGATGACATCGTTCTGAGGCGCAAAGGAAAGGGCGCGGTCAAGGTAGAAGCGGGCGCGCTCGCGGGCGCCGCGCTCGAATTCGTGGCGTCCGGCGAGAAAAAATCCGGCGGCGGCCTGCTCCGCGCTGCCGGCACGCTCCAGAGCGGCGAGGGCCTCGGAATCGACGTGGCCGTCCTTGATAATCTTGAGCGCGACGGCGTCGCTGCCGACGATGCTGCCGGAGACGTTGGGAACATCGGCGGGCTTGGGCGAGGAGGGCGAAGCGGAGCGGGGCGGCGGCGCGCCGCCGGCTTCGATATGGTCCACCAGCGCCTTGGGAATGGCATAGGCGTCGTCCCCGACCTCATAATAGACACGCGGGCCGTTTTCCGTGGCCTTGTCGGCGAAAATGGTACGGCCGTTTTTCAGGTAGATGGTGTCCGCCGACATGAGCGCGGAACAGGCGAGCAAGGCGAGGATCCAGGGAGGTCGCACGCTGGCGCATTCTAGCATTGGTTATTTCCGCCGCGGCATCGCGCCGGTGATCACTGCGGTGCTGGGGCTTTGGTGCGCGCTGGCTGGCGCGGCGTGGGCGCAGACCGGCGCCAACGCACCGCAGCCGGCGACTTCGGCTCCGGCGGCGCCGACCGCGGGTTCCACCGCAACCGCTCCGGTGGCCGGGCCGGGACTGGCGCTCTACCGCAAACTCCGCGATGTAGGGCTGGACCCGGCGGCGGTGTACAACGTGCGCGACGCCGCCATCCAGCGCGAAGACCTGCATATCACGCTCGACGACGGGACCCTGGCCTTCGTGCTCAGCGTGGACGGCCGCGTCACCGGCGCGTTCTTCGAGGGCGAAGGCGAGGTGCTGCTGTTCCCTCCCGACCACGCGGAGCGCGGGTCGCTGGCGCTGTTCACCGGGGAGGCGATCCTGGAGGAAAGATTCACCACCGCGTACTTCCGCTTCAACGACCGCACTGCCGAGGAACTCCAGCCCGCGCTGCGGCGGGAGGAAGAGGCGCAGGCGTTTGTCGAAAAATACGACACGGCGGCGCGCACCCTGGCCGAAGCCGATGCGCTGCGCCTGATGACCACCTACCTGAACCAGCAAACGCACCGCGACGATCGGCTGTTCCGCGCGCGCCTGCAGGGGACGAAGCTGGGGATCTTTGACGTTTACTTCGACACGCTGTTCTCGGAGCAGATCACGGTACTGAAGCTGACCTACGCGGGAGGAACCGGGTATTACGACATTCTGTGCTCGTTCCCGATGAGGTCGGCGAGGAGTTCGCGGGGGATTGAGACCAACCCCACCCTGGCGCCTCCAAGCCCGGGATCGGATAAGAGTGGGGCGCCCACGGGCGGCGAACGGGATGAGACAGCCGCGCTGAAGATAACCAAGTACACGATCAAGGCGCGAATCGAGCCGCCGCATGTGCTGGGGGCGGATGTGACGCTCGACATCGACGTGCGCCACGGCGAGCAGCGGATCGAGTTTTTCGAACTTTCGCGCTATCTGAAACTGACGGCCGCGGAGGCGGACGGCAAGGCCATCGAATTCCTGCAAAACGAAGCCATCGAGGGCAGCGCGCTGGCGCGGCGCGGCAACGATGTGATCGCGGTGCTGTTCCCCGAAGCGCTGCGCAGCGGGCAAAAGCTGCGGATGAAATTCACCTACGCGGGCAACGTTTTGTCCGATGCCGGCGGGGGCCTGGTGTACGTCGGGGCGCGCGGCGTGTGGTATCCCAACCGCGGGCTGGCGATGGCGGATTACGACCTGGAGTTCCGCTACCCGCAGGGATGGACGCTGGTGGCAACGGGAAAACGTGTGTCACAGGAGCGCGCCGGAACCGACCAGGTGTCGCACTACGTGTCGGAGCGGCCGATGCCGGTGGCGGGGTTCAACCTGGGCCGCTACTCGGTGGCGAGCGCAACCGCGGCCAACAATGTGCTGGTGGAAGCGTATGCGACGGCAGGAATGGAGAGCACTTTCCCGCGGCAGCGGCCGCAGGTGGTGGTGGTTCCTCCGCAGCCGCGTGAACCGCGAGTGATGCCGCCGATCGTACTGGCGCCACGGTCCGTTCCCGAGCCAGCCAGCTACGCGGAAGTGGTGGCACAACGATCGGCGCGCGCCATTGATTTCTTCGCCCGGACTTTTGGTCCCTATCCATACAGTTCGCTGACGCTGTCGCAGATGCCGGGCAAAAACAGCCAGGGCTGGCCGGGACTGGTTTTCCTGTCGAGCTATGCGTTCCTGTCGCCGGAGGAACTGCGGACGGCGCGGGTTGGCCCGGAGGCTACCCTCGCCTACAGCGGCTTCATGCAGGCGCACGAGACGGCGCACCAGTGGTGGGGCGACCTGGTGGGATGGAAGACCTATCGCGACCAGTGGCTGGTGGAGGCGCTGGCCAGCTACTCGGCGATTTTGGCGTACGAGAATGATCGTGCGGCGGACAGCAAGCAGTCGCTGCGGAACTACCGGGCTCAACTGCTGTCGAAGAATGCCGAGGGCGAAGAGTATGCGCGCGCGGGACCGGTAACCCTGGGACTGCGGCTGTCGTCGTCGCATTTCCCCGACGGCTACGACGTGGTGAGCTACGGGCGCGGTGCGTGGCTGCTGCACATGCTGCGCGCCATGATGCGGGATGCGGCCGGCGGCAGCGACGAGCCGTTCCTGCGCGCGCTGAGGAAATTGCGCGCCCGGTACCAGGAAAGGGAGATGACCACCTCGGACTTTCTGCGCGTGATGGCAGAAGAACTGCCGGATTCGCTGCGCTATGAAGACAGTCAATCGCTGGAGTGGTTTCTGGAAAGCTGGGTAACGGGTACGGCGATCCCGCGTCTGGCGCTAAAGGATGTAAAGGTGGTGCGGCGGGGCGCGGGCGCGTTGGTCACGGGAAAAATCCTGCAGACGGAAGCGCCGGATGAACTGGTGACCTCGGTGCCGGTGTATGCCTCGGTTGGTGGACGCCAGGTGCTATTGGGGCGCGTGTTCGCCGACGGCAACGAGACCGGCTTCCGGTTGAGCGCGCCCGCCGGAGCCAAGAACCTGGTGCTGGACCCATACGATACGGTGCTGAAGAGATAGAGACAATGGCGGGTTTTCAGTGTGCGTGGTGCGGCGAGTGGAATGAGACGTCGGTGGATGTGTCTGCGGGGCGGCGCCAGCAATACGTGGAGGATTGTCAGGTGTGCTGCAAGCCGAACCTGCTGAAAGTGGAATATGACGGCGAGGAGTGGCGGATGGAAGCGGAGCTGGAGTAAGGGAAGCTTCGGTTTCAGTTTCAGTGACGGTGACGCCCCGCAAGGATTGTCATTCCGACCCTGAGCGAGCGCAGTGAGTCGAAGGGGAGGAATCTGCTTTTTCTGAAACTGAAACTGAAACTCGAAACTGCTCTTGAGGGTTATGGCAAAGGCGAAACATATCGGGATCGTGGGGTGCAGCGCGGAGGGAGCGGCGTTGTGCTATCGGACGGTGTGCGTGGAAGGCGAGCAGATGATGGGGAAGCACGCGCATCCCGAGGTCTCGATGCACACCCACCCGCTCGCCGAATACATGAATTGCATTTACCGGAACGATTGGCAGGGCGTGGCGGAGCTGATGCTGTCGTCGGCGGAAAAGCTGGCAAAGTGCGGCGCGGACTTCTTGATCTGCCCCGATAACACCATCCACCAGGCGATGCCGGTGGTCGCGCCGCGGTCGCCGCTGCCGTGGATCCACATCGCGGGCGCGGTTGCGGATGAGGCCGCGGCGCGCGGGTTTCGGCAGTTGGGGATCACGGGAACCAAATACCTGGTGGAGAGCGGCGTGTATCCGCAGGAATTGGAAAAGCGCGGGATCGGATGGCTGCGGCCGCAGGAGGATGAGCGCGAGCGCATCAATACGATCATTTTCGACGAGCTAGTGCGCGGCAAATTTTCGGCGGAAGCGCTCAGCTACTTCCAGCAGGTGATCGAAGGGCTGAAGCGGCGCGGGTGCGATGCTGTGGTGCTGGGCTGCACCGAGATCCCGCTGCTGGTGAATGATGGGAATTCGCCGCTGCCGGTGCTGGATTCCACGCGCTTGCTGGCGCGGGCGGCGCTGCGGCAGGCGACCAGGTGAGCCCCTCCCGCGGCAGTGTGGCCGAAAGGTTACGCAACGTCCCGCGAATTTATCTGGCCGGCCTGGCGATCGTCACCCTGATCGGGTCGGCGTTGCGGGTGCGGGCAGTCTTCTACCCGCTGCGCCACGATGAAGCGTACACATTCCTGACCTACGGCCTTCAGCCGGTGTGGACGACGCTTTCGACCTATGAATCTCCGGCCAACCACATCCTGCACTCGGCGCTGGTGCGGTTTGCGTGCCTGGTGTTGGGCAACCAGGAATGGGCGGTCAGGATGCCGGCGCTGGTCGCTGGAATCCTGGTGATTCCGGCGTCATTCGCGGTGTTCGCGATCCTCGCGGACTGCGGCGCCGCGCTGCTGGCGGCGGCGCTGGTGGCGTGCTCGCACGAGCTGATCGCGTACTCGGCAAACGCGCGTGGGTACTCGCAGGCGAGCCTGCTGACGCTGTTGATGATCGCAGCGGCGGCGCAACTGGGAACCCGCCGGAGCGCAGCCGCATGGGCGCTACTGGTGGCATGCGCGGTGGCGGGACTGTACACCATTCCCTCGACGCTGTACGCCGTGGTGATGGTATGGACGTGGATGGCGCTGCAGGCCGGAAGAGAAGAGCAGCGCGCTTTGCGATACCGGGATATCGCCGTCGCCGGAGCGGCGGTGGTCGCGCTGACAGCGCTGTTGTACCTGCCGCCGATCATGCGGTCAGGATGGGACGCGCTGTTCAGAAACAAGTTCGTCGCGCCGCTGGAGTGGCCAAATTTCAGCTCCGCGTTTCCCGGATCGGTGGCGGCGACGTGGTTTGACTGGCATCGCAATATGCCGGCGGCGATGGGCTGGGCGCTGTCGCTGGGGTTCGCGGCATTTGTCATCGCCGCTGCGGTGTTGGGCAGGCGGCGCGCGTTGTTCGGGTTGCTGGTGTCGGCAGTGGCAGGCATCGGAGCGGTGGTTCTGCTGCAGAGAGTGGCGCCGCCATCTCGCGTGTGGCTGTTTCTACTGCCGGTATTTGCCGGCATGGCGGCGACGGGATTGTGCTCGCTGGTTGAATTGGGAAGCGGGGCCGGCTGGGATGAAGGCCGCTCGCGAGGGCAAGCCCGCTCCATCGTGCCAACGCTCGCAACGGTAGTGATCGTCGCGGTTTGTGTGTGGATGGCGCTGCCGCTTGCGAAGGGCGATGCATTCCTGGCGGATAACGAGGCACGAGATCTGCCCGCGATCGCGGATTACCTCAGCCATGAGTTGCGTCCCGGCGATGCGGTGCTGGCCGCGCCGCCACTTCAAGAGCCGCTTAAGTACTACTTCTATCGCCGGCATCTGCCGCCGAAATATGTGAATGCGGAGCCGGCGAAAGGCGGGCGCTGTTTCGTGGTCCTGGACACACGATACGTGCCGCAGCACAACACCGCCGTGGGACAGATCGTTTTCGATGCCCACCAGCGGGCGCGGCTGGTGTTGCTGAAAAAAGTGAATGCGGGCGAGGTGTATGAACGGGCACGCCAGGAGCCTGCCGAGGCAGGTGTCACGCACTCCGCCACAGGCGCTGCGCCAGGGCCCAGGCGGCGGCGGGAATGAGTATGGCGGCGCCGGTGCAAGCGGCGAGGAAACGCACCGGGACGGAGGCATCGATGGCGGCGGAAGCAGCCCAGGCCGTGAGCGAGATGGTGGCCATGCAGATGCCGAGGTCGGCGGAGAAGACGCGGCCGCGAAACTGGTCGTCGGAATTGAGCTGAAGCAGGGTGGTAGAAAACGTCCAGACGATCGATCCGCCGAAGTGGGCGACGATGACGGAAAGAATCGCGAACCAGACGCTGGGCGCGATGGAGATCGATGCCACACCGCAGGCGGCGGCCAGGAAGCCCAGCAAAATTCCAAGGCGTAGGCGGGAATCGCGCTGGCCGGCCCAGTCGGCCCCGAGCAGCGGGCCGAGCAGCGCTCCGATGCCGCGCGCGCCGATCAGCAGGCTCATGCCGAGCACCGCGCCGCGCTGCCCGGCGATACCGGGGAGATGGACGGCAAAGTGGCGTTCGCCGAGGATGGTGTAGATGACCCAGGTGGACCCGATCATCAGGCCAAGGCCGCCTTTCACCAGCACGGTGGCGAGCAGGCGCGGGCGGCCTTGCAGGTAGCGCAATCCTTCCATCATCGGCGAGAAATCCACGACATCGCGCGGACGCAAGCGCGGCAGGCCGGCGGCGTGGGGCTCGTCGAATTTCATTCCGCCGATCAGCAGCGCGGAAGCGACGAAGGACAGCGCGTTGAGAATGAACACTGCTTCGCGGCCGAGGAAGACGGCGACGATGCCGCCCAGCGACGCACCGACCGCCAGATCGAAGGACCAGGTGATGGACGAGAGCGTGTTGGCGACGATCACTTCCTCGCGGCGGACGATGTTGGGGATGACGGAATTGCGCGCCGGCTCGAAGAAGGCAGCCATCACCGTTTCCATCACCAGCAGCGGAAAGACCAGCCAGACGGTGGAGCGCGAGCGCACCAGCAGCATCGCCAGCACGATGCCGGCGCGGAGAATGTCGGCGGTGATCATGACGCGCTTGCGGCGGACGCGGTCGTTCACCACCCCGGCGGAAGGGCCGGCGAATGTCTGCGGCAGGACTTGCAGCACGAGCGCGAGGCCGATGGATTGGGCGCGTCCGGTGAATTGCAGCAGGAGCGTGTAGAGAGTGACGGTGTAAAACCAGTCGCCGATTTCGCTGACCATCTGCGCCAGCCACAGGCGCCGGAAGTTGCGGTTCGATTGCAACAGGCGCACGTAGGCGCGCGGAGAGATCCGCAGCGGCGGGGAGGCGCTGTACTCGAGGGCGGTTTCGGGGGACGAGGACAAGTCTGAATTAAGAAGTCAGAAGTAAGAAGTCAGAATACGGATTCAGGTCACTCAAACAGATCTTGCTTACTTCTTAATTCTGACTTCTTAATTCTTACTTCTCTTGGCGGCATTGAATTGCTCGGACTCGCCGCGCGCGATGCTCAGCGTCTTCCATTCGGCGCCGCGAAAATGCTTGGCCAGAAAAACGATCTGGCCGACGTGGTAGGCGTAATGCGCCACGGCGCGGTGCAGCGCTTGGAACGCGGTGTAGGGTTCGCCGCGAATGGTGACCCTGCTCTCCAGATCGGCGGTCTGCAGCGAAGCGAATGTGTCGAAGGCGATCTGCCAGCCGGCTTCCCACATTTCCATGAGCTGGGCGCGCGAGGTGCCGGGATTGATTTCGAATTCCAGGTCGCGATGGCGGTCGGGTTTTTCGCCGTCGGTGGTAAGGAAGTCGGTGAGCCGCGAACGCATGTTGCCGGCGATGTGCTTCATGATGACGGCAACGCTGTTCGATTCGGGATCGAGCTGGCGGAAGAACTCGTGGTCGGAAAGCTGGGAGATGGCGCCCTCGGCGAGGCGCTTGTGGCCGCGCAGCGCGCGGCGGGCTTCGTCGAGATAGGCGGCGGCAGTGTCCATGGGGACATTGTAGCGAGCGAGTTGGACAAGTAAGAAGTAAGAAGTAAGAAGTCAGAAGTCAGAGGGAGAGCGGCCAGGAGCAAATGAATAAGGGCTTCCGATGGCGGAAGCCCGTTGGAACTTCTTCAGGGGCCCTGTGTACGCGAATGCGTACCCACGTTAGTGCTTCTTGGCTTTTTTCTTTGCCTTTTTCTTTGCTGGCATGTGATTGATTCCTCCTAGAACGTTTCTCCCTTGTTCAGAGCCCGGAAACCAATGAGCCAACCATGCATGGTATGGCTCGTCACTCTGGTTCAAGATATTGCGGTCAGTTAGCAAGCAAGTCAATAGAAAAATCGGCTCCGGGGTTGTCGTTGTGGGCGAAGTACCGAATGCCCGGGTGTGGCATGGTCGTTTCGGTGGAATTCGGCATCGGAAACAACATCGGGGTTGTTCTGCGGCTCACCTCGTGCTAGAAAACGCAGGGCAAGTCAGGGCGATGCCGGGTACCAGTATGGCGACAGCGAGAAAATCCGCAAAACGCAAGGGAGAAGAAGTGCTGATCCCCGACAAACTGTATTTCCGCATCGGAGAGGTGTCGCGGCTGTGCCGGCTGCCGGCGTATGTGCTGCGATTCTGGGAGACCGAGTTTCCGCAACTGAAGCCGAACAAGAGCAGCACCGGGCAACGCATGTACCGGCGTCGCGATCTGGAAAACGTGCTGCGCATCAAGACTCTGCTTTACGACCAGGGCTTCACCATTGCCGGAGCGCGGCAGCAACTGCGTGCCGAGGCCAAGGCGACCAAGAACCAGGTGGGCCTGCCGTTTCCGCGGCGGGCGCCGAGCGAGGGGCTGAAGCGCGTGCGCCAGGGCTTGCAGGAGATCCTGTCGATTCTTTCCCGGAGCGCGAAGCGGGCGAGGGCGTGAGCTGTCATTTGTAATTGGTAATTTGCAATTTTGGTTTTTGGCGGCCCGCCGATACTTGCTCTGTGGCTTATACTCTGCACGCATGTACCTGGTAGTCCTATGCGCGTTGCTGGCGGTGGCGGCAACCATCTGGCTGATCATGGCCGGAGAGGGGAAATCGCCGGAGTCGCGCCGCAACAACGCGCGCATTAAACTCGTGGTCCCGGTAGAAGTGGAATCGTTCGGCGAGAAGTACCAGGCCGACAGCCAGGACATCAGCCGCGGCGGCATGCTGCTGAAAGCCGAGGCGCCGGTCAAGGTGGCGCAGCCGGTACAGCTTTCCTTCATCCTGCCGGAAGAAATTTCCATCGAAATTCCCGCCGTGGTTTGCCATAAGCGGGGCCAGCAGTTCGGCGTTCGCTTCGATCCGACGCACCACCGGCGAGGAGTGATCGAGCGCTGGGTGCGGCGAGCATTCGAAGAAGACCACCGGCGCGCGGCCAAAGCTGCCGTCCCGCAGTAGGCTCCCGCTTTTCTTTCCCTACCCACCACGGGCTACGCTCTGCGTCTATTTTGCCGCGGGCGGCGGTTCGATGCGCTCGCGGAATTTTGTTATCAGGCGCTGGGCGGCTTCCACCAGGTGTTCATCGCGCGCGCGCTGGCGCAACCCGCCCTTAGGCTGGTCCGACGCGGCCCAGAGGGTGAGGTGCGTGCGAGCGTCGGACACGACCATCTTGATGGGCCCCTCGTATTCGTTCCGGGTGGTGGAGGCGGAGTCCTCCATGCGGCCTTTCGAACCGACCTTTGTCTTGCTTCCGCTCTGCGAGGTGTGGCCGTCGTCAGGAGACGTAATCTCAATGACGATGTCGGCTTGCTCGGGCGAATCGACCAGGAGGAACCTCGCCCAGCCTTCCATTCCCCCGCTGATGACGTTAAACGGGGTTTCGCTGCCGCCGTTGTTTTTCATGAACACCGTCTTGGCGGCGGCGAGGCGCGCTGACGGGCTGACATACGCGGGGTTCTTCTGCTCCGGCGGAGCTTGGGGCTTCTCCTGGGCGAGAAGAATGCCGGAAATCAACAGGACGACGACAAGCGGGGCAATGCAGCGCATGGACGAGATTATAAGCGACGCGAAGCCCGCTGCGTCTTGGGTGCGCAGGCGCTCAGGATTGCGAGAGGTCGCTAGCTGGGAAAGTGGAAGTACACATCCTGCTGCGAAGCAATGGCGCGGCCGTCCATGATCGCGGGGCGGAAACGCCAGTTGCGCAAGGCCGCGACCACCTTCTCCTCAATGCCGTGCCCCAGACCCTGAAGCACCTTGGTTTCGGTGACGTTGCCCTGCTCGTCAATGGTGACTTCGACGATCACATTGCCTTCCACGCCGGAAGGAACTTGCCAGGGCAGGATGCCAGGATTCGGGAAAACCAGCGGCAGCGCCGGCCGGATGTCGTGGCCGGTAGCGGGTCCTTGCGCCAGCGAGCCGAAAGGAGATCCGGCGCGAGAAGGCTGATCGGCGGAAACGATCTGTTGCGCGTTATTCAGAGCCGAGGGCTTCGGGCTCGGCTTGGGGCGCGGGCGCGCAGGCGAGCGCAGCGCGATGCGGCGTTGTTCCGGCCTGGCTTCGGGGTCCTGGGCTGCGGCCGAACCATGCTGCGACAGGTACACCAGTTCGGTGGAGGCGCCGCCGTGCCCGAACGCGACCGAGGACGGCGTGACGTAGATGGGGCGGGGTGGCCGCACGAGAAAATAAATGACCACGCAGTGCAGCACGAACGACACCAGCAACGAGGTGTTCCACCTGCGGTTCGAGGGTCGAGCTTCGCTGAACATGCGCACCCCTGCCGGTGAGGAGATTGTATTGCAGATTGAAGATTGCAGATTGTGCCCAGTAGGCATGTTTCATTCTTCAGCCTGCACTCTGCACTCTTCAATCTTCACTCATCAATCCTCGGGATGGACGGGGCAACACGCTCCTACGTCGAGTGCCTGTACGAGCTGGCGCGGACCAGCCAGGCGACGCGTTATTGCAGGCGGAAACGCTCCTTCATCAAGCGTTGCAGCCGGGGTTTGTAGATGAGATCGTAGGCGAGTTCCTTGTCGGGAAACATGGCGAGCGCGGCGCGCTTGGCGTCGGCCACCAGCTCGGAAGCTTCCTCGACGGTCATGTTCGCGTCCTGGCTGATGACGGACATGACCATGCTCATCATCACCTGCAGCCGCCGGATCATGCGTAGCTCTTCCCGTTCGGCCTGGCTCCACTGCGGATGGCGCGTTCCCTCGGATTCCCTCATTTGGCCCCTGGCTCGGCTAACCCGGGCTCATGCTGCGACCAGCCGCCCAACCTTCTTCCGCTTCTTTCTCGATGCCCGCCACAGATCGTATTGTGCCTGCATTCCCGCCCACAAATCGGGACTGGTGCCAAGCGCATCGGACAGCCGCAAAGCCATGTCCGCCGAAATTCCCGCGCTGCCGTTCAGGATGCGCGACAACGCAACCCGGGTCACACCCAGGTGTCTGGCCGCATTGGTCACCGACACGCCTTGCAGATAGTCCCGCAATACACTTCCCGGATGGGGTGGGTTGTACATCCTCATGTCCGCCTCAGTGATAATCCTTGTAGTCCACCAGCACAGCGTCCTCACCTTCGAAGGCAAATGTAAGACGCCAATTCCCGCTCACGTCCACGGCCCAGTGATTCTCTAAATCTCCCCGTAAACGATGCAGCCTCCAGCCCGGAGCGTTCATATCTTGCGGGGCCCTGGCGCTGTCCAGGGCAAAGAGCTGCTTCCTAAGGCGTTCCGCGTGCTTCGCCTGAATCCTGGCTTTCGAGCCGGTCTTGAAGTACTGCTCGACACCTTTGTGCCGGAAGCTCTTGATCACTCCGTATAGTGTAAAGTATCACTATACACAATGTCAAGGCCCGTTTTCCCGGAGCGGCACACGCCTAAGTGTCATCCATGTCGCTTGGCGTCCCCTCGAACCGGAATTCTGCTACGATTTGCTGCAGTCTGCTGCGCATCATACCGAGGCCCGCCGCCGATGCAAGCGGAATTCCGGCGTGCCGGAGTGACCAGAGTAACCGGATCGGCGCATCCGACCGCGGGGAGGATCTATGGCCACCAAACCAATGCCCAACCAAGAGCTGGTGGAAGTGTTTGGCTCCAAGGAAGAGTCGGAAGCGATGGTGGTGAGCGGGTTGCTCGAGACCGCCGGCATCGACTGCATGGTGACGGCCACCGAAGCTCCTCAGGACGTGCTGCCCGGCGTCGGTGGCACGGTGGTCAAGGTTGCCGCGGAAGTGGCGGAGGAGGCGCGCCGCATCATCGAGGAGTACCGGGCCAGCGCGGCGGCCGAGGTCAATTCGGAGAACGAAGAGGAAGAACCGGCCTGACGCGCTCGCCATCCAGGTAAAACCCAACCGCGCCCAGCGTGTCCGTGCGGAAGGTGACGATGTGCCGCTCGGCCAGCCGCTCCAGCACCTCCGGCCGCGGATGATGGAAGGAATTCCGGTAGCCCACCGAAATGAACGCGAACCGCGGGCGCACCGTGTCCAGAAACTCGGGCGCGCTGGAGGTCAGGCTGCCGTTGTGACCCACCTTGAGCAGCTCCGCCCGGGGCTGCGGCGCGATTTCCACCAACGCACGCTCAATCTTTTTCTCTGCGTCGGCGGGCAGCAACGCCGCCGTGTTGCGATAGCGGATTTTCAGGACAAGCGAATCGTTGTTGCGCACACGCGCCGCGACTTTCCAGTCGCGCGGCGGCGAGAGCACCTCGAAAGTCGCGCCGCCGAAGACGAAAGAATCGCCGCCATAGCGGCGGATGACGGTGACGTTATTGGCGGATGCGTGGCGCAGCAGGTAGGTGTAAGCGGGCGTGAGCGCGTTCGGTCCGATCCAGAGCTCCCGCGGGCGAAAGCCGCTGATGATGGTCGCCATGCCGCCGAGATGGTCGGAGTGCGCGTGCGTGAGCACGGCGGCGTCCAGCCGCGTGATGCCGCGCCACCACAGGTAGGGCGCGATCACGTCTTCTCCGAAATCGAATTCCGAGACGGAGGGGCCGAGCACGCCGGCGGAATCCACCAGCAACGTCTTGCCCTCGGGCGTCACCACCAGCGTGCAATCGGCCTGGCCGACGTCGATGGCGGTGATCTCCAGCACGCCCGGCATGAGCTGTGGCTGGCGCGGAACCACGGTGAGCACCAGTGCCGATAGCAGGAGCGCGGCAATGCCCGCGTAGGCGAGCGCGCGGCGGCGTTGTCGCAGCGACAAAACGCAGAAGACGAATGCGCACACGGCACACACGGCCGCAAACAATGTGGGCGGCGGCACGCGCCAGTCCGCGGCACGCAAGCCGCCCAGGACCCGGATCGAGCCGGTCATTCCGCCCAGCGCCCACTTCGCGATGACTGCGGTAGGTTGCGCCAACATGGGCGAGATGTACGACACCGCAACCGCTGCTGCCGCCGCCGGCATCAGCACGCCCGCCAGGGGCACTACCACCGCGTTGGCGGCCAGGCCGAGCACGGTTGCGCGATGGAAATAGATGATCATCGGCAGTGTCAGCGCGATCTGCATGGCCGCGGAGATCAGCAGGATGTCGTAACCTCTGAGCGCTGCGTAGGGGATTCCTATTACAACCGCATGAGCGATCCGGCGGCCGGTGAGCTTCGCCAGGCGCTGACGCAACAGCCGCAGGTCGAGCCGGAACTGGGCGACACGCGGCGGCATGGTGAGGTCGCGGCCGGTTTCGTCCAGTCCGGTGAGAGCGCGCCGGTACGGTTGCGAGGTTCGCCGGAGGATCGGCACCGCGATGCCTGCGATCGCCAGCACCGCGCTGAAGCTCAATTGGAAGCTCGAGTCGAAAAGCGAGCGCGGGTCGAACGCCAGCAGCACCAGCGCCGCCGTCCCAATCGCATTGAGCGCGGCGCGATCACGGTAGAGCAGGCGCGCGCCGAGATACACGGTCAGCATGAACACGGCGCGCAAGATCGGCGGCCGCGAGTCGGCGACGAGCGCGTAGCCGATCGACATCAGCACCGTCACCGCCGAACACACCACGTCGCTCGCCCGCAGCCGGCGCAACAACCAGAAAATTGCGAACGCCAGGATCCCCACGTGGAGGCCGGCGACAACCAGGATGTGATACACGCCCGTGCGCTGGAAGGCGGTTCGCGTGTCGCGATCGATGAATGTTTTGTCGCCGGCCAGCATGGCGTCGATCAGCGCCGCGCGCGGCGGGTCCCATTGCGCGTGTACGTGCGCGAGAATGCTGCGCCTGGCGAGCGTCACCCAAAGACCCGGGCGCGTGCCGCTGAAGCCTGAGAGCAGCTCAATGCGGTCCGCCCTTACCGCCGCCAGGCTGGTGATGCCGCGTCCCGCCAGATACCCGCGGTAATCCCATGCGCCGGGATTGCCGAAATTGCGCGGCTCCCTCAGCCGGGCCGCGAAGCGCAGCCGCTCGCCATAAGTAAATTGGCGGTGAGCCGCACTCTCGGGCGCGTCGTTGTCTTCGCTTTCATCGCGCGAGTAGATGGTCAGGCGCATCCCGGCATGAACGGCGGTTTGTGGCACACTCGCCCCCGCGTGTGCGCCGTCGTCAACGGCGGAGACCTCCTCGGTCTCGATCTCCACGATCTGCCGCCGGTCGCCTCCGAGAACGCGGACCACGCCGTCGCGAACCACGTGCGCGGTGATCGTCACCTCCGAACCGTCGAGGTAAGGCGCGATCTGCTGGCCGCGAATGGAATCGGAGAATTCGGCATTGCGCGCCTCACCGGCAAGGCAACCGAGCGCCACGACGGCGCACAACGCCGCGCCCATGGCGGTTGTCGAGTGCTTACGGCGGAACACCAGTGCGGCAGCAACCAAGACGAGGCAGGCAACCGACCACCACATCGGCGGGCGCCATATGCGCGAGGCAAGCAGGATTCCGGCGGCAAATGCGGTGGCGGCCAGCAGCGCGGGCACTCGCTCCTGCGGCGGCGGGTTGGCAAGTTGCGGAAGCATCGGCTGAACCGCTGATTTCGGAGATTCGTTGAACTCGGTCGCCGGATGCTACGTGGTGTCTTGGGGCCTGATTACAAAATCTCGCCTATGTTCCGTTTTCGGAACACGGGACTTGGATCTCTCCGTGCGTCGGGCGACACGGCGAGAACTTATCGTTCCAGCCGGACTACAGTCTCGATATGGAACGTCTGGGGGAAGAGATCAAGGAGGTGAATCTGGCGCATGCCATACCCGGCTTGGGTCAGCACGCGCAGGTCGCGCGCCAGCGTTGCCGGGTCGCAGGAGACATACGTGAGCTGTGGCGGCTGCAGGGCCGCAAGCGCGCGCACTACTTTTTCGCCCAGACCGCCGCGCGGCGGATCCACGATTACGTAGTCGAAACGGGTTTCGGGCGGCACCTGCGCCAGGAACTTCTGCACGTCAACCCGGTAGCCGGTCACGTTCGAGGCCGAATTCGCCTGCAAATCGTGAAATGAGAGGTCCGCCGACTCCACCGCCGCCACCTGCCGGAAATTCTGTGACAGCGGCAGCGAGAACAGCCCCACGCCCGCGTAGAGGTCGAGAGCAAAGCCGCCGGTGCGATCCGCGGTAGCCAGCGCCACCATTTCGTCGATCAGGAAACGGTTGACCTGAAAGAACGATCCGGCGCTGACCCTGTAATTAGCGTTGCGCGCGCGGTACACCAGGAAGTCGCCGCCAAAGTCCACGGCCATGTCTTTCGGAACATCAATCCGAACCACGCTTGCGCTGGCCGCCGGCTGAAAGGGAACAACGCCCGCCACGGCGGGGAATTCCTGGCGCAGTGCACGGGCAAAATCCGCCAGGGCGCGAAGCTCTGGCGAGGGCTGCGGGGCAAGCGTGACCTCCAGCAGCAACTCGGAATCTTCGGCATTGGCGAAGAACTCGATTTCGGTCACCCCGGCCGGGACTTTTCCCGCTTCGCCAAGCTTCCATATCGCGGCCAGCGCGCGATTGATCAGGGGCGAGCTGATCGGGCACTGGCGCACCGGCAGCAGCGCGTGCGAGGCGAAGCGGTTGTACCCGACAACAAATTCGGGTTCGGTGCGGACTCTCATGCGCGTGCGGTTGCGATAGTTCCATGGCTGCGAGGGGTGAACCTGGATGTCGTTGTCAAACTCCAGTTTGGCGAGCCGGCGCAGGGTTTCGCGCAGGATGCCGGCCTTGATTTGCAGTTGATGTTCGTACGACGTGTGCTGGTATTGGCATCCGCCACACTGGCCGAAGTGCGGGCAGCCGGGCTCGGCGCGTTCCGGCGCCGCTTGCAGCACGCGGTTCAGCCGCGCGCGCGCAAATCCGGGCTTCTCGTCTTTTAATGTGGCGTCCACCCGCTCGCCGGGCAGGACGAACGGCACGAACACGGCTTTGCCTTTGCCGCCTTCGGTGTCGCCGCGAGGGCCACCTTTGCCGTCGCGGGGTGGTCGTTCCCCAGCAGGCAGATGCGCCAGGCCATCGCCGCCGTAGATGAGTTTTTCAATGATGAGTTCCAAGATTTGATTATACGGGGCGCGGATTCCACCACGGAGGCACGGAGGGAATTTGGGAATTTGGCAATTTGGTAATTTGGTAATTTCGTGATTTGGTAAATTTGCCGGCGTTTCTCCACCGAGATTATGGGCTGAGACCGTTTTTCCAATTACCAAATTACGAAATTACAAAATTACCAAATCAGTTCTTCATTCCTCCGTGTCTCCGTGCCTCCGTGGTGAATTCATTGCATATAGAACAGCGAGAGCCGCGGCAGGCCGTACCGCTCCAGCAGACGTTTGTGGACATACTGCTTCTGAAGCTGTTCGATTTGCGGCGCGCTCATGTTGCGGCGATAGGGCGCGAGTTCGCGGTCGGCCTCAGCGCGGACGGCCAGGAGTTGCTCGTCGGGCGTCGCTGCCAGCAGTGAGGCAAACAGCTTGTCTTCGAGCACGGTGAGCCTTCGTTCCAAGTCCTCCAGGCCGGCGTGTGGGATGATTCCAGCCGACACGGCGCGCAACGATTGTGCCGTCTCGGCAGCGAGCGGTCGCGAAATTTCCGGCAGCCCCGCGCGGGACGATTCAATCGCCGACGCATTGTGTTCCAGGTACGCCGCAATTTCTTGCGGCGCGAATCCGGCATCCGGTTTTGCGGCGCGCGCCGTTCCCACCTCCGCCTCTTTCATCTCCTCGGCCGCGGCCAGCACCTCCTGCGCGCAGTAAGCCAGGCTGTTCACCTTGCGGGTCTTCGACGGACGCCGCTCCCAGCGCTCAAATGCCGCGTCAATCCCGCGCAGCGCGGCTTCCAGCGGAATGCCGGCATCCTTCCAAGTCTCGATCAGCGCCCAATCGAGTGTGGACAGCAGCAGGATGGTGCCCCGCCGCCGCTGGAAGTGCTCCTCGATTTCGGTGAAGTAATTGAAATAGCTTTCCACAAAAACCTTAACCGCGGATTTGCGCGGATCGACGCGGATCGGAAGAAGAGAACTTGATCCGCGTTCATCCGCGTTGATCCGCGGTTCACTCTATTTTCCGGCTTTTCGTTTCGACGTCGGCGTCGCCTGATTGCGTTGCCAGATGATGCGCAAGCCTTCCAGCGTCAGCAGGTCGTCCACCTCGGTGATGAACCGCGAGTGCGCCCCGATCAGGCTGCCCAGCCCGCCGGTGGCGACGACTTTGGTTTTTTCGCCGAGTTCCGCGATCAGCCGCTCTAGGATGCCGTCCACCAGCCCGAGGTACCCGTAAAACAGGCCCGACTGCAGGCTGCTCACGGTATTGGTGCCGATGATCTTCGCCGGCTTGCGAATGTCCACGCGTGGCAGGCGCGCGGTGTGCTCGAACAGGGCGTCGGCGGAAATTCCGATGCCGGGCGCGATCACGCCGCCCAGGTATTCGCCTTTGGCGGAAATCGCGTCGAAGGTGGTGGCCGTGCCGAAGTCCACCACGATGCAGGGTCCGCCGAATTTCTGGAACGCCGCGACGCCGTTCACCACGCGGTCAGCGCCCACCTCCGCCGGGTTATCGTAGTGCACCGGCATGCCGGTTTTGACGCCCGGCTCGATGAACAGCGGCTTGATGCGAAAATATTGTTCGCAGACCTCGTGCAGGGTGGTATCCATGGGCGGAACCACCGACGAGATCACGATTCCCTTCACCTGCTCGACTTCCAGGTGCGCCATGGCGAACAGGTTGCGGAAGAGCACGCCGTATTCGTCCACCGTCTGCGTCTTGATGGTGGCGACTCGCCAGTGCGCCAGCAGGCGCGCGGGTTCGGTGTCGCGCTCGAATCCGGCGGTGGATTCGAAGACGCCCAGCACCGTGTTGGTGTTGCCCACGTCTAAAACCAGGAGCATGGATTTGCCGATTCGCTGATTTGCCGATTTGCCGATTGGGCCGTGACAATCACTCAATCAGCAAATCACCCAATCACCCAATTTCCCTCACTCCACCGGATAGCACCGTCCGCACGCCCGCGTCCGTGCGCACGCGGAGAAACCCACGCTCGTCGAGGCCTTCGGTGACTCCCTCGTAACCGCCGTCTTCCTCGACACGCACGCGCCGGCCCCTGGCCGACGAAGAACTCTGTTCGAAGCGGAGCCGCACTTCGTTGCGCGCCGCAGCATCGGGAAGCCGGTGGTACTCGCGGTCGAGCGATTTTAGCAAAGCGGCCGCCAGCTCCACCCGCGACCACGTTCTCCCGCTCTCCATCCGCAACGACGTCGCTGCAATGCTGGGAGGAAACGTCTCCTGGTTGACGTTGATGCCCATGCCCACCACCGCATAGCGCACGCGCGTGGCCTCGGCATTCATCTCGATGAGGATGCCGCAGAATTTCTTGCCGCCGAGCAGCAGGTCGTTGGGCCAGCGCAAATCGGCGCGCAAGCCGGTCACCTGTTCGACCGCTTGGCGCACCGCGAGCCCCGCCGCCAGGGAAAGCATGAGCACATCAGCCGGCGCGACCTGCGGACGCAAGACGACGGAGCAGTAAATTCCCGCCGACCGCGCCGAGTGCCACCCGTGACCTCCGCGGCCGCGGCCCGCCGTCTGCTCCTCGGCCACGTACACGCTGCCCTCGGGCGCCGGGGTCCCCGCCGCGCGTGTTTTTCGCGCGGTGGGGTGGTCGGGCGCCGGGGTCCCCGCCGCGTGCGGTTTTCGCGCGGCACGGTGGTCGGGCGCGGCGGCGGCGGCGTTCATCGCTTCCGCGTTGGTGGAGCCGATGCGGAAGTAATGATGAATGTGCTCGGCGAAGATGGTGCCCTGGAGTGCGGGCGCCAGAAATTCTGGCAGCATCAGGTCAGGAATGCTTTCGATCTGGTATCCCGTCGCGGGACGGCCGGCGATGCGCACGCCTAGCCGCCGTAACTGCTGCACCAGGCGCCAGACTTCCGACCGGCTGGCCGCAATCTCCTGCGCCAGCTTGGTGCCGCTCACTACGACCATGGCGTTGTCGGCAAGCAGGCGCACGATCCGGCCCAGTCGCGCGTCGCTCAGCGCGCCGTCGTGGGCGCACAGTTTCGCCGGGGGCCGCATCTGCCGCGGTGTCCGGGATGTGCGGTTGCGTGGTATGGGGAGATTATGCGTGCCAGCGAATGGGAACGCAAAGTATTCCGCGATCCGAAGTGCCGCTCACGGCTGAGAGCTGATAGCTGAGGGCTGAGAGCTAGGCCGGCTTCGTCCTCAAATTCATGTCCACCGCGGACAGGGAATGTGTCAGCGAGCCGATGGAGATGAACTCCACGCCGGTTTCCGCGTAGGCGCGCACGGTTTCCAGGTTCACCCCGCCGGAAACCTCCAGCGGCACGCGGCGCGTGTGATGCGCCACGCGCACCACCGCGCGTTTTACGTCCTCCACCGGCATATTGTCGAGCAGAATGGCTTCGGCGCCATTGAGTAGCGCCTCTTCCAATTGTTCGAGGTTGCGCACTTCGATCTCGATCGGCTGATCGCCGCGGCGGTTGCGGTGCGCCCGCTCCAGCGCCGGCGCGATGCCGCCCGCGAGCGCGATGTGGTTGTTCTTGATGAGCACGCCGTCGCTCAAATCGAGCCGGTGATTGTGGCCGCCGCCACAGCGCACGCCGTACTTATCGAGCATGCGGAGGCCGGGGGCGGTCTTGCGGGTGTCAAGGATGTGCGCTCCCGTGCCCTCGACCGCGTCCACAAACTTGCGCGTCATGGTGGCGATGCCGCTGAGCCGCTGCAAAAGATTCAGGATCACCCGCTCGCAGGAAAGAATGACGCGCGCATTGTGCTGGATCACGGCAACGAAGTCGCCCTTTTTGAGCCGCACGCCGTCGAAAACTTCCGGGTGGCTGCGCACGTCGGGATAACCGGCGACCGTGCCGTCGAGCTGTGCGAAGACGTCGAAGATGCGCGGGATGGCGCCCACGCCGGCGAGCACGCAGTCCTGCTTGGTCATGATGGTGGCGGTCGCCTGCTGCTGCGGCTCGATGCAGGCATAGGTAGTCGCGTCGCTGGTGGCTTTGTCTTCCAGCAGCGCGTTTTCCAGCACGGCGGTGATTCTTCTTGAGTGCCAGTCCATTGCTATTCTTCAGTCTTCGGTCGTCAGTCTTCAGTCTTCAGCAATGAGATATTAACGCGTGTCATCCTGAGCGAGGTACAACGCGCCACGCTTTTTGGCGCGTTGCGACCGAGTCGAAGGACCCCTATGCCTCCCATGCCATCAGCATTTCGTGACCATTCCACTCGACGAAATTACCCCAGCTCCTGCAGTCCCGCTCTTGTCTTGTCACGCAGCACCTTCGACTCCGTCAACTGCTTCCGCAGTCCCTCCACCACCTTGGGAGGCGCTTTCGCCAGAAACTGCTCGTTGCCCAACTGCCGCTCGGCGCTCTCGATCTGTTTCTCGATCTTCGCCAGCTCTTTATCTAACCGCTCGCGTTCGGCCGCAACGTCAATTTTCTTCTCGTAGAGCACGCGCACGTCGAACCGCGCCGTCGAACGCGCCCCGGCTTCCTTGGCCAGCGACTGCTCGACGAACGCCATCTCCTCCACATTCGCCAGGCGCTCCACCGCGCCGCGATTTTCTTCGAAGATCTGCCGCACGCCGTCCTGCGTGTGCACCTGGATGGGAATGTTCTGCCGCGGCTCCACCTTCAACTCCGCACGCAAATTCCGCACGCTGACGATCAGGTCCTGCAGGATCGCCATCCCGGTTTCAGCCGCATCGTCCATCTGCGCGGCGTCCGGCTGCGGATATGGCGCCAGCGCGATCGATTTCAGCGGCGGCTTCTGATCGTACAGCGCGTGCCAGATCTCCTCGGTGATGAACGGCATGATGGGGTGCAGCAGGCGCAGCGCCGCCTCAAACAGCGCCACCAGGTTTGCGCACGCGCGCGTGACCGTCGGCTTGTCCTCGCTGTTCAGCCGCGGCTTGATCAGTTCCAGGTACCAGTCGCAGAACTCGCCCCAGAAAAATTGGTAGATGACGTGGCACGCATTGTCGAAGCGATAGGCCCGAATCGCTTCGTTCATCTCTTGCGCCACGCGATTGAACCGCGACAGGATCCACCGGTCCTCCAGCGCGGCGGGCTGGAACGTCGCAACGCCGGCCTTTCCTGACGCCTGGAGACCGGCGACTGCCGCCTGTTCCGCCCGCTCCATATTCATGAACATGAATCGCGCCGCGTTCCAGATCTTGTTGGCAAACGCGCGATAGCCCTCGGTGCGCGACGGATTGAAGGCGATGTCCGTCCCGGGCGCGGCCTGCGCCGCGAGCGTGAAGCGCGTGGCATCGGTGCCGTACTGCTCGATCACCTGGATGGGATCGAGCACGTTTCCCTTCGTCTTCGACATCTTCTGCCGCTCCGCGTCGCGCACCAGCGCGTGGATGTACACCTCGCGAAACGGCACGCTCTCCGCCAGTTCGTTCTTCGCCGTCGACTGGCGACTGGCGACTGGCGACTGTCCTCCTGAAGCCTGCTCTCCGGTTTTTCCTGACGACTGAAGACTGGCGACTGGCGACTGTTGCATGAAGTGACATCCCATCATCACCATCCGCGCCACCCAGAAGAACAGGATGTCGAAACCGGTGATCAGCAGCGTGTTGGGATAAAACACTGCCAGGTCACGCGTTGCATCCGGCCAGCCCAGCGACGTGAACGGCAAAAGCGCCGACGAGAACCACGTATCCAGCACGTCCGGATCCTGCTCCAGGCTGGTGCTTGCGCAATGCGGGCACGTTTTGGGCGCCTCGCGCGCCACCGTAATCTTGTGACAGTTGCCGCAGTGCCACGCCGGAATGCGGTGTCCCCACCACAACTGCCGCGAGATGCACCAGTCGTGCAGGTTCGCCATCCATTGCAGGTAGATGGCTGCATTATTTTCGGGCGTAAAGCGCAACGCGCCCGAGCTGACGACTTCAACCGCGGCACCGGCCATGCTCAGCCCGCCGCTGCTCGGTTCCTTGTTCACCGCCACGAACCACTGCGTCGAAATCCGCGGCTCGACAATCGAATGGCAGCGCTGACATTTGCCCAGCGGTACCACGTAGTCTTTCGTTCCGGCAAGCAGCCCCTGCTCTTGCAAGTCGTGCACCACGCGCTCACGCGCGGCGAAGCGATCCAGTCCCGCGTACGCGCCCGCGTTTTCGTTCATGCGAGCGTGCTCGTCCATCACCGTGATCTGCGGCAGATCGTGGCGCAGGCCGGCCTGGTAATCGTTGGGATCGTGCGCCGGCGTTACCTTCACCGCGCCGGTGCCAAACTCCGGGTTTGCCACTTCATCCAGAATGATGGGGATTTCGCGCTTCATCAGCGGCAGGATCACTTTTTTCCCATGCAGGTGCTGGTAACGAGCATCGGTTGGGTTCACCGCTACCGCCGTGTCGCCCAGCATGGTCTCCGGACGCGTGGTTGCCACCGTGATGTGCAGCGGCAGGCCGCGTGCCGCGAAATCGGCCTGTTCATGTCCACTGAGTGCGATGGGATACTTGATCTGGTACAGCTTGCCCGGCGTGTCCTCGTGGACGACTTCCAGATCGCTGATTGCAGTCTCGCACCGCGGGCACCAGTTCACGATGTACGTCCCGCGGTAGATCAGCCCTTCGTCGTACAGGCGGACGAACACTTCCTTCACCGCGCGCGACCGCCGCTCGTCCATGGTGAAGTATTCGCGGTCCCAGTCCACCGAGGTCCCCAGCCGCTTCATCTGCTTGAGGATGGTCCCGCCGTAGTGCTCGCGCCACTGCCACACGCGCTCCAGGAATTTCTCGCGCCCCATCTCGCGCCGGTCGAGCTTTTCGCTGGCCAGTTGACGCTCCACCAGCATCTGCGTCGCGATGCCGGCATGGTCGGTGCCGGGAATCCACAGCGTCAGGTCGCCCCGCATGCGGTGCCAGCGCACCACGATGTCGCTCTCGGTGTGCTCCAGCATGTGTCCCATGTGGAGCGCGCCGGTGACGTTGGGCGGCGGCAGCAGCAAGGTGAACACCGGCGGCGGCGGCGTACCCGGCGCGGGCGTTGTTACCGAAAACAGCTTTTCGCTTACCCAGTATTCCGCCCAGCGCTGCTCGATGGCGCTGGGGTCGTACGCCTTGGACAGTTCGTGGGGCATGGGCCTTTCTGAAACTGAAACCGAAACTGAAACTGAAACTGAAGTTCGATATTACAGGCGGGTGGAAAACAGGGTCAAACGGCGTAAGGGGATAGCTATACAAACGGGAAAATTCCCCCGCCCTGCACCGTTTCGTGTGCAGCGCATTGGCGGGCGCTCGCGTGGCCTGCGGGGCGCGCGGGCGGACCCGCCCGACAAAGCATCGTCGAATTACTGCCTGGAGGCGAACTGGTTGTGCATCGTCGCCAGCGTGACCAGGCAATACTCCGAGACCTCCAGAATGCCCGCGATGCGTCGAATTTGCGGCGGCGACGGCACGCAGCGATTGCCTTCCAGCTTGCTGATGTAGGTGCGCGCGATGCCCATTTTTTTTGCCATGTCGCGCTGCGACATTCCGCGCGCCGAGCGCAGCAGCCAGATCGCCGTCGCCATGTCGATCGACGGACGCGCTGGGCTGGCGGGCTGGGCGGACCGGGCCGGCTGGCATTCGTGCACAATCACCGGGAGTTCTTCGAACAGCAAGGGGCGGCGACAGCGCCGGCAGTTTCCTTGCCTGGTCATAAACTGGTTGAGCTGGCATTTCTTACAGCGGATCACAGCCTTGGTATCGACCAAAATGGCTGGCGCTGGCGTAGTTTCCGCAACCGTGACGTCCATTGTGTCCTCATTCACCCTGGGGGGCTTGTCACGGATAAGGGCAGGTTGGCTTCCAACTTGTTACTTTGGTAATAAGAAATCGTAACTTATTGAAACAATTGATGATGATTGGTGTCAGCGACACTTCAGCCGAAGCCCGGGAGCGAAACGTGTCTCAATAGTAGCCAGGGGAATTGGCGAAACGACGCGTCGCGTCTCATTGCAAGACGGAAAATTCCGGTGGCCCACATTGCCAGCGCAGCCTTCGACTCGACGGTGCCCCACATCTGCCCGCCGTTGGCAGATGTGGGTGCGAAAAACCGGCGCGCGAGCCAATGAAAAAGCCGTCAGGTGTGAAACCCGACGGCTGATAGCTGAAAGCTGATAGCTGAGAGCTGAATTAGAACGACGACTGACTAATCAGCGTGGCGATGTTTTTCGCCAGGTTCTGCGTCGCTTTCAGGTTCTCGCCAAACAAACGGACTGTGCCCTGCACCGTCTTGTCCGCCTTGATTTGCGAGTCACGCGTGGCCAACTTTGCGCGCACCGAAATCTTGGTGGCGCCGGCTACCGTGGTGACGGCACGCTTGGTTTGGCTGCCGCGCTCGAACTTCTCCAGCGTGGTGGTGAGAATCAGCAGATTGGGCACGTCGGTCGCCCGCCGGTCGCCGCTGCGGAACACCTGCTGAAACTTGTTGGTCTTCCCGACTTCCTCGATCAGTTTCTCGTAGATTGCCATGGCAAAGTCGGGCGGGAGCTTGCCTTCTTCAGCCGAGACCGGCTCGATCTGGATTGCCCACGGAGTCGCCGTCGCGGCCGGTTTCTCGGCCGGTTTCGCCGCCGGCTTCTCGGCCGGTTTTGCCGCCGGCTTTTCCTGCGCGAAAGCAGAACCGCTCGCCAGCAGCGTCAGCATCAGCGCCGCGGCCATTAGTGCACGCAAAAGTGCTCGTTGGCTGCTCATTTCTTCTCCTTCGGCGCGGCATCTTTGGTCTCGCTGGTTTCGTCCACCGGTATGCTGGCTTTTGCGCCCCGAGCAATCAGTTGTTTCTTGATGATGGTCGCCTGGCCCACCGGCATGGAGAAAAGAGCACCGTGCAGCCCGCCGTTTTCGTCGCGAAATTCCACCGTAAGGCTGTCGAATTTCTCGTGCGTTAGCAGGCTGAGGACGCGCCCACCGCCGTAGGGCACGCCCATTTTGGCCACCGTCATCACTTTGCCGCCGGTCTGGTGGCTGTCCTCGCCGGTGAAGATGTCCTCAATGGATGCGATCGGGATCTGTGCGTGCGAGGCGGCGCCCTGGAAATCCAAGCCGTTGGCGTTGACCGTCAGCTTGCCATTGGCATTGTGCTTGACGTCCTCGAGACCAAGTACATGGTTAAACTGAGGCGTGGAATCAGCCGCCGGTGATTTTGGTTGTGTCGAACTCTGGGCCCCTGCGCTGGCCGACAGAGCTATGACTGTCATGGTGAGCAGGATCCTTCGCGGCCCGCTCCATCCTGAATAAGGCATGTTGCCCCCAATACGGTTTGATTTGAACTCTCCGAGTGGGCGGCATTATATCCACGCCGCTCTCATTTGCCAGCGCATAATCCGGTCCCCGCAAAGTTCCCACTTTTGTTGGCTGGTATTGCAGGCATCGGCGACGGCAGCGAACCAAACAAAAGCCGCCGGTTTTTTCCGGCGGCTGACACCTGATGGCTGACAGCTAGGAATGCAGCTCGCGCAAAATGGCCGCGACCAGCTCGTCCTTGTAGCGCTCCAGCACGCGATCCACGGCCTCGGCAATGTGCTGCTTATCCATCGTGATTGCGGACGCGGTTGCGGCAGCGGCCGGGCGTTCCATGTCGTGCAGCATCTCCGGCGGTGCTTCTCTTTGCGCGGCTTCCAATTCGGCCACGAATTGCGACACCAGCTTCTGCGTAAGTTCGTGGTTTTCTGCCGGATGTTCCGGTACGGCTTCGATTTCCACGGCCGGCGCCGGATGTGGCTCCGGGAAGATATCCAGAGGCTGTGTATCGATGCCGGCTTCAGGATCCGGCTCAGGTTCGCGCGCGGGCGCTACGGCCGCGGCCGAGCCGCCCGATGTCTCGAATGCCTGGCGCATTTCGTGCTCGAAACTCGGCGCTTCCACCACCTGGCCGGATTCGGCCACAAATTCGTTGATTTCCGCCAGCGCATCGTCGTGCGGAGGCTCCTCCATGGCGATGCCGACGGGAATCTCTTCCGGATGTTCCTGGCCGAACTTGGTGGCAAACTGCATGAAGTCGGAGGGATCGGTGGCCAGCGCCGACTCCTGCACGATCGGAATTTCGTCGGCGCCGGCTTGCATTGTCGGCTCAAGCTCGGCTGCCGGCGCCACTTCCGTTGGGCCGGCCTGCGGCGCTGAAGTGAATTCCAAGTCGGCGGGAGCCGCGATCACCGGCTCGGCGTCGGGCGCTTCCGCCTGCTGCAAATCGAACGCCGGCGCAGAAGCGTCCAAGTCGAAGATCGGGACTTCCGCAGGCTGGCTCTCCCCCGCGAACGGCGCAGGTGCGGACTCGACCGCGAATGTCGACGCCGCGTCCGACCCTGGCGCCAGCCCTTCGATTCCGAGAACCGGCGCGGAGCCAACTTCGTGCGACATCTCCGCCGGCCTCGCGGCTGGCTCGTCCGGCCCGGCCTCCGCCTTCCAGTCGGCGTAACTCTGGTCGGAAAAATCCTGTACCGCCGCCATCTTGACGGTTGTTTCTGCGTCCGCCGCCTCCGCGAGATGCAGCTTCTCTTCCAGTTTGCGCACCACGGCGAGCAGATCCGTCGCCTCGAACGGCTTGGTCAGAACGCCATCGGCCTTCACTCGATTGCCGTCTTCGGGCCGGTACGGCTCCATACTGGTGATCGTCAGCAGCACCGGTATGCGTGCGGTTTCAGCCGCGCTCTTCACCTTGTCGCAGACTTCCAAGCCGGTATAACCGGGCATGAACACGTCGAGGATGATCAACGCCGGCTTTTCGGAAGCGATCTTCTTCATCGCAGCAGCGCCGTTGCTGACCGCTATGACGTTGTAACCGGCATCGCTGAGGATCTTGCAGCCCATTCTTTGGGCGGTAATGTTGTCGTCGGCGAGCAATACCTTCAATGGCACAGGGCGCCTCGTTCGGGTCAGCGTTGGCACCGAAGTTACTGTGTCTCTGGTTGCAAGTCAACCGAAACAGCACCCCCCTCGCCCGCTTTGCAAACCGCGTTGGGACATGTCCAATTGGGCGCCTGACGGCTGGCGAAATGCTTCCGGCGCGAGCGGCGAGCCAGCACCAGGATAGGGCGGAAAGAACCACGGAATTGGTACTTGGAGGATGGCGGAAAACAGCTTTGCCCAAGGGAAATTCGCCAACAAAAAGGGCGACCATTGCTGGTCACCCTGCCTGCATTGCCTGATGCCTCAGGTCTCCCTAGAACGGAATCAGCCTGGCCAGCCCCTTCTTCTTTTTCTTCTTGCTCGACGAGGTGGTGTCCTTGTCGTTCGAGCTGGAAGGGCTGGCATTGGAACTCGACGCTGCCGCATTGCCCTGATCGCCGGCGGCCTCGTTGACCTGCGCGGGGGGCGCGGGGCTCTGGCCCTTGTTCAACGACCCAGCCGGTGAGCTTGGAGTTCCAGTATCCGATCCGGCGCTGTTGCTGTCCGCCGAGGGGATGGTTCTCAGTTCTGGTATGCCGCCATCGGCGGAATTGTCGGCCGGCGCGGTCCCGGGTTGCGCTTCGCTACGGGGCACTGGCTGGTTGGGCGGGGGCGCGCCGCTCTTCACCGTTTCCACGCTCACGCTTCCCGTTCCCGTCGCTCCTCCGCCCGTCTGGCCGCTGGCCGCCATGATCGCAGCCGTGTTCGCCCGCACGATGTCGGGTGCGTTGGTCGGCTTGGGATCCACCAGCGTGGGCTCACCAACACTCACCGCCAGCGACGTGTCGGGCCCGCGATGCAGGTTCAGCTTGAGCTTGCCCAAGCGTCCTAATTCCCGGCGGCTCTCTTCTTCTCTCTTATTCTGGGCGATCGCTTCCGGCGTCGGGGTGGGGACCGGCCGGTGCAAAGCCTCCAGGCGCTTGCGGGCATCGCCGGCGCGGTCGGTGGCCGGATACCGGGTAACGATGCGCGCGTACGCCGCCGCCGCCTTGTCGCCGAATTCCTTGATCATCTTCCCCTTCCCCACCTCGTTGAATTTCGAGGCGCGAATGGCGTCGATCTGCCGCTCGTAGGCGCTGCCCAGCAGGTAAAGAGCCTCGTCCGCCCCGCTGTACAGCGGATAATCATCCACCACCGATTGCAGGCGCGCGATGGACGCCGCCCACGACTCGCGCATGAAGTAGAAGTGCCCGATGCGGAACTCGCGCTCCGCCAGCACCTCCTGCACCTCGCGCAACCGGTCCTTGGCCTCCGGCACCAGCTTGCTGTCGGGATACTGGTTGATCAGGTTGCGGTACTCTTCTTCCGCGCGCATGGCGTGGGTAAAGTCGCGGTCGGGTTTCTCCATCTGCCGGTAGTGAATGTTGGCGATTTTCAACTGCGCTTCCGCCGCCTCCGGCATGGTGGGGAAGAAGGTCTCGAAGTCCTTGTACTCGTTTTCCGCCTGGGCCAGCGCCGCCGATCCGCCCTCGGCGTACCAGGAATCTCCCACCGCCAGCTTGGCGCGGGCGATGTACTCCGAATCCGGGTAGGTGTTGATCAGCGTCTGCAGGATGATCCGCGCCTGGTCCATGCGGTTGTGCTTCATCTGGTCCATGGCGCGGTCGAACAACACCTTGTCGGGCTGCTTGGACCCGACATCCGCCAGCGGATTGTTGACTTTCTTGTTGTGACAGCCGGCCAGCGTGATGACAAGCAGCGTCAGGCCTAAGAACGCCAGGATACGTCGGTGCATTCCCTACCTCGATACCTCTCGGAACAATGCCTGTGGAGCGGAGAACGGTTCCTATAGTTTACAGGAATCCGAGTCGCGAGACGCAACTCGGAACTCGCGACTCGGGACTCGTCATACCTTTTGCAGCGTCGCTTCCATCGCGGCCTTCAGCATTTTCTGGGCGTTGCTCTTGGGATCGCCTGACCCGAACACCGCGTTGCCGGCCACCAGCACCTCGGCCCCGGAACGGACTACCTGCTGGACGGTGTCGAGCGCAACTCCGCCGTCTACTTCGATGCGGAAGCCCAGGTTGCGCTCCGCCCGCAGCGCTGCCAGGCGCGCAATCTTGTGGAGCGACGCTGGAATGAATTTTTGACCCCCGAATCCCGGGTTCACCGACATCACCAACACGAAATCGACGATGTCGAGCACCTCGGTCAGGGTCGCGACCGGCGTGGCTGGATTGATCACCACCCCGGCGCGGCAGCCGTGCGACTTGATCAGATCCAGGGTGCGGTTCAGGTGGACGCATTCTTCCTGGTGCACGGAAATCCAGTCGGCGCCCGAATCCGCGAACGACGGAATGAACTGGTCGGGATTCTCGATCATCAGGTGACAATCCAGCGGCAAGTTGGTCACCTTGCGCAGCGACCTCACCACCGGCGTCCCGATCGTGATGTTGGGCACAAAGTGGCCGTCCATCACATCCAAGTGCAGCAAGGACGCGCCGCCCTCGCTGGCCGCCTGCACCTGTTCCGCGAGCCGGGCGAAATCGGCCGACAAGATCGAAGGCGCTAACTCGATCACCCCACACCCGCCTTTCGGAAAAACAGCGAAAGTTTACTACAGTCCGGCGGCCGTCGGGACTTTGACCTGGCGGAATGCCCCCCTTAGAACGTGTACGCCACCTCCGCCTATTGAAAAGGGTCGAGGGGGCTCCGGCTTGGGCCCTGGCCGGAGCTTCCTCGCGTTGCGATCAGAAATGGAAGCCCAGTTGAGCGGTCATGGTGCGCGGGCTGACATAATGCGTGCCGCTGAACGTTGACAGGAAGTTGTACAGCGCCACTCGGTTAGTCAGGTTGATGACCGTGAAATTCAGGCTCCACTTGTAACGGTCACTGTTGAAAATGTTGTCGTGTCCCACTGCCAGATCGAAGAGATTGCGGGGAGAGATCCGCGGCGGATTATGGTCATCATCTTCGGTTCCCGGCTTCGGTATTGAGATAAGCGTGGAACCGTACTGGGCAGCGGGGCACAGGCCCGTCGGACTGATGGGTGTGGTGGGCGTGGCACGCACCGCTCCGCAAAACAAACCTGCCTGGAATTGCTGATCGGGAGTAAGTCCGGAAACATCGACCACAGTAGCGCTACCGTTGGGTCCGTTATTGCAATTCCCGCCGGCGCAAGGCACGGGACCTGCGACCAGACCGCTGTCATAACGCCAGTTGAAACCAAGCCACGGTCCACGCTTCCAGGGCTGATACTGAACGTGCGTCGTCTGGTTGAACTTCTCGTCGTGGTCGATGCGGAACACTCCTCCGCCACCCGATGGAGTAGCGCCGGCGCCGCCAAGCTGAGGCAGAAAGAAACGCGCAGCGACACTGGAGAAGACCGTGAATGCAGTCAGGCCATGGAAGTCCGTCAGGCTCACGCGACCAGCAACTCCGGGGATTTTGGAGGTATGCCACTGAATCGGAAATGTGATCGGCGTGCTGCCGAGGATGCTGAAATCGTAGGCGTTGTGGGTGTACTTCCAGATGTACTCACCGGAGAACACCAGATGCCGGCCGATGGCTTGCTCAAGTCCGGCATGGAATTCATTGCGCCAGCCGGGACTCAAAGGCGTCGTCGACACGGAAGAACAGCCGAGCAGCGGGTTCAGGACAGCGTTTGCGCACCCGACGCTGGCAAGCACGAGGTTTTCATTAAAGGGAGTCTCCAGGAGTCGCGCATAGGAAACGCGAAGAACCGTGTTGGTTGGCTTGATGTTATAGGCGACTCCCAAGCGGGGCTCGGCTTCCCGATGGGTGGTAAGACCGTTGTAAAAATCGCCGCGCAGTCCGAGGCTGAAAGTCCAGCTTCCTTTCGTGATCGCATCTTGCAGGTACAGCGCCAGCTCCTTCACGTCCGCGTGCCCGTGAAATCCGAAGAGAGTTCCTCCCGCCGTGAGGTCGAAAGGGGCGAGAGTTGTGCAAGGGGCTGCAACCGGGTTCCCACCCGCATCCACGCATGGATTGCCATTCACGTCGGTGAGGGAACCGAGGAAGGTGGGATCGACGATGCCGAGGTGGTCGTTCTCGTTCAGAAACGTATGCTCATACATGATCCCAGCTTTTAGATTGTGGATTCCTTTCACGTAGGAAATGTCCGAACGCAGACCCGCGTTGGTAAGCGTCCGGTCCTGAGCGACCGTCTGTGACTGAAGATCCGGCACGAAATCAGCGAACGGGTTACCGCTGGGATAGTAGTTATATTGGTCCCGCCGCACAAAAGCGCCGAACGTGAAAACTGCCGTTGAACCCAGCAGTCGAGTCCATGAGGGCGCGATGTTGAATGTCTTGATCTGCGAACGCTGGTCTGTCGGACCAACCGGAAGGCCGTCCGGCCCGAGCCCGCCGTTAGCCACCACAAGTCCATTCCATGCCGTCGCGTTTTGCATGTCGAAAGAGTTTGGGTTCTGGAACCAGGAACGGGTAAAACCCAGGTTCAGGTGGACGGAATCTGAGTTGGACAATTGAAAATCCAGCCGGTCGAATACGTTCTCCTGGTTGCCCTTGTCGTGCATCACCGAGAACTCCGGCGGATCAAGAAAACGCCCGCTGTTAAGCCCACTCAACGAGATAAAATTTCCCCACTTCTGACCTCCGTAAGCAAGATTGAAATCGACATTGGAAGTGCCAAAGCTGCCATAAGAAGTAGTCAGCGCGCCCTTGGGCGTAGTCTGGCCCTGCCCCGAACGGGTGGTTGCGTTGATGACGACACTGGTCTTGTCGCCATACTGGGCGGGTGGGGCGCCGGCGATCACTTCCAGCGACTGAATCGAATCGATCGGTATCTGGTTGGAAAAGACCTTGCTCTGTTGGTCCGTGATCGGCTGACCGTCAACCGAAAATGAGTTCTCCGCGTGGTCCCCCATTCCGTGGAAAAGCCCGTTGGAATCCGCTGCGATTCCGGGGGTCGCGAGCGTAACCAGCGAACTCACCGATGACGACTGGCTTTCCAGGGGAAGCCTGTCAAACACCGCACGATCGACGTCGGTGTGAAACATTGGAGTGTTTTCCAGCAGGTCTTCCGCTGTGCCTTCCACGGTTACGCTGGTGGCGGCCTCCCCCACTTTCAGACTGGCACTCACATTCACCGGCACGATCGACCGCACGTCAATGTCCTGAGCGTAGGGCGCAAATCCCGGCGCGCTGACTGTGAGGTGATAGTTGTTCAACGGAACGTTGGGGATGTTGAATGTACCTGACTTGTTTGTGACCGCCGTGCGCTCAAAGCCGCTAACCGGGTTCCGAATTCCTACCGTTGCGCCTGGAACCACCGCGCCGGTCTGGTCACTGACCGTGCCCGTGATCGTTCCCGCCCCCGATTGCTGCGCAGACGACGTGGCGCCGGCGCCGATCAGCAACCCGAGGACCGCAACCGCCGAGAACATCCTTCGCAGAGTGTTGGATCCACGAAAATGCCGTAAAGAAGTGCCGCTCATGATTTTTCTCCGTCCGCTTATTCCCATCTACACGGATGGGCAGGTGCAGGTGTTTCCATTCGAAAAAGAGGCTCGCACCGGATTCGCGGAGCGGCGGAATTGATTCCGCCGTGCTCATCGGGCGCGCCCCTACTTAATGGCGTGGAAACTAGACCGTGGCGGGCGGAGGACGGATGAAGAGGTCTTGCGAGAGGAAGCGGCTATGGGGATCGCTTTCCGGCAGGCTGATTATGGCGCGAACTCGGGCAATGGCCGGAAGCGGCGCGACCGCTGCAGTCAGCACGGTCGGCGCATGCGCCGCGACGCAGATAAGACAGTGCGTGGCGTTGGGGCTGCGGTCAGCGTCGTGCGGGTGAACGTGGACGATCGCCGCCGTTGCAGCAAAGACGGCGAGGACGACGCACAGAATGGCTGCCCATCGCTGGCGGTTACTCGTCCAAGATTGAATTCGGCTTCGCAGAATCAACCTGCCATCCCCGCATCCCCGAAGTATGCTTTTAAACCTAGATGCTATCAAACCCACGCGGGTTACATTGGTTTCGGCATGAGTTGCGACTGGCGACGGAATCAAGATAAGAAACATGCCCACGTCATGCCCGCCCAGCCGGTGGAGAACCCCTGTCCGATCGGAACTGGACACCCGAAACCAGAAACTGGAAACTAGGGACCGTGGCTTTAGTCGAAGTCCGCAATCTGAGCAAGACGTTTCCGCTCGGCGAATCCATCTGGGGTGGAAGCGCCCAGGGCGAAGTGCGCGCCGTGGACGACGTCTCGCTGGACATTCACCGCGGCGAGACGCTGGGGCTGGTGGGCGAATCGGGCAGCGGCAAGAGCACGCTGGGACGGTTGATCCTGCGGCTGATTGAGCCAACCTCGGGAAGCGTGCGCTTCGACGAGCGCGTGGATGTGTTGTCGGCGAGCGCAGCCGGGATGCGGCGGCTGCGGCGCGACATGCAGATCATCTTCCAGGACCCGTTCGGCTCGCTCGACCCGCGGATGAAAGTGCAGGACGTTTTGGCCGAGCCCGCGGTCATCCACCGCGCCCAGGCGGGCCGCAACCAACCCGCGCCGCTCACGCCCGCCGAACTGCTGCGCGCCGTCGGCATGGATGAGTCGGCGCTCGGCCGTTTTCCTCACGAGTTCAGCGGCGGGCAGCGACAAAGGATCGGGATCGCGCGGGCGCTGGCGCTGCGGCCGCGATTCATCGTCGCCGACGAACCGGTGTCGGCGCTCGACGTCAGCGTGGGCGCTCAGATCATCAACCTGATGGCGCAACTGCAGCGCGAATTCGGCCTCACCTACCTGTTCATCTCGCATTCCATGCCGGTGGTGCGCTACCTGGCAACGCGCATCGCGGTGATGTACCGCGGCAAGATCGTGGAAGTGGGCCCGACGGAGCAGATCATGACCCGGCCGGCACATGCGTACACCCGCAGTTTGCTCGAGGCCACGCCGGAGATGGAAGAAAGTCAGAAGTAAGAATTAAGAAGTCAGAATTAAGAAGTAAGAAGTGAAGCACCCCTCTTCCGCAGCAGGCAAACTCATTGGGCGGTCCCAATTCTTCATTCTTCATTCTTCATTCTTCATTCTTAATTCTTAATTCCGACTTCCCTACGAGCCGGCTTCGGCCTTCATCTGGTCAATCAACTGGAACAACTGAGTGCGGTCCACCACCTCGATGAACGGCCGCCCGGTGCGGCTATTGTTGACCACGTAGAGCGTGGGCGTGTGCTGGATGCCAATGCGGACGCCGAGATCGCGGTCGGCGCGCACGGCATTGGCGAACTTGTTCTGCGGGTCCACGACGAAGGGCAGTGCTGTTTTGTGTTCCTGGGCAAATTTTTCCGCGGCGGCGCGCAGGCGCTGCTTCTGGCCGCTTTCGTCGGTAGGGTTGGTGCCGGTGATTTCCTGCTGGTGCTGGAAGATGTACTCACGGAAGTCCACGCCGAGGGTGGGCGACTTACTGCCGAAAAAGCGGGCCATAACCGCAGCGTCAAACGACCACAGATGCTGCGGCAGGGGGAAGTCGTAGCGCACCACCGGAATCTTGTAGATTTTGCCGGCTTCCACCACCAGCGGAGCCGCGCGGGCGCAGTCGGGACACTCCAGGTCTTCAAAGACCACGATGGCCACTTTGGCGCCTTTGGGTGGACGCAATATTTCGCCGGCGGTCTGCGCCCGCACTGCGATGGTTCCGCAGACCGCGAGAACCAATAAAATGACCGGGCATGCAAGACTGCGCTTATTCATTTTCATGTTGAGCGATGCTCTTTCCCTATAGATGCCGAAGCCGCCCGATGGTTGCGGTACACGGGCGCGCAACTCTGTAATTTACCGCATGGATAGAGGGTGAGCGCAAGGCCGGCGAGGGCGCCGCTTCGACTTCGCTCAGGGCAGGCTGTGTGCCACACCGTCCACCTAGTACTTGAACCGGTAGCGGACTTCGACCATCACTTCGCGCGGGTTGACGTAATGGGTGCCGCCGAAGGTGTTGCTGTTGTCGAGCAGATAGTGGTTGTTATTCAAATTCAGGCCGCTCGCCTGGATGGTCCAGCTCTCGCCGAAAGTCTTGCCCAGGGAAAGATCGAACGTGGTATGCGGCGGAAGGTGGGAGGGGCCGTCGCCGTCAAGAAATCCGGAACCATAGTGAAGGCTGGCGGACGTCCAGGCGCGCAGCGGCAGGCGCAGGGTACCGCCCAGGGTGAGCGTGTCGCGCTGGTCGTGGTCGAGAAAGTACCAAGTGTCGGGCGGCGGCGAAAAATCCGTCAAACCTCCGGTTACGCCGCCGAAGCCTTCCGCCCACTGGCGCGAGAAGGCGAGATGAACGCTGGCGCGGCCGGCGATTTGCGGGGAACGCACCGTGGCTTCGTAGCCGTGAATGCGGGCGCGCTCAATGGTGAGCGGGAAAAAGATGTTGGAATTGCCGAGGACGGCGTGGTCGAAAAAGTTTTTCGCGGTGGTGCGGAAGTTGGCCAAGTCGAAGCTCCAGCCGCGAACCGGAATGGTGAGGCCAAATTCACGCTGTTCGTCGCGTTCACCCTTGAGCGGCAGGAAACCGAACCCCTGGCTGGCGGCGAGAGCGAGCACCGGGCCGCCCACGCTGAACAGCGGCGGCGCTTGGTAATAACGTCCATAGAACGCGCGCAGCGTCCAACGCAGGCGCGGGATTTGCACCGCGGCGCCAATGCGCGGATCGGCCACGGTTTCGCTGACGGCGCCGCTGAAGTGCGTAAGGCGCACGCCGACATTGAAGGTGAGCCATGACGCGGCCTGGAACTGGTCCTCGACAAACAGGGACGCGAGGCTGCCCCACATGTGATCTGCCGCGCTGAACGCACCGGTGTTGCTGGTCAATGCAAGGGTGTGCGATTCGTGCTGCGCGAAGCCTTCCAAGCCGATGCGGGTATTGTGGCGGCCGCGGTCGACCCCGAGCGTGACCACCCCGCCGGCGTAGTTGGAGCCGCGATCGTCGTCAAGGCTGCCCTGATAATGCGCGCTGTTGAAGTGGTAGAAGGGCGAGACGGTCAGCATCAGCCCCTGCGGAGAGGTGTGCACCCAGGAGAAGTTGGCGAAGACGTCGCGCTCGTTGTTCAGGTCGCGGAGGCCGGCGGCCTGTGCGGCGGGATCGTTGGGCACCTGGTAGTGGTCGCCGCGAACCGAAATGACGGATCGCAGTTGGTCGTTCGGCGTTTTGTTGTAGATCAGCGACGTGAACGCGCTGAGGCCGCCGCCGAGATCGTGCACTACCTGCGGGACCGGGGTTTCGAGACCGAGATCGGTACGGTTGCCGGACACGCTGCCGTAGTACGCGAACCGCTCATTGTGGCTGCCGAAATTGAACTGGTCGTTGGTCTGGTTGAAGCTGCCGTAGCTGGCGACCAGTTCGGCCTGGCGGTCGCGCTCGAAGCCCGAACGCGGGACCACGTTGAGCACACCGTAGGCGCGGTCGCCATATTCGGCGGAATACCCCCCGCGCTGGATTTCCAGGTAATCAATGTCCTTGGGATCGAACTGCGGTCCGACATTGCTGGCGATATTGGTGTTGGGCACCGGAACGCCATCGAGCAGCCAGGTGACCTGGTGTCCGCCCCGCAAGTGCAACTGGTCATGCACGATGACCGCGCTGGGCGTGAAGTCGGTGACCATGGCAAGACTGTTGGTGCGGTCGGCGCCTGGGGTTTGCGCGATCTGCTCGCGGCTGACCAGTCCCGTGGTGGTGGAGGTGGTGGTGCCGACAGATTCGGGCTCGGCGCGAACCTCGACTTCCTGCTGAACCCGCGCCACCGACAGCGGGAAGTGCAATTCAAGAACGTTTCCGGAGATGATGGTGATGGGCTGGCGGGTATCGGCGAAGCCGGGTGCGCCGACCTCGACTTCATAGGCGCCGGCCGGAAGCGCCTCCAGGCGGAATTCGCCGAGATCGTTGGTGACAGCGGTCTTGCGGAAATCGGAGTTGACGGCGTGCACAACGACCTGGGCGCCGGCAATGGGACGATGCTGGGCATCGTGAACCAGGCCGCGAATGCCGCCGAAGACGGTGGCCTGGGAGGCAGCAACAAAAAACAGGAACAGGAGAAAAATCCAGTTCTTTCTCATGGAACAGGACCCCCACCGCAAAGGACGCAAAGGATGCTGGTGATCAGAGCAATTTTCGGATTCCAGTTCACCACCGGGTCCACCGGGGTTCACCGAGAGTTGATTTCATTCCTCGGTGATTCGCGGTGGCCTCTGGGTCTCGCTGGTGTCCGCAATCGGAACGCTCTAGCTTTCAGCGATTGCAGTGCACGGAGGGCCTCGGGAGGCGTGCAGGCGGGAAGGAGCGGAAATTGGTTGCGACTGCGGTTCCGCGAATTCGGCCGCGTGGTAAATGGAGAATGAAAACGTGACGGACGTAACCGCCAGGTGCGCGCTGGCGTTGGGGAGAGCGTGGCACCATCCGCAGGTGCGGCAGTCGGATTCAAACTGGGCGCCGGAATTGTCCTGCGTGTGGCAGCTATGCGCCATGCGCATGCAACAGGCAGGCAGAGCGGGCGCGGAGGCGGCGGCGGCGAAGGCGGTGGCCATCGGCCAGCAGAGCGCCAGCACGATTAACACCGCGCTCGCGCGCACGGATTGGCGTTGGCCGCCGGTCATGGGCAGTTAGAGTGGGTTACGGGCACAATGGATTTGCAATATTACCGCCCCACACGTTCCCGGTAGTATCCGCCAGGACGGACTTTCCGCGCAAGAGCCGCAGCTTGAGGGGGTTCGCGTCTGCTAGAATCCTAGGTTTCATAGCTCTCCCGTTCGCCCTTCCGCAAGGCCTCGCCGGCGGCAGGGACCCAACCCGCCGCCGGTAGAACCCGGGACGTGGAATGGCCTGAAGGAGTTTCATCGTGAAAGTTTATGAAGGCGTCAACGTGCGTAATGTCGTCGTGGTGGGCCACGGCCATGCCGGCAAGACGCAACTGATCTCCGCCATGCTCTACACCGCCGGCACCACGCCGAAACTGGGGCGCGTGGACGACGGCAGCACCACCACCGACTACGACGAAGAAGCCGTGGCGCGGAAGATGACGATTTCCAGCGCGGTGGCGTATGCCGACTGGAAAGGCACCAAGATCAACTTCATTGACACCCCCGGCTTCAACATGTTCGTCCACGAAGCCAGGATGGCGATGCCGGCGGTGGAGGGCGTTGTGGTAGCCGTGGACGGCGTCGGCGGGGTTGAGGTGGTGACCGAGAAGACCTGGCAGTTCGCGGAAGAATACAACCTGCCGCGGGTGATCGTGGGAACGCGCATGGACCGCGAGCGCGCCGACACTGGGCGCATGCTGGAATCGGCGGTGGCGGCTTTCGGGCGCGCCGTGATTCCGGTGCAGCTTCCCATCGGCAGCGAGAAGAGCCTGAGCGGCGTGGTGGACCTGGTCAAGATGAAGTCTTACACCTACGACATGGCCGGCAACGGCCAGGGCAAGGAAGGCGAGATCCCGGCGAACCTGAAGGATGCGGCGCAAAGCGCGCACGAGAAGCTGGTCGAGCTGATCGCCGAGGGCGACGACGCGCTGATGGAAGAATTTTTCGACAAAGGCACCATCGGTGAAGAGCACCTGCTCGCCGGCCTGCGAAAAGCGTTGGACGAGCGGCGGATTTACCCCGTGCTGTTCACTTCCGGGCTGGGGAACATCGGGGCGGACCGGCTGCTGCAGTTCATCGCCGATTACCTGCCGGCGGCGACTCAGCGTCCGGCGGTGGAAGCCATGCCGGGCAACGGCAACGGCTCGCCGCAAATGCGCAAGGTGGCGGACAGCGAGCCCGCGTCGGCGTTCGTGTTCAAGACCCTCAACGATCCCTTTGCCGGGCGCATTTCGTATTTCAAGGTGTACTCAGGCGTGGTGAAGAACGACGCCACCCTGCAGAACGTTACGCGTTCCAGCTCGGAGAAACTGGCGCACGTCTCGGTCATGCAGGGCAAGAACATGGTGCCGGTGAACGAACTCCATGCCGGCGACCTGGGAGCGGTGGCGAAACTGCGGGACACGCTGACCGGCGACACGCTGGGCGACAAGGGATCGCCGATCCAGTATCCGCAGGTGAAACTGCCGGAGCCGGCCATCACCTTTGCCATCGAGCCGAAGACGCGGGCCGACGAAGACAAGCTGTCGAACGGCATCGCCAAGCTGCGCGAGGAAGACGCCATGCTGCGCTTCTTCCGCGACGCGCAGACCAAGGAGTTCCTGATCGCGGGCACCGGACAGCAGCACATCGAGGTGACCGTCTCCAAGCTCAAGAAGCGCTTCCACACGGAAGTGATTTTAAGGGCGCCCAAGGTGCCCTACCGTGAGACCATCCGCGGGCGCGCCGACGTGCAGGGACGTCACAAGAAGCAGACCGGCGGGCACGGGCAGTTCGGCGATTGCCGCATCAAGATGGAGCCGCTGCCGCGGGGAGGGAATTTCGAATTCGTCAACGACATCTTCGGCGGCTCCATCCCCAAGAACTACATTCCGGCGGTGGAGAAGGGCATCGTGGAGGCGGCGCAGCGCGGGTTCCTGGCGGGCTTTCCAGTAGTGGATTTCAGGGTGGTGCTCTACGACGGCTCTTACCACGACGTGGATTCCAACGAATTGTCGTTCAAGACCGCGGGCCGCATCGCCTTTAGGAAAGCCATGGAGCAGGCCAAGCCGACGCTGCTGGAGCCGATCATGAAGGTGGAAATCGAAGTACCGGACGAGTTCGCGGGCGCGGTCATGGGCGATTTGAACGGGCGGCGCGGCCGCATCCAGGGCATGGACAACAAGGGCGGCAAGACGATTATTAAAGCCGAGGTCCCGATGGCCGAGATGCTCACCTACGGCGTGGACCTGACCTCGATGACCCAGGGCCGGGGGGCGTTCAACATGGAAATGAACCACTACGACATCGTGCCCGCGCAACAACAGGAGAAGATCATCGAGAATTACAAGAAGGCGCGGGGCGAGGAGACGGCGGAGGAGGAATAATTCCGGGTTGTAGTTCATGGCGCGCTTTGAACAGTTCGAAATCTGGGAGTTCAACCACGAGCGATGGGATTTCATCGCGTCGTTCAAGGATTTCGACGTGGCGCACGCCATGGCGCGCACCCGCCGCTACCGCGTGCGGCTCATGCAAGTGGTATATGACAACGGTAAGGCAGTGGATCGGCAAGTGCTGACCGAGATCGGCGCCACGCGGGATGAACCGTAGCTGGTAATCGGGCCACCGTCCAAAGTAACTTGCCAATGATTTGGGATTGCGGCAGAATGGCGTCGATTCTCCTCCCCCTAATTACTCCCCAAGTACCCTCCCCGCTATCTCCGCCAAAACGGGCCTATGATGTAATTTGCACGCGTTCCCCTGCGGGCGGGAAAGAGTGCGGCTATGAGGAAAGCAAAAGGATTCTCGCTGATCGAGCTGCTGATCGTGGTGGCAATCATTCTCATCATTGCCGCGATTGCCATTCCTAACATGTTGCGCGCGCGCATCGCCGCCAACGAAGCTTCGGCGGTGAGTTCCCTGCGCACCATCTCCACCGCCGAGACCACGTATGCGTCGACTTATCCCAATATTGGCTACACCTGCTCGCTGACCGACCTGGGGCCGCCCCCCTCGGGTAGCCCCGTTAGTTCCAGCGGAGCCGGTATCCTGGACGATGTGCTGTCCACCGGCCAGAAGGCGGGTTACCTGTTTGCCCTGCAAGACTGCGCCGGAACGCCGAAGGCCAACTACACTTCCACGGCAGCACCGGCCAACCTCGGTGGTACCGGGACCCGCGCTTTCTGCTCCGCCACCCCGGGCGTGATCAATTACGCCGGCGATGGCCTGGTCACGACCTGCCTGTCGGCGGGTATCGTGCTGCAATGATTGGGTGATTTAGTGATTTGTGATTTAGTGATTTCATAACTTATGATTTCGTGATGTGCTTCGGGCGCAGACGACTTTCAATTACCCCGCCGTTTTCCAGCAAATCACCCAATCAGCAAATCGCCAAATCACTCCATCGGCAAATCCCTCAATTGCCTCGGCGGCGCTTTCGTCTTACTATCGCCGCATAGTGGCTACATCCAGGGAAAACCCAGACCGCATTGTTTCCGCCGCTCCGCTGGACGACGATGCGTCCTTCGAGCTGAAGCTGCGGCCACGCCGCCTGCAGGAATTCATCGGGCAGGCGAAGGTCAAGGAAAACCTCGCGGTGGCCATCGAGGCGGCGCGCTCGCGCGGGGAAGCGCTCGATCATGTGCTGCTGTACGGCCCGCCCGGCCTGGGAAAGACCACGCTGGCGACCATCATCGCCAACGAACTGGGAACCCAGTTTCAGCAGACTTCCGGGCCGGCGCTGCAGATCAAAGGCGACCTGACGGCCGTCCTCACCAACGTCCGCGACAAACAGGTGCTGTTCATCGACGAGGTGCACCGCCTGCAGCCCGCGCTCGAAGAACTGCTCTATTCGGCGCTGGAGGATTACAAGCTCGACATCATCATCGGGCAGGGGCCGTCAGCCCGCACCCACACCATTGACGTGCAGCCGTTCACCTTTGTCGGCGCCACCACCCGGGCGGGATTGCTTTCGTCCCCGCTGCGCTCGCGCTTCGGAATCGTGCTGCGGCTGGAGTTTTACACGCACCAGGATTTGGAAGTCATCGTGCGGCGGTCGGCGGAAATTCTGGGCGTGAAAATCGATGGCGAAGGCGCGCTGGAGCTTGCCTCACGCGCCCGCGGAACGCCGCGCATAGCCAACCGGCTGCTGCGGCGCGTCCGCGACTACGCCCAGGTCCGCGGCGGCGGGTACATCGATCGCGCGACGGCCGAGGCGGCGCTGCAGATGCTCGAGGTGGACCGCCACGGCTTTGACGAGATTGACCGCAAGCTGCTGCTGACCATCATCAACAAGTACCAGGGTGGTCCGGTTGGCGTGAACACGCTGGCGGCGGCGCTGGCGGAAGAGCCGGACGCGATCGAGGAAATCTACGAGCCGTTCCTGATTCAAATCGGCTTCCTGAACCGCACGCCGCGTGGACGCACGGTGACGCTTCTCGCCTACGAGCACTTCGGGCTCAAGCCGGGACAAAGGCAGAACACCCTGTTCTAGGCATCAGAGATCTGGCTGCGTCCAGGCCGGCGGCACGGCTATACCGGATTCTCAATTACCGTATCCGGATGTCATCCCGAGCGAGGGAGGGCTCCCGCGCGCTGTCTTTACCGGGGTCCCCAGCACGCCTGCCTTTTGCGTGCTGGGGTGGTCGTGCGCGGGAAACCCGAGTCGAGGGATCTCTACCGGCTACACCAACTCTGCAACCGCTCTAACGCTTTCCCCCTGCTGATCATCCTCCCGGAGCATCGTTGGTCATGTACTGCTCCATGGTGTCGAGGCGTTCGGTGAGTTCGTCAACGCGCCACTGCAGCAGATTGCGGATGGAGAGCATGGCGATCAGGCGGCCCTGATCGTCCACCACGGTAACCGCGCCAACGCGATGCTCGAGCATGATCCGGATGGCATCGGCAGCGCTCGTATCCGGACGGACCACGGCGGGATGCTCGTCACAGAGATGGAGTAAGCCCATGAGCGTCTCCTTGGGAACCGTGCATTATTTCCAACACCCCTGCGGAAGGGGACAGATTATGACGGTTGCGCGTGCCGGCTTCAAGGGGTGATGCAACCAAGCGAATTTTTGCGTCGGATATGCCTCCCCCACGTACCGCGCGTTGATTTTGTGACAGCGCAGACCTAAGATGCCCGATACGCGGGGTATCCGCCGTGATCGGGCAAACCATCTCCCACTACCGCATTGTGAAGAAGCTGGGCGGCGGCGGCATGGGACTGGTGTATGAGGCCGAGGACATCCGCCTGGGCCGGCGAGTCGCGCTCAAGTTCATCCCCGAAAACCTCTCCGGGAACGGCGGGGCGCTGGAGCGGTTCACGCTGGAAGCGCGCGCCACCTCCTCGCTCAATCATCCCAACATCTGCACCATTTACGACATCGCCTCGCACAACGGCATGCCGTTCATCGTCATGGAGTTGCTCCAGGGGCACAGCCTGAAGGACCGGCTGGACCGTGGACCGCTGGATGCTCTGGAGGTCCTGGACATCGGCATCCAGATCGCCGACGCGCTGGAGGCGGCTCACGCGCAGGGCATCGTGCATCGCGACGTGAAGCCGGGAAACATTTTTCTGACTCCCCGCGGGCAGGCGAAGATCCTCGATTTCGGGCTGGCGAAACTGGCGCCGGAGCATCAACTGGTGGCCGCCGGCGATAGCGAAGGCGGGCGCGGGCCGCGTCACCGGCCCTCCGAGGCGATCACGGAGATGAACGTGATCCCGGGGACCACCGTGTACATGTCGCCGGAGCAGGCGCGGAACGAGCCGCTGGATGCGCGCACCGACCTGTTCTCGCTCGGCGTGGTGCTGTACGAGGCGGCGACCGGACAGAGGCCGTTCATGGCCAGGACGTCAGTGCTGGCGCTGGCGGCGATCCAGCACCAGAAGCCAGTGTCGCCGCTCACCCTGACCCCGTCGCTGCCGCCGGGGTTCGAGCCGATCATCGGCAGGCTGCTGGAAAAAGACCGCGAGCAGCGCTACCCCAACGCGCACCAGGTGGGTCAGGACTTGCGCGCCTTGAAACGGGAGCTGGAACTGCAAGCGGTTGGGGCGGAGGTGCCGGCGCATGCGCCGGTCGCGCACACCCGGACATTCCGCAAGCTCAGCGTGCGGCAGATCTACACCCTGGTGGGCATCGCGGGGCTGCTGGTAATGATCCTGCTGGTGATTACGATTTGGTGGGCGAAGCACGGCGGCGGCGGCCCGGCGCCGGTGGCTGCCAACAATACCATCGTGGTTCTGCCGTTCAACAACGTGAGCGGCGACCCGGACACGGATTACCTGCGCTTTGCCGTGCCCGACCAGTTGGTGAAAATCCTGGCCTACACGCGCTCCATGGAAATCCGTCCCGTGCCCTCGGCTGCGAAGTACCTGCAGGGGAACTTCGATCCGCAGCAGGCCGGGCGCGAGCTTCGCGCCGCCAACGTGCTGACCGGGCACTTCATGAGCCAGGGCGACCGGCTCATCATCACCTTGGACGACGTGGACACCCGCTTCAACCGATTGGTGTGGCAAGGCACGGTGACGGTGCCGGCAGCGAATCTGCTGACGCTCCAGGAAGAGCTGGCGGCACAGGTTCGGCAGGGATTGCTGCCCGCGCTGGGTTCGTCTTCGGCGATGATCGCCACCGCCACGCAGCCGCACGATGCCACCGCCTACGATCTCTACCTGCGCGGGTCGGCGCTGCCGCACGATGCGGCGCCCAATAGCACCGCCATGACCATGTTGGAGCGCTCGGTGGTGCTGGACCCGAAATTTGCGCCCGCATGGGACGCCCTCGGACTGCGTTATTACTACGAATCGCAGTATTCGGTCGGAGGCAAAGAAGCGCTGCAGAAATCGGTTTCGGCATATGAAAAGGCGCTGGCCTTGGATCCGAACCTGATTTCTTCGGCGGCGCACCTGACGCGCTTGCGCGCCGAAGCCGGCGACATCGCCAAGGCCTACAACGAGGCCTTGGACCTGGTGAAGCGGCGGCCGGAAAACGCCCAGGCGCACTTCACCCTGGCCTACGTGCTGCGCTACGCGGGTCCCCTGCACGATGCGGCCAAGGAATGCGATGCGGCGCTGGTGCTGGATCCCGGCAACTACGACTTCCGCTCGTGCTCGTTCGTGTTCTTCGAGATGGGCAACACCAATCGAGCGCTGGAGTACGTCCACCTGGACAGCGGCTCCGACTGGGCGGCCAGCGTGTTTCCGGCAATTCTGGTCCGCGAGAACAAGCCCGATGAAGCCAAGGTGGCGGCAACCAAAATATCGTCGCGTCCAGCCTGGTACGCCGGACTGCTGCAGGCGTGCCTGCAGCCGGTGTCACCGGCGGAGATGCATAAGCTGACGCTAGCCGCGGCGCCCAGCATCCTGGCGCAGCTCGATCCCGAGTTCCGCTACTATCACGGGTCGTTGCTGGCGTGGTGCGGCGAACTGGACACGGCGTCGGCGCTGATCCGCAGCGCCATCGAGCAGAATTACTGCTCGAACACGGCGCTGCATAGCGATCCGGCTTTGGCGAAGCTGCGGAACGCTCCCGAGTTTTCGGCGCTGGCGGCCCAGGCCAAGCAGTGCCATGACCGGTTTACGTCGGCCACCGGCCGGCGGTGAAGCATCGCAGGTGTGGCATTTCGCGGCACTTGGCAACCAGGCCCGGTGCCCATAAGCTAGCCCGCAGATGATCGAGTCCAAGCAGCTCAAGGTGGTGGGCCTGCGCTTCGCGCGCGCGCTGCAGATCGCGGTGCGGACGTCGGGCATGTTTTCGCCCGACCACAGTGTCGCCGCCGGACCGATCCAGGACAGCTACAACCAGCTCAATTCGATCTTGAAAGAACAGCACGCCTTTACCTTCGGGTTTGTGGAAGGGCGAATCCTGGTGGACACGATCCTGACCACGGCGCGCGGGTTGAACCAACTGGAAGACGACTTCCTGAAGCGGGGCGTGAGCGCGCTCAAGTTTGAAGCTGGCCTGCCACTGGCGCGCTACAAGGCGGTGCTGGCGATGCTGGCCACCCCGTTAAGGAAGATTGAAGAAATCGGCGGTACCGCTCCCTTTCTTGCGCGCCATGAAATTGAGGGTGTGCGCATTTTCCCCGCGGGCAAGACGCAGAAGCGTACGGCCAGCGGCGACACCGTGCTGGAGATGGACGCGGAGGCGTTTCTGCGCGCGCAAAACGGGGAAGAAGCGGGCGCCAGCAGCATTTTCGCCGGTTTGATGGATTCCGCCGGTTCCGGCGGGGGGGGGAGCGAGCGGCGGCCCGGATGAAATCCTCTCGCGGGTGACGCCACTGATTGAGGCCGCGATGGCGGGTCAGGGCGGCGAGCCGGAAAAAGCATACGCGTCGCTGGCGCAGGTGCTGCAGGGCCTGCGTCCCGATGCGGTGTTGGCGGCGTTTCCGGCGTCGCGCCGGGAAGAGCTGAAATCGCTGCCGGCAAAAGAAGTTGCGGCGGAACTTGTGCAGTCGCGGGCGATGGACTGGGCGGCACAGCAATTGGCATCGGTGCCCAGCGGCGGCGACGCGTTTGTCGTCGAAGAGCAGGTGGTGCATGCGCTGGCGCGCAGCCTGCATGCCACGCAAATGGCGCAGAAGCTGGCGGGAAAGCTGGCGAAATTCTTCCAGGAATACAGCTTCCCCACCCACCTGGTGGAAAAAGTGCAGACCGAGCTGAACTGGGTCGCGCTGCCGCCGGAAGAAAAACACAAGCAGTTGCTGGCGATCGAGCGCTTTCAGCGCGGCGATTTCAGCCGCCTGATGGAACATGTGCGCGAGCTGATGCGCAAAGCGTTTGCCGTGGACGCCACGGAACTCGCGCTCCATTACCTGAAATGCCTCGACCGCGAGCCCGACCAGATCGAGGTCGAGGAACTGTCTCGACTGCCGGAGCTGATCACCGTCCTGGCCGGCGTGCACACAGGATTTGCGCAGGTTGCGACCGACAAGCTGCTGGAGTTGCTGCAGCGCGATGTCTTCGAATCGTTCCGGCACATGCAGGTGCTGAACGCGCTGGTGGCGCTGTCGAAATCGGCGGCCACCTACGAGGATTACGACATCGTGCAGAGCGCCGGCTCGGCCATGGAGCAGTTGCTGGCCGACAACCGCGAACGTCACGCCGCATGCTGCGGCAAGATGCTGGGCCTGTTGCTGCCGCCTTCCACCTTCGAACGCGTGGTGGAGCTCTACCTGGAAAAGCGGGCCGACTCGGCGTGGGCGCGGCGAACCGCGGCCATGATCCACCGCGCCGGCGCTCCGGCGGTCGAGTTCCTGTTCCAGCGGCTGGAGGTCGAAGACAACGGCCAGAACCGGATGGCGATCATTCGGCTGATCGCGCGCATGGGACCCGTGGGGATGGAGGTTGTGCGGCAACGCCTGGCGGATTCGCGTTGGTACGTGGTGCGCAACGCCTGCGTCCTGCTGGGGGATTTGGCGGACCCCGAAATGGCGGTGCACGTGGCGCCGGTGCTGCAGCACGCCGACGTTCGTGTGCAGCGCGCGGCGGCAGCGGCGCTGATCAAGGCACGCGCGGCAGGGCGGGCGCAACTCCTGGCAGCGGCATTGCCGTTCTTGCTGGACGATGTGTTGGAGCAGGCACTGAACGAACTGATGTTCCTGAAAGCTCCGGAAACGGTCGGCGATCTGGAGAAATTCCTGTTCTCCGACAGTCCGGGGCGGAACGCACATATCACGCTGGGAGTGCAGGCGGTGGCGGAAATCGTTTCCGACAAAGCCGCCGAGGTGCTGGCGCGTGTGGTGGCGGATCGTAGCCTGCAGCTTCCGCCGCGAAAAATCGCGCTCGACGCGCTGCTGCGCAACGGCACCCCGGCAGCGCGAACTGGGCTGGTTAATTTCACGGCGTCCTTCCCTGACGACGCGCTCACTGCCGAAATCCGGCGCGGTATCGGCGGCCTTTCCGCCTCGGCAGATTGATTCGCCTTCCCTGGGGGGCGCCGCATCCAATGGGGCGATGATTACCGACAGTGCCATCCTGCGAAAAATCGGCCAGCAGCCGAAGCAGTCAGCCGGCCTGAAGCAACTGGTGCGCGAACTTGGCGTGCGCGGCGAAGACAGGCGCGCGTTCGCTGGGCAGTTGGACCAGTTGGTGCGGCGCGGCGCACTGATGTTGCACGATGGCGACCGCTACGCCATCCCGAAAAAAGCCGCCGATAAGAACCTGGTATCCGGCCGCTTGACCATGCACCGCGACGGCTACGGGTTCGTGATCCCCGACAGCGAGGAGTTGCGCCAGCGGCTGAACGGCGACATCTACATCAGCCCGCAGAACACGGACAACGCCATGCACGGCGACCGGGTGCTGGTGGAATTGCGCCGGGAACGCGGCGATGGCCGCGCCGAGGGGCAGATCGTCAAGGTCATCGGGCGCGCGCACGCCACCGTCGTCGGCACCTTCCACTACGGCGCACGCTACAACTACGTCACGCCCATGGACGAGAAGATCACGCTCGACATCGTGATTCCGCGCGGGGCGGAAATTCCCCGGGGATTTGTCGCAGAGGACGCGGAGGACGCAGAGGAAAGGACTAAGGGAAAAACCCAGAAAGACAGACATCGGGTGCTGGGCTCGGAGGCCAAGCGCACGGAAGTGGCGGAGGACCTGGAGAATGTAGTCGTCGATGTCGAGATTACCGAGTGGCCGACGCCCACCCAGAACCCGCGCGGGCGCGTGGTGGAGATCCTGGGGTATGCGGACGATTTCGGCGTGGACGTGGAGATCGTGATCCGCAAGTACCATCTGCCGCACCGCTTTCCGACCGCGGTGCTGGCGGAGGCGCAGGCATTCGACAACATTATTCCGGGTCGCGAACTGCGCGGGCGGCGCGACTACCGCACTCTGCCGGTCGTGACCATTGACGGCGAAACGGCGCGCGATTTTGACGACGCGGTGTTCGTGCGGCGCATGCACAACGGAAATTTCGAGCTGCAGGTGCATATCGCCGATGTAGCGCAGTACGTGCGCGAGGCCTCGGCGCTGGATGCGGAGGCGCGGCTGCGCGGAAACTCGGTTTACTTTCCGGATCGCGCCGTGCCCATGCTGCCGATCGAGCTTTCCACCGACCTGTGCTCGCTGCGTCCGCACCTGGACCGGCTGGTGATGTCATGCGTGATGGAAATCGATTCCAAGGGCGACATTGTGGGCTACGAAATCAGTCCGGGCGCGATCCGCTCGGCGGAGCGCATGACCTACACCGACGTGAACGCCATCCTCGACCACCCCGGCGCGCCAACGCCTGGCGCGCCGGGGACCCCGGTGCAGGGCGACGCCAAGCTGCGCGAGCGTTATCACGCGCTGGTGGACGTGTTTGAGCTGATGCGCGAGCTGGCAATGATCCTGAACCGCAAGCGCGTGCGGCGCGGCTCGATTGATTTCGACCTGCCGGAACCGGTAATCGAGTTCGATGAGTTCGGGCTGATGAAGACGATCACGCGCACGGAACGGAATTTTGCCCACCGGCTGATCGAGGAGTTCATGCTGGCCGCCAACGAGAGCGTGGCCTCGTACCTGGAGAACAAAGGCGTGGAGTCGCTCTACCGCATCCACGAAAAGCCCGATCCCAAGCGGGTTTACGAGTTCGAAAGTATTGCGGTGGCCTTTGGCTATTCGCTCGGGGTGGGCGCGCTGCCGGTGAAACGGTTCTCCTACACCGATCAGCGCCGGCCGGGAAAAGGACCGGGGCGGACGCGCTCGGGACAGCAGCGGCACGAGATGGAAATCCCGCAAGACGTGCCCATCACGCCGCGCATGTACCAGAAGCTGACGGAGAAGATCGCGGGCAAGCCGGAGGAGCGGATCCTCTCCTACCTGATGCTGCGCTCGCTGAAGCAGGCGAAATATTCCGAGGAGAATGTCGGGCACTTCGCGCTGGCGGCGCCGACCTACACCCATTTCACCTCGCCGATCCGGCGCTATCCCGACTTGATCGTGCACCGCATCTTGAAAGAGGTGCTGCGCGATTCGGCGGAGAAGCACGATGGCCAGGTGCCGGTGGGAGTGGGAGTGCTGAGCGATACGCACGGCGCCTGGGCCAAGCATGAGCGCGAAGGAGCGCGCTCGCCCTCGACTGCGAATTCGCCGTGGGGGAAGGGTTCGCCGAAGAAGGCGGGACATGTGGCCCATGTATCAGGGCACGACTTCAGTCGTGCCGAAAAAAGCAATAATGATGCGGCTTTAGCCGCTGAACAAGTCGGGCCGATCCCGCCGGAGGTGCTGCACGAGATCGCCATGGAATCGTCGGAATCGGAGCGGCGGGCCGACGATGCCGAACGCGAGCTGATGGAATGGAAGAAGATCAAGTTCATGCAGGACCGCGTCGGCGAGGACTTCGAGGGCCTGATCATCAGCGTCACCAAGTTCGGCTTCTTTGTCGAGCTGATGGACATGTTCATCGAAGGCCTGGTGCCGCTTTCCACGCTCACCGGCGACCAGTACACCTATCACGACAGTACCAAGCAGATCGTCGGCCAGCGCACGAAGAAGAAATACTCGCTGGGAGAAAAAGTGCGCGTGATCCTGGACCGGATTGACAGCGTGCAGCGCAAGCTGCAGTTCGCGGTCGTCGAGGAGAAGCCGTCGCCGTCGCCGCGGCGTCGGCACAGGACGTAGTGCCAGTTGCTGGAACTGGTTTCAAGAATCGGTTTTTGGGAAGGGCACGGCTTCAGCCGTGCCGCTCGAGGCCGCAAGAATAGTGGGCTTTAGCCCCTGAGGGACATTTTCCCTGGGACGAAAATGTATTTTTGAAACCAGTTCTGGTTGTTCATGGCTGCTGGCTGGCCGCTCCCGCCAACCCCTCAATTCGTCCATCACTCACACCTGTGATTCCCGTCACACTCGAATCTGACGCCGACATCTCACATTTGTTTTAGACTGGATGTTTGCCGTTGGCCCGCGGAAGCTTCCGTGCCGGCCAGAACTCATCCCAGATTGGAATAGCCATGACCAACAGCTTTGGCAGCCGCTCCACGCTACGCGTCGGCAGCAAGGAATACGACATTTTCCGCCTGGACGCGCTCGACAAGCAGGGCATCTCGACCACGCACTTGCCGTTCTCGCTTCGCATCCTGCTGGAAAACCTGCTGCGAACCGAGGACGGCAGAGCGGTGAAAGCGGACGACATCCGCTCGCTGGCGGCCTGGGACGGCAGGGCGGTGCCGGTGAAGGAAATCGCCTTCACGCCAAGCCGCGTGCTGCTGCAGGATTTCACCGGCGTCCCCGCGGTGGTTGACCTGGCGGCGATGCGCGAAGCGGTGGGGAAGCTGGGCGGCGATCCGGGAAGCATCAATCCCATCTCACCGGCCGAGCTGGTCATCGACCACTCGGTGCAGGTGGACGAATTCGGCACGCAGTGGGCGTTCCAGGTGAATGCCGACCTGGAGTTCCAGCGCAACAAGGAGCGCTACGCATTCCTGCGCTGGGGCCAGGGCGCGTTTGAGAACCTGAAAATCGTGCCGCCCGATACCGGCATCGTGCACCAGGTCAATCTGGAATACCTGGCGCGGGTGGTCTTTGTCGGCAGCGCTCACAATGGCAATCGGCCGCTGGCCTATCCCGATACCCTGGTCGGGACGGATTCCCACACCACCATGATCAACGGGCTGGGCGTGCTCGGTTGGGGAGTGGGCGGCATTGAAGCCGAGGCCGCCATGCTGAATCAGCCGGTCTCGATGCTCATCCCGCAAGTCGTGGGCGTGAAGCTGACGGGCAAACTGAAAGAAGGCTCCACCGCCACCGACCTGGTGCTGACCATCACGGAAATGCTGCGGCGCGAGGGTGTGGTCGGCAAGTTCGTCGAGTTCTACGGGCCAGGGCTGCACACCCTGGCGCTGGCGGATCGCGCCACCATCGGCAACATGGCGCCGGAATACGGCGCTACCTGCGGCATCTTTCCCATCGATAAGGAAACGCTGAATTACCTGCGCCTCAGCGGGCGCAGCGAGGAGCAGGTCGCGCTGGTCGAGGCGTACTGCAAGGAGCAGGGCCTGTTCCACACGCCGGATTCGCCGGAAGCGAACTATTCCACCTACCTGCAACTCGACCTGGCGTCGGTGGAGCCCAGCGTGGCCGGGCCCAAGCGGCCGCAGGACCGGGTGCGGCTGTTCAATGTTCCCGACGGATTCCGGCAGACGCTGCCCACGCTGCTGCGCCCTGGCAGCAAAAGTGGTGACAAACAAATCGGCGCCTTCGAGGGCGAGGGCGGCAGCACTGCGGTCGGCGTCGAAGACACCGAATCGCCCTCGGCCGACAAGCCGGTGATGGTGGATCTGCGCAAAGAACTGCGGCACGGCAGCGTGGTCATTGCCGCGATCACCAGTTGCACCAACACCTCCAACCCGTCGGTCATGATGGCGGCGGGAATCCTCGCCAAAAAGGCGGTGGAGCGCGGGCTTTCGACCAAGCCGTGGGTCAAGACCTCGCTGGCGCCGGGATCGAAGGTAGTGACCGAGTACTACAAGAAAGCGGGGCTGACGCCGTTCCTCGAGAAGCTGCGCTTCAACCTGGTCGGTTACGGCTGCACCACGTGCATTGGAAACTCGGGGCCGCTGCCGGCGGAGGTTTCCGACATCATCAACGACAAAGAGCTGGTGGCGGTGGCGGTGTTGAGCGGCAACCGCAATTTCGAAGGACGAATTAATTCCGAGGTCCGCGCCAACTACCTGATGTCGCCGCCGCTGGTGGTGGCCTACGCGCTGGCGGGACGCATTGACATTGATTTGGCGAAAGAGCCGCTGGGGCGCGACCAGCAGGGCAAGCCGGTGTACCTGCGCGACATCTGGCCGAGCTCGAAGGAAGTGGGCGAGGCCATCGCAAAATGCATTGACAGCGGCATGTTTCGCAACAGCTATGCCGACGTGTACAAGGGCGACGAGCGCTGGCAGTCGCTGGACGTGCCCGCGGGCGAGACTTTCGCCTGGGACGCGAAATCCACCTACATCAAGGACCCGCCTTATTTCGACGGCATGGGGCCGAACCCGCCGGAGGTGACCGACATCACCGGCGCGCGCGTGCTGGCAGTTCTGGGCCACAGCGTGACCACGGACCATATCTCGCCGGCAGGGTCCATCAAGCCCGACAGCCCGGCGGGCAAGTACCTGATCGCGCACGGCGTTGATGTGAAGGATTTCAATTCCTATGGCTCGCGGCGCGGCAATCACGAGGTCATGATGCGCGGCACCTTCGCCAACATCCGCCTGCGCAACAAGCTGGTGCCCAAAACCGAGGGCGGCTTCACGCGTCACCTGCCCAGCGGCGCGGAGATGACCATCTTTGACGCGGCGATGAAATACAAACAGGAGAAAGTGCCGCTGGTCATCATCGCGGGCAAGGAGTACGGCTCGGGATCGTCCCGCGACTGGGCGGCCAAGGGACCGATGCTGCAGGGCGTGCGCGCCGTCATCGCCGAGAGCTTCGAGCGCATTCACCGTTCCAACCTGGTGGGCATGGGCGTGCTCCCGCTGCAGTTCTCCTCCGGCGACGATCACGAAACGCTCGGGCTTACGGGCGAGGAGACGTACGAAATCACCGGCTTGCGCGATCTGATCGAAAACTACAAGCCAGGACGGAATGTGACGGTCCGCGCCCGGCGCCCCGAGGGCACGGTGCGCGAGTTCAGCGCCATCCTGCGCATTGACACCCCGCAGGAAGCGCTCTACTACAAGCACGGCGGCATTCTGCAATTCGTGCTGCGGCAACTGCTGGCCGCGAAGAACAAGCCGGAGGTGGTCAGCGCGGGCTGAAGACCGTGGCCGGCGCGACCACCGGCAGCAGCGTGACCTAAAGCAGGAAAAAATTGGCCACGGATTGCACGGATGAGCACGGATCAAGAAAACGATCTGTGAGAATCCGTGCGATCCGTGGCTTTGTTATTTGAATTCCACCTCGATGAAGTGCGCTTGCTGCTTGCCTGCGTTCATCATCTCGTCGGTGGAGCCGGCGCCGATCCACTTCACTTCGCCGGCTGTCTGATGGACCATGGCCGCCGGCTTGCCCTGCGGCATGTTGTGCAGGTCGAGATCGCTGAGCGCGACCACCAGAAGCGGAAACTTGTGGGTGTGCTTGTGCAGCATGCCGCCGGCAGCGATCTGCACATCCTGCACGCGCACCTGGCTGTTGTCCACGACGGTATCAATCAGGCCGCCGTGGCCGACGTCGAGGCCGCGCTCCGGTGTGGTCTCCTTGGGCGTGCCGGATTTCTTCTTCAGGATTTCGATGATGAGATTGCGATACGGCGTATCGCCGCTGTCGATGAGACGGTGGATCAAGGGCGCCACTGCGAACCGCACCTCGCCCTTGCCGGCGCGCCCCTTGGTCACGGGGCGTCCCACCACGGCGTTCTGGATCTCCGCCGGCTCGAGTATGACGGCGAGGTAGTCGTTGTCGTGACGGTGCAAAAGGGTCGACTGGTGCGCCGGGACGGTGACGTCGTACACGCGCGTGTACTCATTCTCCAGCACGAGGTGGTGGTGCGGCTCCTGGGAAATGGGGACGGCGGTGTCGTTGTCGGCGGCGGAGAGTGAAAGCGTCGCAAAACACAGAAGCAGAAACAGTGTCGTCTTCATTCGTATTCAATTTTAGCTGAAGGCAGGGTTCCTGAAGACCGCGGACTGAAGACTGACGACTAAGCGCCGCACAGCTCTTCATGTTTGCGCAGGATGAAGCTGTCGGTCATGCCGGCGATGTAATCGCAGACCACGCGGTGCACGGGCTCGCGGGCCGTCTGCTCGCAATAGCTCGGCGGCAGCGCCTCGGGATGCGACGTCCAATGATCGAACAAATCGGTGACCACGCGTTCGGCGTGGGACTTCTCCGGCTGGAGGTCTGCGCTGAGATAGAGCTTTTCGTAGAGAAACGACTTTGCCTGCCCGCGCTCGCTATTCACCTCGTCGCTGAACGAGGCCAGCCGCGTGGGACAGGCACGCACGTCGGCGAGTGATTGGATGCCAGCGTCGCTGATGCGGCCGCAGGTGGTCGAGATCAGGTCGGAGACCATGCGGTCGAGCATGGCCTTGAGCGCCTCGTTGAATTTCAATTTTTCGCGCACCTTGGGGTAGCGCGCTTCCGCCTGCTCGTACAAACGATTGAATACGGGCACGCCGGCGCGGATGTCGTCGAGCTTCAGAATGTGTGCCTCGTAGCCATCATCGAGGTCGGCGGTGTTGTAGGCGATCTCGTCAGTCAGGTCGATGAGCTGCGCCTCCAGCGGCGGGCGCTGGTCGAGAAGGTACTCGGAAAGCTGGGGGAATTCCTGGGGGCTGTAATCGCGCGAGTGCTTGATGATGCCCTCGCGAACCTCGAAGGTCAGGTTCAGCCCGCGGAAGGCGGCGTAGCGCTGCTCGAAATCCTCGACGATGCGCAGCGCGTGCAGGTTGTGGTCGAAAAACGAGCCGTGGACGCGCATGGCGGCGTCCAGCGCCTTTTCGCCGGCATGGCCGAACGGAGGATGCCCGAGATCGTGCACCAGCGCGAGCGCTTCCACCAGGTCCACTTCCAGTCCGAGCTGCGCGGCGATGGTGCGCGAAATCTGCGACACCTCGATGGTGTGCGTCAGGCGGTTGCGAAAGTGGTCGGAGTAGCGGCGGGTGAATACCTGGGTTTTATCTTCCAGGCGGCGAAAGGCGCGCGCGTGGATAACGCGGTCGCGGTCGCGCTGGTAGTCGCTGCGATAGGGATGCGATGCTTCGGGATGACGCCGCCCGCGGCTTTGTTCGACACGCGCGGCGTAGGGTGACAGCATGAGTACAGTTTCAAGTTTCCCATTTTTACTTGCAAGCATTCATTTAACTGCCGGAACGCGACTCCTTTTGCCGACGCACCCGCTTGGAGAGGAGAGCCTTCGCCTTTTCCAGTTCGGCGCGCCGCTCCGCGCTTAATCCGCAGCCCGCCCGGTTGATGAAGTACGTGAGCATTCTCATTCCCGAGGCCGGCCCCTTCGGCGAAACCTCTTTCGACGCCAGCGACCGTGCGATTGTGGCAGCGCTCCTGGTGAACAGCCCTGGAGGTGGATAAGTTGAAGCTGTCTTTACCTTCGCAACCCATCTCTTGCTCTGCTTTGCATTTGCCATGGGTCTCCTCCATGTCCAGGATGCACTCTCGGCTGCGCCACGAAATCAGGTCGCTCCGGATGAAGCAGAAAGGCCCGGCCATCCTTCGGCCGGGCCACTAGAAACTGGAAACCAGAAACTCGAAACTGAAACTACGGCTTCACCGCTTCCGCTTTGCGCTCGTTCTGCTTGGCGAGTTTCACTTTGGCGGTGTCGAGCTTCTTCTGCACCTTGGCGACCTCGGTGGTGTCCACCTCGGCAGAGACGCTCTTGGCCCATTCCGTCAGGGCGCGCTCCCAGTACGCGGTTGCCAGCTTCAGCCGCTCGGTTTTCTGCAGCAGGTCTCCCATGTGGTCGAGCACGGTGGGATCGTTCTGGGTGCGCTCCATGGCCTTGCGCAGGTTCTCTTCCGCGAGCTCGTACTTGCCCAGCTTGAAATAAGCCCAGCCCAGCGAATCCAGGTATGCGCCGTTCTGCGGGTCGAGCTGGATGGCCTTTTTCACGTATCCCAGGGCCTCCTCGAGCCGGACCCCGCGGTCGGCAAGCATGTATCCAAGATAATTCAAGGTGACGGCGTTGGTGGGATCGGTGGCCAGCACCTTCTTGAACATCTCCTCGGCGCGGTCGTACTTTTTCTCCCGCTCGTAGATGGAGCCGGCGACGAAGCTGACGTAATCCTTCTCTTCCGTCTTGGTGGAGAGCTGTTCGGCCTTGGCCAGCGCCTCTTCCGCTTCCGGCCAGCGCTTCAGGCGGCTGTACATCTGCGCCAGCGCGATGTAGACCTCGCGATCCTCGGCCGTTCCCTTCAGCATGCTCTTGGTCACGCTGAGGGCCTGGTCCGCCTGCCCGGTATCGGCCAACTGCCCGGCCAGCACCAGCTTCAGGTTGCGGTCTTTCGGCACCTTGGCCACCGCTTCCTGCGCCACCTCGGTAGCTTCCTTCCACTCCTTGGCTTCACGGTAGGTGTCGATGAGCTGCTGATAGCCGCGAGCGACGTTGTCGTCGCCCAGCGTCAGCATCTTCCGGAAGGTGTCAATGGCGAGTTGCGTCTTCCCGGTATCGCGATAGATGCCGCCCAGCCGCTCCAGGAACACAGCGCGGTTGTTGCGCTCGCCGGGCGTGTAATTGACGTCCGCCTTCTCGCTCTTTTGCAGCAGGCGGTCGAGGACCTGGATGGAATCGTCGAACTTCCCCTGCGCCTGGTAGATGACCGCAATGTTGTACGGGACTTCCAGCGAGTCCTGGACCTCTTCTTCCGCCTTTTTCAGGGTGGCGAGCGCGTCGTCAAACTTGCCGCTGCGGCGCTGGATTTCAGCGATGCGCATCAAGCTCTGCACATCGTGCGGATCGGATTCGACAATGGTCTTGTACTGCTCCAGCGCAGCTTCGGTCTGATTGTCGTTCATCAGGTTCTGCGCCAGGCCGCGTACCGCGTCCAGATTGTCGTGGTCAATATCCACCGACTTCTTGTAAGCCTCGACCGCGTGCTTGTAGTCCTTCTGCTGCTCGTAGGTGTAGCCGAGCGCGGAGTAGAGCTTGCCGCTGCGCTGCGATTCGGGAACGCCCTTCAGCACCTCGGCCGCCCGCGCGGAATCGCCTTCCTCGTTGTAGAGGTAGGCCAGCGTGGTGAGCGCCTCTTCCGATCCGGGCTCCAGGCTGACCGCGGCCTTGAATTCGTTCTCCGCCTTCAGCAGCTCATTGTCCAGCCGGTAGAGCCGCCCGAGAAGCACGTGGTTTTCAACCACCTTGGGCTCGATGCGGACGATCGCCTCGTACTGCTCAATCGCGCGTTTCAGGATCTCCTGCGATTGCGAGCCCGCCTGCGTATCCGGCAGCGAGCGCAGGTAGATGCGCCCCAGCAGCTTGCGCGCCTCCAGGTTGTTGGGATCGCGTTTGACGATCTCCTGGGCTTCCACGACGGCGTCGCGAATGCGTCCCGTCTTGGCATAGAGCTCGGCCAGGCCGGCATTCAGGTATTCGGAAGCGGGGTCGTTCTCGATCGCCAGCCGGTATTCGTCGATCGCCTTGTTGGCGTACTCAGGACGGCCGTACATCGCGACCAGTTCCTCGTACATGTGCGCCATGGCGTAGTGGTAGTAGGCGGCGGCGTGGTCGGCTTTCTTGCCCTGCTTGGGTTCGGTCTGTGGGGACAATTGCTCGGGAGGCCCTGCGGGTTTCGCAGGAGCGGTTTGCGCGACACCCGCCAACGAGGCAAGCAGAAGCACGACAACGGCAGGCTTACCGGTAATCATCAAGGTCCTTAAACGAGACAGAAATACCACCACGGTTGGATGCCGAACTCATCCCGCGGGTGTCACTGTAATTTTACGCGAATTCGCGGGAAGAGTTGCGGTCGGGGCGGAAAAACAGTGGTTACTTAGGTCCTTAAGGGCGGCCAGGGATGTGAGTGATGTCCTATCCTAACTGGAACTGGTTTCAATAATCGGTTTTTGGGTAGGGCACGGCTTCAGCCGTGCCGCTCGAGGCCGCAAGAATAGTGGGCTTTAGTGTGTGCGTGAGAACTAACTTGTAATGCACAGGGCAAGTGAGGCAGAAAGAGGCATGTCGCGATTTCTGCCTTACAGTCCGGATCAGGTGTATCTACTGCCGCCCAGC
>JBEKZP010000029.1:0-39846 GCA_049509755.1 Terriglobales bacterium | reverse complement strand
ACTCGCCGGGCCGCAAATTCAGCGACCGCACCCTTCGTGGGTTCAGTCAAACCGATTGAATCCGACATCCGCGACCCTTCAGCGAGACGAGCGCTGTAGTTGTTCAGAGATTCCCTAAGGTTTGCCGCTGCGTCAGTCTGCGCTGTTCTGTCCAAACGCCGATTCGGCGGACCGGCGGGCGCGGTCCAGTGCCGCCTGCATTTCGGCGTGAATCGCATCCAGTGCCGTTCCGTCGGCCTCGGGCGGCACGTTTACGGCGCGGCTGAGCCGCAGCACGACCCGCGAAAAAGGCTTGGGGATGATGAACCGGTCCCAGGAATTGAGCACCCAGGCGCGTTCCACGGCGCAATGAAACGCCACGATTGGCAGTTTCACATTGCGCGCCAGCAGCACCGGCCCGGGCTTGGCGACGTATCGCGGCCCGCGCGGGCCGTCAATGGTGAAGGCCACGGCGCGGCCCTGCTCGATCTCGGTGTGCATCCCGAGCAGCGCGCGCACCCCGCCGCGGGTGGAAGAGCCGCGGACGGCGCGGTATCCCGATTTCTCGATGATGCGCGCGATGTATTCCCCGTCGAAGCTGCTGCTGGTCATGACGGCGATTCCTTTGCCGCGGTACCAGTACAGCGCCGGAATCACGCAGCGATGCCAGAAGACGTATACCGCCGGACACATCCATTCGCTGGCCGGGCCGCCTTCTTCGATGGAGATGGTGTAGCGCAGCGTGGGGCCGATCAGGCGCACCAGCAGCCATCCCGCCGCGGTGATGGACCCGAGGGCGAGGCGCTGCGCCAAGGTAAAACGTTGTGCTGGTTCAAGCGTGGTGGCGGGCGACGACATTTGTAATTTGTAATTTGTAATTTGTAATTTCGGCGCGAACAGGCTACCCGGTCGCACCAAGATTCCCCTAAATTGCCAATTACAAATTACCAATTACAAATTCTACGCGTAGCGAATCCATTTCACGATTTCCGGCAGCGTGGGTTTCTTGCCGTACATCAGGATGCCGACGCGGTAGATGCGCGAGCACAGTGCCACCACGCCCCACAGCGTCAGCAGCAGCAGCGCAATGCACACCCCGATCTGCCACAGCGGCGGCATCTGCACCACCACCCGGATATACATCAGGATGGGCGCGAAGAACGGCACCAGCGACATCCACATCGAAAGCGGCGCGTTCGGCTGCCGGATCACATAGGTCATCATCATGATAGGAATGATGATCGGCATGATGACCAGAAACTGCCACTGCTGCGCCTCCTGCTCGGAATTCACCATCGCTCCGAGCGCGGCGTAGAGCGCGCTGTACAGCAGGAAGCCGAGCACGAAGAACACGGCAAACGCGGGCAGCGCGGCGGGTGAAAGATTGATTTCGGAAAGCTGGCTGCGGGCGGCCAGCAGTCCGGGCGTGGTTCCGACCAGGCCAATCACCACCCACAGCGCGATCTGAGTGAGCCCCACCGAGCCTACGCCGAGAATTTTTCCGGCCATCAGTTCCTTGGCCGTCGCCGAGGAGAGCACCACCTCCATCACGCGCGAAGTCTTTTCTTCCAGCACCGAGCGCATGACGGCGACGCCGTAGAGGATGAGCGTCATGTAGAGCATCATCACCAGCACGATGGCGCTGATGAACTGCAGCGGTCCGCCACCTTTTTTCTCCTGCCCGCCCTTGATGCTGACCGTGTCCAGGTCCACTCCCTTCATCAGCTTGTCGGCGTCCTCGGCGGCGACGCCGCGCGAGCGCAGCTCCTGCCTTAGCAACGCAGTCTTCAGCGCGGCACGCATGGTCTCCGCCTCGATAAAGTCGCTGGTCTCGCGCGCCACGTACGAGATCTTGCGCGAGGCGAGTGCGTCATCGCTGAGCCAGACATATCCGTCGAGTGTCCCGGCGCCGATCCGGCCCTTGAGCGCGGCGCGCGTCGCTTCGTCCGGCGTGGAGACGATCTCGACCTGGTAACGGGGAGAGGACTCGATATTCTCGGCCTCCACTTTCCCCGCTTCCAGTTGCGACTGCACGGCGCGCGCGAAGTCGGGGTTGGCGCAGACCACCGCCAGCCGCTTGGTGCCCGACGCCTTCAGCATCGCCAGCTTGCCCGGCAGCACCATCAGCCCGATCATCAGCGCCGGCAGCACCAGCGTGGAGACGATGAACGACTTGGTGCGCACGCGCTCCAGGTACTCGCGCCGGAGAATGAGCCACGTATTACGCATCGCGCCTCCCTACCACCTCCAGGAAAATCTCCTCCAGCGACGGCTCCATCAGCTCGAACTTGTCCACCCGCGCCCGCGACGCCGCCAGGCGCAGCAGGTCCTGCGGATCGGCGCCGAGCTTGAGCCGCACCTCCACGTAATTGCCGTAGTTATTGAACGACTGCACCAGTTCTCCGTCGCGCAGGAAATTGTCCTCGCCCTCGTATTTCAGTTGCACGGCGTGGCGGCCGAATTTCGCCTTGATCTGTTTCAGGTCGCCCTGCAGCACGGCCTTGCCGTGGTCGATCAGGCAGATGGAATCGCACAGCCGCTCCACCTGGTCCATGCGGTGCGTCGAAAACAGGATCGTCTTGCCCGCCTGCTTCATTTCCAGCAGCACGTCTTTCAACGCCACCGCATTCGCGGGATCGAGCCCGGCGAAGGGCTCGTCCAGAATCAGCAGCGCGGGATCGTGCAGCAGGGTGGCGATGAACTGCACCTTCTGCTGCATTCCCTTGGAGAGTTCCTCGATCTTCTTGCCCATCCACGCGCCCAGTTCCAGCCGCTCGCACCACTCCGTCGCCTTGCGCGCCGCCTCGGCGGCCGGCACGCCCTTCAACTCGGCGAGAAACACCAGCTGGTCGAGCAGCTTCATCCGCTTGTACAGGCCCCGTTCTTCCGGGAGATAACCGATACGCGACAGGTGCTGGCGGCGGAAGGGCTCGCCGAACACCCGGATGGCGCCGGAGTCGGGCACGGTGATGCCGATCATCATGCGGAGGGTGCTGGTTTTGCCGGCGCCGTTGGGACCCAGCAGGCCGTAGACGCTGCCGGCGCGGATCTCCACCGACAGCGCATCCACGGCGACAAAGTGATCGTACGATTTGCAGACGTTGTCCAGTTCAACCGTGTTGGGCATAGGAGGGTTCAGTCGTCGGCCGAGGTAATGTTCAATCCACTCGCGGATCTGCAGGCGGCGTTGGTCGCCGGGTTCAAAGCGCAGCCCGGCCCTGGCTATTCCGTCCAGCGCCGGAAGATCAGGCACCCGTTGGTGCCGCCGAAGCCGAACGAATTCGACACCGCGAAATCGACCTGGCCTCGGCGCGCGTGTTGGGGAACGTAGTCCAGGTCGCAGCCTTCGTCGGGATTTTCCAGGTTGAGCGTCGGCGGCAGCATCTGGTCGCGGAGCGCCAGCACGGTGATGCCCGCCTCCAGGCCGCCGGCGCCGCCCAGCAGGTGGCCGGTGCTCGACTTGGTGGAGCTGACCGCCAGTTTGTAGGCGTGGTCGCCGAACGCGCGCTTGATCGCCTGCGTCTCCAGCTTGTCGCCCAGACCGGTGGAGGTGCCGTGGGCGTTGATGTAGCCAATCTGCTCGGGGCGGATCTTGGCGTCCTTGAGCGCGTTCACCATCACGCGGAATCCGCCTTCCCCATCGGGCGCCGGCTGGGTGATGTGGTTGGCGTCGGCGCCCATGCCGTAGCCCACCACTTCCGACAGAATCCTGGCCCCGCGGTTGCGCGCGTGCTCCAGCTCTTCCAGGATCAGGATTCCCGCTCCTTCGCCCATCACAAACCCGTCGCGTTCCTTGTCCCAGGGACGGCTGGCGCGCTCCGGTTCGTGGTTGCGGGTGGAAAGCGCGCGCATGGCGGCGAACCCGCCCACTCCCATGGGAGTGATGGCTGCTTCGGCGCCGCCGGCGATCATGACGTCGGCGTCGCAGCGCGCGATGATCTTGAAGGCGTCGCCGATGGAGTGCGCGCTCGAGGTGCACGCCGTCGAGGTGCACTCGTTCGGCCCTTTGGCCTTGAAGCGGATGCTGACGTGCCCCGCGGCCAGGTTGGCGATGGCGCCCGGAATGAAAAAGGGCGAGATCTTGCGCGGGCCGCCCTCCAGCAGGTTCCGGTGTTCGCGCTCGATCACGTCGAACCCGCCGATGCCGCTGCCGATGTGCACGCCCACGCGGTCGGCGATCTCTTGGGAAACCTGCAGGCCCGAGTTCTTCATCGCCTCATCCGCCGCCGCGATGGCGAAGTGGATGAAGCGTCCCATTTTCTTGATCTCTTTTTTCTCGATGAATTGCAGCGGGTCGAAGTTACGGACTTCGCCGGCAATCTGCGAGGCGAATTGCGAGGCATCGAACTGCTGGATTTTTGCGATGCCGCTCTTGCCGGCCAGCAGGTTGCGCCACACTTCCTCGGTGCTGTTGCCGGTCCCGCAGAGAAGACCGATGCCGGTGACTACGACCCGCCGCCCCAAACTATTTCCCCTTTGCGTGCGCACCGATATAGGTGATGGCGTCCTGGACGGTGCGGATCTTCTCGGCGTCTTCATCGGGAATTTCGATGTCGAAGGCTTCCTCGAACGCCATGACGAGTTCCACCGTGTCCAGCGAGTCGGCGCCGAGATCGTCCACAAAGGACGCGTTGGAGGTGACCTCGGCTTCTTCCACTCCCAACTGCTCGACGATGATTTGCTTCACCTTCTCGTCCACGGCTGCCATCGGGGTCTCCTTGCTCGGCTTCCAGCGCCGGCCCTGACCTGGCGGGCGGCTTGCTGCCGGCTGTCGCCTCAGCCTCCTCGCCGGCCTCTATCGTCCAGGGCTCGGCCTGAATCCCAGGCTGATCGGCGGCGCGCTCCTACTGTTTGCTCACCTTGGCGTTCTTGGTGATGTAGTCCACGGCATCATGGACGGTGCGGATTTTCTCGGCGTCCTCGTCCGGAATTTCGATGTCGAAGGCTTCTTCGAACGCCATCACCAGCTCGACCGTGTCGAGGGAATCGGCGCCGAGGTCGTCTACGAAAGAAGCGTTGGAAGTGACTTCGGCCTCGTCCACGCCGAGCTGTTCCACAATGATCTGCTTGACCTTCTCATCTACCTGCGCCATCTGGGCGGCCTCCCTGCACTCGTTAAACCCACTAGTCTATCTGGCGGTCATTCTGCCTGTAAAGCAATTGGCGATGGTACATGGCGGGATGCGCAGCGTCAATTCAAGCGTCAGGGAGGTGGCGGGTCGGTTTGAACTGATTCAGTTCTGCGCGGGGTTTCGATTTTCTCGCGGGCGGGGACACCAGCTACCGGCTGGCAACTGCGAAGAATTCGGCTGTCAGTTGGTACCGCCGCCGCTGGCGCTTGCGGAACTGCCGGCCCCCGATTGCATCTCGGCAACCGTCTTGGCCTGGTAGCCGCTGTGATAGATCTCCACCACGGCGCGGCCCACCAGCCGAGTCTTGGCCACCGAATGGATGTGCACCGGCAGGCTGAACGGGCCGTATTCCGCATAGTCCTGCACGAATTCGATTCTCTTGACGAACAGCGATGGCGACTTGACCATGGTGCCCTCGGCGCGGCGCAGGCGTCCGCTCGCCGCGTCCACCAGGATGCGCCCCTTGAACAGTCCCGGCCCCTTGTGCCGCGGCTTCACGTGGTACACGTACGCCAGGCGGCCGTCCACCGTGTCCGTGCCCTTGAGATTGAACTTGTAGTTGTCCGCGGTGATGGCGGTTTGCGCGCCTTCGCCCTTCTGCACGTGCTCCACCTCGGACTGCAGCAGCTTGGTGATGATGTTGGTCTTCACGAAACTGTCGCCGGCAAAGTGGATGGCGGCAAACACCAGCGATCGCGGCGCCTGGTACATGCGCCGCAGTTCGTACTTGCCGTGCTGCGCCGTTGCCGGCAGGTCCGCTTCGACCACCGTCGCGTCGGAGTACGCGCCCAGCTCAGCGAGCTGCCGTTGCGCGCCGTTCAAGTAGGTGGCCAGCGCCTGGTCGGGCGACATGCGTGCGCTGGGAGCGGGCGCGGCCAGGTTGAATTCGTGCAGCCGCACCGGCGAGCCGCTTTCATCGGGCGCGGGAGTGTCGCCGAGCACGGCATGAATGCTCGCCACGCCGATGACGCGGTTCTCGAAGGGGGTCCGGTCCTGCGCCGGCGCGGATGAGGCGGCGAGCAGAAACAAAAAAGCCCCTATGATGGCAATACAACGTCTCATGTACGATCCGCACCCCGAACGATAACCTGAATAGGGTACCGCAATTTCGTCAGGCCGTGAAGTTTCTTAGGTAACTATAAGTGGTCCCAAGCTCACGCCCTGCTTCTTGCTGGCCTGATTAGACGCGCGAGAATGGTTTTGGTTGCGCCCGCCTGCAGCCTGCCGCCTGAAGCCTGCTATGATGCCGCCGCCATGTCTGACGCGAACCGTCCTCATCCGCCGCCGGCCTCCGCGGCCCCGGCCATCGAGGTGTACGCCGTCTACGGCGCCGAACCCGAGGTCCAGGCTTATGCCATGGCCAAGTATTCCCGCTCGGCGCTCTCCATGAAGGAGTCGCTGCGGGAGATCAACGAACAGCGCGCCGAAAAATTTCTCAACACATTTTATTTTCAGTACGGCCATCGCTCCATCGCCGATTTGGCGCATCTTGCCATCGCCGTCGAAAAGCTCTCCATCCTGGCGGCCATCGCGCTGGTGGACGAGCAGCGCTGGGACGGCCAGGAGCGCTCCACGCGCTACCAGGATTTCAAGCGCGCCGGATACTTTGTCCCCGATTTCACCGGCCTGGAAATGTGCGAACTGCGCTATCGCGACACCATCGCCGCGCTTTTCGCCGAATACGAGGCGCTGTCGGAGACCACGTGGCGTTATCTCGCCGGCCGCACGCCCAAACCCGCCGACATGAAGCAGGAGGCGTACGAGCGCACGCTGCGCGCGCGCGCCTTTGACATCTCGCGCTACCTGCTGCCGCTGGCGGCCAACACGTCCGTGGGGCAGATCGTCAACGCGCGCACCCTGGAGACGCAGATCGCGCGCCTGCTGTCGCACACCCATCCCGAGGTCCGCCACCTCGGCGGCTTGCTCAAGCAGGCTGCCAGGGAGCCCGCCTACAACGTAAACGCGCTCACGTGGGCCAAGATTCTGGAAGAGATCAAGGGAATGGATGAAGGCGTGGGGCGGGAGTTGGAAGCACAAGTCCTCAAGCCGGTGCGCGTCGCGCCCACGCTGGTGAAGTACGCGGAAGCGAATCCCTACGAAATCGAAACCCGGCGTGAACTCAAACAGGCGGCGGCGGAAATCATGGGCGATGGCGCCATCGAGGATGCGCCCGCGGTGCACTTGCTCGAAGACGATCCGCTGGAAATCGAACTGGCCGCCACGCTGCTGTATGAACACTGTCACCATCCTTACCGGCAAGTCCGCAAGCACGTCGAGGCGCTGGGAGAGCAACGCCGCCGGGAGATCGTTGACCTCGGCGTGAAACATCGCGGCCGCCACGACGAGCTGCTGCGCGCCTTCCATGCCGGGCAGAGTTTCCGGTTTGACATCCTCATGGACATCGGCGGCTTCCGCGACATGCACCGTCACCGGCGCTGCACCCAAATCGGACAGGGGATCACCACCGCGCACGGCTTCGAAACGCCGGACGAGGTACGGGCGGCGGGCGCCGAGGAACGCTACACGGAAGCGATGGAGCGCGCCGCCACCGCGGCGCGGCACGTGCGCGAAGAGTTGCACCGCGCCGGCCGCGACGACGCCGAGGCCAGCGCCCAATACCTGGTCCCGCTCGGCTTTCGCAAGCGCACGCTGTTCAAGATGGATTTCGCCGAGGCGGTCTATATCGCGGAGCTGCGTACCGGTCCGGGCGGGCACATCTCCTACCGGCGCATCGCCTACCAGATGTATGAGGCGGTCGCGCGCCGGCACCCCGCGCTGGGCGCCCTGTTCCGCGTCCACGACGTCAACCAGCCCGTGGACCTGCTGCAGCGGTAGCCGCTCGCGTTACTTGTGGCGTTCCACCAGCTCCCACCACACCACCTTCTGCCATTCCAATAAAACGTTCTTGGCAATCTGGCGGTCCGTCCACCAGCGCGGCGCCGACAGCAATCCGCTGTTTGCCGCCGCCACCGACCAGGAGTAGCCCGGGTACACCTGGCGCGCAATCGCGAGCGCGCGCCGGGTGTGGTAATCGGAGGTGACCAGCAGGATGGTGTGCGGCGCGATCGGCTGCAGGCACGCCGCCGCCGACTGCAGCTCCTGCAGCGTGGATGTGCCCTGGGACCGGCAGACATGGACGGCCAGGCCGCCCGCCGTGCGCCGGATGAAATCTTCCGTCAACTCCGCCGGCGTGCGCCCGTAGCTGATCCCGTCCGTGTGCGCGTCCACCAGCATCCGGGGCGCATAACCGGTGCGCAGCAGCCCGATTCCCTTCCAGTAGCGGGTATCGTTTTCATCCCCAGCCAGCAGCAGGATCAGATCGGAGCGCTGCGGCTGGTTCACCACCAGCGCCGGGCCGGCATGACGCAACCCGAGCAGAATCAGAACGATGAGGCAGAACGCCAGTCCGGCTTTGAGAAGGAATCGCATCTTGCAGCGGAATCAACAATATACACGGATTGCCCGGGCCGACAGTGATGGCCGATGTTCCATGTGGAACAATTGTGGATAATGCGCAAAATGTGTATATTCGCTTTTTATTCGCCTTCAACACAGAGCGCTTATATACTCCGCAAAGGTTAGAATGGGAATCGGGCGAGCACGCAAGCCGAGATTTTGGGGTTGGATGAACACGGTTCTGCGTTAACCTGCGAGGTTCTTATCAACCCGCAAAAAAGATTGGCGGTAGGGGGAGCGCACCTATGGCGGACGAGAAGGCACGGGCAATCGAGTTAGCGGTGTTACAAATTGAAAAGCAGTTCGGCAAGGGCTCGATCATGCGATTGGGAAGCAAGGAGGCGATCGTTCCCATCGCGGTGATTCCCACGGGCTCGATTGCCTTCGACGCGGCGCTGGGCGTGGGCGGCGTGCCGCGCGGGCGCGTGGTGGAGATTTTCGGGCCGGAGTCGTCGGGCAAGACGACGATCGCGCTGCAGGTGATCGCGGAGGCGCAGAAAACCGGGGGCATGGCCGCGTTCGTGGACGCCGAGCACGCCCTCGATCCGAAGTATGCGAAGAAGCTGGGCGTGGATGTGGACAACCTGCTGGTCTCGCAGCCGGACTACGGCGAGCAGGCGCTGGAGATCACCGAGGCGCTGGTGCGCTCGGGCGCCATTGACGTGCTGGTGGTGGACTCGGTGGCGGCGCTGGTCCCCAAGGCCGAACTCGACGGCGAGATGGGCGACAGCCACATGGGACTGCAGGCGCGGCTGATGTCGCAGGCGCTGCGCAAGCTGACGGGCACGGTTTCCAAGTCGCGCACCTGCTTGATTTTCATCAACCAGATCCGCGAAAAAATTGGCGTCATGTTCGGCAATCCCGAAACCACCACCGGCGGCCGCGCGCTGAAATTTTATTCCTCCATGCGCATTGACATCCGCCGCATTGCGGCCATCAAGGAAGGCGACGTGGTAGTGGGCTCGCGCACCAAGGTGAAGATTGTGAAGAACAAGGTGGCGGCGCCGTTCCGCGAGGCCGAATTCGACATCATGTACGGCGAGGGCATTTCCAAGGAAGGCGACGTGCTCGACCTGGCGGCCAACAACAATATCGTGGAGAAATCGGGCGCGTGGTTCAGCTACAAGGGCGAACGCATCGGCCAGGGACGCGAGAACGGGAAACAGTTTTTGAAAGAGAACAAGGACATCATGGCCAAGATCGAGGCCGATGTGCGCAAGGCGCTCAACATCGGCGGAGCCGGGGAAAAGCCGCAGCCCGTCGCCGTCCCGACCGACGGCCGCACCGCGCCGGTGCCTCCAGTGATCGCGGCAAGGACGATGAGCACGATGAAGAAGTAGCCGGCGATCGGACGATGCCAACGGTGTTGCGAGTCGAAGGATATAGATTTTTCTTCTTTAGCAATGAAACGAACGAACCGCCTCACATTCACGTGAAGCAGGCGGAGAGGTATGCTAAGTTTTGGCTTGATCCGGTGGCATTAGCCCGGAATATTAGCTTCAGGCGAAGTGAGCTGACTCATCTGCATCGAATAGTGGAGGAGCGCCAGGAACACCTGCTGGCGGCATGGCATGAGCATTTCAGCGACTAAACTCGAGCCCCTCGCTTCCCACGTGGAAGTCAGTCACGGCAAGCTGCGCGTTACATTGATGGATGGTCGCGAATTGTCGGTGCCGCTGAGCTGGTTCCCGCGCTTAAAAAACGCCTCGCCCTCGCAGCGGAAACATTGGGAACTGATTGGCGGCGGCATCGGGATCCACTGGCCTCTCATTGATGAAGACATTTCGGTAGAGAACCTGCTCGCTCCTCCTCGCCGTGGGCGAAAGTAAGCACCACACACGCGAGGGCGGCCGGCAATCCGTTCAACGTCGCCGGAGTCACCCAGAACAGCAGGTCCACGTCTTGCGGAGCTTTTCATTGCTCCCGGCATGGGCGCAGGCTTAGAATTTGCGGTCAACAGCAAGCCCACCGTTTGCGTTCCAATGCGTGGGCCGGCGAATCTACACCGAGGCCAATTGAAGCGCGTCATCGCCATCTACCCGGGCACGTTTGATCCTCCGACCAACGGCCATCTCGACTTGATCCAGCGCGGCAGCAATATTTTCGACGAGCTGGTGGTCGCCATCCTGCGCAATCCGGAAAAAGAGCCGGCGCTGTTCTCCCTTGCCGAACGCCGGGCGATGCTCGAGTCGCTGACCAAGCCTTTCGACAACGTGCGCGTGGACATCTTCGGCGGGCTGCTGGTGGATTACGCCATGCGCACCGGCGCGCGGGCGCTGCTGCGCGGCATCCGCGCCATCAGCGACTACGAGTACGAACTGCAGATGGCCCTGATGAACCGCAAGCTCGATCCGCAACTGGAAACCGTTTTCATGATGCCGGCCGAGACCTATTCCTACGTCAGTTCGCGGCTGGTGAAGGAGATCGTGCAACTCGGAGGCTCGGTGCACGGGCTGATCCCCGACCTGGTGGAAAAGAAGCTTCACGAAAAAGTGAATGGGAAGAACAGTCGCCAGTCGCCAGTCGTCAGTCGTCAGGAAATCACGCCAGGAAGCCGGCAACACCAACCGCGAGGAAGAAGGAAGTAATGACGGTGGGAACGCAGGTGAAAACGTCGCTGACCGAGCGCATCAACCGCATCGAGATTTCCGCCACGCTGGCGGTGGTCAACGAAGCCGACCGCATGCGCCTGGCGGGCGCCGACCTGGTGGATTTCGGCGTGGGCGAGCCCCATTTCAATACGCCGCAGCACGTGAAGGACGCGGCCATCGCGGCCATCCAGGCGAATTTCACCCGGTACACGCCGGTGGGCGGCACGGCGGAACTGCGCGACGCCATCATCCAGCGCCACGCGCAGGATTTCGGCTCCGCCTACAAGCGCGAGGAGTGCATCGCCTCCACCGGCGGCAAGCACGCGCTGTTCAATGCCATCCAGGTGCTGGTGGACCATCGCGATGAGGTCATCCTGCCGGTGCCGGCGTGGGTGTCGTTCAAGGACATCATCCGCTACGGCGGCGGCGTGCCGGTGTTCGTCGAAACCGACGAAGGCAAGGGATTTGCCGTCTCGCCGGCGATGATTGCAAGCGCCATCACCCCGAAGACGAAAGCCATCATCATCAATTCGCCGTCGAACCCGACCGGCGCGGTGCTGGCGCAGGAGGACTTCACCACGATCGTGCGCATGGCCGCCGACCGCGGCATCTGGGTGATCGCCGACGAGTGTTACGTCTACCTCGATTACAGCGGGCGGCGCTTCTCCGCCGGTTCGGTGACCGAGGCGAAGGAGCGGATGGTGATTATCGGTTCGCTCTCCAAGACCTATGCCATGACCGGCTGGCGGCTGGGATACGCGCTGGCGCCGAAGGAGGTGGTGTCGGCGATGCAAAAGCTGCAGAGCCAGTCCACCTCGAATCCGACCTCGATCGTGCAGAAGGCGGCGGTGGGCGCGCTGAATGGACCGCAGGACTGCATCAAGGAAATGGTGGAGGAGTATATCCGGCTGCGCGACCGCATGGTGGGCGGGCTGCGCGCCATTCCCGGCATTCAATGCAACATGCCCAACGGCGCGTTCTATGCCTATCCCAACGTCTCGGCGTTTTTCGGACGCACGGGAATCAATTCGGCGAGCGACGTCGCCGCCCGGCTGTTGCGCGAGGCGGAGGTGGTCACGGTGCCGGGAGAGGCGTTCGGCACCTCGCAGCACATCCGCATTTCGTATCCCACCTCGCCGCGCCAGATTGACCGCGGCCTGGAGCGCATGCGGAAGTTCTTTGGGGCATTGTGAGGTCCATCCTTGAATTCGCCACAGTAGGGCCGAACGGGGAGGTCGGTATTCCCGCGCCGATTCGGCGGAAACTCGGCATCAAACCAGGCACAAGTGTGCTGATCCGGGAGGACCAGGGAAAAATCATCGTTGTGAAACCTGGCACGGATGCTTACATCGACGCGCTGCGAGGCATGCTCGGTGACACGACTCCGCTTATCGAACAACTTCGCAGGGATCAGAAGACGGAAGATAAGCGACGCGAACGCCTCTGGAAGCGGCAGGGGCTATAACCAGCGAGCACAGTTCGACTTGGCCACAGCGGCAACTCTCGGCTCTTCAGCTCACCTCTAATCCCTTCGATTCGTTATAGTAGCTCCGTCACGCATGTCCGACCTGTATCCGTTGTTGTTGAAGCCGGAATTCGTCGAGCGTATCTGGGGGACGCGCGATTTGTCGCCGCTCTACGGCCCGGCGCCGGGCGACACGCCGATCGGAGAAGTGTGGCTCACCGGCGACCAGTGCCAGGTAGCAAACGGTGCGCTGGCCGGCATGTCGCTCGGGGAACTGTGCCAACGTTACGGGCGCGACCTGGTGGGCAAAACCGCGCCCGAGACCGATCGCTTCCCCCTGCTGGTAAAGTTCCTTTTTCCTCACGATAAGCTGTCGGTGCAGGTGCATCCCGACGACGCGACCGCGCGGCGTGCCGGATTGCCCTGCGGCAAGACCGAGTGCTGGTACGTGTTCCAGGCCGAGCCGGGCGCGAAGATCGGCCTGGGCCTGAAGCCGGGCACCACGCGCGAAGACTTCGCGCGCGCCATCGAGGAAGTCCGCGCCGAGCAGTTGCTGAATTGGATCGATGTCCGCGCCGGCGAAATGATTTACGTAGACGCGGGCACGGTGCACGCCATCGGGCCAGGTGTGATTCTGCTGGAGACGCAGCAGAATTCCGACACCACCTACCGCCTGTATGATTACGGGCGCCCGCGCCAGTTGCACGTGCAACAAGGACTGGCGGCGCTGAAAGAAACCACGCGCGCGGGAAAAGTGGAACCGGAAGGAGATGCGGATTCTGCAGTCCTGGTCACGTCGCCTTGCTTTGTCGTCAAAAAACATGGGCTGAAGAGTGACAAATCGGGGAAACGTTGCGAATTCATGTCCGGCTCAAACGATAGAGAACTTTCCTGGCGAAGCGTCGAGATACTGGTTGGATTGAATGGCTGCGGAGTCGTCGAAGCGCAGGGTTGTGAGCCAGTGGCATTGGGACGCGGCGATGCAGTCGTTGTGCCTGCCGCAATCGACCAGTTCTCAGTCCGCGGGCAGTGGGAAGTCGAGTGTTTGACTATCACGCTTCCTCCACGGGTCACGGTGGAAGAGCCGAATACGAGGTTGTGAGGTCCTCAGCAACACAGGGGTCCTTCGGCTCCGGACGCGGCAACCCGCACGCCCCTTCGGCTGCGCTCAGGGCAGGCTCCACCGGGCGTGCTGGTTGTGTCGCGCGTCCTTCGCTCAGGATGACAGATGTTAGGTTTTTCGATTCGCGAGTGAATAGCGCGTGAGCAAGGCAAATTTCTATCCCGTGATTCTCGCCGGCGGACGGGGCACGCGCTTCTGGCCGCTCAGCCGCAAGCGTCGCGCCAAGCAGATGCTGGCCTTGGACGGCGACCGCACCATGATCCAGCAAACGGTCGAGCGTTTGCGCCCGCTCGCGCCGGAACGGTGTTTCTGGGTCATCAGCAACCAGGACCTGCGTGACGGGATTGCCAGGCAGGTGGCAAGACTGGACCGGCGGCAGATTATCGCCGAGCCCGCGGCACGCAACACCGCTCCGGCGATCGGACTGGCGGCGTTCATCCTGCTGCGGCGCGACCCCGACGCCGTGATCGGCATGTTCCCTTCCGACCACGTCATCGCCAACCCGGCAAAATTTCGCAAGAACATCAAAGCGGCGATTCGCCTGGCGGTGGAAGACGGCTGCATCGTCGTGATCGGCATGCGTCCGACGCGTCCGGAAACCGGCTACGGCTATATCGAGGCCGGCGAAACGTTGCCCGGCGGCATCCGGCGCGTGCGGCGCTTCACCGAGAAACCGAACCTGGTCCGCGCCGAGGAATTCCTGGCCGCGGGAAATTATTTCTGGAATAGCGGCATGTTCGTGTGGAGCGCGCGCACCCTGGCCGACGCGCTGCGCGAGCACTTGCCGGAGACCGCACCCTGCCTGGAGAAAATCGCCGCCGCGTACGGGACGAAGAAATTCGAGAGCACCTTCCGCCGGCTCTATCCCAAGTGCGAGAACATCAGCGTGGATTACGCGGTGCTGGAACCGCGCTCCGCCAAGGGCGAGCACGCGTCCAACCTGTACTGCATTCCGGCCGACTTCGCCTGGAACGACCTGGGCTCGTGGGCGGCGCTCTACGAGCACCAGGCGCGCAGCGGCCGCATGGGCGAGAACGTCAACGTCATCCATGCGGAGAACAGCTTCGCTCTCAACGCGGATGGCAACTATATCCATGCGCCCGGCAAGTTCGTCGCCGCCGTGGGCGTCAAGAACCTGGTGATCGTCGAGACCGACGACGCGCTGCTGGTGACCACGCGCGAGCATGCGCAGGACGTCGGCAAAGTGGTGCAGTACCTCGACGAGAAGAAGCTGTCCAAGCTGGTCTGATAGAGTTTCAGTTTCGAGTTTCAGTTTCAGTGGCCGGAGGCTGACCACCCGCAGCGGGATTCCCTCTTCCAGCAGCGCTGCCGGGAGCGGACGACTCGAAACTGAAACTGAAACTCTCTTATGGCAGAAATCAAGTTCGGCACCGATGGCTGGCGCGGCGTGATCGCTGATGACTACACCTTCGAAAACGTGCGGCGGGCGGCGGGCGCCATCGCTTCTTACATCCTGAAAAACGAAGACCCGCGCAAGGGCGTGGTGGTCGGCTACGACACGCGTTTCGGATCGCGCAGCTTCGCCCGCGCTGCCGCCGAGGTGCTGGCGGGCGCGGGCATTCCCGTGCGCTTCTCCAACGACTACATTCCGACCCCGGCGATTTCCTACATGGCCAAGCACCTCGACACCGCCGGCGGCGTCGTGATCACCTCCAGCCACAATCCCTGGAGCTGGAACGGAATGAAGTTCAAGGAGAAATTCGGCGGGTCGGCGCGTCCGGCGATCATCAGCCAGATCGAGGCCGAACTGGCGGCCGGCGCCATGCCGCGCGGGACTCCCGCCAATATCGAAGAAGTGGATTTCAAGGCGCCCTACGTCGCGGCGATCACCAAGTTTGCCGACCTGGAACTGATCGGCAGCGCCGGCTTCAAATTTGCGATTGATTACATGTACGGCGCCGGGCGGTTCGTGCTGGGCGACATTCTGCGGCAGCGCGGCGTGGACGTGGTGGAGATCCGCAGCGACGTCAACCCGCTGTTCCCCGGCATTAACCCGGAGCCGATCGAGCCGCACGTGCGCATGCTGCAGGACACGGTGGTGAAGGAGCGCTGCCACGCCGGATTCGCCAACGACGGCGACGCCGACCGCATCGGCGCCGTCACCGAGGACGGCAGCTTCGTGGACGCGCACAAGTGTTACGCCATCCTGCTGTGGTGGCTGCTGGAATACAAAAAATGGCCGGGCGCGGTAACGCGCGCCTTCAACACCACGCGCATGCTCGACCGCATCGCGAAAAAATATGGGCGCGAGCTCATCGAGCACGGCATCGGATTCAAGTACGTTTGCGACGTCGTGCTGAGCGGCAAGGAAGTGCTGATCGGCGGCGAGGAATCGGGCGGCATCGGCATTCCGCGCCACCTGCCGGAGCGCGACGGCGTGCTCAACGCGCTGCTGCTGGCCAACGCGATGGCGGAATCGCACATGACGCTGGGCGAGATCGTCGCCTACCTGCAAAAGGAATTCGGGGCGCATTACTACGGGCGCCGCGACCTGCACCTTGACGAGGAGATCAAGCAGGCGGCCATCCGCCGCGCCGATTCCGGCGAAGTGCGCCGTCTCGGCCGGTACAACGTGCAGCGAAAGGAAAATCTGGACGGCGTAAAGTTCTTTCTCGACGCGCCGACCAACGGCAAGGGCGCCGAGGCCTGGGTGCTGATGCGTGCTTCCGGCACCGAGCCGCTGATGCGGATTTATTGCGAGGCGGCCTCGCCCGAGCTGGTCACCGAGATTCTGGATGCGGCCGTCGGCTTCGTCGAGGAAAAAGCAACCGCGGACTCCCGGCTTTAGGCTTCAGGCTTCAGGCGGATAAGATAGGACCATGAAAGCGGCGAGCGCGTGGGGCGTTCATCTGCTGCACACTGCGAATCAACCGTGACTTTCGCTGCCACCACTTCCGATCAGCATCCTGACACGCCCGAGGCGCGCGCCTACAACCGCCTTCGCCGCCGGCTCAGCGTCGTCGATTTCCTGCTTGGACTGGCTTTCCTGCTGGTGTTGCTGTTCGTCACCACCTCACGCGGCGCGCGCTGGAGCGAAGTGCTGCGCGACTGGGCGTGGCTGGCCGCGCGGCAGCACTACGCGCTCGCCGTGTTCCTGTACATCGCCATGCTGTTGCTGATCGGCAAGCTGCTTGGACTCCCGCTCGACTTCTACAGTTTCCGCCTCGAGCACCGCTACAACCTTTCCAACCAGAAGCTGCGCTCCTGGGCGTGGGACGAGGTGAAGGGCTGGCTGGTTGGCCTGGCGCTGGGCGGGATCGTGGCCGAGCTGATTTACTGGACCATCCGCCAGTCGCCGCAGCGCTGGTGGCTGATCGCGTGGGCGGTGTTCACCGTGCTGGCCATCTTCTTCGCGCAGATCGCCCCGGTCGTGCTCTTCCCGCTGTTCTACAAATTTCAGCCGCTGGAGAACGAGGACTTGCGCGAGCGCCTGGTGCGGCTCAGCGAGCGCGCCGGCACGCGCGTCCGCGGCGTCTACGAGTGGAAACTTTCCGAGAAGAGCAAAAAGGCCAATGCCGCGCTCACCGGCCTGGGACGCACCCGCCGCATCATTCTCGCCGACACGCTGCTGGAGAACTATTCGCCCGAGGAAATTGAATCCATCCTGGCCCACGAACTCGGCCACCACGTGCACCGCCACATCGCCAAAGGCATCCTGGTGCAGGTGGTGATCACGTTTTTCGGCTTCTGGGCCACGGCCGCCATCCTGCGCTACGCCGTCGAGCAGCGGCACATGTTCGAAACCCTCACCGACTTCGCCAATCTTCCGCTGCTGGCGCTGGTTTCCACCGTCATGTCGCTGCTGCTGATGCCGGCGCTCAACGCCTATTCGCGTTACAACGAGCGCCAAGCCGACCGCTATTGCTTTCAGTCGGTCCCCGACGTCGCCCCGTTCATTTCATCCATGGAAAAACTGGCGCAGCAGAACCTGGCCGAGCGCCGACCGTCGCCGGCGGTGGAGTGGCTGTTCCATTCGCATCCCGCCATCTGGCGGCGCATTCGTGCCGCGGAGATGTTTCGCCGCCGGCGCGGCGCCACACCCGCGCGATAATCAAGTAGAGACGCCGTTGCAGACGCGCTGGCCCGGGTTCCAGCGTTTACCGCTCCCGCAGCGGCTTTTCCACGCGGCGCAGGTCTTCCTCGGTGTCCACTCCGATGGTGTCGTGCGGCGTTTCGGCGACGTGGATGGCGATGCCGTTTTCCAGGAACCGGAGTTGTTCCAGGCGCTCGCTCCGCTCCAGCGGCGATTCCGGCAGGCGGCAGAAGCGCGCCAGTGCCTCCGGCCGGTAGGCATAGAAGCCAAGGTGCTTGAAGTAGCGGGTTGCGCCGGTGGCGTCGCGGTCGAAGGGGATGGGGGCGCGCGAGAAATACAGCGCCCGCCCCGCCGTGTCGGTCACCACCTTCACCGCGTTTGGGTTGTTCACGTCGGCGGCGCTGGCCGGAGTCTTCAGCGTGCCCACCTGCACGGCCGCGTCGCGCATCAGCGCCAGCAGCGCGGCGATGTGTTCCGGGCGCGTCATCGGCTCGTCACCCTGGATGTTCAGGTACACGTCCGCCGCCATCCTGCCCGCCACCTCATTCACCCGCTCGGTGCCGCTGCGGTGCCCGGCCGAGGTCAGCATGAATTTCCATCCGCAGGTGCGGCACAGGTGCGCGATCTCCTCCGCGTCAGTGGCAACCACCACATCTTCGGCGCGCAGCAGCGGCGAGGACCGCACCGCTTCATAGACGTGCGCCAGCATGGGCCGTCCCGCGATCTCGCGCAGGGGCTTGCGCGGCAACCGCGTGGACGCCAACCTCGCCGGAATCACAGCCAACACCCGCATGCGATACAGTTTCGAGTTTCAACTTTCAACTTGCAAGGTGAATCGCGTGCCGGGGTTGTCGCGGCGGTTGCGTTGAAGCCAAGTGCTCGGGGCCGCGCAGCCCATCAGCGGGAGCTGAGGTGAGCCGGGTACGCCAGGATGCGTCAGGGTCGTGATGTCCCTGGCAAAGCGAGTGCCTGAGACGGCCACGGGTCAGAGTTATCGGACGCCTGCGTGCGGCGGCATCCAAGTTGCTGGCTGCTCACAAGCGCAGTTGACCCAGGTCACAGCCAGCGCCGCAAGGCTCGACTAGGCTATTAGTGGTCCGTCGGATGAGGCATTCGGGGGACCAGAAGGCAGGCACGATTCATGCGCAAGACGGTATTCCTGATTGTGATCGCAGCACTAATCCTCGGCACAGCCGCAATGGCGGCGAATCAGTTTGGAATCGCGGAGAAGCGGGTTGTCACCTTCTATGACACAGTCCGCGTGGGCGATACCTTGCTGCCCGCGGGCGACTATGTGGTAACCCACCAGATGCGGGGTGACGAACACATCATGGTGTTTACCAGGCAGGGCCGCAAACCGGTTGAAGCCCGCTTGAAATGCACGCTGAAGCCGCTGAGCGCGCCGGCAGCGCAGTCCCAGGTCGGGTACAGGCTGAATGCGGCCAAGGAACTTGTGATTGCGCGCATGGTGTTCAAGGGCGACCGCGCGGAACACATTTTCCAGGCTGGTAACTAGGCTCCAGGCTTTAGGCTCCAGGCTTTGGTCTTTCGGTTGTCGGTAGTCGGATTGTTGCCGATCGCCGATTGCGCGTCTGGAATGAAAAAAGGGAGCAGGCCAGCGGCCATGCTCCCGGTTAACTTCCCCCCACTAGCCGGCGAAGTTCTGCCCCGCGCAACCTGACGCGTTCGCGTTACTGCGGAATCGTGACCGTCACCGAGGATGAATGCTGCAACGTCCCCGAGGTACCGGTCACCGTAATGGTGACTGCCTTTGAACCGGGCGTTGACGGCGGCGACGAGGATTGCGTCTGGGATGTGCCTCCGCCGCCGCAGCCGATGTGCGACGCCACCAGGACCAGCACCAGCGTGAGCAGCACCGCCATCTGCCACTTCTTGCGGCGGCCGGCGGCGAGGAACACCACACCGAAGACCGGCAAGGTTCCTAGCCACAGCGCGAAGTAAGCGGGCATGGACCGGCCCGGCGCACGCGCCACCGTCGCCGCCGCAGTAACGGTCAGGGTGGCGGTGCTCGCGGTCGCTCCCGGCGTGACGCTCGCCGAGGAGAACGAGCAGGTCACGTCAGCGGCGCCCGGCGCGCACGATAGGTTGATAGGCGCGCCAAAGGCGCCGTACTGCGGCGTCATGGTGATGGTGAAGCTGGTGGACTGGCCGCGGGTGAGGGCCACGGAACCGGCCGGCGCGCTCACCTGGAAATCGGCGACGGCCAGGTTGAGGGCAACCGCGGGCGAGTCGGCCTCACCGTCGTTGACCACGAGCGCGACCTTCGACACACCGAGCGGCAGCGTGACCGTGGGGTTGACTCCCGTGATGGTGCCGCCGCCTTCGGGGAACGGACCCGACCAGCGATAGGTCAGCGGGTCGCCGTCAGCATCCACGGAAGCGGAACCGTCAAGCGTGACACGGGCGCCGGCGGCCATGGCGCCGGGCACGGAGTGGTCGGCGCCGGCGTTGGCCACCGGGATGGAGTCCAGCGGTTCCAGCAGCGCGAACGGCGAAAGCGACATCACCTGGCCGGCGATGGAGCCCGAGGCTACGTTCAAGCCCATGGTGCGATCCACCCACGTTCCGCCTTCGAAGTGGAACACGCGGACGAGCGCGAGATGGTGGAAGTTGGCGGGATTGAAGCGCAGCGCGACAGTGATGGGACCGGTGAAATCGGCGTTGCTGCTGATGTCGTAGATGACGGCCGGCGTGCCGAAGCGGAACCCGGCGGGCGCAGCCGAGGTCGCGGCCGAAGCCGAAATGGTGGTGGCGCCGACGCGAGTGACGCTCGCGAAGGTGACGGTGGCGGTGTCCCCGGACGCGTCGATGGCCGAGACCACGACGTTGGCGCCGGCAGGGGTGTTGAAGCTGGAGAGCGAAGGACCGATGCGCGCGGCGTTGTTGGTCGGATTCGGATCGAACACGTCCGACGCCGCGTGCAAGATCTGCGCGGCCCAGCCCTGGCTCGGCGCGGTCACAACCATGGTGACCGTGGCGCTGGCGCCGGCGGCAAGTGAACCGAGAGGACAAGTGATAACCGAAGCAGCGAAGGTGCAGGGACCGCCCTGGCTCGGCGTGGCGCTGACAAATCCGAAGCGGTCAAGCGTGTCGGCAAGGACGACGTTGGTTGCATTGGCGGACCCGAGGTTGGTGATGGTGACGGTAGCGGCCGACCCGCCGGCCGGCACAACGGAAACGGAGAGGTCGGCGGTAGGAGCGGGTTCCAGGGCAGCGACCTGCGCGGCGGTGAGCGCCCCGTTCCAGATTCGAATGCGGGCGACGGCTCCGCTGGAGTTCTCGTTAGGAACCGCGTTGTCGTCCTTGAAGAAGCGGAGCACGTTTGAGCTGTCGATCACAGCCAGATTCGAGGAATCGGCCAAGGAGAATTGTTGGACGCCGTTGACGTAGCCGGTTACCGTCCCATCGGCGGCGCGTGTCAGCACCACGTGCACGTACGCGCCGGCGGTCATCGGCCCCGCAGAACCGCTCGCCACGGGATAAAAGACCAAGTTGCCGTTCAGGTTGTAGAGACCGTCGTCGCTGGCGGCATTCTTGAAATCGAGGATGCGGCGGTAGCCGGAGATGGTGTCGAGACGGACCAGCGCCGCTACGGTGTACGCCACATTGGCGAACAGGCCGCTGGTCGGACTTAATTGCAGGCCGTTGCCGGTGGGGAAGACGAGCACGGTTTGCGAGGCGCCGCGCACGGTGTCGGTGGCAAAAGCGTTCGTGCCCGAGCCGATATCCACCAGCGCCGGATCCTCGCCGACCGAACTGGTGTACACGTTGGCGAACTGATAGTCGGCGACCAACGTAGGCGTGGCGCCGGAATTAAACGAGAACGTCGCCGTGGCCGTCACGGCACTGGTGCCCATGGTAAACGTGCAGGCGCCGGTGCCGGAACAGGCTCCGCTCCAACCCGCAAATACGTACAGCGAGGAAGCCGGGGTGGCCGTCAGCGTGACCGTATCGCCGGCGCTGATCGGGCTCGTGTTGGTGCAGGCGCCGGAGGTTACGCCGGCGGTGGAGGTGCAACTGATGCCGCCCGTGCCGGTTACGGTTCCGTTGCCCGTGCCGGCGCCGGTTACCGTTACCGTGGTCAGATTGAAGGTCGCGCTCACCGACTCCGCCGCGCTCATGGTTACCGAGCAGGCGCCGGTGCCAGTGCAGGCGCCGCTCCAGCCGGCAAAAGCCGACCCGGCTGGCGCAGCCGGCGTCAACGTAACCGATGTTCCTTGCGTGAAGGAGAACGTGCACGTGCCGGGGCAACTGATTCCTGCCGGGTTGCTCGTGACCGTACCCGAACCCGCCCCCGCCGTGCTCACCGTCAGCGCAAACTGAGGCGCGGGAGAGAACGTCGCAGTCGCCGTTACGGCACTGGTACCCATGGTGAACGTGCAGGCGCCGCTGCCGGAGCAGGGGCCGCTCCAACCCGCGAATACGTACAGCGAGGATGCCGGTGCGGCCGTCAGCGTGACCGTATCGCCGGTGCTGATCGGGCTGGTGTTGGTGCAGGCGCCGGAGGTGACGCCGGCGGTGGAGGTGCAACTGATGCCGCCGGTGCCGGTCACGGTTCCGTTGCCGGTGCCGGCTCCGGTCACCGTTACCGTGGTCAGATTGAAGGTCGCGCTTACCGCCTGCGCTGCGCTCATGGTCACCGAGCAGGCGCCGGTGCCGGTGCAGGCGCCGCCCCAGCCGGCAAAAGCCGATCCGGCCGGCGCAGCCGGCGTCAACGAAACCGATGTCCCTTGCGGGAAGGAGAATGTGCAGGTGCCAGGGCAACTGATGCCCGCAGGCGCGCTGGTGATTGTGCCCGATCCGGTACCGGTGGTGCTCACCGACAGGGTGAAGGTCGGGGCCAGCGCCAGGCTGTGATAGCCGCCGCCGGCGATAGCGACGGCACCCGAAAGGCTGCTCACCTGGACCGGCGTGCTGCTGTTCGTGAAGGTGCCGTTGCCCAACTGGCCGTTGCCGTTCCATCCCCAGGCCCAGACCGTGCCGTCGCTCTTCAGCGCCAGGCTGTGTTCTGAGCCGCCGGCGATAGCCGCTACCCCCGAGAGACTGCTCACCAGGACCGGCGTGCTGCTGTCGGTGGTGGTACCGTTGCCTAACTGGGCACTGCCGTTCCATCCCCACGCCCAGACCGTGCCGTCGCTCTTCAGCGCCAAGCTGTGCAAGTCGCCGCCAGCGATGGACACTACCCCCGAGAGACTGGTCGCCTGCACCGGCGTGCTGCTGTCGGTGGTGGTGCCGTTGCCCAACTGGCCGTAGTAGTTCCATCCCCACGCCCAGACCGTGCCGTCGCTCTTCAGCGCCAAGCTGTGATCTGAGCCGCCGGCAATGGCCACCATCCCCGAGAGACCGCTCACCAGGACCGGCGTGCTGCTGTCGGTGGTGGTGCCGTTGCCCAACTCGCCACTGTCGTTGTATCCCCAGGCCCAGACCGTGCCGTCGCTCTTCAGCGCCAAGCTGTGCAAGCCGCCGCCAGCGATGGATACTACCCCCGAGAGACTGGCTGCCTGCACCGGCGTGCTGCTGTCCGTAGTGGTGCCGTTGCCCAACTGCCCGTAGGCGTTGTATCCCCAGGCCCAGACCGTGCCGTCGCTCTTCAGCGCCAGGCTGTGATCGTTGCCGTCGGCGATAGCCACTACGCCCGAGAGACTGGTCACCTGGACGGGCGTGCTGCTGTCAGTGCTGGTGCCGTTGCCCAACTGGCCACTGTCGTTGTATCCCCAGGCCCAGACCGTGCCGTCGCTCTTCAGCGCCAAGCTGTGCAAGGCGCCGCCGGCGATGGCCACCAACCCCGAGAGACTGCTCACCTGGACCGGCATGCTGCTGTCTGTCAATGTGCCGTTGCCCAACTGGCCGAAGCCGTTGGATCCCCAATCCTCGCCAATGGCTTGGCTCTGTGAGGTGATCGTGATGAACGCCAAGGCCGACTTGGTCGGATCGGCGACCGAGGTGGCGGCGACTATCGCCGTGCCCATCGATGCCGGGGCGGTGTAGAGCCCGGAGGCGCTGATAGAGCCCAGCGTCGCCGTCCACGTAACGGCCGTGTTGGTGGTGTTGCTTACGGTGGCGGTGAACTGCTGTGTGCCGCCGGTCAGCAGCGCGGCGGAAGCAGGGGAAATCGAGACGGCAACGGACAAATTGAAGGTCGCGGTTACCGACTGCGCCGAGTTCATGGTTACCGAGCAGGCGCCGGTGCCAGTGCAGGCCCCGCTCCAGCCGGCAAAAGCCGATCCGGCCGGCACAGTCGGCGTCAGCGTCACTACTGTTCCTTGCGGGAAGGAGAACGTGCAGGTGCCGGGGCAGCTGATACCTGCCGGGTTGCTGGTCACCGTACCCGAACCCGCCCCCGCCGTGGTTAACGAGAGCGTGAACTGTGGAACGACCACATTGGTCGTATCGGTGGCGATGTTATTGGCGGGGTTCGGGTCGTAACTGTTGTCAGCTTTAATGTAGCCCTGCACGGTGACGGCGCCGGTGGCGGTCGCCTGCAGGACCAGGTTACCGCTGATGGAAACGGGTGGCGGGCCGAGGTCGGGGCCGTTCTTGTCGAACCCGCAGAGCAACTGGTTGCCGGTGAGGCCGCAGCTTACGAACGGCGAATTGGAGAAGCTGCTGGAGATCGGGATCAGGGTCTTGTCGAAATTGATGAGGAAACCACCGTTGCCTGAACCGTTCCCCGAACCGTTTCCGGAGCCGTTTCCGGAGCCGTTTCCTGAGCCGTTCCCGGAGCCGCCCGAGTTGTTGTTGCCGTTCCCGGAGCCCGGGAATGGACCGAAGTCGGTGATGGTGACGTTATAGGTGATGTTGCTGCCCAACGGTACGGGATCGGGCGTGTGGGAAATGGTAATGCCGACGTCCTGGGGCGCGGTATCGCGGCGCTTGGGGCTGATTGCGACCACCTCGGGCGAGAGGCCAGTGGCGAAGCTGGTCACCAGTGCCGTGGAGTCGCCGGCGATGACCTTGGCAGCATCCAGCACGACCACCGAATCGCTCTCGGGAACCGTGACGTAGATGTAAGACTCGTCCGGCGCAACCGCCAGTCCGGCGTAGAACAGGGTGCTCGGCCCCGGAACCACAAAGGAGTTGACGAAGGAGAAATTGCCGACCGCGGGGTTGAAGTTGAAAACCTCGAGCAGGTTCTGGTTGCCGTCGTAGGCATACAGGTGACTGCCGGCCACGGCGAAGGAGCTGAATACGGGCGCGGTTTTGCCGGCGGGCGTGAACGCCGGCGCCACCCCGACCGATGCCGGAGCGGTCGGCGTGCTGGAAATATCGAAGACTCTGACGCTGCCGCTGACATCCTGCATCAGCAGCCAGTGATTGTCGGTAGTGACCACCATCTTCGACTGTTGGGGCGCAACTTGCAGCGCGCCGGTGTCGAGTGACGTCACGTTGCGGCCGGCGACGTCGAAGACAACGATGGAATTGGTTACGGTGGCGACGGGGAAAGCCTGTTCGTACACGTAGAGCCCGTTGGGCGTTGCCGCCAGCGCGCCGCGGCTGGAGGAAGTATTCAGCGCGGGCGCGGAGATGCTGTCAATGATGGTGTTGTACGACGGCGAGAACGGGTTGGCGTCAATCAGGTTGAGCTGTTCGCCGAAAATTCCGGTGTTCGGGTCGAAGGTCGCTGACGCGGCGAAGGCGACGGGCTGGCCGGTAGCCGGATTGAGCGCTACGGCTATCCCTTCCTGCTGGCCCGCCTGGCTGGCGACGTTGGCGGCCGTCCGATCGAAGTTGATGGTCGTCTGCGACGAATTGAACCAGCCGGCGACTATCTCCGGCAGGAACAGAGACTCGACGAAGAACTCGGAGCCGTCCGGCGCAAAGGCGATGCCAATGGGCGCCGGCGCGACCGGCAGCGAGTCCTTATTGAGGAGGCGGCTGACGGTGCCATCGCCGAAATTACTGGCTACGACCTCAAATTTCGGCTGGTAGGTGAGCGGCTCGGAGATTTCAACCGCCGAATTGCCGTTGTTGAGCCCGTTGGCCGGGGCCACGCCGCTGAGCCATTGCGCGGTGATCGGACCGGCGCTATTCGGATTGGTCACAATCACGACTGCGCTCTGGGCAGGCGAGCCGGCCGGGACCGTCACCTGCACCTGCGAACTGGAAATGAAGGTGACCGGCATCGAGTCCAGGGTGCCGACTTTCACCCGTGCGCCGCTGGCGAAGCCCGAACCGGAAATGGTGAGAGTGGTGGACGTGTCGTTGAAGAAGATCCCCGGTTGGACTCCGCTGATTTGCGGCGTGCCGGTTTCGGGGAGAGCGTCAATCAGGGCGGAAATGATGGGGCGGATGCCGGCGGCGCCAAGTTTCAGTTGCGCCAGGATCGGATTGGGAGCCCCCGCCTGCAGCAGAGAGGCACTGACGGAAACGAAGTCAGACGTGCTCAGACCGTTGTTAGTGGTGGCATAGACGGTATTCCCGTCGCTAGAGACGCTCAGATACCCCGGAGTGAACGGCAGGCTGATAGAAGGGGCGGCCAGGACCTTGCCGAAGTTGGGATTCGGCGATCCAGCCACTGTGGGGCGCAGATCAATTCCGCTCAGCCTGGCGCCCTGCGAGTAGTAGCCAAACACGCCATTTGGATTGCTGGGCGCGATGGCAATCTTGCTTCCGGTGTTGACCGGCGCCGCACCGCCGGTCGAGCTCAGCACCTGGCTGACGACGCTGTTGCTGCTGGTGCTGATCATCTGCAGCGGGCAGGCGTTGCCGCAAGCGGAGACATTGCGGACGGCGAGAACGTACAGGCCATCCGGAGTAGCGGCGATGTCGGTGGACCCGGAACTACCGGTTCCCCGTCCAACTACGCCGCTAACGAACACGGGCGTGACGCTGGGTGCGGCGGAGGCATCAATCACCACCACCGGATTGACCGTGGGTGCGGCGCCGGCAAACACGTCGATATACGCCTTACTGCCGACCATGGCCATGCCGCCAAACGTGACGTCGCCGACCGTCGTACTGTCGCCCACCAGGCCATTCAGGTTGACCGTCTGCAGCACTTGGAATGTGGCTGCATCAATGATGGCGACGGCATCGCTGCCTTGCAGTGGCGCAACCAGGCGAGTGCCGTCGGCGGTGATCGCGATATTGGCCGCGCGCACGCCGCGAATGCGATATATCTCCCTATGGATGGAGAGGTCCGCCACCGAGATGGCGTTTACGTTGAGGCTGGCGACAAAAGCCAGGCGGCGGTTGGGCGAGAGCGCGGTTGCGATGGGTGTGGCAATGACGGTGGTGGGCTGGCCGACCGGAGTGTTGGTTGACGGATTGTAAATCTGTAACTGTCCGCGGCCGCGCTCGGTCACCAGGAAGTGGGTGAAGCCGGCGGGGGAACTGACGATCGGCAGGTCGAACGAGAAGGAGTTGTTGCCGAAATTGGGATCTGCCGAATTGGCAAAGACGTAGGCGCTAAGGGTGACCGTGCCATTCGAGGACGCATCCCCGGCGCCATACGTCGCGGTGGCGGTGATGGTGACTTGCCCGCCCGGCAAAATGTTGCCTAGCGTGCAGAACTCGGAGGTGGCCGCCTGTGTGCACGAGCCCTGGGTGGTGGTGAAGGTATAAGACGTTTGGGCGGTGGAGAACAAACTTACGGTGACGGAAGAAGCCGTGTCCGGCCCGTTGTTGGTGACCACGACCGTCCCCGTATCCGGGCTGCCGGCGACGGCGGGATTGGGCGACGCGCTGCCGGTGATGGCCAGGTCGGCGCCGTTCGCCACCGAAACGTTGAGTGGGGCGGCGTTGTTGGCCGGGTTGGGGTCAGTCTCGTTGCCGGAGACGGTGTTGGTAAAGACAAGCGAGCCCAGGGAAGTAGCCGTCGCGTTGACGTCGACCGTGATGAAATCGGTAGGCCGCAACATGCCGACCGGGCAGGCGACCTGTGCCGTCGTAACAGTACAAGCGAAATTCGCGACCCCGGACGCATCGGAAATGAAGGCCGAATTGACGGTCACGCCGGCAGGAATAGCCAGCGTCATGTTGACGCCGGTGGCGGTCGAGGGACCGTTGTTGAAGGCAGTGATGAAGATATCGAAAGGCGCGTTCGGGGCGGCGGCGGCAGTGGTGCTGTCGGGCAGCAACGGCAGCGTACTAACAGTGCTGGCTTGGAGGTCAGCACTGGCGTTGCCGCGCGGACTCACCGCCAAAACCGACGGATTCACCGACGTCCGCATCCTGGTTATCAAGGCAATCGCGCTGCTGCTGGTTACATCGAGGACCGCGACGGCGTCTTCGTTGGTCGATGCGGCATACAGCAGCGTGCCTTCCGGCGTCACCACCATGTAGTCGCCGGGGAAATTGCCGGCTGGACCGGGAATCGTGTACGACCCCAGCGCGGTAAAGTTGTTGTTCGCGGGGACGAAGTTGAAAACCTGGACGTAGCGCTGGTCGCTGGCATAGGCAAACAGCCGCGCTCCCACCACCTGGAAGGAATAGAACAACGGCGGATTCGTGGTCGGAGCGCCGGACCCGGTGATGGTGGTCTGAAGGAGCGGGTTGGTCGGGCTGGAGCCGCTGACAGCGGCGCCGCCGATGTCGAAGACCTTGATGCTGGTGGCGCCGGTTCCGCTGAGCAGCAGCGATTTGCCATCCGTGGTGACCGCGATGTGTTGTTGACTAAGATCGGCGCCGAGGGTGGTGATGTCGGGAATGATGGTCGAGGTGCTGTTCAGCACGTCGAAGATGACCAGGCGTGTGCCACTTCCATTAGCGTTCAAGAACGGGTCGGCGGAGTAGACGTAGCGGCCGTCGGGGGTGACGGCGAGAGCCTGCGGGGAGTAGAGGTCGGTGTTCGGCACCTGGACGGTGCGCAACAGCGTATTGCGCGTGGAGGAAGTGGGACCCACATCGACGATGTACAGAGTGTCGGACGTGCAAGTGGCGACGTCGCAACTGACCATGTACGCCACCTTGTTGCCGGTGGGCGATCTCGGGTCAGGAGCAATGGCGATGCCGTCGGCAGCAGCGCCTCCGCCGTTGGGGAAGATGGCCTGCGATTGCAGCGTTGCAGTATCGAGATTGGTGATGTCGAGCTCCCACGGTCCGGTATAGGCGAACTGACCGTCGGGAGAAATGGCCAATGAAAACGTTTCCGGCGCGCTGGCGACCAGCGCGGAATCGCGGAAAAGCGTTGTCAGATTGGGCGTTCCGTAGCTGGCGACGACGACCGGATGAATGGGAGCGAAGGTCGGCGGAGGATCAATTTGCAGCCTCGTCCCGCCGCTGAACGAACCGCCGCCACTGACGTTGGCCGCCAACGCACCGCCGGCCGAATTCGGCAAGGTCACAACAATGTGGCCGACCTGTACGGCGTAGCCGGCGGGCACGGTGATCGTAAGTTCCTGCGGCGAAACGAAGGCCGAGGTCAGCGGTTGGTTGCCGATGTGGACCAGGGCGCCAGGAGCGAAGTTGTCGCCGAAGATGTGCACCAGCTTGGGCGCTTCGTTGGTGATCGCCTGCGGCACGACGTCGGAGACCTGCGGCGCGGAGGGCAGCGGGAAATTCTGCACGTAACCGATGGCTATCGTGCGCACCGAGATCGAATTCGGGATCGTAAACGTAGACTGCAGGGCCGTGGAGGGATTGGTGAGAATTGCCGCCGCATTCAACGTGTACAGAGTGCTCGGCGATCCAATAGCCCCGTGCCCCGGGCCGTTCACGGCCTGGAGCGTGCCACCGTCAGGAGTCAATGCCATGTCGTTCGCCAAAGTTGGCAGAGTAACAGTGGCGCTGGGGAGAAGCTGGCCATAGGTCGGCGAACCGCTACGCAGGTCGAGGGTTTCGATGGCGCTACTGCCGCGCGTCAGGAAGGCCACGACGCCGGTCGGCGCATTCGCACTGGGAGTGATGACAATCGCTTGCGGACCCGTCGCGGTGCTGGACGCTGTTTGCGTCAGCGTATTCGTGGAGGTATTGATCAGGTACACCTTCGCGGTCGTGCCCCCGTTCGGCAGACCGTACACGGCGACGGTTGTGCCGTCGGGAGTGGCGGCGACCTGATGGCTGCGGTACCGGACAGCCAGTCCAGTCGTGTTGGCCACGGTCGAAATCGTGGCCGGACCGGGCAAGGCGCTGAAATTAACCACGATCACCGGCCCAAACACGTTGGCGATGTACGCGGTGTTCCCCACCACCGCCAAGGAAAACGGCTGGATGTCGGCCTTCCCGGCGACGTCGCCGACCTTGCCATCGAGGCTGATGCGGGACACGGTGAGGGTGGCAACGTCAATGATGTCTAGTTCGTCGCGGCTATTAGAAACCGCGGCAATCTTGGTGCCGTCGGAATTCAGGGCGAGGCTCAGCGCCCAGACGCCGCGAATGCGAGCAATCTCAGCCTGGATGGTGAGGTCAACCACGGAAACATAGCTGGCGTTGATGCTGCCGACAAATGCCAGGCGGCCATTGGGCGCGATGACGATGCTGCTCGGACTCGCCCCGGCAACAAACTCCGGAGAATTCTGGCCGCCGAACGTGTTTAGCTCCGTAATGCTGCTCTTTTCGAAATCTCCGATGATGGTAGTCAGATTGGAATTGACCGCTCCAACGAACGTTACCGTCGCGGAGGTCGCGTTGTCGGCCGAGTTGGCGTCGGTGACTGAGGAGCTGACCGAGGCGTTCGCGACGTAGGTCCCCTGCAGCACCGCGCGGGCGAAGATGGTGAAGGAGACGATACCGCCGCTGGGGATGTCGGGCAGCGTGCAGGTGACCTTCCCCGCGACACCGCAGGACACACCGGCCGAGGAAGAAGAGAAGCCCACGTACGACAAGCCCGCCGGGCCATTGCCGGTAAAAGACACGCCGGTCGCCGTATCCGCCCCGTTGTTGGTAACGGTGATCTTGAAGGCGGCGCTGCCGCCGACAGGGACGACTGGCGAAGTCGTCGCCAAGGTCACAGAAAGATTGACGTTGGAGCGGACGGTAATGGTAAACGGCGGGGGCGTGTTGTTCGCGCCCGGCCCGCCGTTGGGACCGTCGTCCACTACCTGCGAACTGGAAACCGTAAAGGTGGCGCTCAGGGGACCGGCGAGATGCGGGGTGACGTTGATTACGATGACCGTACTGGAAAAGGGCGTGAGATTCACGACGGGACAAGTGACCGTGCCAGCAGAGAGCGCGCAGCCCGCAGTCGATGACCCTTGGTTGAACGTCACGCTTGCCGGCAAGGGGTAGCTGACAATGATGCCCGTGGCGGTACTGGGACCGTTGTTGGCAGCGGTAATGGAATAGCTAAACGCAGTGCCATCGGCGACGGAACTGGGGCTGCTGATACCGGTAATCGCCAAATCCGCCCGCCGCTGCACGGTCACGGTTGTAGACGCGGAATTGTTCGCCGGAACCGGATCGTCGTCCGCGGTGGACACCGTTGCCGTGGCAGTCATGGTGGGCCCGGTCGGCGGCGTTGGCACGGTGTTGGCAGTGACGTTTACTGTGACGTCCACGCCTGCTCCACCCAGCGCTACCGTACCTAAGCTGCAGGTAAATGTCTGCAGCCCGGAACACGTTCCCTGGCCGGCGTTGACGCTGTTCACGGTGAGGTTGGTCGGCATGGCGCCGGACACCACCACGGAGGGCGCCGCCGTGCTCGGTCCATTGTTGGTGACATGGATGGTGTAGGCATACGTCGTTCCCTCGGCCGGCGTAGCGCCCGCCGGAGAGGACATGCTGAGCGACAGATCCGAAGCATTACCGGTGGATTGCAGCTTATACAGGAAGGCATCGCCCGAGTTCGCCACCGTGGAACTGCCCGCCGGCTGCACGGCGTTGCCAGTAGTGGGAAAGTTGGTGGAGAAGGTCTCGCCCGTGATCCAGGCGGCGCCCAGCGAGTCGAGTGCCAGGTTATTTACAAAAAATGCGAAATCATCGCTGTTGCCGCCCACATAGGTGGAATACAGCAGCCCAGCCGCGCCACTCCTGGAAGGATCGAACCTGGCGTAAAACGTGTCGTATCCTCCGGCGTTGAAAGATTGCATTGGGTTGACGGTCGGAAGGTCGGTGGAAAAGGTCACGCCGGCCACGCTGATCAGCGGCGTCAGAGGCGAAGAGAGCACCGCCTGCGCGGTAGCAGCCACAACGGGGCTGCCACCGGCGATGGCAACCCCGGGCACGAGCACATATCCGCTGCCGGGGTTGGTGATAATGAAGCCCGTCACCTGTCCACTGGCGGGCAAAACTACCGCCGTGGCCGTCGCGCCCGACCCGCCGCCGCCCGTGATCGTCACCGTCGGCGCAGACGTGTATCCGCTGCCGCCGCTCGTCAAGTTGAAGGAAGCCACGCTTCCGGCAGAAACCACCGCGATGCCGGTGCCCTCATCATCGCCGCCGGTGCCACCGAAATAAGTGGAATACAGAAGCGTGGCTCCGGTGGGATCAATCTCAGTGACAAAGGCGTTTGCCGCAATGTTGGGCGTAACCTTCAGGCTGCTCTGATAGGCGCCGGCGGAAACCGGGAAGTCAGCCGAGGTGGTGTAGCCGGTTACATCCACGTTCAAGTTTTGGTCGAGAGCGACAGAGTACACAAGATCGTCAAACGCGCCGCCCAGGTAGCGGTCCCAAGCCACGGCGGGCGTGCCGACGGTAGAGATCTTGGCGACAAAGCCGTCGGTGTTGCCGCCAATCGTCGTCTGGCCGACAAGCGGCGTGGGCAGGTTCGCCGTGCTGGTGGAGCCGGCGATATACATGTTTTGCGAAGTGGGATTATCCACCGCGATGGTGTAGGTCTGGGTGGAACCCGACCCGCCGCCGAAAAATGCGAGCACAGTTGGGCTACCGCCGGAATTAAACTTCGCGACGAACGACATGAGGTTGACCATGCCGACGTACACGTTTCCGGTGGAAGCCGGATCGATGGCCAGGGTCTGCGCGCTGGTGATGGCCAGGCCTGAATTCGACAGCGACCACGTGGAACCGCCGTCGGTGCTTTTGTAGATCCCAAGCCGGCTTCGGCCGGCGGCGTAGATGGTTGTCGGCGTCACCGGATCAACGGCAACGGCACGGAGATTGAGCGTGCCCAGGGCCGTGCCGCCGCTGCCGTTCAGCGTGGTCCACGCGCCGCCACTCAGCTTGAACAAGCCACCGCCGAAGGACGCGGCGTACACGTTGGAGCTGGAATCAATGGCCAGAGAGAGCACGGTCAATCCCGCCGGCCCCCCCGCCACCGTCGTCCAACTGGCTCCTCCAGGGGCCAACTGGTACACGCCGCTATTGGTGCCGGCGTATAAAACATCCGTTGCGGAATCGACCGCCAGAGCATTGATAACCGTATTGCCCAAACCGGCGGTCGTGACTTGCGTCCAGGTGGGAGTCGGGCCGTTGACGTTCAGATTTACATAAACTCCACTGCCATTGGTGCCGGCGTACAGAGTCCCGGCAGTGATTGGGTCCTGCGCCAGCGAGAGAACGTTGAAGTTCCCCAAACCGCTGTTGATAAAAGTGCTGCCGGTTCCGCCGCCGGTGATCTTGCGCACGCCGTCGAAGCGGCTGCCCTCGTAAAGTACGGCGGTAGCGCCGGTAGTGGTGCTGTCGAGAATCAGCGCGTTGGAATAGCTCTGAGTGGCGGTGGTGGCCGTCCAGGTGGCGCCAAAATCCGTGCTCTTGATTACGCCGCTGCCCACTTGTCCTGCGTACACCGTGCCCGGCGTGTTGCGATCCACGGCAAAGGCGGTTACCTGAAAAGACGTGCTTCCGCTGGCAGCAGCCGTCCACGACGTCCCGCTGTTGCGGCTCGCGAACAGCGTCACCGGCGGCGCTGACAACGTGGACAGCGTCGGAAAGTCACGCGAATACGCCACGCCGGTGACGTACATATTGCCGCCAGAGTCCTGGGTTATGGCGTTGCCCCAGTCGCGCGCGTGCCCGCCGAGGTAGGTGGAATACAGCAAGGTGTTGCCGGCAGCGCCGATCTTGGTTACGAAGGCGTTGCCCTGAGAGCTGCCGCGACTCGGCTGGTACGCAGCGGGAGAGGTGGTAACCGGGAAATCGGCGGACGAGGTGAAGCCGGTTACATAGGCATTGTTGGAGCCGTCCACGGAAATGCCATAACCCTCATCGTCGCCATTGCCGCCGAGGAAGGTGGAATACACCAGCGCAGTTCCGAGCGTCCCGCCGGTTCCGCCGGGATTGATCTTGACGATGAAGACATCGTCCGCCGTCCCGCTGCAGCCTGCAGGAGTGACCGCGGCGCATCCGGTGGCGCTGAGTTGCGTAGTGATGGGGAAACCGTTGGCTGCAGTCGAGGCGGTTTTCCCTACCACATACACGTTGCCGGAACTGTCCGTCGCCACGGCGCTGCCGGCATCTTCGCCGGTGCCGCCCAGGTACGTGGAATAGGAAAGAACCGGGTCAATCACCAGCGCTCGCCGGCGGTCGTAGGCGCCAACCTGAAAGGTGACCTGGTTCTTGCGCAGCACAAATCCGCCGGTAACTTCGCGCCGGCCCTCTTCCGTGTTCTGGTAAATCACCGGTTTCTGCAGGCGCACTTCGCCATCGCCGAGTTGCAAAACCAGGTCGCCGGATTTTTCCACTGCGGCGCGCTTGATGCCGTCGAAAGCGAGGCGGATACGGCGCGGGTCGGCGCCGGGGGCAACTACAAAGTCGTGCTCCAGCAGGCGCTGGTTGCCGTAATAAACCAGATCGATGCCGGGGTAAACACCGCGATAGCGGACGCGCCCGTAGTTGGGGACGTCGGTGCGCCACTTGGTGCGGTCGTTACCAATGAAGTAATTGCTTTTGCCCGGCAGCGCATCTTCAGCGGCGCCTGGAGCCGACGCATTGGCGCCCACCAGGTGCATGCGCAGTGCGGCGGGGGCTTCGGCGGAGGGACCCGCTTCCATGCGTTCCGCGCGCGAGCCGCGATGACCCCGATGCAGCGCGAGGACGCTGTCGCTGGAACTCAGGAACAAGGTGTAGCCGCGTCCGCGCGAAAGGAATTGCACCTTGCCGGCGGTTTGTCCCTGGTTCGGTTCGAAGCTCAGCGGCAGCTTGCCATATGCGGAAGCAGCCGCCGGACCCTGCCCGAAACCTGTTTGTGCCAGCGTGAAGATGCACAGAAAACTGTAGACAATTCCCTTGACCCACGAAGGGAGAGCACGCATTGCGACACTCCACGGCGGTCGCCGCCCCCACCCACATAGCTGCGCCCGCGGTAATCCGTTCAGGACTACGGCTTTCTAATTAACGGGGGAGAGCTGAATATTAGCGCTCTGGGCTTGGGTGTCAACAGGAATTCCTGAATTCGTCCCGCGCCAGCTTGAGGCAATTTCAATGGAAGTTCCTGTGCTCCTCAGCGAACGCAGTGGTCTGGGGACCCAGACCTGCGCGACACGATCGTCGAAGAGATTACTCATCCAGCCCGAGGGGCATGTGTGTTGGGTCCAAAGCAAACCGGCCGCATTCTGGCTCTGGCTTTTCGCGTCGCACCTCCGCGGGTCCGCGGGACGCCATCTCTCCAGCCGAGGACTTTTCTTCACGTTTTCCGCCTTCCTCCACCTCAAGGATATTTGAGGCCCGATTTGGGGAATCCGAACCCGCCCAGAAATTCACCTCGCTGACCGGACAGATTGGGTCCATAATCTTCGCACTTATAACGAAGGCGGAGAGCAGTTTGGCCTCTCTTGCTCGGTTCCGGATCTTGCGTCGCATTGTTCTGGCTTTTGCTATACCCGCCTTTTGTTCGGGACTAGCAGCACTGGGTCAGCTCAGGCCACCTCGTCCTGTGCCGGTCATTGAAGTGCCCGCAGCCCGCCTTCCCCAGCAGGCGCAAGCCCTTCTGCCCACCGCCCCCCGAGTACTTCCCAGCCGGGCCGCACCCGAGATCATCGAGGCGGAGGTGCCCCACATCATCCTGCCTGCTCTGGACGCCGCCAGCCTTCGCCAGGAGCGCGACCAGCGCCAACGACAACATCAGCAGGAGAACGACCTTCTGCAGCCCGCCCGCCGCCCCGCCCGTAACTCCCGCCTGCCCGACGCGCAAAGACTGGAGATCGGCATCAACCGCGACCTCCGCCTCTCCGAGGCCGACGGCAAATGGTTCCCCTTGCCCGGCGCCCGCGTCTGGATGCTCGACATCACTTCCCCCGCCTCGCTCACTACACGCCTGCACTTTACCAACTTCGCCCTGCCGCCCGGCATGAAGCTCTACGTCAGCGCTCCCGGCGCCAATCAGGAGCCGCTTGAGTTCGAGGACAAAGGCCCCTTCGCCAACGGCGACTTCTGGTCTCCTCCCGTCGCCGGCGACACCGTCCACCTGGAGTTGCTGGATGAATCCAATCCCGACGGTCCCCTGCCCGCAGCCTTGCCCTTCCAGATCCCCGGCCTGGGCCACGTTTACGACGACATACGCAACCTCTACTTCGGTGCACCGCAAGCATGCGAACTGGACGCCACCTGCTACCCCGACTGGTCCGGTTCCGGCGACTCGGTGACGCGCATCCTGTTCAACGACGCCAACTACTTCTACGCCTGCTCCGCAACTCTGGTGAACAACGCCAGCGGCGACTTCAGTCCCCTACTGCTGACCGCATCTCATTGCATCAGTAGCGACGCGTTAGCGCAAACCTTGGCTGCCTATTTCTTCTATAAGAGCAGCAGTTGTAACGGTACAGCCAACGAAAACGCCGCCTATACCAGCAGCTACGCGACCTTTCTGGCCGCAACTCCGATCGAGGATTCCGACACCTCGGTGCTTCAATTGCTGCGCCCGCTACCTACGGCTGCGGTGTGGGCTGCCTGGACCACAGCGGATCCGTCTTTTTCCGAAACTCTGACCGGTATTCATCATCCTGTCGCTTCCTATCGCCGTATTTCGTTCGGCAACCGGACCACCGACGAGTCAGCGGCCAAATACAACGTCAACTGGAACCTGGGTATAACCGAGCCCGGCTCTTCCGGCTCTCCGCTGTTCAACGCAAACCATCAGGTTGTTGGCCAACTGCATGGCGGCTACTCGACGTGCGGCGTATCCGGCCCCGATGACTACGGCAAGCTGAATGCGGCTTATGACAAACTGGTTGGCAGCGATGGACGCCAGTACCTCGAGCAGGGGCTGCCCGACGACAACCTGGCCAACAACAGCCGCGCGCAGGCATACGTCATCAATCTTCCCGCGTCTTTCAGCAATCTGGTTGTGAAAACACTTGCGGACGACTGGTTCAAGGTCTCAATGCCCGCCAATCAGGGTTTCGCCGTTGACGTGCCCTACGTTCCAAACACCGCACCACGCATCGAGATCTACCTCGGCACCGACACCGTTGCAATCTACTCCGGCGACAACCACGCTGAAGCAGGCGCCGGCGACTCACCGACGGACTTTTACGTCAGGATTTTCCTCCCACCAGACCCCTATTACACCGGCGTACGAAGTGCCTACAGCGCATCGTTTACGAGTAAACAGGTTGCCCCCGCCGGTTCCCCAACGGTCCGTACCGACTCAGCGACGACGCGCCACAACACAGCTGAGCTGGAGGGGTACTTTTCTCAGACTGGCAATTCGGCACTGACTTCATGGTTCCAGTGGGGCACCGATCCCACCCTCTCCACATATAGCGAAACGCCGCATGTGTCGAGCAGCTACACTTATCCTTCTGCTCAGATAGCGGGCCTCTGGCCGGCGACGCAATACTACTTTCGTCTCGCCGTCGATTGGCCGGGCGGCCCGATTTACGGCGCGATCCTGCCGTTCCAGACCAAGGCCGTCGGCAGCTCGAATTACGACCCGACGCCCGCATCGATCAATGTTTCGACAGTTTCCAACGCGCTGAGATGGAGTGGCTACGGTGATTCTTTCGACGTGTATTTCGGAACGGCTCAGGAGCCGCCGTTCCTGAGCAACATCCTTAACCAGAATGGCGGCAATTACTCCGTTTCAACCGGGTTTTTCAACTGGAATCCAAGTACCACCTATTATTGGCGCATCGTGGCGAAATACCAGTCCATCGCTGCTAGTACACCCGTGATGCCCTTTACGACTGAAAACGTACTGGTAGCAGCGGCGCCGCAGCCGTTTGGCAATATTTCCATCGCTAGGAACAGCGTCGAGCAGGCAATCGTTATTCAGGGATTGAGAGCAGTCAAGATCACATCCGTTGTAACCCAGGGGGATTTTACCCAGCGCAATGATTGTGTCGGCGCAACCGTCGGACAATGGTCGGCGGGTTCCTACACGACGTGCACAGTCTATGTAACGTTTTGGCCGTCTGCCTTGGGGCAGCGAATCGGAACCCTCGCGCTTACCAACGATACGTACGCAATGCCTTTTTCCCTTCAGCTTAGCGGCGTCGGCACAGAGTTGGTGATGGTATTGTACAGACCTGCGCGCCCCTCGCGGCCTGCGGTTTCGTCGTCCGCGGCGTCGTTTGAAGTTCCGCTGTCGCTCGCCAGCAGCGCGAGTTCCACCTGCAGTGTCAGTCCGAAGCTCGCTACCTGCACCCTGGTGCGCCGTGAATCGTCGACCCTGATTACGCTCGTCCCAGTCTCGCGTGTAGCTTACCAACGCAAGACCGCCGTGCGTCGTGCGCGCCCCGCCCTGGCAAAGGGTAGGTACATCGTGTCAATCGTCGGAACCGGCGGCAGGTCGCACTTCGACATCCCCGTTCAGGTTCGCTGAGCAAGAAAGCCCCGCTTCCGAGCCTCCGCCAGGCAAGCCGGCGTCACGCTCACCTGCAAGTTTCCTATTGCGCCACTCTGATCCGCAATCCGCTGCGCAGCACTCAGTGCAGCGCCACCAGCACTTGGATTATTCCGGTACCATTTTGCAGGGGTTGCAGCGCCTTTCCCACCACCGCGCCCAGCATGCGCTTGCGAACTGTGCCCTTCATGGCGTGTCCCGGCATGGACGAGGTTACCAGCAAATCGCCGGTTTCAATTGGACCATTCTCCGTGGTCACTTTGCAGGGCACAATGCCGATAATGGCCAGCGGAACCTCAGCGGCAATCCGCGGGTCGTCCATGTTGTGCGGCGTGGCCAACACACCGGGCTTCGTCGAGTAAATTCCCGCTACCAGGGCGGAATACGGGGAACGGGAAAGCGCCAGCCGGCGCTCGCCGGTGGTGTCAATGATTAACACGTCGCCAGGCTCATATTGGGCCGCCGTGCCGACCACGTCCACCGATTCCGCAAAGTCGGCGCCTCCCGTCTGCGTGCCGCCATTGAAATAGCCCTTGCCATTGCCATCTACACGAAAGACGTTGGTCGCATTCACTCCTGAGCGACCGACCAGAATAGTGCCGCTGGCGGTGTTGTCGAATACACCAGCGTAGCCCGCGTAGCTTGCAGTCCTCCCCCACACGCCGTAGGTGTTGCCGCTGGTCGCGACGGCTTCGCCCAAGACGCCTGTTCCGAGAATGCTGTCGGAGCGGCCGTACACGCCGACCGCATCACCCGTCCCCACGTTGACGTAACCCACAACACCGGTGCCGGTTGTGCTGAAGGATTTGCCAAACACGCCGATCGCGTCGCCGCCGGTAGCTTCCGCCTCGCCCCATATTCCAGTTCCGGCTGTGCTTTGGGTAGAGACACCAAATACGCCGATCGCATTTCCGCTCGCAGCCAGGTTTAGACCCGTGACACCGAACCCGTCGGGACTGGTTGAGGTACCCAGCACCCCGGAGATGAACCCGCTGGTGGCGGTCGCGTCGCCGCGCACAGCCGAAGGTAGTGTTCCAAGTGTCAATGAACCTGCTCCGGCGCCATTCTGCACCACGCGCAACACCTGGTCGCTTGTGCTGGCAGTAAAAGCGTTCGCACTGGCTTGCACAGATCCATCCGGGAACTTGAACCCGCCGGACAAGCTTTCGATCACGCCGCCAACGCTGAGCTTTTGGCCCGGCGCGTCGTTGCCGATGCCGATATTGCCCGCCTGCGTTAGCACGAAGCGGGACTTAACTCCGGCGGTCATGTCGTAAATGTGGTAGGAGCCGTCGGGATTGATCTGGTACCGGTACTCCTGCGCGGTCGAGCCGCCGCCGCCGGTCTGCTTGAAGTTGATCTGCGGAAATGATCCCGCCTGCGCCTCGATCCCGCCCACCACATCGAG